>UQTJ01000025.1 GCA_900544075.1 uncultured Bacteroides sp.
ATTGTTTCTTTATTCATTCCGATGCGGCGTTTGGCGATGCCTGATTTTGATGATTGAAGCAGACAAGTCCTCACGCCTTTCTTTTTATACTAATTATACTAATGAAAACATAATGCCTTTTCGGGGGACAGAGGGCATTTTCTAATAACAAAGGAGGTATCTATGCCACTTTTTAGAATTACAGTAAAACAGTCGAAGATCTCAAATGGAGTTCGTTTGGAGAAAGGTATGTCAGTAGATGTAGTTTCAAATTCATTCAGTAATCCGGTTTCAACAAATGGTGGTCAGCCTGTAGTGGATGCTTTCAATCGTATCTATGGTGTTGATATAAAGAAGGCCGGGGCACTTAGTATGGTTTATTTGGATGTACAGAAGATTGGGTAAGAATTTAGCATTATGGTTTATCTGAAAACATTTGTCACCCCTAAAGATTCTTGGGTAGATTGGTATTTCAATAAAGTCGATAATATTTCTGGTGAAATAATGGATAAGCTCATTCGTGAAATACTGGAAAGCCTGTTGAATGCAAGTCCGAATAATGTACCATGTTTTACGAGTTGGTATCCGTGGAATACATTTTATGGAAAAGGTTTATGTCCTATAGAATTTGATGATATAACAATTCTTTATGGTGGAAATGGTTCCGGAAAGACTACATTACTCAATCTTATTGCAGAGAAACTGCGCCTTTCAAGAACAACTCTCTTTAATAAAAGCCCTTTTTGGGATAAATATGTGGAGTGTTGTGATTATGAGCAGGATGATGAAAATCTAAATACATCAATGGCTTTGCAGAATGGTTCTATAATAACCAGTGATGATGTGTTCAAGTATATGCTTGAAAATAGGAAAATTAATCTTGAGACAGACAATAATAGGGAACAGTTATTGAACGATTTTTATTGTAATTATGATGAAAATATGGGTAAAGTAGCTTCACGTTATGTCAAGTCCAAGCTAAGAAAGGTAGATGAGGAAAAATCGAATGGAGAAACAGCCTTCAAATACTTTGTAGATTCGGTAAAAGATGATTCACTGATACTGTTTGATGAACCTGAGAACAGCTTGTCTGCCCGATGGCAGATGGAGTTGGCTAATTTCTTGAGAGGCGCGGTTCGCGCATTTAATTGTCAGCTTGTAATAGCTACACATTCACCATTTATATTATCAATACCTGGTGTAAAAATATATGATTTGGATACTGTGCCAATATGTACAAACGAATGGTATAAGTTGGATAATGTGCAGGCTTATTATGAGTTGTTTGAGAGGAATAGAGATTTGTTTGAAAATGAAAAATAAATAGTTATGATACATAAGGAAATATTTGATGTATTTGTTAAATATAAAAAGATCTTTGAAGATTTAAGTAGTAATGATGAATGCATAAATTTATTACAATCCAATGGTACAAATTTATTTGTTTATCCTGATATACCTTTTGATGTTGAGCTTCAAACGAAAAGGAAATTTAATTTGTTTGATAAAGAGAAGATTCTTTTTATTCGTGATTTATCATTGGGAAGATGTCTTAATGAGGGAATGATTATTACTGATTGTGAATTGTTATTCATTATAGACGAGGGAAATGAGATAGTTATAGAATGGAATGATATAAAGAATGTAGAATACCGTGATGACAATTTATGTTTTTATGGCCGTTTTTTGGTGGAAAGTGAATTGGTTGTAGATAGTTATAAGTTTTTTAAGAAAAATGAAGCTCAAATATATGGTAAATTATTCGCTAGAATGTTTACAGAAATGGCAAAAACTTATATTGTAGATGAAAGTGTTGAAATAGAAAGTTGTAACTGTAATAAGATGAATTTGGAATTAAAAGAAAATACCACTTTTGATGTGAAAGCAGAAACTGTAGGGAAATATCCAAAAGAAGAAATAGATAAATTCAAAGATCAATCTATTTCTAAGGTTAGGAATTTACTTATAATATGGTCGGTATTAGCGTTTATATGTTTATTGATAGGGGGATTTATGGTGATAATCCCAATAGTATTTGCTATTCCTATAATTATATTGTTATTTAGTTATTTATCCTTAATAAATAAGGATGATGATTATTGGGAAAGAGAATACTCTAAATTATGGAAGAACCTGTCAGATGTTGATAAACTAAAAACTGCAGCTAAAATAGCTGGTGGAATTTTTAAACTATTCGGATAAATATTTTATGGATAAAATTAAATTGTTAGAAGAGTTTAAGGAAAAGTGGATGTCTAAAGCAAAAGAATATGTGCAGACTCCAGAACGGATAAAAAAATTGATTCCTCAAATAAAGGAGTATTTATCAAAAAAAGGTCTGAAAGAGGTAAAAGAAAAAGTTATCTTATTGATAGATTATATCAGTGACATTGTTAATGGGAATTATAAAGATTATAATGTAAAAGCTTTTTTATACGTGGTGGCAGCAATGATTTATTTGGTGTCTCCTATTGATGTTATTCCTGATTTTATTTTGGGAATTGGTCTTACAGATGATGTTGCTGTTATTCTTTTCGTATTAAGGGAAGTTTCCTTGGAGTTGGATAAATATAAAGAATGGAAGTTGAATAAAAAATGATTATTTATGTTACAAGGATATATTGCAAATAAATGGGGCGATAAAATGTTTGAGGATGATATGGCCAAGATTGTTAAGAGACATGCATTTTGGGGGGCTGTAATTATGGCTTTACCGACATTTGGTTTTGGATTGGTAATATATTGTATCATTCTCTGGCACATGTATTATGCATTATGTGAGAAATGTAATACAAAGTTACAGATAAGTACAGTTATTGTTGGTATCATTGTCAATTTTGCAATAACTGCAGTTGTTAATGTTATATTTGCATTATTGCCTATTTTAGGTTGGCTTGGTACAGGTTTCATTGTATATCTTCAGTTTTATTTATCTGGAAAGGCTTACATTGAAACATTAAAAGAAATGAGATTATAATATGATTTAGTATGCAATGAATATTAACAGAAAATTATAGTAAACAATCTAATAATGGTGGTAAAGAAATTGATAGTTGTGAAGGATATTTTTGAATTAAAGAAGAATAGATGTACCTTTTTCTCAACTATATGAATTTTATATGATTGTTAGGAATTATGTGAAATATATCTACAGGTTATTTAAGGATAATTAGTTTACTATAAAATTTATGTCTTGTTATTATTACTTGGTGTATGGTCATTGTGTATGTATGTTATATGGATAGATGTGTTTTATAAAATAACAAACCTTATTCAGACATAAACAATAAACACAGATAATAAGAAAGTGAAATTAATAATTTAATATAATTAATGAAATATCATGATACATAAAGAAACATTTGATGCCTTTATAGAAGGAATAAAAACTGAAAAAAAATGGAATTGGTATTTAAACACTTACATAAACCCTAATGGTTCAGATTTATTTATATACCCTGATATTCCCAGCGATGTAAAACATTCAATCCGTACAAGTTGGGGAATTGGTTTAGATGAAGAGATTCTTTATGTACGAGATTCTTCTTTTTGGAATGAACGTAATCAAGGTTTAGTTATAACTGATTGTGGTATAATTTTCATACCAGATAACGATGATATGGATGATAGAATTCATATTTCTTGGGAAAATGTAAATTACGTGGAATACAAAGATGAATTATTGTATTTTTTTGGATATGGCGATAGAGAAAATAATTGCCCTATACATATATCTCATTTCTTAAAAGAATCTTCAGATACTAGCAAACAAGGTGCAGGTAGTATTTTCCACAGAATATTTACGCGTATGGCTCAAACACAAACTCCAAAAGATGAAGATGATATTTATGAAAAGACAGTAGAGCAATATAACCAATTGATGAATGACGGTAAAGAGGAAGAGGCTTTACAATTAGCTCTTAGTTATAGGAAAAATGAACAGAACGTAGCTTTTACTCCTGAAATAGCTTGGCTTTATCATAAAAAAGGGCAGGATGAAAAAGCGTTTGCCGTAATTGATGAGGATTTTAATGCTTTAGCTGAAGACAATCTTACTTGGAAAGGTAAGTTATATTATACTAAGTATAGCATATATGATGATAATGGTGATTATATGAATGCAAGAAAAGATTGTTTGTACGTTAAGAGGAATATCCCGTCTGATGTCAATTGGGATTATGAAGATGTAAATATTTTAGATGATGCTATAAAAGATTTTTCAAGATTTGAGAATGAATATACTCAACATTTCTTGGAACAACCCTATAATGAACGAAAGTTAATTGTGCCAGTCCAATCTTATACTGATTTGTCTCAAAAGAAGTTAGCTGTAGTTGATATTAATAATCTTCCAGATATAAACTTTCCAATGGGGCATCCTGTAGCAAATCAATTGTATGTAGGACATCCTTATATTCCATCAAAATATATTCCATTTGAAAATTATGAATTGGAATTAATTGAAGATAAGATACGGGAATTTTCTCAGATTATGCAATATCTTGGTGCAACGGAAATAAATATTGAGAGTGTAAATTCATCTTCAAATAATAAAGATTCAAAAATAGATCAAAAACTTTCTGGTGGAGTAGATTATAAACTGGTATCAGGCTCAGGTAACGCAGAAAGACATATAACTAATAAACTTTTGGAAGATATAAGTCAACATATAAATCTGCATCAGAAGTTTTCACCGAAAAAATATCCAGCATTACCTGAGAACTTAGTATGGTATCATAATGAACCTTCATGGCAGAGACTTTATAGCCAACGTATGCAGGGAGCTTTATTGGAGCATGAAGAACGTATCGAGACAAAGAAAAGCCAGGTTGTGGAAAATTCTGAACTAAAGCAAATCTCAGCCGAGGTTAAATGGTTATTTGTTCAAGCAAATGGAAATTGGGAGCAATCAATGGAGGAAAAGTTTGAAGCGCATGAAAATGCAATACTTTCAATCCATGTAAAATTTGCTCCTTTGGAAGATTTACAAGTGGGAACATTGACTTTTCAACAAAATACAAATCCGATTTTGTCTGCTTTATCTCAATCATTAACTGAAGAAGAAGTTGAATACTTGAATGAACTCAAAGCCTGCCTTGAAGAAGATGGTAAAATTTCATCTAAGGAAAGACGTTTGTTGAATCGTTTAAGAGAACGATTAGGTATAACTGAAGAAAGGGCAGAAGAGTTAGAGGCTTCTTTATTGATGCCTGAACTTACTGAAGAAGAACAGGAGTATTTAGATGAATATAAGGCTTGTATAGAGGAAGGAGAGCTTTCTCCGAAAGAGATACGTCTTTTGAATCGTTTGAGGATGAGTTTAGGTATCTCAGAAGAACGAGCTAAAGAGTTGGAAACTTATAAATGAAGCTGAAAGTCAGAGTCTAAAATTTTGACATTGAATATGGAACAAATAGATAAAATTATAGCCGAAGCAGATCAATATTTTGATGCTATGGATTATAAAAAGGCAATTCCATTATATAAAAAAGTATTTGAAACCGGAAATGTTGAGTCAGGTTTTTGTTTGGGGGTATGTTATGAAAAAATGAAAGACTATGCGAAATCTGTAAGATGGTATAAATTGGCAGCGGAACAAGGTGACGCCGTAGCCCAATTTAATTTAGGAACTTGTTATTTTGGTGGTGAAGGTGTGGAACAAGATTATGGAGAAGCCGTGAAATGGTTTAAGAAAGCTGCTGAACATGAACAAGCAAATGCGCAATATAATTTAGGACTTTGTTACGAAAAAGGCTTTGGAGTTGAACAAGACTATAAAGAGGCTGTGAAATTTTACATACTTGCTGCAAAGCAGGATTATTGGCAAGCACAAAATAATTTAGGATTGTGTTATGAGAAAGGCTTGGGAGTTGTACAAGATTATGTGAAATCTGCGGAGTGCTACCGTAAGGCTGCAGAGCATGGAGGGGCTGACGCTCAATATAATTTGGGACGTTGTTATATGTTCGGCATAGGAACTGAAGAAAAACATGCGGAGGCTGTAAACTTGTTCCGTAAGGCGGCAGAACAGGAACATACTATGGGACAATTCAATTTGGCAATATCTTATTTATATGGTATGGGTATTGATAAAAATTATGATGAGGCGATTGAATGGTTCCGTAAGGCAGCGGAACAAGGACATGCTGAGTCCCAATATTATTTGGGATGTATTTATAAGGAAAGTATAGGCGTAGATCAGGATTATTGCGAATCCGCGAAGTGGCATCGTATGGCAGCTGAGCAAGGTTATGTTAAGTCTCAATATAAATTGTCTCTTTATTATTACAATGGTGAAGGTGTAGAGCAGGATTATGAAGAAGCTGCTAAATGGTGCCGTAAGGCTGCGGAACAGGGAAATATTGATGCTCAATATAACTTAGGATATTTTTATGAATATGGTAAAGGTGTGGAGCAGGATTATGAAGAGGCTGTGAAATGGTTTTATAAAGTGGCTAAAAATGGACACGCTGACGCTCAATTTAGTTTAGGAGTTATTTATTCTAAAGAAAAGAACTATGATGAAGCTATAAAATGGTATCGTAGGGCTGCAAATCAAGGTCATGTTAAGTCTCAATTTAATTTGGGCTGTATTTATGGTGGCGAAGGTGAGGAACTAAATTATGAAGAAGCAGTAAAATGGTTGCGTATGGCTGCGGAACAGGGCTATTCTGGTGCTCAAAATAATTTAGGAACTTGTTATTTTGATGGTGAAGGTGTAGAACAAAATTATGAAGAAGCTGTGAGGTGGTATTCTCTTGCTGCGGAACAAGAAAATGCATTTGCTCAATGTAATTTAGGCAATTGCTATAAAGACGGTAAAGGAGTAGAGCAAGATAAAGATAAAGCCATAGAATGGTATAGGAAAGCTTCAGATAATGGTTGCGAAGAAGCTAAGGAGGCTTTGGATGAATTGCAGGGGAATAAAGATTAATGGTAATATTTATTCAGAAAAAGTTTATCAACTGTTTGTTTATAATTCATATTAAGTATCAAGGTTATGAGTACGGAAAATAAAATATCAGAATACTTTGAAACAGCCGAAAAGTATTGGGAAGCCGGTCAATACGAAGAGGCATTCAAATGGTATCGGTTAGCAGCGGAACAAGGTGACGCCGTAGCCCAGAAGAAATTAGGGAACTGTTATTTTGATGGTGACGGTGTTGAACAGAATTATGCGGAAGCTGCTAAATACTTCCGGTTGGCAGCTGAACAAGGATATCTTGTGGCGCAATATAATTTGGGCATTTGTTATGAAAATGGCTGGGGCGTAGAAGAGGATTCAGAAGAAGCAGCAAAATGGTATAGTGAGGCTGCGAAGCAAGGTGATTCCAAAGCTCAAAATAATTTGGCTGTTTGTTATTTTAATGGTGAAGGTGTAGAGCAGGATTATGGAGAGGCTGTAAAATGGTATCGCATGGCAGCAGAACAAGGTGATGCTGATGCTCAATATGGTTTGGCTGTATGTTATGGTAATGGTTATGGCGTAAATAAAGATGTGGAAGAGGCTGTAAAATGGTATCGCATGGCAGCAGAACAAGGTGATGCTGATGCTCAATATGGCTTGGCTGTATGTTATGGTAATGGTTATGGCGTAAATAAAGATGTGCAAGAGGCTATAAAGTGGCTACGCTTGGCAGCGGAACAAGGTCATTCCTATGCTCAATACAAATTAGGGAGATGTTACGATGATGGCTGGGGTGTAGGAAAGGATGAAGGAGAAGCATTCAAGTGGTATCGGTTGGCAGCGGAACAAGGTGAAACTGAGGCTCAAAATATTTTATCCCTATGCTATTATAATGGTATGGGAGTGGAACAAAATATGGATGAAGCGGTTAAATGGGTTCGTCTTTCAGCAGAACATGGTAATGCTGAGGCGCAATTTAGATTAGGGTGTTGTTATTATCAAGGGGAAGGAATAGAAACAGATTTTCATGAAGCAGTAAAATGGTATCGTAAGGCTGCTGAACAAGGGCATGCTGAAGCTCAATATAAATTAGCCATTTGTTATGAGTACGGTGAAGGTATAAATCAAGATGCGGAAGAAGCAGCAAAATTGTATCGCAAAGCAGCAGAACAGGGATATGCAGATGCTCAAAATGATTTAGGATTCTGCTATGATAAAGGTATAGGTGTTAGACGTGATGCGGAACAGGCTGTACTATGGTTTTGGATGGCAGCGGAACAAGGTCTTGCCGGTGCTCAGTATAATTTGGGATTGTGCTATATGAATGCAAAGGGCGTAAAGTATGATTCAAAAGAAGCCGTGAAATGGTATCGTAAGGCTGCTGAACAGGACTTTGCCTTTGCTCAACATAATTTAGGAGTCAGCTATGAAATAGGTAACGGCGTGGAACAAAACATAGATAAAGCCATAGAATGGTATAAGAAAGCTTCCGATAACGGTTGCGATGAAGCCAAGGAAGCTTTGGATGAATTGTTAAAGAAGAGGCAATAATAAGTCCTTTTAAAATGATAAGGCGTAATGTCGAGAAAGACTGGTTATTTTTATATGCTTTTGTCAATAACTGCATAATGGGATTGGTGTTTGCTGAAAAACGTTTATCTTTGTGCGACAGATGTTTTGGTGATATAGTGTAAATATAGAATTTCTATTGTATGTACGAAGAATTGATTCCACAATATGATTCATTAGTAGCTGAATATAAGAAAATAGTTGCCGAGGGATTCAGTAAAGCCGATTTCATAGAATATAATGAAATCCTGTTTTCAGCACATAGTTGTGCTATAGAGGGCAATAGTTTCTCTGTGGATGAAACCCGTGCTTTGAAGGAGAAAGGATTGGGAATGATTCCGCATGGGAAGACTCTTTTTGAGGCTTTTGAGATTCTTGATCATTTCCAGGCATACGAGTATTTGTTGAATAATTTGGATAAACCGCTTACCGAGGAACTGTTGAAAGAGACTCACAGACTGTTAACAGAGCATACTTTGGAGTATAAAACGAGGAATGATGAAGTTCCAAGTAAGCCGGGAGAATATACCACAGTGGATATGTGCGCCGGTGATACTGTATTTGGTGAACATGAGAAGTTAATAAAACAGGTTCCCCGTCTTCTTGAAAGTACTCAGAAGGCTATAGATAGCGGTGAGGTGCATCCTATGGTTATTGCTTCAAAGTTTCATGGATTTTATGAATATCTTCATCCGTTCCGCGATGGTAACGGACGTTTGGGAAGGCTTATGTCAAATTTCATTCTTCTCAAAATGGAACAGCCATTGCTGATAATACCAAGTACTTGTAGAGAAGAATATATTGCAGCTTTAAAATATATAAAGAAAGAGCGTACTGATGAGTTTCTTATTGATTTTTTCTTTAGAACTTCTATCAGAAGACTTCGGAATGAGATATCGGAAAAGAAGAATCTTACGGATAATTTTATAGATGGTTTCCGTTTCGTTTCTGAATCGGAAGAATAAAGGACAGATTTATCTTATGTTCACTAACCGTTCACCGGCCGTTCGCTGAACGGTTAGTGAACAGTCACTGAACGCTTTCCGAACAGCACCTAAAATCATATAATCTTTCCTTTTCAATTATCTCATATACGGAAGGGTGCAGAAAATACCGCACGTCTTTGCCTTGTGCCAGACTTTCACGGATGAAGGTTGAACTGACCTCTATTAAAGGACTGTCTACGGCTTTTACACGAGGTGGCAGTGATTCTGAATTGATTTCATATCCCAAACGGGGGTATATCAAGACATGATGACGTGAAAGGATTTCTTCCGGTGATTTCCAGCGGTCGAAGGCTGCCCAGTTGTCGGCACCTATTATCAGGTAGAAGTCCCTGTCGGGATAGGCTTCAGACAGTTTGTTCAGAGTTGTAACGGTGTATGATGGTTTCGGAAGACTGAACTCAAAGTCAGATACGTGAAAGCGCGGATATCCTTTTATAGCTGCTTCTACCAACTTCAGACGCATGTTGTCGTCAAGCAATGACTGATTCTGCTTGAAGGGGTTTTGTGGTGAAACCAAAAACCATAGTTCGTCTATGTAGCTGTTCTCACACAGATAATTGGCCAATGCAAGGTGTCCTATGTGTATTGGATTGAACGAACCTCCGAATATGCCTGTCCTTAGTTTTTTTTCTTCCATAATCTGTAGTTGACCACTTGCCATGCTGCGACTAATATCATTGCCGTGGCTATGATGTATTCTTCTTTCGCTATTGCCACTATGCCTACGGCCAAGGCAGCAAAACCGATGACGATAGTAAGAATCGTCATCAGTTGCATTATTTTCTTGGGGTTTCTTGCCATATTTACTTTTTGAGGAAGTTGCTTATGATTTCAAGTGCTTCGGCCTGGGCCTTTTCCAGTTCGTCGTTTACTATTACCACATCAAACTTGTCGGCATAGCTTAATTCGAACTCTGCTTTGGCAATACGGCTTTCTATAACTTCCGGTGTGTCGGTACCGCGTCCGTTAAGGCGCTTGCGAAGTTCTTCTACTGATGGTGGCTGGATGAATACCGATAGTGCACGGTCGCCATAGAATTTCTTTATATTGCATCCGCCTACTACATCGACGTCAAATATCACGTTCTGGCCCTCAGAAAGTTGTTTCTCTACTTGTGACTTCAGTGTTCCGTAGAAACGGTCTGTATAGACCTCTTCGTATTCAAGAAACTCACCGTCAGCTATTTTCTGTCTGAATTCGTCAGGAGTGAGGAAGAAATATTCCACTCCGTTCTGTTCTGTTCCGCGTGGAGCGCGGCTTGTTGCAGAAATAGAGAATGCCAAGTTCAGATTCTGTTTGAGCAGATAGTTGATGATAGTTGATTTGCCTGAGCCCGAAGGTGCTGAAAATATAATAAGTTTTCCCATGTTTAAATAGCGTTTAAATTCTGTTCGAATGGTGTTCAAATCCCGTTCGAATGGTATTACATTACGTTAAGTACCTGTTCCTTGATTTGTTCCAGTTCGTCTTTCATCTGGACTACTATGTTCTGCATTTCTGCATGGTTCGATTTACTTCCCGTTGTGTTTATTTCACGTCCCATTTCCTGGGCAATGAAACCAAGCTTTTTGCCCTGGCCATGTCCTCCCGCCATTGTTTCGCGGAAATATTTCAGATGGTTGGTAAGACGCTGTTTTTCTTCGTTGATATCCAACTTTTCGATATAGTATATCAGTTCCTGCTCCAGACGGTTTTTGTCATAGTCTACACTGATTGTCTTTTCCAGTGCGTCTGTGATTTTTTCTCTGATGCGTGCCACTCTTTCTTTTTCAAACGGTTCGATAGAAGCAAGCAGACGTTCTATGTTGTCTATTTTCTCGTTGAATTTCTTTTCCAGTGCCGCGCCTTCCTGTTTGCGGAAGTTGACGAGTGCATTTATAGCTTCTTCTACAGCGCCTTTCGCAACTTCCCATTCTTCATCTTCCAGTGTCTGGATGTCAACTTTTGTCAGTACGTCCGGCATACGGAGTAGGGTAGCAAACCAGTCGGATGGCAAAGGAATATTGCATGTTTCAGATATATTCTTGATTTGTGTGTAGTAGTTCTGCAGCAGAGCAGCATTGATAGGAGTAGCTGTATCTGCAGCCTCTTTTTCAATCCACAGACTGAAGTCTACTTTTCCGCGTTCCAGACTTTTTGAAATCATGTTTCTGATTTCCATTTCTTTTTCTCTGTATAAAGGAGCTATTCGGGCAGAAACGTCGAGTGCCTTGCTGTTTAGTGATTTTATCTCTACGATAATTTTCTTATCGTTGTAAGTAACGGTTGATTTTCCGTAACCGGTCATTGATTGTATCATAACAAATTCTATTTTTTTGCAAAAGTAAGGAAAAGTGAGGAAATTATAGAAATAGAGTGGGATAAAAAGTGTATATTTGCGGACAATAATGTATTAAAATAAACTATGTCGTGCATTTTACATATTGAAACGTCTACAGAAGTTTGTTCCGTATCTGTAAGTCAGGACGGTGCTTCTATTTTTACTAAAGAGGATTTTAACGGACCTTCACATGCTACGCTGCTTGGTGTGTATGTTGATGAAGCTCTGTCGTTTGTTGATAACCATGCAATTCCTTTGGATGCTGTAGCTGTAAGCTGCGGACCGGGGTCTTACACTGGTTTGCGTATTGGTGTATCCATGGCTAAAGGAATATGCTACGGAAGAAACATTCCTCTCATTGGT
Source organism: uncultured Bacteroides sp. (assembly GCA_900544075.1). GTDB lineage: Bacteria > Bacteroidota > Bacteroidia > Bacteroidales > Bacteroidaceae > Phocaeicola. Next base: position 12,146 of record UQTJ01000025.1, read on the forward strand.
ATTCCTACACCGGAAGTTATGTGTGTACCGGTTCTTTTGAACCACGATTTGCCGGAGGATGCTTTACTGTGTCCTATGATAGATGCTCGCCGTATGGAGGTTTATGCAGCTATATATGACCGTTCTCTTAAGGCGTGCCGTGAAATAGGTGCTGATATTATAGATGAAAATTCTTATAAGGAGTTTCTTGATGAGCATCCTGTCTATTTCTTTGGTAACGGAGCTGCTAAATGTCGGGAAAAGATTAATCATCCTAATGCTCATTTTATCGATGACATTTATCCTTTGGCAAAATGGATGTTCCCTTTGGCTGAAAAGGCTGTAGCAAAAGAAGATTATAAGGATGTGGCTTATTTTGAGCCTTTCTATCTTAAAGAGTTTGTAGCTTCTACTCCTAAAAAATTACTTTAATAGATTAAATCGAAATTATTTATTATGGAATATAATACCCAGCAACGCCGACTTCCGCTTCCTGAGTATGGACGAAGTGTACAGAATATGGTGGATCATGCTCTTACCATTGAAGACCGTGAGCAAAGACAAATCTGTGCCAATACCATTGTAAAGATAATGAAAGGAATGTTCCCGCAGTTTAAGGATAATGCTGAATTGAATCAGAAACTATGGGACCATTTGGCTATAATGTCAGATTTCAAACTTGATATAGACTATCCGGTGGAAATCGTTAAGAAGGAAAGCCTTCATGTAAAACCTGACAGGGTTCCTTATCCTCAGACAAAATTGCGTTATAAGCATTACGGACGTTTTGTTCAGGATATGATAAACGTTGCAGCCGGTTATGAGGAAGGGGAGGAAAAAAGACAGCTCATCAATCTTATTGCCAACCAGATGAAGAAGGATTATCAGAACTGGAATAAGGATGGTGTGGATAATCAGAGAATCATTGATGACCTTTGCGAACTGTCTGACGGTAGAATAAAGATTACTGTCGATGATGTAAAGATGTTCGAACACCGTGTGTTTACACAGCGTCGCCGACAGACCAATAACAATAATAACCAGCAGAAGCGTAAACAATAGTTTTTCAGTTCTTTAGTTCTTGAGTTTGTTGGTGTTTGTGTCAGCCAACTTAAGAACTTGTAAACTTATAAACTTAAAGAAATATATGAGCTCATTTGTAATAGAAGGTGGACATAAACTTCATGGCGAGATAACTCCTCAGGGTGCCAAGAATGAAGTGTTGCAGATTTTGTGTGCAACTCTGCTTACATCTGAGGAGGTTACCGTTCATAATATACCGAATATACTTGATGTGAACAATCTTATTCAGCTTATCAGGGATATGGGTGTAACAGTGTCGAAATTGAATGCCGATACTTACTCGTTCAAGGCTGATAATGTCAACCTCTCATATCTCGAAAGTGAGGAATTCTTGTTAAGATGTTCCAAGTTGAGAGGTTCGGTAATGCTCGTTGGACCACTTTTGTCGCGTTTCGGAAAGGCTATGATTTCAAAGCCGGGCGGTGACAAGATTGGTCGCCGTCGTTTGGATACGCATTTCATCGGTGTACAGAAGTTGGGAGCCTCTTTCGATTATGATGCGGAACGCGGAGTTTATACTTTGTCGGCAGATAGACTGAAAGGTACATATATGCTGCTTGATGAGGCTTCTGTTACAGGTACTGCAAATATCGTAATGGCTGCAGTCCTTGCCGAAGGTACTACCACTATTTATAATGCAGCTTGTGAGCCATATCTTCAGCAGCTCTGCAAGATGCTGAACCGTATGGGAGCAAAAATCACAGGTATAGCATCAAATCTTCTTACTATCGAAGGAGTAAAAGAATTGAAAGGTTGTACTCATACCGTGTTGCCGGATATGATTGAGGTCGGTAGCTTTATCGCAATGGCGGCTATGACACGAAGCGAGATAACCATAAAGAATGTTTCTTATGACAATTTAGGTATCATACCTGACAGCTTCCGCCGTTTGGGTATAAAAATAGAGCAGAGAGGGGATGATATCTTTGTGCCACAGCAGGAACATTATGAGATTGAATCGTTCATTGACGGTTCCATCATGACTATAGCCGACGCTCCATGGCCGGGACTGACTCCTGACCTTCTCAGTGTGATGCTTGTCGTGGCCACACAGGCTAAAGGAAGTGTGCTCATTCATCAGAAAATGTTTGAAAGCCGACTGTTCTTTGTTGATAAGCTGATAGATATGGGAGCGCAGATTATATTGTGCGACCCCCACAGAGCTGTCGTGATAGGCCATGACCATAATTTCAGCCTTAGAGGAGGAAATATGACATCTCCTGATATCCGTGCCGGTATTGCTTTGCTGATTGCTGCCATGGGAGCTGAAGGTACAAGCCGCATACATAATATAGAACAGATAGACAGAGGTTATCAGAATATAGAGCAACGTCTTACAGCTCTTGGTGCGCGTATAACAAGAATTTGAGTAATTGTCATGATAAAAAAAGAAGAAGTATATAAAATAGGTGTCATCAACAAGCCGCATGGTGTGAAAGGAGAGGTGTCGTTTACTTTTACAGACGATATTTTCGACCGTGTGGATTGTGATTATCTGATATTGCTTATGGACGGAATCCTCGTTCCTTTCTTCATCGAGGAATACCGTTTCCGTTCGGATAATTCCGCTTTGGTTAAGTTCGAGGATATAGATACAGCCGAAAAGGCAAGGATGTTTACCAATGTGGAGGTATTCTTCCCTGTGAAATATGTAGAGGAACAGGAGGAGGTTACATCATGGAATTATTTTGTCGGCTTTGCTGTAGACGATGTAAACCATGGAACGCTCGGAACAATATCTGATGTGGACGATACTACCATAAATGTGCTGTTCGTGATAGAGAAGGAGGATGGAGATGAGTTGTTGCTTCCTGCACACGAAGAGTTTATACTTGATATCGACCACAAGAAGAGGCGTGTTAAAGTAGATATTCCGGAAGGATTGTTGGAGTAATAAAAGACAGGTGAGTATGAGAAAGAAAGGACGTAAAGCATTCTGGCATAATATCAAGTTCAAATATAAGCTTACTATCATCAATGAGAATACATTGGAGGAAGTTGTTGGGATTCATGTATCCAAACTGAACGGCCTTTCTGTGCTTTTGTTTGCCTGTACGGTTATCTTTATTATCGCTGCAGCCATAATAGCATTTACTCCTTTGCGAAACTATTTGCCGGGATATATGAACTCCGAAGTCCGCGAAATGGTGGTATCGAACGCACTCCGTGCAGATTCATTGAGATTGGCTCTTGAAAGGCAGAACAGATATATAATGAATATCCAGGACATTTTCAGCGGTAAGATAGAGGTTGATACGGTTCAGTCAATTGACTCGCTTACGAATATTCGTGCCGAACAGCTCATGGAGAGAACAAAGGAGGAAGAAGAGTTCCGTCAGAAATACGAGCAGAAGGAAAGATATAATCTGAGAGAGATAGACAACAGTAATGCTGCAGCCGGATTGATATTCTTCAAGCCTGTCAATGGTGTGATGGAAGTCAATTTCGACCCTGAAAAGAAACATTATGGAATAGATATTCTTACGTCTAAAAATGAGAATGTGGTGTCTGTGCTTGACGGTACTGTGGTTATGGCTACATATACAGTAAACGATGGTTATGTGATACAGGTCCAGCATTCGCAAAATTTTATCAGTATATATAAAAACTGTGGTTCATTGATGAAGGAACCGGGCGACAAGGTTAAAGGTGGAGATGTCATTGCTTTGGTTGGCAAAGGGAATGACAGTCATAAGGAACCTTATCTGCATTTTGAACTTTGGCGCAGGGGAACACCAATAAATCCGGGAAATTATGTAGTATTCTAAGGTTATGAAGAAACAGATAGCTATTTTAGGGTCTACGGGTTCTATAGGTACCCAGGCTCTACAAGTGATAGAGGAACATCCTGACCTGTATGAAGTTTATGCCATTACTGCCAATAACAGAGTGGATAAACTCATAGAGCAGGCACGTAAGTTCCAGCCGGAAGCTGTTGTAATAGCAAATGAGGATAAGTATCAGCAGCTGAAGGATGCTTTGGCGGATTTGCCTATCAAGGTTTATGCCGGAGCAGAGGCATTGTGTGAGATTGTGGAATCAGGTCCTGTGAATATAGTTTTGACGGCAATGGTCGGATACGCCGGTTTGAAACCTACCATAAATGCCATAAAGGCAGGAAAGACCATTGCATTGGCAAACAAGGAAACATTGGTTGTGGCAGGTGAGCTTATTACAGAACTTGCTCAGCAGTACAGAACTCCTATCTTGCCTGTCGACTCAGAGCATTCGGCAATATTCCAGTGTCTGGAAATGAATAATCCTATAAGTAAAGTCATTCTTACTGCATCGGGCGGTCCTTTCCGTACTTTCAGTATGGAACAGCTTGCCACTGTCACTAAGGAACAGGCATTGAAGCATCCTAACTGGAGCATGGGAGCCAAGATTACCATCGATTCTGCATCGATGATGAATAAGGGATTCGAGGTTATCGAGGCAAAATGGCTTTTCGGAGTAAAGCCGGAACAGATAGAGGTTGTAGTTCATCCGCAGTCTGTAATACATTCAATGGTAGAGTATATGGACGGTGCGGTGAAAGCACAGCTCGGCGTTCCTGACATGCGTTTGCCTATACAGTATGCCTTCTCATATCCGAAGCGTGAATCTCTTTCGGGCGAACGTCTGGATTTCATGAAGTGCAATACTCTTACATTCGAGGCTCCGGACACAAAGCGTTTCAGAAATCTTGCCTTTGCTTATGAGGCTATGAACCGTGGCGGAAATATGGCCTGCATACTGAATGCTGCCAACGAGGTGGTAGTAGCTGCCTTTCTCAAGGACCAGATTTCCTTCCTTGGTATGAGTGATGTGATTGAAAAGACCATGAACAGGGTATCGTTTATCAGCAATCCTACATATAATGACTATGTGGAAACAGATGCTATAGCACGCCGCATAGCTGCCGAGTTCGTCATTAATTCAGGTTTTTAATTTATTAATCCAATTAATCTAAAAAAGTCAGAAAAAACAGATGGAGACATTTTTAATCCGTGCCCTTCAGTTGGTACTAAGTTTGTCTATTTTGGTTATAGTACACGAAGGAGGACACTTCTTCTTTGCGCGTTTATTCAAAATCAGGGTTGAGAAGTTCTATATCTTTTTCGATCCATGGTTTTCTCTATTTAAGTTCAAGCCTAAAAACTCGGAAACTGAGTATGGTGTAGGATGGTTGCCGTTGGGTGGCTATTGTAAAATCTCCGGTATGATAGACGAGTCTATGGATACCGAGCAGATGAAACAGCCTGCACAGCCGTGGGAGTTCCGTTCAAAACCGGCATGGCAGAGATTGCTTGTCATGATTGGCGGTGTGCTGATGAACTTTATCTTAGCCCTTTTCATATATTCAATGATTCTGTTCACATGGGGCGACAAGTATATAGCACTCAAAGACATGAGCTATGGACTTAAGTTTAACGAAACTGCACAGAATATTGGTTTCCGCGACGGTGACATACTCCTTAGTGCCGATGGCAAAGAACTCGAACGTTTCGGCATGGATATGATACGTGATGTGGTCGAGGCCAAGGAAGTTAAAGTTTTGCGCAATGGTGAAACTGTAAGTATAGCTATGCCTGAGTTGAGCCTTATTGATGTTGCCCAGCAGGACCCTATGTTTGTTGATATATTCTATCCAAATGTGGTCGATTCAGTTTTGGCCGGAGGTGGCTTTGCCAATGCCGGTATTCAGAAAGGTGACTCGCTTATAGCCGTTAACGGAAAGACTCTTAATTCATGGAATGATTTCCAAAACCAGATTGCTGATTTGAAACTGAGATCTGAAGTTGCTCAAAAAACTACAGCAGAGTTTACTTTGGTCTATTCGCGTGCCGGAGTGAGAGATACTGTGAATGTCACTACAGACGAACAGTTCAAGGTAGCAGCTATAGGTGGTATGCTTAATTACACTCCTACTGTGCGTACTTTCGGTTTCTTTGAGTCGTTCCCGGCAGGAGTTTCTCTTGGTGTAAATACACTGAAAGGATATGTAAACGACCTTAAGTATGTATTCACTAAGGAAGGAGCAAAGAGTGTGGGCGGTTTCGGTACTATCGGAAGCATATTCCCTAAGGTTTGGGACTGGCAGCGTTTCTGGTCTATGACAGCATTCCTGTCTATCATTCTTGCATTTATGAACATTTTGCCTATACCGGCACTCGATGGTGGACATGTATTGTTCCTTATTTATGAGATAGTAGCACGCCGCAAACCGAGCGACAAGTTCCTCGAATATGCCCAGATGGTTGGTATGTTCCTGCTCTTTGCCTTGCTTATTTGGGCAAACTTCAATGATGTGCTAAGATTTCTGTTGTAATAAAAATAACTGATTATGAAGAGAATATTGTTTTCTGCAATATTGGGAGGAATGATGCTTTCGGCTACAGCTGTTGTGGCTCAGGAAAGACTTCCGGAATATCTGCAGGCCGAAAAGTTTACAGAAAGTAAGCTTAAGAATATGTTGTTTTCTACCATGGTCGATCCTCATTGGTTTCAGAACGGAAACGGCTTTTGGTATGAGTATAAGACATCCGAGGGTAAGTTCTGGTATGTGGTAAATCCATCGCAGAAGAAGAAAGAACTGTTGTTCGATCGTGATAAATTGGCTGCACAACTCAGCGAAATAGTAAAAGACCCTTTTGAGGCAAGACAGCTTCCTGTAAAGAATCTTAAGGCTGAGGCAGACGGACGTACTTTCACTTTTGAGGTCGTTTCATCTCAGGACAAGCAGGACAAGGATAAAAAGAAGAAAGCCGAAAAGCAGGTTTTCTACTTCTCTTATGACTTCCCTACAAAGAAACTGACTCACCTTACGGATAAGGAAAAAGAGCCGAAGAAGCTTGACTGGGCATCTGTTTCACCGGATGGACAGTCGGTGGTATATGCCAAGGATTGCAACCTTTACCGTATGAGTATTGCCGACTATCGTAAGGCTCAGAAGGATGAGAAGGACAGCACAATTGTAGAAATCCAGCTTACTACCGACGGTATGCCCGATTTCGGTTATGGTATTCCATACAGCATTCTAAATACAGATACCTTATGCAATGGCAAGCGTCGTAAAGCATGGGGCTGCTGGTCGCCTGACTCAAAGCATTTCGTAACGATAGTATCTGATGACAGGGCAGTCAAGCCTCTGTGGGTCATCAATTCCATAGCAGAACCACGTCCAACGCTCGAAACCTACAAATATCAGATGCCTGGAGAAATGGAAGCACCGGAGGAACATCTGTATATCTTCGATATGACATCCAACACCCGTAAGGAAATAAAGGTGTCTGCATGGAAGAACCAGTGGCTCGGACTTGAGGAAAAACCTCTTGAAAAGAAGCAGAGAGATATGGAGTTCCGTCCTTCTGTATGGCAGGGTGACAACAACCGTTTCTTTGTGACAAGATACAGCAGAGATCTTCACCGTATAGACGTATGTACATATACCGTAGGTGAGGATTCGATAGTTCCTATCGTAAAAGAACGTATGAATACCTATCAGGAAACTCGTCCTATCCATGTTATCAATGGTGGTAAGGAGTTTGTACAGTGGAGCGAGCGCGACGGATGGGCACATCTCTATCTCTATGATGACAAGGGAAATCTGAAGAACCGTATAACTGAAGGACCTTGGCACGTAGAGCAGGTTTTGAAGATAGACGAAGCTACACGCACTGTCTATTTTCTGGCAAACGGTAAGGAAAAGGATGAAAACCCTTATTACGAACATCTGTATAAAGTAAACGTAAACGGTAGCGGACTGACAAGACTTACCAAGGGCGATTACTTCCATCAGATATCATTGTCGGACGATGCACAGTTTGCCGTCGACAATTTCTCACGAGTGAATACAGTTCCTTGTGCAGACCTGATTGACAGAAACGGAAATAAGGTTATGACAATTCAGGAAAGCGATTTCTCGAATCTTAAGGCTGCCGGCTACAAGTTCCCGGAACTCTTTAAGGTTAAGGCTGCCGACGGTGTTACAGACCTTTACGGTGTGATGTACAAGCCTTACGATTTTGATTCTACCAAGGTATATCCTATCATCGACTATGTATATCCGGGTCCGCAGGTTGAGGCTGTATATTATCCGTTTACCCGTATGAGTGTCCGTACAGACCGTTTGGCTCAGGCCGGTTTCATAGTGATATCAGTAGGGCAGAGGGGAGGACATCCAAGCCGCTCCAAGTGGTATCACAACTACGGTTACGGCAATATGCGCGACTATCCTTTGGCCGACCATAAGGCTGCAGTAGAACAGCTTGCTGCCCGTCACAAATATATAGATATAAATAATGTAGGAATCCACGGACATTCCGGAGGCGGATTTATGTCTACAGCCGCAATATGCCAGTATCCTGATTTCTATAAGGCTGCAGTGTCATGTGCAGGAAACCACGACAACCGTATCTATAACCGGTGGTGGAGTGAAACACATCATGGAGTAAAGGAAACTGTTACAGAGAAAGGCGATACAACATTCGTTTATAAGATTGCCACTAATCCTGAGATAGTGAAGCAGCTTAAAGGCCATCTGATGCTTGTACATGGAGATATAGACAACAATGTCCATCCTGCCAATACAACCCGTGTTGTGAATGCACTGATACGTGCCGGCAAGCGTTTCGATATGCTTTACCTTCCAGGACAGCGTCACGGATTCGGCGATATGAACGAGTATTTCTATTGGCGACTTGTGGATTATTTCTCTGAACATCTGAAAGGACAGAAAGAAACATCCGTAGATATACCGAAAAGATGATATATAAAAATAAAATGAGGCAACGTAAACACGATTGCCTCATTTTATTTTTATATCCTTTTGTCGTTTTCTGATTACTGCAGTTTAGCCGATGTCACCTCGCAGATATACATTATATATTCTTTATTAGTATCAATATCCTGGTTCAGTGATTTCAATTCTTCTGCAGAGAGTTCCTGAATCATTGTTTTCTTACATTCTATTATGATTTCTGCATCAGCTGATTTGTCTTTGTAGAATGAAACTGTATATGCAGAAGCGCTTTCCATCGCCTTGCTTATGTCAGACTGTTTTTTGTCTACAAGAATGTATGCCACATCTTTGTTGAACAGCTTTCCGAAACCGCCCCATGCGCTTACTGCCAATTCAGTTTCTTTGTTGCCGGCCTTGATTGTCAGTTTTCCTGCAGCAGCTATTTCACTCAGATTTGCAGGAAGTTCAGATACGGCTACTGTTCCTGTCTTCTTTGCAGTAGCGGCTGTGGCAGTATTTTCAGTTGTGGTCGTACCAAGAACTTTCTGTCCCAAATTGTCTTTTACTGAAGCGAACAGTTCATCTTTCAGGTCTATGGTTTCGCGACGGAACTTTCCGCATATAGGAGCAAGTTTTGTTTTCTTTTTGTTCAGAGCCATATCGTCAGTAATCCATTCTTCTGCAGTGTAGCGTTCTCCGCCGTCGCGGTTTTCGTCATACCAGTATCTGATTCGGCTCATATTGAGTTTGCAAACTCCGTTGTCAGTCTGTATATAGAAATGATAATAGATTCTTGTTCTGTCGAGCGAAAGAGCAGTCGAACTGAAAACCAGATATTCTTCTGCCGAAGCTACGATTTCACCGTTCTCTTTGTTGGTATAAACCACTCTGCTGTTTAGTTTCTTGTCCGGAACAAATCGTTTTTCCGCCCATTGAAGCATTGTCGTGTATAATTCGTCTTTCGACATCGACGGTACTTTAATTTCATCTTCAAAAGTTATTTTGTCATCTTTGAATGTGATTGCACCTTCCAGATACTTAGGGTTGGAATTGTCGTTTTTCTTATTGTCTTTTGCAGTAGCAAAGAGAGGCAATAACGCTAATGTCAATAATAGTAGTTTTTTCATGTTGAGTTGTTTTATAGTTAATGGCAGCAAACATACAAAAAAATCTTTTTTTAGGTATTAAAAAGTATGCTTTCTGTGCGTTTATATTTGTTAAAATAAAACGCTTCGTCATTCGACTTCGAATGCTTCGTCGTTTTACTTTAAACGCTTCGTCGTTTTATTTTAGCTGAAGTGTCAGAAAAAATGGTTACATTTGTTCGGTTTTAATTTCAAACATATTATTATGCACGTATTTTATACTCCGGACATACTTACAGATACAGAACTCCCTGCAGAGGAGGCAGGACATTGCGTAAGAGTCTTACGACTGAATATAGGTGATGAGATTCAGCTCACCGATGGCAAAGGATATTTCTACAAGGCTGCAATAAGTGCTGCCACAGGCAAAAGATGCCAAGTGAAAGTTTTGGAGAAAACATTCCAGGAACCGTTATGGAAAGGACATCTGCATATAGCTATGGCACCCACAAAGATGATGGACCGCATAGAATGGTTTGCGGAGAAAGCTACTGAGATAGGACTTGACGAGATAACATTTCTCAACTGCCGTTATTCAGAACGCAGGGTTATAAAGACGGAGAGGGTAGAGAAGATAGTTGTGTCTGCCGTAAAACAGTCGCTGAAGGCGCGTAAGCCTGTAATCAACGAGATGACAGATTTCGACAAGTTTATGAAGATGGATTTCAAGGGAGATAAGTTTATAGCCCACTGCAATGAGGGAGAGAAGACTCTGCTGAAAGATGCCATAGTTCCGGGAAATGATGCTTTGGTTCTGATAGGCCCGGAAGGCGACTTTAGCAAAGAAGAAGTGGAAATGGCCATAAAGAAAGGCTTCAAGCCGGTGAGTCTGGGAAAATCCCGTTTGCGTACGGAAACAGCGGCTCTTGTGGCGGTACATACTATGAACCTGCTGAATGCCAACGACTAATATCTAACAACTAAAAACTGATATCTAACAACTGAAATGAAACTGAAATATTTATACATACCCGTATTAGCCTTGTTTATGGCAGCTTGTGGCAGTACTCCGGATTATAGAAATGCCATTCCTGCAAAATCGGCGGCTGTGGTGGCCCTCGATATAAATTCCATGTCAGAAAAGAGTGGCCTTAGCGGTGCGAATGCCGATAAGGATGTTCTTGCCCGATTTGAAAAAATGGTCAAGAGCGGTCTTTCCGGTTCTGAAGCCTTGGTAGAGAAAATATTCCGCGATGCCACTGAGAGCGGTTTGGGACTGAAGGAAAAGATTTATCTCTTTATGGGTGAGCAGGCCAAAATCGGAGGGCTGTTGGTCAAGGTGACAGATAGTGATAAATTAGAGGAACTGCTTGAAGCACTTACCAAACAACAGCTTTGTCTGCCACTGAAAGAAGCCGACGGATGCGAATGGACTGTCATAGGCGACTGGCTTTTGGCTTATAATGACGGAGCTTTGGTTTTGGTGTCCGACAATAAAGGCTCTGACCCTAAGTCGCTCGTAAGGCAGGCTTCTATGTGGCTGCGTCAGAAAGATGGTGAAGGATTTTCGGCATCGGATGATTTCAGGAGTATGGAGCAGAAAAAGGGTGATATAGTATTGTGGAGTTCGCTTGAAGTTTTGCCTCATGAGGCGGTATATCCACTTACGATGGGAATATCGGCAGAAATGCGTCTGAAGGATGTAAAGGCTGTTTCTACGATAGATTTCACAAACGGAAAAACTGTCATGGATGTGGAAATGATGGTCACAGACAAGGTGATGAAGGGTGTTCTTGAAAAGAAACAGCAGGTGACTGATAGGATTAAAGGCAGTTATTTGGATATGTTCCCGTCGAATACTCAGTTCTGGGCAACGGCAAATATAAAAGGAGGAGAGTTCTACAACTTTATATGTGGGAATCCTTCTGTCAGAAGATATTTTGAGAAATCTATGATTCCTTTGGATTTTGGTTCTATATTCAGTGCCATTAGCGGCGATGTGGCTCTGTCCATGTCCGGAAAGGACGGAAAAGACTTTATAGCCTTTGCAGACGTTACAAATGATGATTTTCTGAAATCTTTTGAAACACTCAAGTCTATGGCTGCTCTTTCAGGCGGTCAGGTGCTGTTGCGCAATCACGGCGACAACGGATATGAATTCAAGACAGTGGACGGCAGTCTTGTTGGGCTGACTCCGGGATATTTGGAACTGTGGATAGGAGTGAATAACGGCAAACTTTATGTCACCAACAAAGAATCATTGATAGACAGGCGAGTGTTGGGACTTTCACTCAGAAACCGTACCTGGGGAAAAAGAGTGGAAGGTCAGAGATTCTTTATGGTTTCAGATTTGACATCTCTCGACCGTCTGCTCGACTTGAAAAAACTTAAAGGGTCGATGGCATCTGTGCTTGCATTCTTCGGAGGTTTGGATTATCTCACGGTGGAAAGTGCCGACGGAAGTAATGTGCGCATTGAGATAATGATGAAAGATAAGAATAAGAATCCTTTGGGAGCTTTGCTGAATAATTAAAACAAGTACTGAAAGGTGGAAAGAATAGAATTGGAAAATATCCTGCCGGCTGTGTTTGCAGGACGCGAAAATATAGTTTCCGACGTGTGGAGAAAGAAACTCTCTTTCGCGAAAGGAAAATCTTACCTGATAGAGGCTGCTTCCGGAACCGGTAAGTCATCGCTTTGCAGTTTTATATATGGTTACAGAAAGGATTATGAAGGTATTATCAGTTTTGACAGTACGGATATCAGAAACCTTTCCGGAGATGATTGGACCGGTGTCAGACAGCAGGCTATAGGAATGATGTTTCAGGAGTTGCGCCTGTTCCCTGAACTTACGGCTGCGGAAAATGTGACTCTGAAAAACAATCTGACCCATTTCAGAGCAGAGAAACAGATAAGAGAATGGTTTTCCATGTTGGGAATTGAGGATAAATGGAATGAACCGGTAGGACAGATGTCGTTCGGTCAGCAGCAGAGAGTGGCTTTCATAAGGATGCTCTGTCAGCCGTCGGACTTCCTGTTTATGGATGAGCCGGTGAGCCATCTGGATGATGCCAACAGTAAAATAATGGGAGATATACTGTCGGCGGAGATACGTGAAAGGGGAGTTGGAGTAATAGTTACTTCGATAGGTCGCCGTCTGAACATGGATTATGATGTGGAAATAAAACTTTAAAAACGTACCGGAGAGTCATTATGCTTTGGAAATTATTAAGACAGCATATCAGTGTGGCGCAGTTGGCAGGTTTCTTTATTGCCAACCTGTGCGGAATGGTGATAGTGATGTTAGGGATACAGTTCTATAATGATGTATCGCCTGTATTCACTCAGGAAGACAGTTTTATAAAGAAGGATTATATAGTAGTGACAAAAAAGGTCAGTACCTTGGGAAGCATTGCAGGAAAGAGCGGTACTTTCTCTGATTATGAGGTGGATGATTTGAAATCGCAGCCGTTCACTGTAGAGGTAGGAGCTTTCCAGCCTTCTCAGTTCAAGGTGTCGGCCGGTATATCATTCGGAGGAATGGATATATCAACTGCTATGTTTCTTGAATCTGTACCGGACGGTTTTGTAGATGTAAGGGCCGATGCATGGAGTTACACGGACGGACAGAGTGAAATTCCAATCATTATTCCGCGCAATTATCTCAATCTTTATAACTTCGGATTTGCGCGAAGCAGGAATCTTCCGCAGCTGTCGGAAGGTATGGTAGGGTTGGTATCACTTAATCTTTATATTGCCGGAAACGGAAAACGGGATATGAAGAAGGGACGTATAGTGGGGTTCTCCAACAGGCTGAACACTATACTCGTGCCTGAATCATTCATGAATTCGGCAAATGCCTCTTATGGCGGAAACAAGGAATGGGAGCCGTCGCGCCTTATTATAGAGGTGGACAATCCTGCCGACGAAAGAATAGCCCGGTATTTTAACGATAACGGATATGAAACCGAGGACAGCAAACTTGATGCAGGCAAGATGACCTGGTTCCTGAAAGTGGCTGTAGGAGTAGTTATGGCAGTCGGACTTGTGATAAGTTTGTTGTCATTTTATATATTATTGCTTAGTATATATCTGCTTTTGCAGAAAAATACGGACAAACTCGAGAATCTTATTCTTATAGGCTACAGTACATCGCGCGTAGCCATGCCTTATCAGATACTGACTGTGGCTATTAATCTTATGGTTTTGGTCCTGTCTGTCATTATTATGGTAATTGTCAGAGGAATATATACTGATGCACTTTCTGACATTATAACAGGTACAGACGATGTAAGCATTGCCATGTCATGTGTCTTTGGTGTTATTTTGTTTATTTTGGTATCTGTATATAATATAATTGCAATAAGAAGAAAGATTGGTTCTATACTGTAATGGTATGTTCCTTGTTTAAAAAGTCTTTATTCTCTGTGATAATATGTAAATAGTATTGGGAAATATCTCTCTTATTGTGTCCTATAACATTGTTTAAGGGATAAAAAATGTTACTTTTAAGAACATTGTTATTGGATAAAACATTAAATTTGCGATATACAATTAAGATAATTATTTAACAGATTAGTTTATGTCAAAAATCGTTGGACATATTTCGCAAGTTATCGGTCCGGTAGTGGATGTCCATTTCGACCTTGAAGGATTGGATGCTGATGTCGCTTTGCCGAAGATACACGATGCAATGACTGTTGTCCGCAAGGATGGTCGTACATTGATTGTCGAGGTGCAGCAGCATATCGGTGAGGATACTGTGCGTACAGTAGCTATGGACAGTACAGACGGACTGAAACGCGGAATGGAAGTTGTACCTACCGGTCAGCCTATAACCATGCCGGTGGGAGCACAAATCAGGGGACGTGTGATGAACGTAGTGGGAGAGACTATTGACGGAATGTCCGAACTGGACAAGAAGGACGGTTTCCCTATACACCGCGAACCTCCACGTTTTGAGGATTTGGCAACAACTCAGGAAGTTTTGTTTACAGGTATTAAGGTTATTGACCTTTTGGAACCTTATCTGAAAGGTGGTAAAATCGGATTGTTTGGTGGTGCAGGTGTCGGCAAGACAGTGCTCATCAAGGAGTTGATTAACAATATTGCAAAGAAGCATAATGGTTTCTCTGTCTTTGCCGGTGTGGGAGAACGTACCCGCGAAGGTAATGACTTGCTCAGGGAAATGATTGAATCAGGTGTTATCCGCTATGGAGAGGAATTCCAGAAGAGCATGGAAGAAGGCAATTGGGATTTGTCTAAGGTGGATTACAAGGAAGTTGAAAAGTCGCAGGTTGCAATGGTGTTCGGACAGATGAATGAGCCTCCTGGCGCACGTCAGTCTGTTGCACTGTCCGGTTTGACTCTTGCAGAATCTTTCCGTGACCGCAAGACAGACGAGAACAGTCCTAAGGATATTCTGTTCTTTATAGACAATATATTCCGTTTCACTCAGGCGGGTTCTGAGGTGTCCGCACTTCTTGGACGTATGCCTTCGGCTGTAGGTTATCAGCCTACTCTGGCTACTGAAATGGGTAAGATGCAGGAACGTATCACTTCTACGAAGAATGGTTCCATCACATCTGTTCAGGCTGTTTATGTGCCTGCCGATGACTTGACAGACCCTGCTCCGGCTACTACATTTACTCACCTTGACGCTACTACAGTGTTAAGCCGTAAGATTGCCGAACTTGGTATCTATCCTGCCGTTGACCCTCTGGATTCTACATCCCGTATTCTTGACCCGCTTATCGTAGGAAAAGAACATTACGAAACTGCACAGAGAGTTAAGCAGATACTTCAGCGTAACAAGGAACTGCAGGATATTATCTCTATCCTCGGTATGGACGAACTTTCTGACGAAGACCGTCTGACTGTTAACCGTGCTCGTAGGGTACAGAGATTCCTTTCACAGCCGTTTGCCGTTGCTGAACAGTTTACAGGTGTTCCTGGTGCTATGGTTTCCATAGAAGATACAATTAAGGGATTCAAGATGATTCTTGATGGTGAGGTTGACTATCTGCCTGAACAGGCATTCCTTAATGTAGGAACTATCGAAGATGCCATAGAAAAAGGAAAGAAACTGCTTGAGGCTGCTAAAGCATAACGCCTATGGACAGAAAGGAATTGCATCTGGTGATAATATCACCGGAGCGTACTCTCTTCGATGGCCCTGTCAACTGGGTGGAACTGCCGGGTGAACTCGGTAAATTCCAGGTGCTTGTAAACCATGCTCCTATAATATCTTCTTTAAAGGAAGGTGAAGTCATTTACCAGTGTGGTGAGGCTCATTATCGAGTGCAGAGAGATACGCAGAAATTGAAAATTACAGGAGGATTCGTTGAGGTTAAAGATAATTTGGTCTCAGTGTGTGTAGAATTATAAACCGTAAAATCTGAAAAACATGTTCTTGCTTAAGGCTAAGAAGGTATTCATAAAGAAAATGACAATATTGACTTTGATATTGTCTGTTGTGATAGGTTTGATTTACCATTTGTTTATACCAGACAGGTATTTTCCATGGTTTCCTGCCATTCCTGTGTTTTTTTACCTCTTTGGTCTGTTCTACATCAACATGTTTTCTCTGGCTTATCGGTTGGGAGAAGATAAGATGGTTCCACTGTTTCTGGTTTGCAAAGGAACAAAGTTTCTTGTCAGTGTGCTGATAATTTCTATATACTGTTATGCGGTACAGCATGAAATTGTGGCTTTTTTTGCAACCTTTCTGGTATTCTATATTTCTTTTCTGATATTCGAAACTGTATATTTTACTAATATCGAACTGAGACTTATAAAGAAGAAAAAACTAAAACAGAAACAATGAAAAAAGTACGTTATATATGGACTTTGGTGTTACTGATGGTTTTTACATCGGGTTTCGCATCTGCCGAGACTTCTAATGAAGGTGGTGAAGTGGATGTCAATGAACTGGTGTTCGGACATATCAACGATGCCTACTCTTGGCATATTCTCAGCATAGGGGATACTCATATCACAATACCATTGCCGGTAATAGTGAAAAGCAGTACCGGATGGCATGTATTCTCATCTGAGAAACTTGAAGATGGTGAGTATGAAGGACTTTATATTGCCGAAGGTGGAACATACGACGGAAAGATAGTAGAGCGTAATTCTTCAGGCGAGGAAGTTCGTCCATGGGACATGTCCATAACAAAGAATGTTGTTGGACTTATAATAAACAGCACTATTCTGGTGTGGATAGTTCTTGGATGTGCTAGATGGTATAAAAAACATCCTGTAGAGAACGGTGCGCCAAGAGGTGGTGTAGGTATGGTAGAATCGATGGTGTTAATGATTTATAATGATGTAATCAAGGAAGGTATAGGTCCTGGTTATGAACGTTATGCACCGTATCTGCTGACTGCATTTTTCTTTATATTGGTTAATAACCTGATGGGACTTATTCCAATATTTCCTGGAGGTGCCAATGTAACAGGTAATATAGCTATTACACTCGTGCTGGCTTTGCTGACTTTCTTTTTTACGAATGCTTTTGCAACCAAAGAATATTGGAAAGATATATTTTGGCCTGATGTACCGGTATGGCTTAAGGCTCCTATACCTATGATGCCGGTGATAGAATTCTTTGGCCTGTTCACTAAGCCTTTCGCTCTTATGATTCGTCTTTTTGCCAATATAATGGCAGGCCACGCAGCTATTCTCAGTTTGCTGTCCATTATTTTCATAACAGTGAAGATTGGTCCGTTATTGAATGGTACAATGACTTTTGTGTCAGTGGCCTTTGGTATATTCATGACTGCTCTTGAACTTCTGGTAGCTTTCATTCAGGCTTATGTGTTTACTATGCTTTCAGCCGTATTTATCGGTCTTTCCAAGGTAAAGGAAAAAGAAGAAAATTAAACTAACAAAAAATAGTGATGAAAATGTACGGCAAAGTTGTCGTAGCAGAATTATTACTTTATAAATTAAAAAATAACAAACTTAAAAACTTATAATTATGTTACTTTCAATTTTATTACAGGCTGCCGCAGGTGCAGGTTTAGGTAAATTGGGTGCTGCTCTTGGTGCAGCTATTGCAGTAATCGGTGCAGGTATTGGTATTGGTAAAATCGGTGGTTCAGCTATGGAAGCAATTGCTCGTCAGCCAGAAGCATCAGGTGATATTCGTACTAATATGATTATCATTGCAGCACTTGTTGAAGGTGTAGCTATTATCGCAATTATCGTTTGTCTTTTGACATTGTTCCTATAATAATCAGCGTATGGGATTATTGACTCCGGATCCGGGGTTACTGTTTTGGATGGTAGTGGTATTCGGTATTGTCTTCTTTTTGTTGGCAAAATTCGGATTCCCTGTTATCATCAAAATGGTTGACGATCGGAAGGCGTATATCGACAACTCGCTGAAAGCTGCACGCGAAGCTAACGCACAATTGGCTAACGTGAAGGCCGAAGGCGAGAAAATCCTTGCTCAAGCTCGTGAAGAACAAGCCAGAATCCTGAAATCGGCCACTGAAACACGTGACCGTATCATTAGAGAGGCTCAGGAAAAGGCTCGTTTGGAAGGTGACCGTCTGATGGACGAAATGAAAAAGCAGATTGAAACTGAAAAGGAAAGTGCAATCCGCGATATCAGACGTCAGGTGGCTCTGCTTTCGGTGAGTGTTGCTGAAAAAGTGATACGCACTAAATTAGCTGACGATAAGGAACAGACTGAACTAATCAGTCGATTGGTGGACGAGATGGTTGAATCTTCTAAATAACCGGTTATGAATACAGGAGTAGTTTCAAAGCGTTATGCCAAGGCTTTGTTGGACTTTGCAATGGCAAAGGGAAACGAGAAGAAAGTATATCAGGAGGTTGAAACGCTGGCCGGACATTTTGCTAACGTGCCTGATTTGAAAAGAACAGTGGAAAATCCGGTAGTAACAAGAAAAATGAAACTGGATTTGCTGGTCGAGGCAGCAGGCGGAAAGGATGTCAGTGAAGAAATGAAACGTTTCCTTCAGCTTGTCATTGATGGAAAGAGGGAAAAATTCTTGCATTTCATGACATGGTCTTTTATAGACCAGTACCGGGAGAGGAAGCATATTTTGATGGGTAAACTGACTACGGCTGTTGAGGCTCCTGAACTTGTCAGACATCTGGAGGAAATTGGTTCGCTCAAGACAGATTCGACGGTAGAAATCAAAGCAAATATTGACCCTTCAATCATTGGAGGCTATATAATGGAGATTGACGGATACCGTTTGGATGCAAGCGTTGCCAACCAGCTTAGAAGAGTAAGACGTCAGTTTATTGATAAAAACAGAAGAATAGTATAATTATTGAATTGACAAATAATGGCAGATAATACTATAAAACCCAGCGAAGTTTCAGAAGTATTGCTCCAACAGCTTGAAGGTATCGACACATCACTTAAGTTTGATGAAGTTGGTACTGTGCTGCAGGTGAGTGATGGGGTGGCTCGTATATACGGCTTGCGTAATGCTGAAGCCAACGAGCTGCTGAAATTCGAGAACGGAGTGATGGGTACCGTAATGAATCTGGAAGAGGACAATGTGGGTGCCGTCCTGCTCGGTCCTACTGACCAGATTAAGGAGGGTATGATAGTGAAACGTACAAAACATATCGCTTCAATCAATGTGGGTGAGGGTATGTTGGGACGTGTCATCGACCCTCTGGGCGTTCCATTGGACGGACGTGGTGATATAACCGGCGAGACCTTTGAGATGCCGCTTGAACGTAAGGCACCGGGAGTTATCTTCCGTCAGCCTGTAACAGAACCGTTGCAGACAGGTCTGAAGGCTATCGATGCCATGATTCCTATAGGACGCGGACAGCGTGAGTTGATTATCGGCGACCGTCAGACAGGTAAGACAGCAATCGCTATAGATACTATCATCAATCAGCGTTCAAACTATGAGGCCGGAAACCCGGTTTACTGTATATATGTAGCTATCGGACAGAAAGGTTCTACTGTGGCAAGCATAGTTAATGCACTTCGTGATCGTGGTGCAATGGATTATACAGTGGTAGTTGCGGCTACAGCATCAGATCCTGCTGCTATGCAGTATTTCGCTCCGTTTGCAGGCGCTGCTATCGGTGAATATTTCCGTGATACCGGTCGTCATGCACTGGTGGTATATGATGACTTGTCAAAACAGGCTGTGGCTTACCGTGAGGTGTCACTTATTCTTCGTCGTCCTTCAGGACGTGAAGCATATCCGGGGGATATATTCTATTTGCATTCACGTCTGCTTGAACGTGCGGCAAAGATTATCAACCAGCAGGAAGTGGCAGAACAGATGAATGATTTGCCTGAAAGTCTGAAAGGGAAAGTTAAGGCCGGCGGTTCATTGACAGCGTTGCCTATCATCGAAACTCAGGCCGGTGACGTATCAGCGTATATCCCTACTAACGTGATTTCAATCACCGACGGACAGATATTCCTTGAAACAGACCTGTTCAACCAAGGTTTCCGTCCTGCCATCAACGTAGGTATCTCGGTATCACGTGTGGGTGGTAGTGCACAGATAAAGAGTATGAAGAAGGTTGCAGGTACGCTGAAGATTGACCAGGCACAGTATCGCGAACTTGAAGCATTCTCCAAGTTCAGCAGTGATATGGACCCAGTGACAGCAATGGCTATCGACCGTGGACGTAAAAACAATCAGTTGCTTATACAGCCACAATATTCTCCTATGCCTGTAGGCGAGCAGATTGCAATACTTTACTGTGGTACTCACGGGTTGATGCGTGAAATTCCTATCGGAAAGATTCGTAATTTCCAGGATACATTCCTTTCAACTCTTCGTGTTAACCATAAGGAGGATGTAATAGATGTTCTAGAAAGCGGACAGATTAATGATACTGTAACAGCTATTATCGAGAAAGTGGCAGCTGAGATAGTGGCACAATATAAAGAATAAGTATTATGGCATCGCTGAAAGAAGTAAAAAGTAGAATAAACTCTATCAACGGCACGCTGAAGATTACTTCGGCCATGAAGATGGTGGCGTCGGCAAAACTTCACAAGGCACAGGAGGCTATCGAAAATATGCTCCCATACGAAAGTAAGTTGTATGGAATCTTGAGAAACTTCCTTGCTTCCGGCGTTTCTGTTCAGACACCTTTTTCTATCAACAAACAGGTGAAGAAGGTGGCTATAGTGGCTTTTGCTTCGAACAGCAGTCTTTGTGGCGGATATAATGCAAATGTCATAAGACATCTTACCGCTTTGATAGACGAATATTCTGCCAAGGTAGGTAAGGAGAATATCCTGATTTATCCTGTGGGCAGAAAAATAGCGGAAGCTGTAAAGAAGATGGGAATGGAAGTGGCAGGTGACTATCAGCATATGAGCGGTAAACCTAACTATCAGGATGCTTCAGACCTTGCTTCGGAACTGATGACCAAGTTTCTGAAGGGTGAAATACAGAAGGTCGATTTGCTGTATAATCACTTCAAATCAACATCATCTCAGATTCTGACTCATGAGACTTATCTGCCGGTGGATGTAAACGGCCAGGTGGAAGGAAATGAAAAAGCTGAAATGAAGGAACATGCTTCCGATTATATAATTGAGCCGTCGGCTGAAGTTATAATGGAATCACTTGTTCCGAAGGTTCTGAGAATGAAAATCTATACAGTGCTGCTTGATGCTGCGGCATCGGAACATGCGGCCAGAACAATGGCTATGCAGATAGCAACTGACAATGCCAACGACCTTATTCAGGAACTTACTTTGGTGTACAACAAGAGTCGCCAGCAGGCTATTACAAATGAGCTTCTTGATATTGTTGGCGGAACAATGGCTTGATAATCAATACACAGCATTCTTACAAAGTGAGCATTACAGTGTGAAGTTCTCGAACTTCATGTTGTAATGCTTTTCTTATATCCCTATCACTTTTAGGGAAATTCCCCTTAAATTATAGGAATTTACTTTATATAATATGAGCCGGTATGTGTACTTTTGTATCAAGGAAGTTAATGATAACAGAAGGAAACCATGAAAAGCTTGTTTAAGATTATTGCCTTTTCGGCATTAATCACCGTATCCTCTATTCTTTTTTCTTCGTGTCAATATGCAGGAATAGGAATAGAAATCGGTAACGGAACCAATAATTACCGTGAGGCTACATATTATTTGTGTAGCAGAACATGGGTTGAAGAATGGACTGACAGTTATGGAGATTTTCATCGCCAGGAATTACGTTTCTATGATAATAATATGGGTGAGGATTATGTCTTGACTGTTGACAGACGTGGATTCCGTAAGGAATCGTCATACACATTTGTCTGGGATTGGTATGATGCAAACTATACCAGTCTGAGGCTTAAATATGGGGCTAATGATTATTCTTATATGGATAACATAATGATGGGAAGTAACAGATTGGATTGTCTGTTGGATGGTTATCCGGCATGCTTCTATGGAAATTAACAGAAAATTATGAACAAAATGCAGCTTTAGATTGTTTTCGTTTTATAAAAAGTTGTCAGGCATCTCATAACATTTAAGATAATTAATTTTTTAGTTTATTCGTGTGGCTGTACCTCATTGTTTTCAGGATAATGCAGGTACAGTTTTTTTTATTGTTTCTGCAAAATACAAAACAATGCTTCTGCATAAACTTATATACTTTTCTTTTAATTCTCTATTTTTTCTTTTAAATTTGCAGCCTAATTAATGTAAAGCTATTTCTCAAAATATAAGATAATTAGATAAACAACATAAAACTATGAGTAGCAAATTTACTGAATATTCTCAGCTTAACCTGTCGGAAGTGAATAAAGAGGTGCTGAAGAAATGGGATGAGAATGATGTGTTCTCAAAGAGTATGACAGAACGTGAAGGTTATCCTTCGTATGTATTCTATGAAGGTCCTCCTTCGGCTAACGGTATGCCGGGTATTCACCACGTTATGGCTCGTACCATTAAGGATACATTCTGCCGCTTCAAAACCATGAAAGGTTTTCAGGTAAAGCGTAAGGCCGGATGGGATACTCACGGACTGCCAGTGGAACTTGGTGTGGAAAAAGCTCTTGGAATCACTAAGGAGGATATCGGTAAAACTATCTCTGTGGCTGAATACAATCATCACTGCCGCACTGATGTCATGAAATTTACTAAGGAATGGACTGACCTGACTCATAAGATGGGTTACTGGGTGGACCTTGAAAATCCTTATATCACATATGATAATCGTTACATCGAGACTTTGTGGTGGCTCCTGAAGCAGCTTTACGGTAAAGGCCTGCTTTATAAGGGTTATACAATACAGCCATATTCTCCTGCTGCCGGTACAGGACTTAGCTCTCACGAACTTAACCAGCCTGGTTGCTACCGTGACGTGAAGGATACAACTGTTGTAGGACAGTTCAAGATGAAGAACCCGAAACCTGAAATGGCTCAGTGGGGTACTCCTTACTTCATCGCATGGACTACTACTCCTTGGACATTGCCTTCAAACACAGCTCTTTGCGTTGGTCCGAAGATTGACTATGTAGCTGTACAGACTTATAACGGTTATACCGGAGAGAAGATGACTGTAGTTCTGGCAAAGGCTCTTCTTTATACTCACTTCAACAAGAAAGCAGAAGATATAGCTCTTGAAGACTATAAACCGGGCGACAAGCTTATCCCGTTCAAGGTGGTAGGCGAGTACAAAGGTACTGACCTTGTAGGTATGGAATACGAACAGCTTATCCCATGGGTTAAGCCTGTTGAGGCTACTGCTGACGGATGGGTTGAGGCTTCTGCAAAAGCTTTCCGTGTAATTCC
Organism: uncultured Bacteroides sp.; assembly: GCA_900544075.1. Classification (GTDB taxonomy): domain Bacteria; phylum Bacteroidota; class Bacteroidia; order Bacteroidales; family Bacteroidaceae; genus Phocaeicola. Next base: position 35,790 of record UQTJ01000025.1, read on the forward strand.
AGGTGATTATGTAACAACAGAAGACGGTACAGGTATAGTACATATCGCTCCAACATTCGGTGCCGACGACGCCAATGTAGCTCGTGCTGCAGGAATTCCTTCATTGTTCATGATTAACAAGAAAGGCGAAACTCGTCCTATGGTTGACCTGACAGGTAAGTTCTATCTGTTGGAAGAACTTGATGAGGCTTTCGTGAAGGAATGTGTAAATGTTGACGCTTATAAAGAATATCAGGGACGTTGGGTTAAGAATGCATACGACCCTCAGTTCACAGTTGATGGCAAGTATGACGAAAAAGCTGCTCAGGCTGCAGAATCGCTTGATATTTATATCTGCATGATGATGAAGCAGAACAATCAGGCATTCAAGATTGAGAAGCATGTACACAACTATCCTCACTGTTGGCGTACAGACAAACCGGTACTTTACTATCCGTTGGACAGCTGGTTTATCCGTTCTACTGCAGCTAAAGACCGCATGATAGAATTGAACAAGACTATCAACTGGAAACCTGAATCAACTGGTACTGGACGTTTCGGTAAGTGGCTTGAAAATCTGAACGACTGGAACTTGAGCCGTTCCCGTTATTGGGGTACTCCGCTTCCTATCTGGCGTAACGATGAAGGCGAAGAGTTGTGCATCGGTTCTGTAGAAGAACTTTATAATGAGATAGAAAAGTCTGTAGCTGCTGGCTTCATGACAGAAAATCCATATAAGAAGCTTGGTTTCGTTCCAGGACAGTACAGCAAGGAAAACTACGATAAGATAGATTTGCACCGTCCTTACGTTGACGATATCATTCTGGTTTCTGAAAGCGGCAAGCCGATGAAACGTGAATCAGATCTTATCGACGTTTGGTTTGACTCAGGTGCTATGCCATATGCACAGCTTCACTATCCGTTCGAAAATAAGGAAATAGTAGACAACCGTTCTTACTATCCTGCCGATTTCATTGCAGAAGGTGTTGACCAGACTCGTGGATGGTTCTTTACACTTCATGCAATCGCTACTATGGTGTTCGACAGTGTAGCTTACAAGAATGTTATCTCTAACGGTCTTGTGCTCGACAAGAACGGTAACAAGATGTCTAAGCGCCTTGGTAATGCGGTTGATCCGTTTGCTACAATCGAGAAGTTCGGCTCAGACCCATTGCGCTGGTATATGATTACCAATGCTTCTCCATGGGATAACCTGAAGTTTGATACAGAAGGTGTGGACGAAGTAAGACGTAAATTCTTCGGAACACTTTACAATACATATTCATTCTTTGCACTTTATGCAAATGTAGATGGATTCTGCTATGCCGAGAAAGATGTACCGATGGAAGAACGTCCTGAAATCGACAGATGGATATTGTCATTACTCAACTCATTGATAAAGGATGTTGATGCTTGCTATAATGATTATGAACCAACTAAAGCTGGTCGTCTGATTACAGACTTCGTAAATGACAACTTGAGTAACTGGTATGTACGTCTGAACCGTAAGCGTTTCTGGGGAAATTCAATGTCAACAGACAAACTTTCTGCTTATCAGACATTGTATGTGTGTCTTGAAACAGTTGCAAAACTGATGGCTCCTATAGCTCCTTTCTATGCAGACCGTCTGTATATGGACCTTGTAAATGTAACAGGACGCGACAATGTAGTATCAGTACACCTTGCTAAATTCCCTGTAGCTGACGAAAGTCTTGTAAATAAGGAGCTTGAAGCACGTATGCAGATGGCACAGGATGTTACATCAATGGTACTTGCACTTCGTCGTAAGGTTAATATCAAGGTACGTCAGCCACTACAGTGTATCATGGTTCCTGTTGTTGACGAAGATCAGAAACGTCATATCGAAGCAGTTAAGGATTTGATTCTTAGTGAAGTCAATGTTAAGGAAATCAAGTTCGTAGAAGGTGCTTCAGGTGTATTGGTTAAGAAAGTTAAGTGTGACTTCAAGAAACTTGGTCCTAAGTTCGGAAAACAGATGAAGGCTGTAGCTGCTGCTGTAGCTGAAATGTCGCAGGAAGCTATTGCTGAACTTGAAAAGAACGGTTCTTACACATTCGCTCTTGATGGAGGTGATGCTGTTATCGAAACTGCTGATGTTGAAATCTTCAGCGAAGATATTCCGGGATGGCTGGTAGCCAATGAAGGACGCTTGACTGTAGCTCTTGAAGTGACAATTACTGAAGAACTCAGACGCGAAGGTATAGCACGTGAACTTGTAAATCGTATTCAGAACATCAGAAAGAGTAGCGGATTTGAAATAACTGATAAAATAAATATTACTTTATCAAGAAATTCCAATACAGATGATGCTGTAAATGAATATAATAATTATATTTGCAACCAAGTTTTGGCTAACTCACTTGAACTGGTAGACGAAGTTGCTGAAGGTACAGAACTCAACTTTGATGACTTCTCTCTGTTTGTGAAGGTTACCAAACAGTGATAAATGTTCCCATCTGCCGGATGTTGTAACACCTGGCAGATACTATTATTAATTTTAAAACTTAAACACTATGGCTGAGAAAACAAGGTATTCTGACGCTGAACTCGAGGAGTTCCGTGCCATTATCATGGAAAAGCTTCAGCTCGCAGAACGCGACTATGAGAAACTTAAAAGCAGTATTATGAATGCTGACGGAAATGATACAGACGATACATCGCCTACATACAAAGTGCTGGAAGAAGGTGCCAGTACATTGTCGAAGGAAGAAACAACTCGTCTGGCATCAAGACAGCTTAAGTTTATTCAGAATCTGCAGGCAGCTTTGGTACGAATTGAAAACAAAACATATGGTGTTTGTCGCGAAACAGGCAAACTTATACCAAAAGAACGTCTTCGTGCAGTACCTCATGCTACATTAAGCATCGAAGCTAAACAACAAGGAAAGAAGTAATTTTTATTATTTTATGGAATTGAGAATCGAATTTTTTTCGGTTCTCAATTTTTTAGATTAAATTTTAGTTTCATTGTGTTTTAAGTTTAACTTACTATATAGGTATTTAGTATGAATAAGATATTTTCTCAAGGCAGGATGGCTGCTATTATAGTGGCTGTGGTATTGATTATAGACCAGATTATAAAAATCTGGGTGAAAACAACCATGTTCCTGCATCAGAATTATAAGATAACAGACTGGTTTTACATTTATTTCACAGAGAATAACGGTATGGCTTTCGGTTTGGAAATATTTGCCAAACTTTTCCTAACCATCTTCCGTATAGTAGCTGTCATATTGATTACATGGTATATAGCCAAGCTTGTCCGTCAGCCCAAAAAGGTCAAGACCGGTTATATAGTATGTCTGTCGTTAGTTTTGGCAGGAGCCATAGGCAATATAATAGACTGTGTGTTCTATGGTGAAATATTCAGTGAAAGTACAAGAACTCAGATTGCAAGTTTCGTACCTGTAGGAGAGGGGTATTCCGACTGGCTGCATGGAAAAGTAGTCGACATGTTCTATTTCCCGATTATCGATACTTACTGGCCTGACTGGATGCCATTGGTTGGTGGAGAGCATTTCATATTTTTCAGCCCTATCTTCAACTTTGCCGATGCTGCTATCAGTTGTGGAATAATAGCGTTGCTTATATTCTACAGTGGTTATCTGAATTCATTGTCACATACAGAAAAGAAATAATCAATACACGATTTTTATGAATAAATATTTACGCTTATTGCTTTGGGGAACAGTTTTTACCGTAGTGTCTTGTGGTAAACAAATTCCTGATGATATCATACAGCCGTCTGATATGGAAGAGTTGTTGTACGATTATCATTTGGCTCTCACCATGGGTAATGATTTGAGTTATTCTGAAAGATATAAGCGTGAATCTTATAAAAATTATGTATTCAAGAAACATGGTGTGACTGAAGCTGAGTTTGACTCTTCAATGGTCTGGTACACAAGAAATACTAAGGAACTTACAGACATTTACAAGAATCTTCAGAAGCGGTATGAAATGGCCGAAGAGCAGATGAAGTCGGAACTTAATAAAAGAAGCGGTCAGATTTCTGTGTCGCTTTCCGGTGACTCTGTTGATGTGTGGTCCGACAGAAATTTGTATTGGCTTACTACTTCTCCTCTTACCAACAGGCTTATGTTTGACCTCAAGGCTGATACTACTTTCCACAATAAGGATATCCTTGTGCTTGAGGCTGATTATAGCTTCTTAGCGTATGAAAAGAGCACTGCTAAGGCTGTTGTATCTATGAAAATAACATTTGATAATGACAGTACTCTGGCAATGTCGAAGGTTATAGAAAAGTCCGGAAAAGAACAGTTGGTTCTGCAACCGGATTCAGCATATAAATATAAGAGTGTCAGTGGCTTTGTATATTACAGTAATCCTGATTCAGCTGATGCTACCGTACTTATCAATAACATTAAACTGTTACGTTACAGAGAAGGAAGTTTTAGGTCCAATGCGGTCGGTAAGCCCGTAGAAGTTTCAGATAAAGTTTCTCAAAAGCAGGAAAACGATAGGCCGGAAGCAAAGGAACAGGAAGTACGTGTTTCTGACAGAAAGTTGAGAGAAGGAAATGGGGTAGACAAAATCAAACGTGTTTCCGAGAGATAGATTTCTGATGAAAAGATTTGCTTCACACAGATTATATATCCCGCATTTGGGGCTGTTTCTGAAAAATCATGTTGTTCAATTAGACGAACAGACTGGTGCCGTAACAGATTATTATCCTTTTACAGAGGAAATAAGTTTTACGGAGTGGCTGAACGGTCTGATTGTACTGTCGTATGATTTCCCAAAGATATCATTATGTGTAACGCCGGAGCAGATGTCGGATTCAACAGTACTATTCGTAGACAGCGATAAAAAGTTAAGGAGCAAATTACCATCAGAGGATGATAATAAACTCCTTACTCTTAATGCATATTATGTAACTTCGTTTAATGTTTCAGACATGTGCTTCTCGGACAACAGTATTGTTGTGCGATTGTCTTAAATCTGCCGTCTTCTAAATTCAGAGCATACAATGGCTGTTGCTATAGCCACATTCAATGATTCTGAAGTTTTGTTACCTTGTGGATAGTTAGGTATAAGTATTCTTCTATTGATAAGTTCCGAAACCTCTTTACTGATACCATTTCCTTCATTTCCCATCACGATAAGTCCGTTTGCGGATAATTCATTTTCGTAGATGTTTTTTCCATCGAGGAAAGTTCCGAAAACCGGGACATCGTCAAGTTTTGAAATCAGTTCCTTCAAATCGCAATAGTGTAGTTTAACTCTCGCAAGTGCGCCCATAGTGGCCTGTACGGTCTTCGGACTGAACGCATCGGCAGTTCCGTTTGAGCAATAAATGTTTTTTATTCCGAACCAGTCGGCCACTCTTATGATGGTACCGAGATTTCCCGGATCCTGCACATCATCGAGAGCCAGGCATAATTCCTTACGTGGATTATTTTCTGATAATTGATAGACAGGTGTTTCGAAAACGGCTAAAACATCTTGTGGAGTTTTGAGCAGACTGGCACGTGACAGCTCGTCCTTTTCTACAGTTATTATTTCGTCAGCCGATATCTGTGTGTTGTCATTAAGCCATTCCCGAGTTGACACCAGTAACTTGCATCTGAAATGTCCGGCAAGGTCGGATACCAACTTGTTTCCTTCTGCTAAAAATGCTTTGTTCTCTTTTCTGAATTTCTTCAATTCCAAAGAACGGATAAACTTTATTTTATTTTTACTGAGCATGATTTAAATAATCTGAAGTTATTTCCGACAAAGCTAAGAAGATATTTTCAATTTACAGATATATTATTAAAAGTTTAACTTCGTAAACTTCGAGTTCGTAATCGTATTTATTCATCTTATCTATTAAAACTCGGAGATTATAGAATGGCATGAATAATCTTATTGCCGATAAGAGGATAATTTTCATCAGTATATATTCTGTTAGTGGAATTTTGTGTACATTTGCAAATAAATAAGTTTGATTTTCCGAATGATGAATCAGTTTCGTACATATATATTCACCATAATTATCTCACTGCTGCTCGGTGGGTGTTCTGTGGGTAAATTCATACCTGAAGGACAATATTTGCTCGACGAAGTACATATCAGCAGCGACAACAGCGAGATAAAGTCTTCGGAAATGTATTCATACGTCCGCCAAAAGCCAAATTCCAAATGGTTCAGCCTTGTAAAGCTTCCTATGTACATCTATTGCGCGTCGGGCAAGGATTCTACAAAATGGATAAACAGGTTCCTGCATAGAATAGGGGATGCACCGAGAATATACGACCCGTCTGTAGCCGAAGAAACACGATTGCAGATTCTTGGAGCAGTACAGAACAAAGGGTATCTCAGTGCACAGGTGTCATTAGAAGAGAGAAAGAAAAAGAACAAGCTCGATGCATATTACAAGGTATCTTCGGGCAAGCCATATATGATTTCCAGTGTCAATTATAATGTTGAGGATTATGTGATAAGAGGATTGTTGATGAATGATTCTGTAAAAAGCGGATTGAAAGAAGGTATGCGTTTTAATGTCAATATGCTTGAGGAGGAAAGAAACAAGATTGCGCAATATCTTCTGAACAGGGGATACTACAGATTCAACAAAGATTATATTACATTTCAGGCAGATACAGTCAGGGGCACGTATAAGATTGACCTTACAATGAATATATCATTGAGCAGCAACAGGGGAGAAAGTACGGGTTCTTTACACCGCCAGTATGAAATAAGAAGCGTAAATTACATTCTGGACGGCGACAATGCCTATGCTGCAAACGAGTCTTCTACAGTCGATACAATACAGTATGATGGCATTAACATCCTGTACGACGATAAGTTGTTCTTGCGTCCAGGAGTGATTGCTTCACATAATAGGATAGTGCCGGGAAAACTGTATTCCAACCGTGATGTGATGTCCACATATTCATCTTTGTCACGCTTGGGAATACTGAAATACTCTAACATAAGATTTGTGGAACATCTTGATAATGACTCTGCCTATCTTGATGCATATGTATCATTATCGAAGAATAAGAACAAGACTCTTTCTTTTCAGGTAGAAGGTACGAACTCGGCTGGCGATTTGGGAGCGGCTGCTTCTGTAACATACACTCACAGAAATCTTTTTAAAGGTTCCGAAACGTTTAATATCAAGGTCAGAGGTGCTTACGAGGCTGTAACGGGTCTTGAAGGATATTCAAACAATAACTATACGGAATACGGTGTTGAGACAAGTCTTGAGTTTCCGGAGTTCATGTTCCCCTTTTTGAAATCTGACTTTAAGAAGAGTGTAAATGCCAAGTCGCAGGTCAGTGCGAAGTACAACTGGCAAATCAGACCTGAATTTGAGCGAACATTGGCTTCGGCAGCATGGAGCTACAGATGGAACAGCAGAAGAAGGGCGAGTCACAGACTTGATGTACTCGATATAAATTATATCTATATGCCATACAGGTCTAAGACATTTATCGAGTATCTTAATTACATGGATGAGATAAATCCACTGTTAAGATACAGTTATGAGGATTTGTTCATTGTTAGGTTAGGCTACACTTATACTTATAACAGTGCCGGAGTATCTACTCAGCAGACAGCCAAAAAAAGTTCATACTCCATCCGTTTTAATATAGAAGAGTCAGGTAACCTTATTTACGGTTTTTCTAAGTTGATACACGGAAAACCGTCTGATGGAGAATCTTTCAGAATGGGAAATATCAGTTTTGCCCAATATGTAAAGACAGACTTTGATTATGCAAAGAATATTATGATTGACGATAGAAATGCTGTGGTCTTTCATATAGGTACGGGTATTGCAATCCCTTATGGTAATTCAAAAAGTTTGCCTTTCGAAAAACTTTATTTCTCAGGAGGTGCAAACAGTGTAAGAGGGTGGAGCGTACGTTCTTTGGGACCGGGAGGGTATCGTGGAGCTTCAGGCTCACTTGATTATGTCAATCATACCGGTGATATAAAATTGGATATGAATGTGGAATACAGAACACATCTGTTCTGGAAATTAAATGCTGCAGCATTCATTGATGCTGGAAACGTGTGGACATTGAAGAACAGATATTCTGATTCTACTGGGCAGTTTGCTTTCAACCGTTTTTATAAAGAGATAGCGGTTTCATATGGTCTGGGAATACGTTTCGATCTTGATTTCCTGATTCTCCGATTCGATGGAGGTATGAAAGCTGTAAATCCTATGGGAAGCGGAATTGAGAGGTTCCCTCTTATTGTACCGGATTTCTCGCGCGATTTTGCTTTCCATTTTGCAGTGGGTTATCCTTTTTAACTTATATGATACAGATTTATACAAAATATTTATGGCAAAAATAGAATCTAAACTTTACACTCGTGATGAACTTCGCGAACTGGAGGAATGGTTTAAGAGTGTGGAATTGCCTGAGTCAATACAGTTGGACAAGGCGACATATATTCCTAATCTGAAGGACACTCTTGCAAAGCTTGTGACACAGGCTGAGATAAATTGTGATAATCCCAAGATGCAGGGGCCTATATATATTCTTGAGCGTCTTAAGACCAAGCTTGAAGAAACTCAAAAGTGAATATAATTGCATAAATCAAAAACATGTACTAACTTTGTCGTTCAAAAGATTAAAATACTCATAATATGTTTAGAAGTCATACTTGTGGCGAGTTGAGACTTGCCGATGCAGGCAAAAATGTAACGCTATCCGGATGGGTACAGCGTACACGCAAAATGGGAGGAATGACATTCGTCGACCTCCGCGACCGTTATGGTATCACACAGTTGGTTTTCAATACCGATGTGAATGCCGACCTTTGTGAAAAAGCTAATCATCTGGGACGTGAGTTCGTTATTCAGGTAAAAGGTACCGTGAACGAACGTTCAAGCAAAAACAATAATATTCCTACAGGTGATATCGAAATCATCGTTTCTGAGCTTAACATCCTGAACTCGGCTCAGACTCCTCCTTTCACTATTGAAGACAATACCGACGGCGGTGATGACCTTCGTATGAAGTACCGTTACCTCGACCTTCGTCGTACTGCTGTGCGCAAGAACTTGGAATTGCGTCACCGTATGACAATGGAAGTACGCCGCTATCTTGACAGCAAGGGATTCCTTGAAGTGGAAACTCCTATGCTTATCGGTTCTACTCCTGAAGGTGCACGCGACTTTGTCGTTCCGTCACGTATGAATCCGGGGCAGTTCTATGCACTTCCACAGTCACCACAGACATTGAAGCAGCTGTTGATGGTTTCAGGTTTCGACCGTTATTTCCAGATTGTAAAATGTTTCCGCGACGAAGACCTTCGTGCCGACCGTCAGCCTGAGTTTACTCAGATAGACTGCGAGATGAGCTTCGTTGAACAGGAAGATATCATCAACATGTTCGAGGGAATGGCAAAACATCTGTTCAAGGAATTGCGCGGTGTTGAGCTTACTGAACCGTTCATCCGTATGCCTTGGGCAGACGCAATGAAATATTACGGTAGCGACAAACCTGATTTGCGTTTCGGAATGAAATTCGTAGAACTGATGGACATCCTCAAAGGTTACGGTTTCTCTGTATTCGATAATGCTGCATACATCGGAGGTATCTGTGCCGAAGGTGCCGCTACATATACACGCAAGCAGCTTGACCAGCTGACTGAATTCGTTAAGCGTCCTCAGATTGGTGCGAAGGGATTGGTTTATGCACGTATTGAGGCCGACGGTAATGTGAAGTCAAGCGTTGACAAGTTCTATTCACAGGAAGTTCTGCAGAAGATGAAAGAAGCATTTGGTGCTAAACCGGGTGATTTGATTCTTATCCTCAGCGGTGATGATGTGATGAAAACTCGTAAGCAGCTTTGCGAACTTCGTCTTGAAATGGGTAATCAGTTGGGATTGCGCGACAAGAACAAGTTTGCTTGTCTGTGGGTTGTTGACTTCCCAATGTTCGAATGGAGCGAAGAAGAAGGTCGCTTAATGGCTATGCACCACCCATTCACTCATCCTAAGGATGAAGATATCGCACTTCTTGACACTGACCCTGCTGCAGTTCGTGCAGATGCATACGATATGGTTATCAATGGTGTTGAAGTAGGAGGTGGTTCAATCCGTATCCACGACTCTCAGCTTCAGGCCAAGATGTTTGAAATCCTTGGATTTACTCCTGAAAAGGCACAGGAACAGTTCGGCTTCCTGATGAACGCATTCAAGTTCGGTGCACCTCCTCACGGTGGTCTTGCTTACGGTCTTGACCGTTGGGTATCACTCTTTGCAGGTTTGGATTCAATCCGTGACTGTATAGCATTCCCTAAGAACAACTCTGGTAGAGATGTTATGCTTGATGCTCCTGGTTATCTTGACCAAAAACAGCTTGACGAACTTAACTTGGTAGTTGATATCAAAGAAAAGAACTGATAAAAATTTAGTATATATAATAAGGCACGGATACAGGAGTGTTTCGGCTATCCCTGTTTCCGTGCCATATTTTTGATTTTAGTTAATGAAAGAAACAGTACGCATCATACGATTTGTCATAGTAGGAACACTTAATGCCATTATTGCTGCATTGGTGGTCTGGCTGCTTATGGATATATGCAATCTTGACTATATGATAGCCAATATATCAGCATATACGGCAGCTCAGATAAACAATTTCCTATGGTGCAAGTACTGGATTTTCCCTCTTGACAAAGAAACAAAAAAGAACAGCATCCAGCGTCAGATACTGTTCTTCCTTATAGCTTTTGTCATGGCCTACAGTGCCCAATTCGTGTTTCTTCTTATATTGGTGGAACTTCTTCACCTCAATGAATATCTGGCCCAATTCTTCGGACTCTTTGTTTATGGTGCTGTAAACTTTATTAGCAACAAAATGATAACTTTCAAATAAGTTAATTATCCGTATTCTTTTCTTTATGCCATTGAATTCAAGTCTTTGTCCTCCAGATAGCTCATTTTGTTTTCTGTTATCACTTGTCTTGTCTTTTCTGCATCGTCTGTTCTGAATACGAGGATTCCTTTTCCTCCAAGCAGGAAAGAATATAAGTATGAGATTCCTATTCCGGCATCAGTAAAGCTTTTTATGGCATCTGCAGCTCTTCCCGGATAGTTATCAAGCGTTATGGCGAATACTTCCGAAACATTGGCAGATATACCTGCATTGTTCAATGTCTGAAAAGCCCTTTCAGGGTCGGAACATATTATCCTGTATATACCGTATTCCACAGTGTCGGAGATAGTAGAAGCAATAAGTTGTATTTCAGCTTCTTTAAGCAGTTCAAGAACCTTTAGTAAAGTTCCAGATTTATTTTCTACAAATACTGATAGTTGATGTACAGTCATGATGAATATATCTTTAAATTAATGTTTTACGCAAATCTTTCACTCTCACAGCTTTTCCTTCCTGTTTTGGCAGACTGCCTTTAGGAACAAGTTTTACGATTGGTGTTATCAGAATCTCGTCTTTCAGCTGTCTTGTAATTTCTTTTGTAAGCTTCTGCAGCGAGCCGAAATCGTCTGTAAATTCGTTCAGTTCCACTTCCACCGTCATTTCATCGTTTGCATCGAGGTTTGTAAGTGTAATCAAATAGTCAGAGCCGAGTTCCTTGAACTGCATAAGTATGGTCTCTATCTGGATAGGGAAGATGTTTACACCCTTCAGTATAATCATATCGTCACTTCTGCCTTTCATGCGGTCCAAGCGTCTGTGATGGCGTCCACATTTACATTCTCCGGGCAGGAATCTTGTCAGATCCCTTGTTCTGTATCTCAGTAACGGCATGGCCTCACGGTTTATGGTGGTAAGTACAAGTTCGCCCACCTCACCTTCGGGAACAGGCTCAAGTGTTTCAGGGTCTACTATTTCCACTATATAGTAGTCCTCCCATATATGAAGACCGTTCTGTTCTGTACATTCGAAAGCTACTCCCGGACCGCACATTTCCGACATACCGAACGAATTGTATGCCTTCACTCCAAGCATCTTTTCGATTCTCTTTCTTTGCTCCTCTGAGTGTGGCTCTGCACCGATAATCAGTGTTTTCAGTTTGGTGTCTTTGGCCGGATTTATTCCCATCTCCTCCATTACTTCATACAATCGTCCCGCGTAGCTTGGTATGGCATGCAGGGCTGTTGTACCGAAATCAGTTATGAACTTGATTTGTCTTTTAGTGTTTCCGGCAGCAGCGGGAACGGTTAGCATTCCGAGTCGCTCAGCTCCATATTGGAATCCTAATCCTCCTGTAAACATACCGTAACCGGATGAGTTCTGGAATATATCACCTGCTCTCAGTCCCACCATATGAAGGCATCTTGCCACGGCATTAGCCCATTCGTCGAGATCTTTCTGAGTGTGGAGTATTACTGTTGGAGTTCCTGTGGTTCCGCTTGACGAATGTAGTCTGACTACATCTTTTAGAGGTACGGCCGAAAGTCCGTAGGGGTAATTGTCACGCAAATCCTGCTTCGTAGTGAATGGTATCTTTCTGATATCATCGAGCGTTTTTATATCTTCAGGTTTAAGGTTGTATTCTTCAAATCTTTTTTTGTAGAAAGGAGAATTCATGCAATGTCTTACTGTTTTTTGCAGTCTTTCCAGTTGCAGTTTCTCTATTTCTTCTCTCGTCATAGTTTCCATCTCGGGATGGAGATATTTGCAGTCGTTTTCCATTATAACAATTATTTGTAAGGTTTTATTATTCTCGTTCGGTATATAACATCAGATAGACCGATGTTAATATTGACTGACTGCAAAATTAGAAAAAAACATCAAAACAACAAGTAAAAACTTCATTTTTACTGTTTATGTGATTTTTATATATCAAATTGATGTTATAATTGTTCGTCTTCTATCTTTTTTAAGAATCCTACAGGCATTTCCACCATAGCATATCCTAACATTTCTAACCGGACAGAAACCTGACTTTTGCCGTCTATATCTATAAGTTCTCCTTTAAGTCCTTTGAGAGGACCTTTTATCACCTCCACTTTTTCTCCTGGTTTAAGTGGCTCGCAACAGAATCTCACGGTATTTTCCGAATAGTCAAGCATAAACATGAAGCGTTCCATTTCTTCATTCCTTATGATTGCCGGTTTGTGAGTAGCTTTGTCTATCATTGTACCGTTCACAGATGGAATGGATTTTAAGACTTCTATTCTGGTTTTATCATCAGATTTTATAAAGATAATCATCGGGATGACTATTTCCTTTACCTTTTTCTTTCTGTCGCTCCATTGTTTTACGGTTTCCTGTAATGGTAAGTAATGTTTGACCCCCATTTTATATAGTTTCTCAGCAGTTTTCTTTTCATGATGCATTTTTACATACATCGCATACCAGTGTTCATTCTCCATCTATATAATAGTTTAGCTTAATAGGATTCTGTAAGTAAAAAATAATACAAATGTATAAATAAAAATCAATACAACATTTGCTATAGCGGGTTTATTATTAAAAAGTTTATTCATAGTGTAATCATTAATATTTCTCGTATTATGCTGTAGGGTATATTTTTTTGCTTATATTTGTTGAAAGTATGGTAACTAATATATTTTTAGTATGGATGAAATAGAAGTTATAATAAGCGGTATATCAGATTTGCTGAGGCCTTCCACATCGCATGCCCTAATATTGGAGGAAGTCTGCGGCAATGAATCGAAAAGACGGCTTGCGATGATTATAGGTGACCGTGAAGCTACTGATTTAAGAACGTGCATGTCAGGATATAAGACACCGCGCCCGTTGACATTCGATTTAGTAGCATCTTTGCTTCTTGAGGCAGATGTGACGGTTAATAAAGCTGTAATCTATGATGTCAATGATGGTGTTTTCAATTCATATATCTATTGCACACGTCCTGACGGAAGTACTTTTAAGGTTGATTCGCGTCCTACAGATGCCTTTTCTTTATCTTTGAAAATGGGTTTCCCAATTTTTGTTACTGATGAAATATTGGAGAAAGAAAAGATACGAATTGTTACATCCGATGGTTCCGGGTTCAGTATGCCGCTTAATTCAGTCGGTACAGATATGCTCCAGATGGATTTGGAGGCCGCAGTTAATAACGAGGATTATGAGAGGGCAGCAATGCTTAGAGATGAAATTTCAAGGCGAAAAGGAAAATAAAATGTTATGAAATGTTTATGAAGGCGCTTTGAACTAAAATATAGTTAAATATATGCATTTTTACTATGGTTTTATATGTTACATAACATAAAACCCGTATATTTGCACTGTGTTTTTCATGGTATTAGATTTAAGGTTAATGAAGATTGGGAGTCTGGGAAGATTCCCTTTTTTTATGTATATAATTTTATTATCTGTTTTCACATTTTCTACCGGATAGATACGGTACAGATTGGTGCCATTATGCTATGAAAAGCTAATAAGCAAGGATAATAAATACAAAATATAGCGACAATAAAGGCGTGAAACTGCTTGAGCCTTCACGCCTTTATTTATAAATATTTATCGTTACTTATTTTATTCCCTAAAAATCAACAATATTCTGTATGAGCAACTCATAAGCCACCACAGTCCTTTACTGCAAAAGAATAGATTTATTTGATAAATATTGTGGTATAAATACATAATAATCAAATCAATGGAGCAATTTTAACAGAATATCCGGTTTTATCCTTACCTTTGTATATATATAACCTGAGGTTTGTACCCGAAAAACGAAAAGAAAACAATGCAGATTCATAACAATACATTGATAGCGGAATGCTCGTCTTACGATTTCAAGGAAATGCTGGAGCGTAATAAAGTAAAGTCATGGCTCAAATCCGTATCGGCTTTTGCCAATACGGACGGTGGCAGTTTGTTTTATGGAGTAAACGACGACGGAGTGATTGTAGGTTGGGATAATCCACAAGCAGATGCCGACTTTATCAGTGAAATGATAAAGGCAAGACTTGACCCAGTACCAGAGGTACAACTTATTCCGATTGAACATGAAGGACTTAACCTGCTTGAAGTAAGAGTAAAGGCAGGAACGCTGACACCATATTATTATTATCAAGACGGAACACGTACAGTTTATACACGAGTCGGTAATGAAAGTGTGGAATGCAATTCGCAACAACTTCTTTCATTAGTATTAAAGGGTACGCACATGACTTGGGATTCGTTACCTACACAAATAGATGCCAACAAACATTCTTTCGTTATCCTTGCCAACACTTTCCGTGAGCAAACCCATCAGGAATGGAATGATAAGTATTTGGAGTCATTCGGACTTGTCACATCTGACGGTAAACTGACCAATGCCGGCTTACTGTTTGTGGATAATTGCACTGTATTCCAATCACGTATTTTCTGTACCCGTTGGACAGGACTTTATAAAGACGATGCAATCAGTTCCGTAGAGCATCGGGCAAATCTTGTATTGCTTTTGAAATATGGTATGGACTTCATCAAGAACTATACCATGAGCGGATGGGTGAAGATGCCGAACTATCGACTTAACCTCCCCGACTATTCCGATCGTGCAATCTTTGAAGGGTTGGTAAACCATCTTATCCATAGAGATTACACAGTTATGGGTGGGGAAGTACATATTGACATATATGATGACCGAGTAGAATTGGTATCACCAGGAGCAATGCTTGATGGTACACAAATTCAAGACCGGGACATATACAAAGTGCCGTCCATGCGCCGTAATCCAGTTATTGCGGATATGTTTACTCAATTGGACTATATGGAGAAACGTGGTTCGGGCTTAAGGA
>UQTJ01000026.1 GCA_900544075.1 uncultured Bacteroides sp.
GCAAGATTTTCATTCTTGAAAGGGGGGTTCGATTCCCCCACGGGCTACAAAAAAGTCGGACAATACGCATTAGAAATAATGATTGTCCGACTTTTTTTTATTTTATACGATACTTTGGAATGAAGCAACGTCAGTCCAGGCAGCTGTAAGTAAAGACAAAGTCTTCCAAAACTCTGAACTCAACATCCATTTTCATCGCCTTTGCAGTTCTGCTTTCAGAGGCTGACAAACTCCCATCAAAAGAAGAATATGATACCGGAGTGCCCGACAATGAAACCGAATTCACATGCAGATGACTGATAAAATCAACCTCGCTTGCATCCATCATCTTGAACATCGTTTCCTTGGCAGACCAAAACAACAGATACATGTTAAGCGTAAGCCTGTCCCTTTCCTCCTCACTGCAAACAGAACGAAATTTTTCTTCTATGAGTGACATTTCCTCAACACTAATAAAGCGCGAAATGACCTTCTTAACCCTATCTGAATGATATTCAATATCAATGCCAACCTCTTTATACGGATGAATTATAACAGCCACATACCCTTTAGTGTGCGAAATAGAAATCTTCGCATCATAGTCCTGCAAATATGGCTTTCCCGATTCATAATGCGAGATACGGCATTCTCTGCCCAACATATCAAGCAGAAGTACCCTTACAGCCAGATATTCAAGCTGACGGGATGCAGACTTATATTCCGAAAAATCATCCGATACAGACTTCTCTGTAAGCAAAGAACGGAGCTCCCCGGCGGTTTCCGTAACTTTCCATATCCCGCAGGCAGCTCCGTTGTATTCCCATTTATTTAATATAGGCATATCCGTAAATATCAATAAACTCAATCGTTGTTTTCTTCATTCTCTGGTTCAGGCCCTACTATAACCTTAATCTTGAGAATTCTTCTGGCATCCATCTCCAAAATCTTGAAGGTATATCTGCCAAACTTTATCTCCTCATTCAACGACGGAAACTCACCTTTCACAGCCAAAATAAATCCGGCCAAGGTTTCCGCATCGTCCGATACTTCTTCAAATTCCTCAGGATTGGTTTTCATTATCTTGTAGAAATCCGAAAGAAGAGTCTTTGCTTCAAACACATAAACTCCGTCCGAAACCTTTATATAGGTTCTTTCCTCGTCGTCATATTCATCGTTTATCTCCCCTACTATCTCTTCTATGATATCCTCCATAGTGACTAGCCCGGATGTTCCGCCAAATTCATCAACCACTATAGCCATATGAACCTTGTTTGTCTGAAAATCTCTCAGCAAGTCGTCAATCATTTTTGTTTCAGGAACAAAAAAGGCAGGACGGATAAGTTTTCGCCAGTCAAACTCATCACCCTTGTCAAGATACGGAAGAAGGTCCTTTATATACAAAATCCCTTTCACATTATCTCTGCTGTCCTCATAAACAGGTATACGTGAATATCCGTTCTCTACCACACACTTCAGAACTTCGGAGAAAGTGGAATCTATATCAAGGTCCACCATATCAAGACGAGAAGTCATAACCTCCTTGGCTGTTTCCTCACCAAAACGTATGATACCTTCAAGCATATTGCTTTCTTCGGATATCTCATTCTTGTCTGTCAGTTCGAGAGCCTGGGAAAGTTCGTCTACGGACAGTCCCTGCGGCTTTTTATAAGCTATCTTATTGATGAAAACAGTGGAACGCACCAACACCGACGAAATAGGCTTGAACACATGACTCAAGATATTCAATACCGGCGCTGCCTTTCTGCTGAAAGCGAGTGCATTCTGCGATGAATATATCTTCGGCATTATTTCCCCAAAAAGAAGTAACAGAAATGTAAGAATTACCGTAATCACAAGAAACTCAAGCAGTCTTGAGCCTCCGAAATCGATGACTGATGCAAAAAAGTAATTGCACAGCATAATTATCATCACATTGACAAAATTATTTGAAATGAGAATTGTCGCCAACAATCTTTCAGAATTAGCCAACAATGATTTTATATGCGTGTCTGCACTGTGCCTTTCTTCGTCTATATCACTCAAGTCCGAAGGCGTCAGCGAAAAGAATGCTATTTCGGAAGCTGATACAAAACCAGAAGCATAAAGTAATAATACTGCTAATATAAGAGCAATAATGGCCCCTGCGTCAGGGGCTGTAACGGTCACACCGTTAAATAAATCCGCAAAGCGGCATAAATACGAATCCGGGTCCAAAGAATTTAATTTTAGTTAGACATAAGTTATTTAGAAAGGCAAATCGTCTGATGCCTCATCTTGCACAGGAGCTTGCTGAACAGGTTGTACAGGAGAAGCAACAGGCTGCGACTGAGCTGCAGGCTGCTGAGCTCCCGGCTGTGCGGAACGTGGTGTAAGCATTTCCATGTTGTCACCGAAGATTTCAACCACATATCTCTTCACTCCATTCTGGTCATCATAAGAACGTGAGCGTATTTTTCCTTCTATATAAAGCTTGTCTCCCTTGCGGACATACTTTTCAGCTGTTTCGGCCAGGCCTCTCCACAAAACGATGTTGTGCCATTCCGTACGTTCAGGCACCTGAGTACCATTTGCCAACGTATAAGCACGGTCAGTTGTTGCCAACGGGAAAGTAGCTACAGCCACTCCACTGTCAAGATATCTAACCTCAGGGTCTTTCCCTACATTACCTATTAATTGTACCTTATTCAAAGACATATTAGAAAGTTTTTTTAATTCGCATCAAAAATATAGAAAAAAAATGAAAAATCAATCATTTTGCAGCATTTAATTGTTTATGTACCGTAAGTATGACTGCAATAAAGATATCATACCCTATAATAAAATATGTATAAACATTCGGTTAGTGGGGAACATGGTCCTCAATCCATCATTCCGACATTTCTTCACTTGATATAAAAATGCTATTTAGCGGCAACAATATTGCCACATACCCGGCCTTACTGACCGGGAAATGACCGGTTTTATCACTTTTTTTGTAAAAATGTCGCCAATAAATTTCTTAAAGAACGAGAAAAGCTATATATTTGCAGACCAAAAATTTAGATAAAGTATAACACAATAATTATTATTAGCGAAATGACTAAAGCAGATATCGTAAACGAAATTGCGAAAAAGACAGGTATTGACAAAAATACTGTACTGGTTACTTTGGAAGCGTTCATGGGTTCAGTAAAAGAATCGTTGTCTAACGAAGAAAATGTCTACCTGAGAGGTTTCGGTAGTTTCGTAGTTAAGAAGAGAGCACAGAAAACTGCTCGTAATATATCAAAGAACACTACAATAATCATCCCGGAACACAATATTCCGGTATTCAAACCAGCAAAAACTTTTACACTTTCAGTGAAGGAATAATTAATTTTTTAGTATTAACCCAATAAAAATTTTAAAGCTATGCCAAGCGGAAAGAAAAGAAAAAGACATAAAATGTCTACACACAAGCGTAAAAAAAGACTAAGAAAGAACAGACATAAAAGCAAAAAATAATTGTTAGTCTGTCCCGACTTCAATAAAGAACAAACTTGCAAAGCACTGTCACAGTCTTTCGGGTTTGTTCTTTGTCTTAATTAAGAATTTAAACAATTTCCATTAAACCAAGAAAAAGTGACAAGCGAATTAGTTGTTGACGTACAGCCCAAAGAGATTTCAATAGCTCTGCTGGAGGACAAAAACCTTGTAGAGTTTCAGAAAGAAGAAAGAAACCTTTCTTTCTCCGTTGGGAACATGTATGTGGGCAAAGTAAAGAAACTTATGCCCGGACTTAATGCATGCTTCGTGGATGTGGGCTTCGAGAAAGACGCATTCCTTCACTATCTTGATTTGGGACCACAGTTTCATTCTTATCAGAAGTATCTAAAGCAGGTTATCAGTGACCGAAAGAAACTTTACCCTATATCAAAGGCTAATTCTCTGCCGGATATAGATAAAGACGGCTCTATATCAAACGTATTGCAGCAAGGACAGGAAGTGATAGTTCAGATAGTGAAAGAACCTATCTCCACCAAAGGTCCGCGCCTGACATGCGAACTTTCATTTGCAGGAAGATATTTGGTACTTATACCGTTCAACGACAAAGTTTCTGTTTCGCAGAAAATCAAATCGAGCGAAGAAAGGACACGATTGAAGCAACTGCTTCAGAGCATCAAGCCAAAGAACTTCGGTATCATAGTAAGAACAGTAGCCGAAGGAAAGAGAGTAGCAGAACTTGATGCTGAACTGAAGGTATTGCTCAAACATTGGGAAGAAACAATAACAAGGGTGCAGTCGGCCACAAAACTGCCCACATTGGTATATGAGGAAACAAGCCGTACGGTAGCTATGCTGCGCGACCTGTTCAATCCGTCATACGAAAATATTTATGTAAACGACGAAGATGTTTACAACGAAGTAAAGGACTATGTAGCTCTGATAGCTCCCGAACGCGGGAACATTGTAAAACACTACACCGGTCAGCTTCCCATTTTCGACAACTTTGCCATCACAAAGCAAATCAAATCATCATTCGGTAAGACTGTTTCATACAAGAGCGGCGCTTACCTCATTATCGAACATACCGAGGCCCTGCATGTGGTAGATGTGAACAGCGGAAACCGCTCTAAATCTGCAAACGGACAGGAAGCCAATGCCCTCGACGTAAACCTGGGTGCAGCCGACGAACTGGCACGCCAGCTCCGACTGAGGGATATGGGTGGTATAATAGTTGTCGATTTCATTGATATGAACCTTGCCGAGAATCGTCAGAAACTATACGAACGCATGTGTCAGAACATGCAGAAGGACAGAGCAAAGCATAACATCCTGCCGTTGAGCAAATTCGGCCTTATGCAAATTACACGCCAGAGAGTTCGTCCTGCAATGGACGTAACCACAGACGAAGAATGTCCGGTATGTTTCGGTAAAGGTAAAATCAAACCTTCGATACTTTTCACTGACTCACTTGAGAGTAAGTTGGACTATCTGGTCAACAAATTGAAAGTGAAGAAATTCACGTTGCATATTCACCCATATGTAGCTGCCTATGTAAATCAGGGAATGATTTCAATCAAACGCAAATGGCAGATGAAATACGGATTTGGTATCAAAGTCATCCCTAACCAGAATCTCGCAATGCTTCAATACAAGTTCTATGATGCGAAAGGCGAAGAAATCGACATGAAGGAAGAGTTTGAAATCAAATAAAAAAGCAATAAGAAAGAAATCAAAGCTGCATGGCAGTCCTGAAACAAGCGAAGGATGCCATGCAGCTTCTTTTTTGTGGCAATATGATATGGATATTTGCATCATCCAACTAAAAATGCCATCTTTGCAACAGAAATACAAAACAAATAACCATAGACACATGAAAAAAACATTATTCACAGCAGCCCTCGGGGCAATGGCTATCAGCGCAGGAGCTCAGCAAATCACAGAGTCTGATTTGAAGGACATACAGTCATCATTTGTGATGGATGCTTCTACAAAGGCACTTCAAAACATAATCACAAACGAATCCAACCTGAGAAAATTATCGCTCAACAGAGAAATTCAGGGAGAAACCGACCATTATTTCAAATATAAAGTGGACGTTAAGGGTATCACAGACCAGCAGCAGTCAGGAAGATGCTGGATGTTTACTTCCATGAACGTGCTCCGTCCGTCGGTAATGAAGCAGTTCGACATCAAGGAATTCGATTTCTCACACAACTACAACTATTTCTGGGACATGTTCGAAAAGAGTAATCTTTTCCTTGAGAATGCCATAGCTACAGCAGACCACGACATGCTGGAACGCGACGTAGAGTTCTATTTCAGAACACCTGTAGGCGACGGTGGCGTATGGAACCTGTTCTACAATATCGCTGAAAAATACGGTGTAGTTCCTCAGACAGTAATGCCGGAAACCGCACACTCGAACAACACTACACAGATGCGTTCAGTGCTCAACGAACGTCTTCGCACAGGCGGTTACGAACTTCGTAATTTAGTAAACGGCAAGAAGAGCAAGAAAGAGATAGCAGAAGCCAAGAAAGCTATATTGAAAGATGTTTACAGAATCCTTTCGCTCTGCCTCGGCAATCCTCCAAGCCAGTTCGAATGGAGATATGAAACTGCTTCGGGAGAAATCAAGACACTGAAAACTACTCCTAAGGAATTCTATAACATGATCAAACCGGAAAACTACAATCCGGAATCATACGTCATGATAATGAACGACCCTACCCGCGAGTACTACAAGGTTTACGAAATTGCAAACTACCGCAATACATACGAAGGTGTGAACTGGATATATCTTAACCTGCCTAACGATGTAATCAAAAAAGCGGCTATATCTTCTATCAAGGGCAATGAAGCCATGTATGCATCAGTTGATGTAGCTATGTATAACTCTGCCGACGGAGTTTGTCATCCTGAAATGTTCGATTATTCCTCACTTTTCGGAATCAAGCTTGACATGGACAAGAAAGCAAGAATCCTCACAAGAGAAAGCGGTTCGGCTCATGCAATGACTCTGATGGCAGTTGATACAGATGAGAATGACCAGCCATTGAAATGGCAGTTTGAAAACAGCTGGGGCCCTACTGCCGGTCATAACGGATATATGACGTTCACCGACAAATGGTTTGACGAATACATGTTCCGTATCGTGATAAACAAGAAATATCTTGACGAAAAATCTCTAAAGGCCGCAAAACAGAAACCTATAGCACTTCCCGCTTGGGATTATATGTTCTAAAAGTCAGATTATAATATAAACAATAAGAGCCATATCATAATCTCTTTTCAATAAGAGGATTGATATGGCTCTTTTATATTTTCAGATTAATAAAAATATCTTACATTCCCTGAAGTCTGTTCATAAGCGAATCACGAAGAACAGTATAAGCAGCCATGTTCTGCTGGCTTACAGGTTTCTTAGGCTGCGACTTGATAGTAAGCGGATTTATAGGCTTTCCGTTCTCAAACACACGGAAGTCAAGATGCGGTCCGGTAGAAAGCCCGGTGGAACCTACATAGCCTATCACTTCTTTCTGCTTGACTGTAGAACCGACTTTCAAGCCTTTTGCAAAACGTGACAGGTGCATATATGTAGTGGTATATACACCGTTATGCTTGATTTTCACATAGTTTCCTCCACCGTTTGCCTGATAACCTTTCGCAATTACTTTTCCGTTACCGATAGCATACACCGGAGTTCCGGTAGGAGCCGCATAGTCCACTCCATGATGTGCACGATAACGTTTCAGCACCGGATGATAACGGCTGTTGGTGAAGCGTGACGAAATACGGTAGAAATCAAGCGGAGCCTTCAGAAATGCCCCTTCAAGACTGTTTCCTTTCTCATTATAATAGAGTTCCTCGCCATCCTGAGTGAACGGAATGGCATAATATGTACTGTCCGAAGCACGGAACGAAGCCGCAAGTACATGGAAGTTCTGCAATGCATTTCCATCTACATATTCCTGCTCGTATATCACACGGAATTCATCTTCCTTCTGAAGTCCGAAAAAGTCAATTGTCCAACCGAATATATGCGAGAGAACTATCGCAAGCTGCGGCGAAGTATTACAGTCCTGCATAGCTACCCACAATGAAGAATTGATTTTACCCTTTGCCTCTTTTGTTCTCCACTCCACAGGATTCTGACCGCGTGTAACCTTGTATTCTCCTCTCAGGTCGAAAACGACATACGATTTAGGGTCTTCCTCATAGACAAAGAACTTTGGAGTGGCAAGACTGTCCTTAGAAGTAAACATAGCATACGCTCTACCGCTACGGATTTTCCTTACATCGAATACGCCTTCTGTCTTGACATTAAGGTCGTGAATATTCTGCGAACTCAGTCCGTGATCAGATAATATAAAAGACAAATTCTGGTTAGGTTTCACTATACCGTACTTCACATTATATTTATCTACAGGAATACCATATTTGTAAGTTATTTCCTCCACTTCGGCAGAGTCCGTCACCTCCACTTCATCGAGCGACTGTTCTTCGCTCTCCATCGAACGGTAGTTATTCACTGTCAACACAGCTACAAGCACTACCGCCACAGCCACTAAGGCCAATACTATCTTCTTCTGCTTATTCATACTTGTTCCAAGTGCTCATAGTGTTAATGTCTTTCCTGATTTTGCTTCTCGTCTCGCCATCAGGATAGCCCAATGTAATCAGAAGCGGAACTCTCTTGCTGCCTATACCAAGCAACTTCTTGACCTTCTTTTCGTCGAACCATCCGAGGATACACGTACCCAACCCAAGTTCCGCTGCCTGAAGACAGAAATTCTCCACAGCAATACCTACATCAAGAAGAGAATACTCCTTGTCTTTAATTACGCTACCTATGCGTGCCGTAAAGTTCATCTTTTCCAACACTACAGCTACTATCACAGGACACTGCGATGCAAACTTATTCATTCCCATACCTGCTGCAGCCGAGGCCATATCTGAAAGAAGTTCAGGATTGTCCACTACAACGAATTTCCATGGCTGACTGTTGCATGCCGACGGAGCCAGTCTCGCAGCTTCAAGGCACTTAATAACTGTTTCTCTATCTACTGGAGTGTTCTTGTACTTTCTGTCACTCTGACGTTTCTTTACCAAATCTAAAAAATCCATATATTATCATTTTTAATTATTACAATGTAAACGGACACGGAGAAACTATCTCTACCTCCTTGTCCGATACCGGATGTCGGAATACGAGTCTTGATGCATGAAGGCACAAACGTGGAGCCGATTCAGGATTACCATAAAGCTCATCTCCCGATATAGGGCAGACCAGTCCTAAGACATGGGCCGAATGTACGCGCAACTGATGTGTACGCCCGGTATGAGGCTTAAAGATTACTTTTGCACGCCAATCTGAAACACCAACTATCTTATATTCAGTTATTGCCGGCTTTCCATTCTCAAAATCAACCATCTGTCGCGGTCTGTCAAGTGGATTCAAACATATAGGCAAGTCAATCATTCCACTTTCCTCCTGAGGTACTCCATCCAATATGGCTGTATATTCCTTCAGGATACTTCTTGTTTCAAACTGAGATTGCAACTTGGCATGTACGTCCTTATCTTTGGCAGCAAGAAGTATCCCGGATGTAGCCATATCCAGACGATGAACTACCAAAGAACCAGTAGCATCAGGATACATCAGTCTTAACCTCTGCTGTACAGAATCCAAATCATTTTTTCCCGGAACGGAAAGCATTCCGGACGGCTTCTCTACTGCCACTATCCATTCATCCTCATACAGAATCTTAAGCGGAGTATCCTTAAACAAGTCTTCAGCCAATGGATTAGATTCTACATTAAGCCCTACAAGCATATGTTTCAAAATTGGTTCGCATTTACCTTTGCATGAAGAATAGAAATAGCCGTCGTGGCGAATCTCATCCTTAGGCGACATTCCGCACCAGAATTCTCCCATTGCCAACGGCTGCAAACCATGCAGATAGGCATACTGCAGGAGTTTAGGCAAAGCACACTCCCCTGCTCCTGCCGGCGGCAATCCCTGAGGGGTATCTTTGAATATCTCGCACAAATCTTTGTGTTCACCTTTCGCATTCAGCATATCAAACTGCCTGAAAAGCCATAGTTGCAATGCTGCCGAACGAGTCTTTCTCTCCTGTTTCAACTGCAATATCTCTGCATCAAAACTCTTTACTATCTGCTCTACCTCGTTCAGTTTCTCCTTCCACGAGTTCTCCAGTCTTTTATATTCAGCCTTCTGGAACTGACTCTCACGAATCATGGCATCAAGTTCTTCCGGTGAAAGATTTCCGTCAGACCGTCTTTCATCCCTCTCCTTTTTACTTCTCTTGAGTTCTTCCTTCGCAGAGACCAAAGAAGAGGATGCTTGAAGCCTTGTTTCGTCCAGTTCCTTCTTTGCCATGAGATAAGAATCACTCCTGGATATATCGCTGATACGTCTGTTCAAAGCCGAAATCTCAGACTCTTCCTTCCGGAAATATCCGTCAGGATTAAGAAGGTCATACACCGGAGGAACAAAGAAATCATGCATATTGCAGCCTGCAAGGTTTCCCGAAAAGGCAGCCAGATAACCGATACTGTCATCCGCCGTCCTTACTATAAGAACACCAAACATCTTGCCTTTGCCGATTTCATCCTGCCAGTCGGTGCGAGTGGACAAATAAGACCGAACCTCACCAGCTGCAATTCGTGTCAGCGGATGAGGTGTATAATGGAATGGGAAAGTAAATTTCTCCGGGAGAGAAACTCCCTCAATATTCTGTTTGAAAAAATGAATCACCTGTATCTTCTGTTTAAAACATTTCTCTCTGACGGCAGAAACATCCGGCAAATTTCTCGTCCACATTCTCTATAGGCTGACGGAACAGTCCATAGACTGAAGAACCCGATCCGGACATCGAAGCATATACAGCACCAAGGTCGTACATCTTATCCTTGATAGCTGCAATCTCAGGATACAAGGCAAAGACGCTGCCCTCAAAATCATTAACCATCACGTCTTTCCACTTCTCCACCGGCATCTTGATTATTTCCTTGAGGGACAGTTCCGGTCTGTGAGGCTTGATTTTCGAGAAAGCGTCACGTGTTGATACGAAAATATCCGGCTTGACCAATACTATATAATAATCAGCCAACGATAGCCTTACAGGTTCAAATATATTACCTATCCCTGTCGCAAACACAGGCTCGTTGCGCACAAAGAAAGCACAGTCGGCCCCAAGCTTCGCCGCGTATTCTTCCATTTTCTCCAGGCTCAATCCCAAAGAGAATTTCTCATTGAGCATCTTAATCATAAAGGCACAGTCGGACGAACCTCCTCCAAGGCCAGCCCCGCTCGGTATATGCTTGAAAAGATGAATATCTACAGGAGGAAGATTGAAATCCTGTTTCAGGAGCTTATAAGCCTTGACCACAAGATTATCATCCGGATTGCAGTCAAGAGAATTACCCTTCATACTGATTTTATAGTCCTTTCCCTCTTCTTCCAAAGGTTTTACCTCCAGTGCGTCCTGAAGATTGATAGGGAAAAACACTGTCTCAAGATTGTGATATCCGTCCGGGCGTTTTTCGACGATGTTCAAGCCCAGATTTATTTTGGCATTTGGAAATGTTATCATTGTCGTAGAATTTATAATTTCTTCAAATATAACACTTATGTTTTAATTATTTGTTTCTGATGGCAAAAATATAATAAACCATTATTGAAAGCAGCATTGCCGTTACAGCTATTCCTATAGCTGGATTTGCCCAAGGGAAATTGATGGACAATGCATTGAAAACGAGCATCAGACAGATAAAAATATTTACAATTCTCATCAGCCGAAGCGCCATAACATATTGCTTTACAATATTCCGTCCGGATATTCTTACAGGAAAACGAATATACTGCACCGGAGCGTATGCACTGGTAAACATCAGCAAACAAACTAAAAAATTCACCAGGAAACCTATCAGCATATCCTTGTTTTCAAAGCCATCATTTGCCACAAGATATATACATCCCGCTATTACCATCAACGCCGAAACTGCCTCCAACACCCTATCAAACACAGAAGGGTGATAATTGATATTAACATCTTGTCCCTCTGCAGAATATGGGCCGAGGTTTATATTAAAGCAACGTATTCTAATCTTTTTCATCGTCTGTCACCCTTTCTTTCCGTGTTTTCTTCAGTCGGCCACTTTTTCGCAAAGCCTCGTTGATTATCCACTGAAGCTGACCGTTGGTACTGCGGAATTCATCTGCAGCCCATTGCTCAATTGCTTCCATAGTTTCAGAATCCACACGAAGCACAAAACTCTTTATAGAACTTTCCTTCTTGGCCATTGTAAAAATATATTACTATTTGCTTTTAAAATATGAATAATAATCATTAAATGACACTGTGGTAAATGTCAATCCCAAAATACAAGATTCTATTATCCAGTCTAAAACTATTTCAACAAAAGACGAAAGGAAGTTTACTGTTCCATAATCTATCCAGTCAACAATAAGACCCAACAGCAAAAAGAACCCCACATGAGCAATAAATGTCAATAAGACAAACAGCAACTTACTTTTTATATATATCCTACATAAAAATTTATTCAGGATAATAACCTTATGCTTATCAACAGGTCTTTTATATCGATAAGCATTGTACACTGTAAACGATAAAACAATAACTATCGCACACAGCATAATTACGAAAAAGAGTGTTTTTTCCGCAGGCTCTATATCATCCATACTATACTTTACCAAACCAAATACAACCAATAGCACTGTCGCCACTGCATTCAAGACCATAGGAATGAAAGACGATACTTTGGTCGAACACGTATATCTGACAATTTTCTCTAATCCCATAGTTTTCACATATTAATTAATGATGTAATGTTCCCGTATTAACAACCGGCTGTGCAGCCTCATCCGCACAAAGAACCACAAGCAGATTGCTCACCATTGCAGCTTTACGCTCTTCGTCAAGTTCAACTATCTCTTCATCCGAAAGTTTGTCAAGAGCCATCTTAACCATTGACACCGCACCTTCAACAATCTTTTCTCTTGCACTGATAATGGCAGTAGCCTGCTGGCGACGCAGCATCACAGCAGCAATTTCAGGAGCATATGCCAGATAGTTTATCCTTGCTTCAAGTATTTCAATACCTGCCATAGCCAGACGCTCATTCAGTTTCTGTTCCAACTGGTCGTTTATCTCCTCTCCACCGGAACGCAGAGTCAGTTCGTCGGCTTCCGACTCATTATTATCATACGCATACTGTCCTGCCACCTGACGCAAAGCAGCATCACTCTGTATGCGGACAAAATTCTCAAAAGCGTTCATACGACTGCCTACCGTACTACCTACAGTAACTTCCTTACTATTGGCAGTCGATGTGTCAGCCATAGTCTGCGAGTCTATCTCAAACATAGCTTTGTAAGTATCCTTTACCTTCCAAACAAGCACAAGACCTATCAAAACCGGATTACCTATCTTGTCGTTCACCTTGATAGGCTCTACATCAAGATTTCTTGCACGCAAAGAAAGCTTTTTCTTATTCATAAAAGGATTAACCCAGAAAAAGCCTGTTTCCTTGAACGTTCCTTTATACTTTCCGAAGAAAACCATCACCCTGGCCTCATTAGGCTCAAGCTGCATATATCCCCCAAAGAATATAAGCCATTTCAAGACACACAGCCCACCGATTATATAGCCAAGAATATGACCTGTTAAAAAGCAACCCACAGCAACTCCCGTAAGCACAACCAGATGTAAAAACAAGGCTAAAAAGCCATTCATCTTGAAACCCTTGAAAACAAATTCTTTTGTGTCCATAATTATAAAATTAAGTGATATTATTTTGATATCACAAATATATGACTTTAATTTGAACTTTCAAAAGAAATAAGGAGTATTTTTTCATATTAACAGGCACCTAAAATCTGTTCCTGAATTAAGGCTAAAATACGCTCAAAAAAACGTGGGGTCATTTTATCTCAAACGACCGCACGTTTGGACTAAAATGACTCCACGTTTTATTTTAAGTATCAAAACCCTATGAAATCAGGATAAAGCGAGCTAATTAACTTAGTATAGATATAAGTTCGCCGAAACTACTGCAACTGTAACTCTTTTCATCAATATATAATTGCATTACTGATGATGAAAGTACTTTCAGTTCCGGCAGTTTTTTATCTTCCGGCGCAGACTGTTTTTCCAGACACAGAAAACCGTGACGGTTCAGCGCGTTTTGTGTCCAGTGCTTGAGTACCGGATTATCAGTATATAGAATGATGGAACTGTCGGCTTTTACGGTTGGGGAGTAACCTCCGTGCATAAGGTCGAACCTTATTTCTGCTTCCGGGAAAAGCCTGTCCATCAGTCCGGATAGAATTATGTCTTCAGTAACTCCTGAATGAAGTCCGTTTTTCGGAGTAAGCAGCCAGAGATAGTCGGCTGTTACCAATGCCTGCTCTATGTCGTGGGTGGAGAGTAATATAGCTTTGTTCTCTTCGTGGGCCAGGCGGTGAAGCAATGTGAGTATCTCTATTCTGCTTACCGCATCAAGGAAGGCTGTCGGTTCGTCAAGAAGTATTATCGGGCATTCCTGGACTATAGCTTTGGCAATCATGGCCTTTTGACGTTCACCGTCAGAGAGATTGGCTGTATAATTTTCGGCTTTGTGGCTTATTCCCGTAAGGTGCAAGGCATAGTCTATGATTTCTTTGTCGTAGGCAGACAAGCGGCCGAAGAATCCGGTGTGTGGCTGCCTTCCAAGAGCTACAAGCTGTCGCACTGTCAATGCTCCTGCAAAGATTCGCTCCGTCAATACAAGTCCGATGGTGCGCGACAGTTCCTTTTCCGTGTATCTCGCAATTGGTTTATCCATAAGGGTAAGGCTGCCGTCAAGTATGCTTTGCGAAGCGGAGATTGTACGCAGGAGAGTTGACTTTCCCGCACCATTCGGACCGAGCAGACATGTCAGGTTACCACCTTTCAGACTGAAGTCGAGGTTGGACTGTACGGCTGTTTTCTTGCCTTTAATATTATAACCGATACTCAGATTTGAAGCTGTAATCACGTCTTTGATTTCCATCAGTTAAAGTATTGTATTTTCTTCTGGTTAATAATTACATATATAATTACCGGAGCTCCGAGTACCGGTGTTACTGCATTTATCGGTATGATACCGTTCTCGCCGGGAAGGATGCTTACTATTGAGCATAACAGAGCCATCGCAGCTCCGCAGAGTGCGGTAGCCAGGAGAAGTGAATTATGATTCGATGTGCCTAACAGAAGCCGTGCGATATGAGGTACGGCCAGTCCGATAAACGAAACAGGCCCGCAGAAAGCTGTTGTAACGGCTGTCAGTATTCCGGTAGACAGCAGGAGTAAGTTTCTTGTACGTCGGATATTGACACCAAGATTTTCCGCATATCTTGTTCCCAGAAGAAGTGCGTTCATAGGCTTGATGAGCATAACGGATATTGCCAGTCCGATTATTATCATCGAGGCAAAGGCGGGCAGCTGTGTAAGCGATACACCTCCGAAGTTTCCCATCCCCCAAGTGATGTACGAGTGTACTCCTTCGGCTGTAGAAAAGAAGTTGAGGAGAGATATAGCCGAGGAAGTGACGTACCCTGTCATGATTCCTGCTATGAGTAGCATTACATTATTCTTTATCAGTGTGGATAGAAACAGGATGAATGCCATTATGGCAAACGCTCCGGTCATGGCACCTGCAATTACGGACAGAAATCCGCCAAGGTTTACTGTCGATACCGCAATGCCCCCTCCCATACCAAGTATCACCAGTGCAGCTCCAAGGCTTGAACCGGCGCTTATTCCCAGTATGGAGGAATCTGCCAGAGGATTGTTGAACACGGTCTGCAACATCAGTCCGGACACTGCAAGTGCGGCTCCGGTGAGTATTGCAGTAGTGGTTTGTGGTACGCGCGACTGCAGGACGATGTACGCCCAGCTGGTTTTTTCTGCCTCTCCGCCACAAAGTATGTCAGTAACTGCGGATGCCGGAATACTGACCGAACCGTAATACAGGCTTATGGCGGCAAGCATTACAGTCAGAATGGCAAGCAATGTGATATATAGAGTATCCCTGTTTCTCAAAATCTTCTTTTTTTATAAATAAATAACCAATATCCAAGCTGAAAATATTATCATCACCCCTAAATATCATAAGCTAAAACTTCAACCCCGTAAAATAGCGTGTTTTCTCATCTTTCATAATTTCCGGATGGAAGATTATAATCAAATCTCTGAGCAGTGCTTCAGGATGGAAGGGTGTCTCTTCGTAGAAATTCACGTACGAGGTATTGCACCCAAAGATACGCTTATTTTTCCATGCGTCAAAATTAGTGTATGGAGAGTAGTCTTTTTTAAGCTCAGAATATGTCTTATCCTGTTTCTGATTATACTTTATGAGCCAGAAGTCAGCTTTCTGGCCTTTGTCCAGAACTGTTTCGAACGACATTGGCACCGAGCCGCTTTCCGTTGTGTAGCTGAATATATAGTCTGCTCCGGCATCGTCAATAATTTTTGCTGTAGTGCTTTTCCCGCCCGGAACATACCATGCCGATGAGTATTTAAGTTCGGAAATCACCGTAGGCCGGTTTGTTACATCTTTGGCAATTTGTTTCAGCGAGAGATATTCATTTTCTACACTCCTGAACAGTGAGTCGGCCTCTTGTTCTCTTCCTGTCAGAAGCCCGTAGAACTTCATCCATTCGGCTCTGCCAAGGGGGGATGTTTCCATATAGTCAGCACATTCTATAATCGGCACACCTATACTTTCTATTCTTCCGTACCCTCCGCTGTTCTCAAAAGGTGAGAGAAGAACGGCATCTGCATTGAGGTCGATAATCTTTTCTATGTCCGGACTCATGGACGAGCCGCAGTCGGTTATAACCCCCTTTTCATACATAGCCTTTATCTGTGGGTGTTTGATATACTGTATGTCACACACACCGGCTATGGATTCTATACCTCCAATTTCGGCTATGAGTGAGTTGTGTACAGATGAGTAAACGATGGCATTTTCGAGAGGCGTGCGTACTATAGTTCCTTCAGGCAGATTGCTGCTCTTGGCATTGTTCCTGTCTGTCAGTATATACGTGTGGAGTGTTTTCAGTGTATCCCACGGATTGCGCAATTCCACTTTGGCGTAATTCTTGAATTTCAGTATTCTGATGTTTTCGGCATAACGGAATTCTACCGTATCTACCGGAGTTTCAGAATGCGAGGAAGTCCTGCTTCCTCCGCCGCATGCAGAGAGAAGCAGGACTAATGTTACTATATTGGCAGATAGTAAAAATGATTTCTTCATTATAATAATGATGCAGATATTGGTTTTAAGACTGTTATTCTGTCACAAAACGTATTCCTGTAGTGTATTGGCCGGCTTCAAACTGAGATTTCTTGTTCCCGTCCTTGTCGTATACATATACGTCGTTCAATGCTCCGTATGGTTGGTTGATTATGTACACATCTTCTGTTTCAGGGTCAACAGCTATACCACCCGGATTTGGAATGTCGCTGAAATTTACGAACTCTGTTTCTTTTCTGGTCTTGATATCATAAACAAAGCATCTTGCTCTTTCCGGCAGATGATATTCAGAGTACAGGATATACATCTTGTCGCCCTTGTTGGCTATGTATGTAGCATTGCAGAGTTCTTCAACCTGATATGTGTCGGGATTTATACGCTGCAAAGTTCCGTAGATATAGTCCTTTTCATCCAATCCTTCAGATCCGGCATAGTTACCATTCGACACAATATACACAAAACCGTCGCTGCCCACAATGTTTTGTGTATTAGGGTTAAGTACAACTGTTATATCCTTGACTTTGGTCATAGTCTTTACATCTACTACCGCAACTGTATTTCCCACACCATATCCGGAGATATTTACAAATAACTTTCCTTTAGTGTATGACAATCCTTCCGGATAATCACCTACTTTTACAGAAGATACAATTTCCTGCGACAGGGTATCAAGTTTGGAAACAGAACCATCGTATGCTGTAAAGAATACATATCCTTCGCCTGCTGTGGCAAATCTTGGTTGCAGAGGTTTATTGTCGGACGTTGTCAGTGGTATGCTTTTTATTATTTTTCCTTCCTTGTCCAGTATTTCTATCTTTGAAGAAGTTGAACTTACTGCATATAGCTTCGAGCCGTAGACCCACAAGTCCTGAAGGTCACCTATTCCTTTGCCGTTACTTGCTGCATAAATATCGGATGACACTGTACCTTTATTTATATCGTACCACTGTATTGAACCGTCATTGGCACCCCAGTTGCCTGTGTTAATTATATACGCTCCTGTGGTGATTACAGGTTTTTCTGTTCCACCGTCAGTTCCCGGTTCATCATTATTACATGATGTCATTGCTGCAATAAGAGGCATGGCAGCTGCAAGATAAATGAATTTCAATTTCATAATGTTCAGTTTTTTGTTTGTTATTGTTTAATGATTAATATGTTTGCATCGCCTTTAATATCTATATCCATTGAGTTTTATAAGTTAGAGAATATAGCTTAGAGATACTTTATAGTTTCTTCCCGGCATTGGGTAAAATCTTATCACCTCATAGTTCATTCCGCCGAGGTTCAGTGCATCCAGCTGAACCTTGAATTTGTGTTTCTTCCAGGAGAAAAATCTGTATGCCGATAAGCTATGATCAGAATAAGGCTTTATCCTGTATGACGGGAGGTTTTGCGCCAGAGTATACCTCTCAGAA
Organism: uncultured Bacteroides sp.; assembly: GCA_900544075.1. Lineage (GTDB taxonomy): Bacteria > Bacteroidota > Bacteroidia > Bacteroidales > Bacteroidaceae > Phocaeicola. The sequence continues at coordinate 18,189 of UQTJ01000026.1, forward strand.
GCAAAATTTACATTATATGTAATATTCACCCATGGGTTCTCTATAGTGAGACTTCCTCCTCCTGAATGTTTTGGAGTGTACACTATCTGGTTTCTCCATGTCTTTGATTCAGGGTCGGTTATATCCTCTGCCTGGATGAAGTTATAATTAGCTGTGAGATAAAGGTTTATTTTGTCTGTCAGACTGTATTCCGACGATATGTTTATATCTGTGCCAATTGTTTCAACTTTACCTACATTCATCATTTTCCACACAAACATGGTTGGAACCGCAACAATCTTGTCGTTCACCTTATTATAATATACATCGGCTGAAAGACTAAGGAACCTGAGCCTCCTGTGAGAATCCGATTTACTGTATGTCACTCCTAAGTTTCCCTGTCGTGTGGTTTCCGGACGCAGATTGGTATTTCCTATCAGGAGATAATACAGGTCGTTGAATGTAGGGGTTCTGAATATATCCTTATAAGAGGCTCTAATCCTCAGTCCGTGCAAGCGCAGAGGTTTCCATGATACACTGACAGCAGGAGACAGACGCTTTCTGTCGTCTGCAGCTTTTCCTATCTTCACATTCTCTGTTATGTATGTGTTGAGCAATGAAGCCGAAGCAGAGAAGTTAGTACGTTCATATCTGGCCGCTAAAACACTGAGTACAGTAAATCTTTCGGGAAACTGGCAATCTCTCAGGTTAGTGTACAGATAATTATATGCAAAATCCTGTGCAAATGAGAAAGAAAGATTTTTTATCGGACTGCCCATTACGGTGGCTGACAGATAGGTCTCTGTCTGTCTGTATCGGTCGTCAGTTATTCCGGATGACTTGTCGTTATAGTCTCTGTTCCAACTGTAGTTGAATTTTCCAAGTACCTGCATTTTCAACCGTTTATTCCATCTGTTTTCGTAACGCACTTGTCCGAAATAGTTTCTGTCGTACAGTCTTTCAGCGGAATAAGGATTGTCGTAAACCACACTTCCCGGCAGTCCTCTTTCAGAGTCAAATAGGTATGCTTTTACTTGTAGGTCTTGTTTGGAGGTAATGGATGAGTACAGATTTGCTTCTGCTCTGTAAGAACGTATGTCGCTGTTGTTTCTTTTTGCATCAATCAGTTGGTTACCGTTCCTTAATTTAAATCTGTAGTTACCGTCGGCTTGGAGATAATCTCCATAAAATGAAAGACCCGTTTTATCAGTTATTTTATGGCTATACATTACAGAAGGATTAACCAAACCGAATGAGCCGGTCTTGAAGTTAGCGTTAAGACTGTATTTCCCTTTTTCCATGTCAGGCGTTATAGTCTTTATGCTTAGAACACCAGCCGAAGCAAATGCCTTCGCACTCTGGTATATATCATCCGTCTGACCTATAGTCAGAGAAAGTTCGGAAACATTGCCCAGAGAGTATCTTGAAATATCTACCTGCCCTGACTGGCAGTCGCTTATGCTTACTCCATCGTATATAACTCCTGTATGCTGCGCTCCCATACTTCTTATGGAAACAGTTTTCAGTCCTCCTATACCTCCGTAGTCTTTTACATTAACTCCCGAAAAGTGTCTTACTGCTTCGGCTACATCATACACTCCCATACGCTCCAGTTCTGATTTTTTCAATATCTGAAGCGGTGACGTTGCCATTAAAGCAGATGGAGTCTTTCTCGCACTGATAGTTACGTCCGGAATTTGGTGTATCCTACCGGTGATGCTGTCTGTGTTATGCTCCTGTGCCATAGATACCATTATCGGACACAAAAACAGTACAGTTACAGCGCACCTGTGGACAAAATAATTCAGTTTGCCCATTTCTTACTCAATAAGTGTATTACAAAAATTACATGTATCCGTCAGCATTCTTTCCTCGAGAATGTACGGCATGATTTATCGTTTTGCAGGTCTTCTGACTTACTCCGGATGGCTTTACCTTCCCGTCATGGCATTAACCGCAGACAGTGGTAAGAAGAGATAATCAAGCAATCCTCTTTATGGAGATTACAGCAGCGGGACTGTCCGGGATTTTCACCCGATTCCCTTTTCATCCTCAGCCTGTGAATAGGCCTATCGGAACAAAACGTTACAAATGTACGGAAAAAAATGAAAAACCGGAAAATATTTAATGTATTTTCAGTTTTAAACAGGCTCTAAGCAGAGATAACGAGTTTTATACTACAGACACAAATATAACCAAAGAGAAGAAATTCAAGTATTTTTCGCTTATGATTATCTTAAAGGAAGATATCCGCACGACATATATACTGCAGCCACCATAATTATTATCATAAGCAGTTCGGCATACCTGTTTATACGGATAGCCACGTCTGCATCCCTACGCTCGAAAGTACGCTCGTTGCTACCGATGAAAGGTTTATAAACAAGCTCTCCGAAATAATTGTGAGGTCCTCCGAAACGGCAATCCAGAATACCTGCAAGTGCAGCCTCAGGATATCCCGAGTTAGGGCTGGCATGTTCGCTACCGTAACGGAGTACAAACTTCAGCAACGATGGATGTCCGGAAACTGCCACCATCAACAATGCAGTAAGACGTGCCGGTATATAATTAGCCGCATCATCAAGCTTTGCTGCACAGAAGCCGAACAGTCTGTAACGCTCATTCTTATAGCCTATCATTGAATCCAGTGTATTAATCATCTTGTATGTCAACATTCCGGGTACTCCCAAAAGCAGATACCAGAACAGTGGAGCTATCACCCCGTCACTCAGATTCTCAGCCAAAGTTTCCAGCGCCGCCGCACGTACTTCCTGACCGTCAAGCTCCTTTGTATCCCTGCCCACAATGCGCGAAACCTGCAAGCGCCCTTTCTCCAACGACACTTCCATTGCATCAAACACCATCCTTACCTCATCTACCAGCGTCTTTCCTGCCAGGCAGAAGAATACTGCTATAGCTGATATGATACATCCTAACCAACTGCTATATGCAAAGGCATATTTCATTACGAAATAAGACACGAGGAAAACTCCGGCAACCAACAACAATACAGATATCGCCCCCTTGAAACGACGGTTGCCGCCACGATTCCAGTTATGTTCAAAGAAACGTATCATCCTGCCGAAACCAACCACCGGATGAGGCAACCACATCGGGTCACCCAACAGTTTGTCCAAAACCACCCCTGCCAGTAAAGACAATATGACACACAACGATTGTAATTCCATTACTTACACCATTAATCAGTTCATCATTCAACCCACTCAATCATTTCCGCCAAGGATTTCATACAGCAAAGGCATATTCAAATGAGAACGCACATGAGCAGCCAACCTGTCATACTGTTCCTCCTTGAAAGTACGATAATCGGAAATATTTCCCTTGCCAACCTTCACATAAGGAGCCAGCAATAAATCCACTACAGCCTCATTGTCTAAAATACCATGCATATAAGTACCAAAACACTTGTTGCCCACTCTCCATCCCTCTGTAGTTCCATCCTGCAGATAATTCAAAGGAACAGCATCGCTGTCAGCAGTGATATCACTTTGCCCCATATGAATCTCATATCCCTTGCAGATACCTCCGTCAGTATTCAAGAATCTGAATTCAGTCTGACGTGTAACCTTATCGGACTGCATTACAGTTGAAACAGGCAGCAGACCAAGTCCCGGCAATCGGTTTATTCCTCCTTCCACTCCGTCAGGGTCTTCTACCGACAGGCCCATCATCTGATAACCTCCACATATTCCAATGACTGTAGCACCGTTTCGTGCAGCCCTGACAACAGCCTCGGCAACTCCATTACGGCGAAGCTCCAGCAAATCATCAAGAGTGCTTTTCGTTCCCGGCATGATTACTATATCAGCCTTGCTTATCTCTTCGGTATTGTTTGTATAATAGAGATTCACACGTTCGTCACGTTCCAGACGGTTGAAGTCAGTGAAATTCGATAAATGACGCAACAGCACAACTGCGATATTGACCTTTCCGCTTACAGCCGAACGCTGTTTCTGCTGCAGTTCGAGAGAATCCTCCTCTTCTATATAGATATCCTTATAATACGGAATCACCCCAAGCACAGGCACACTACATGTCTCCTCCATCAGTTTCACACCTGATTCAAACAGACGCAAATCACCACGGAACTTATTTACTATTATCCCCTTAATGCGCTTGCGATCCTCCGGCAACTGCAGTGCAATAGAACCGTATGCACTGGCGAACACACCCCCACGGTCGATATCCGCTACAAGAATGACATCCGCATCGGCATATCTCGCCATCGGCATGTTTACAAGGTCAGTATCTCTGAGATTTATTTCGGAGATACTTCCTGCACCCTCCATCACTATAGGATTATAACGTGCTGCCAGCCTGTCGAAAGCTGCGCACACCTCACGACGCAATTCTTCTCTTCCTTCTTTGCGGAAATATTCGTATGCACTGCGGTTACCTATAGGCTTACCGTTCAGAACCACCTGCGATGTATGGTCCGAACTCGGTTTCAGCAAAAGAGGATTCATATCCGTATGACACGGTACACATGCAGCCTCAGCCTGTACCGCCTGTGCCCTTCCTATCTCCAAACCTTCAGGAGTGGCATACGAGTTGAGAGCCATATTCTGCGCCTTGAAAGGAGCCGGATGACAACCGTCCTGCAGGAAGATTCTGCACAGAGCCGTAGCCAATATACTTTTGCCCACATCACTGCCCGTACCGGCAAGCATCAAAGGGTGTAATCGTTGAATATTCTTAGTCATTGATGTAATGTTTTTTACTGCTGATTATCGTTCCTTTTCTTTCTTTTGTAAGAAAATTTCATCCATTTCTCTTCCGGCCATTGTTGCCTTTGCATTTCAAACCTGGCCATAACAAAAAGCAAATCCGACAATCTGTTTATAAACCGGAGTATCTCTCCCGGCACCTCGTCAGTACGGTTGAGAGTCCACAGTCTTCGTTCAGCCCTGCGTGCCACTGCCCTTGCATTCTGCAACTGTGCGGCAAGCGGTGTTCCTCCCGGTAGAATGAAATAACCGTTGTCTTCAAGCTGCGACATCATCACGTCCATCCAGTCCTCACAGAACTTGTCCAAATCCTGAGGCAGTTCATTCGGATTACTCTCCCTGATGGCAGAAGGAGTGGCCACATGACTCATCACTATCATCATGCTGTGCTGTATGAAATAAAGCTTTTCCTGCCATTCATCCGTTTCAGGCAGCATGCTCCTTATGATACCCAACAAAGTATTAAGCTCGTCAAGGCAACCGTTAGCCTCTATACGGATATCATCCTTAGGTACACGTTCTCCACCGTGAATACCTGTCATTCCTTCATCACCCGTACGTGTATATATTTTTCTCATATTCTTGTCATTATCAATCCCACAATTTAAAGAAATCGTTCTCGCCCCAGTACCAGTGCGTATATCCTGCTATAACATTCTTATAGCGGTACAGAGGAGTATCTACAGCCGCACCCTTGGCATTAAACTGACACACTTCGGAAGGCAACAAGTCCGGCTGAACGACCGACGAATAATGAAACTCATGCCCTTTAAGCTGCATTCCGCGATACTGCGCCGTACGATACCCTAAATGAAGACGCATCTTCTCAAGAGTACACTCCAAAGGCAATACCCCTGTCATAGGATAAGAATCACCCTCGCGTGTAACCATCTTCCTACAGAGATACATCATACCTCCGCACTCGGCAAACAAACGTCCGCCATTTTCGGCAAACTCCCTTAACTGTTCTCCCAACCTTACATTCGCACTCAGTTCTCCGACAAAGAACTCAGGATAGCCTCCTGGCAAATATACATAATCCGCCTGTGGCAGTTCGTCACCGGCCAACGGACTGAAAGTAACCACATCAGCCTGACGCGAAAGAACATCAAGATTTTCCTTATAGATAAAGTTAAATGCAGCATCCTGCGCCACAGCTATTCTTCTCCGATTAAATCCATTTGCAGACCTGACAGAAGCCTTAGAGCCTTCCTTTACTTCAAGCGGACGTGAAGTAATCTCCAGCAAGCGATCCACATCCACATACTGTTCTATAATATCAGCCACCCTGTCCGACAGAGCGTCTATCTCATTTTCCTTGCCGATTGTCAGTCCGAGATGTCTGGAAGGCACTTCAATGTCGGAAACCTTAGGCAGATATCCCAAATCAGCTACACCGACATCAGCACATGCCTCTTTCAGATACGAATAATGCGAAGCAGACCCCACCTGATTGAACACCACTCCCGCCACATTCACTTCAGGCATGAAATTTTTCAGTCCATACAATATGGCAGCCACAGTGTAAGCAGAAGAACGTGCATTAAGAATGACTACTACAGGCAGATTAAGCATTGCGGCAATCTCCGCGCTACTACCCTTCATCCTGTCATAGCCGTCGAACAGTCCCATTACACCTTCCACCACACAGGCCGATGCATCCTTTGCATAATGCGAATACACCTCACGCACATGAGTGTCCGAAGCCATCCATGTATCTAAGTTCACCGATTCCATTCCGGCCGCTATGGCATGAAACTTACCGTCGATATAATCCGGTCCGCACTTGAACGGCTGCACCCGTATTCCTCTCCTTTTCAGCACGCACAGCAGCCCCATCGTGAAAGTAGTCTTGCCGCTACCGGACGCAGCAGCTCCAATCAAAAACTGAGGTTTTACTACAGACATAAATCTCCTAATTAATTATTTTCAGTCGCAAAAGTAAAATAAAAAGTAACAATTAATAAATCCAGATAAATTCCAATCATAAGCTATAATCACTTCCTTTTACTTTCCAATATCCACCAAAATCAGGCCCAACCCTAATGAGAAGACCTTTTTTACGCAATCCGTCTAAAACTATTCTTGTTGCTTTAACTGAAAGCCCACATTCCTTAGCCAACTTGGAAATACTTATTTTAGGATTAGCTTCTATTATATTCAGGATATAGTCTTGCCCCTCTCTTGCCCTTCTCTTGCCCCTCTCTTGCCCTTTTTCGAAATAAGGTTCCGAAACTATTGTATCTACATATCCATATCCGCCAATATCATGCCTCTCAGTTACAAGATTGGCATAAACCGTAGCCTTCATAATGAAAGCTACAAGATTATATTGAGGTTCACGAGTTCCAATGGCTTTGAGTTCACGACACATACGATCAACACCTTCGCCAAACTCTTTCACATAATCATAAGCTTTAAGATATTCTGCTATTTTAGGATTACGAGAGAAATGAGTATGGCGTATATTATCAGTACGGACAATACCAGGAAGTTTACCAGGAGTTTCAAAGACCAAACGGTCTTCAAACATCTTTATCTGTATTTCTGTTCCTTTTATGCTGTAATCCCGATGACAACATGAGTTTACCACCATCTCCTGTATTACAAATTTAGGATATTCCCGGTCTGTACGGAAAACACCGTTTTCTCCAAGGTAGGAATGTTCCTTAACTTGTGTTTCAAGATATTCTACTGTCTTTTGTATCTGATCAAGAATACGGCCTTCAAAAGTCACATCCTTAATAACGTTCATTTCACGACCAAACTTTTCTTCAGTTCCCACATAACGTATAAAACGAACACGAGCACGAGGGAAGAATGTCTGAGGACGTTTACCAAAAAGTAAAATACATGCCGCACTGACTTGAGGTTCATCGTCTTTATATGTTACAAAACCTTTGTTCTCCGTAAGATACTCCATAGCGGTCTTGCCATAACCAATACGTTCCATGTACGCTTTAACCACATCCATATCTATATCTTCAAGTGAAGCATTATATGTTGGACTATCCTCATAATAACGTTCCCCTTTATCATACATCAATCTCAAGCGTTCCTCAAATGAAAGTTTACGAGACTTGTCCCCAACCCTCCAAAAAACTTCATCAGCCTGATTTGCATGAAGACGCGGACTTGCAGGTACATGAATAATCATAATATGATTTTCACTTCCATTACAATCAATACAAGGTATATATTCAGTAACTACATTCACCGTAGGAACACAGAAGTCAAATGGAGTACGGAGAATTTCGTTCAAATGTACTTTATCTTGATCTATACCTTCAATACGGCGAGTCTTGTCAGAAATACCCACAGCAATCATACCACCATCAGCATTAGCCATTGCTATAATAGTGGTAGCAAGGGCTTTCGGGTCAATGTGTATGCTTTTGCAGTCGAAGGTCTGTCCTTCAGGCATATGTTGTAATTCTTCGATGGTGTATCTAATAAAGGAATATACATGATAGGGTTTAACAAAAAACAAATGTAATAATTTATCCTAACATAATAAGTTTATAAATACCGATTTATGTATTTAGCCCCTGATAAATATTATAAAGCCCAGTTATCTCACGGAATATCAATCAGCTTATGTGTCTGAAGACTCAGCCTCCACTGTGGATGCTCCTTGATGTAGGCTATCACTTCGTTGGTGTTTTGTCCTGAACATGGTTGCAGGAAATGATGCTTTGCCGGCAGTCCGAGGCAGGTAGATACATCCTGGCCTGTATAGACCACCTTCACTTCGTCCATATGACGTATTTTCAGCATAGCCCCCTCTTTGGGCGAACATGTTACCCAGTCGATGTCCTCCGGCAAGACACATGTGCCGTTGGTTTCTATAGCTATATACTTGCCTGCCGCATGCAGTGCCGCTATCAGCTCACTGTCAATCCACAGTCCCGGCTCTCCTCCCGTAAGAATAACCATTCGGCACGGATAGACAGACACCTCAGACACTATCTCATCGTCCGTCATCATACGGCCTTCTTCATGGCGTGTATCGCAGAAGCTGCATTTCAGGTTACAACCCGAGAAGCGTACGAAGACAGCAGGAGTGCCGGTGTGAAACCCTTCGCCCTGCAGACTGTAGAAAATTTCATTAATCTTTCTCATAGATAGCTGTATTACCTTCCGACTCTTTTACTTCTACCTTGAAACAATGAGGAACCTGGCTGCATACCCAGAAAGCTATATTTTCTGCCGTAGGATTGAAAGGAAGCACATCATTCAGGTTGTTATGGTCGAGCTGCTTTTCCACCGCCTGCTTGATGTGGGTGAAATCTACCACCATACCGTTCTCGTCAAGCTCTTCGGAGCGGCAATAAACGGTTATAATCCAGTTGTGACCATGAAGCTTCTCGCATTTGCTCGGATAAGACAGTCTGAGCGAGTGTGAGGCTGAAATTTCCATCCTTTTGATTACTGTGTACATAGTTGATACGTTAGTTAGATTAATACATGTTTGCTCCTGCTTAATGTCACCTCGGCAGATTAAATCACTGCAAAGATAGTGCAAACAGAGTGAAGTACAAAGTGAAAGCATGGTTTTCAGCTTTTAATCCCGGGGTGCAGAGTATCTTATATACAGACAGGCCAACACCGTATAAACATCACTGAATCGGGCTGACAAGAACTGTATTCTGACTCGTCATTTTCTGTAAATACAATCTTTGTTTTTATATATACAACTTATATATACAAAAACATAAGTTATATATACATAAATATAAGTTGTATTTAGAGAATATGTACCGTCGTTTTGATGAATATACAAAGTCATATATTTCTTTTCGTTTGCATCAACAACTGTAAAAAAAACGGCACAATCAGCAGCAAAATATCAAGAAAAATCATATTTTTGCATAACAGGAATAAAATCCGGATTATCACTATTGTATAACTTATTAATTTTTATGTTATGAAAAACATCTATTTATCTGTAGCGCTGCTACTTACGGTAGTATCATTCCTTGCATCATGCTCCAAATCAGACGATTATCTGAACGTAATTCCTAAGGACACTCCTATGGTGGCATCGATAAACCTGAAAGCGTTGGGCGAAAAGGCCGGCATAAACGACAAGGAGAACAAAGAAGCTTTAGGCAAACTGACAGACATACTGAAAAAGGAAATGAACGCGGCAAGCTTCGAGAAACTGGAAAGCATTATTGAGAACCCGGATGAATGCGGAATAGACTTGAGCAAACCGGTTTATGTTTTCTACTCCGACAAAAACGACATGATACTCGCTGCAAAAGTTACAGACAAGGAATCGCTTGCAAACAGCATAAAGCTCTTGGGGAATGACACTGAGATAAGCGAACTGACAGAAAAAGAGGGCTACAGTTTTTCACAGATGGACGGCTACAGCTACATCGCTTTTAACGAGAACACATTCATAGCCGTGAAAAGCAAGACTTCGGGCAATAGTGACAAACTGAAACTGAATGCCATCGAAGTACTGAACGGCAAAAGCGAAGAGAGTATAGCATCCGACAAAGGTTTCATCAGAATGCAGGACAAGAAAGCCGACATCGCCATTTACAACAACTTTGAGGAACTGGACAACGACTACAAAGAGATACTGGAAAAGAGTATAGGAATAGACGGGGCTGCTGAAGAATGTAAACTCATTTCCGGCATATTCTTTGAAAACGGAAGACTTGTAATCAAATCGGAATTCTATACTGACGACGAAAAGATAAAGGAATTGTACGAGAAACATAATGACTACTTCTCTCCTATCAAGAATTCGATGCTTGAATATCTCCCAAAATCAACGCTATGTCTGATGAGTGTCAGCATAGAGAACGACAAGATATTCGAGATGCTGAAAGAAAATGAGGATTTCCAGAAAAACATTTCCTTGGAAGATGCAGAAACAATAGAAAAGGTGCTCAAATCTGTAGGAAAGGAAATCACATTCGGGGTAACTGACTTCAATATGACTGAAACACCGGCCATAGTAGTTTATGCAGAGGCGAAGAACGGCGACATCCTCAAGGAGCTGTACAACAATAAAGACAGTAACTCACTTACAAGATACTCAAAATTTACAGAGCTTGAAGAGAATGCATATCTGATACAAACAGGCAGGGATAACATATTCTTGGGCTATAAGGACGATATGATTTATGCTACGAACAATGAGAATACATATAAGAATATAGGTAAGAAGCCTGAAGCATCGGCTGAGGACAACTCATATGCAAAAGACATCAAGGGTAAGAAAGTGGCTTACATTATCGACTTCAACGCATTGAGCCAGCTCCCGATAATGCAGATGTTATTAAAATCGGGCAATGCCAAAATGACTGCTATGGGCAGCGTTCTGAAGAATGCCGACAATATGAGCGTAACTTACGACGATGAATTTACTATTACCGTACAGCTGAAAGATACCAAAACCAACTTCCTGAAACAGATGACTCAGCTTGCTAAAGAATTTGCAGGAATCTGACAAACAGCATACTGAATATACAGGCCTCATAAAAAGTTTATCACGAATAGACTGTTTATGAGGCTTTATTCTTTTATTTAAAATGAACATTCATTGAGATTTAAAGTTTTTTTATTAAGTTTGTTCTCATTATGGGACAACAGCAAACAAACATAAAGGAAAAAGGACGTGTCAGCCTGAAAGAGCCGAGACGTTATAAGGTCATCATCTATAACGATGACTTCACAACCATGGATTTCGTGGTAAAAGTTCTGACTACAGTATTCTTCAAATCGGAGACAGAGGCCGAGACTCTGATGATGAGCGTTCACAAGAGCGGTTCGGCTGTGGTAGGCATCTACAGCTATGACATCGCACTGTCGAAGGTGAGAAAAGCCACGGACATGGCGCGCGAGGAAGGATTCCCGCTAAAACTTACAGTATTGCCTGAGGACAAGCAGGCTTAACTTTCACAACAGGAAATATGGACTTGAAATATACTAAACACGTAAATAAAGCATTGGAAGTTGCACATACGGAAGCCAAGTTCAGGAGACATGAGTTTGTCACTCCCGAACATCTTCTGTATGCTCTCATCCAGCAGGATGAGTTCGTATATGCCCTGGAGGACATGGCGTGCAACATAGGCAAACTTGAAAAGAAGATAAAGGAGATTCTGAACACCAAGTTCGAGATTCTGCCGGAAGATACCCAGTACGAGCCGGAGAACTCATCGCAGATGGCAGAGGTATTTCTGAAAGCGCATCTGATAGTTTCCTTCTCGGGAGCAAACGAGATAGACGTTCCGCACCTTGTGCAGGGTATGCTGGAACTGACAGACTCATGGGCGGCCTATATCCTGAAGAGTACTCTGAAAGACGATGTGGCCGAGTTTACAAGTATGCTGATTGATGAATACAGCTACGACTACGATGACGAAGAGCATGAACACGGCTACGAGAAGAACGAGACCTGGAAAAACTTCGTAACCTGCATAAACGATAATCTGGACAGCCACAATCCGCTTATCGGGAGGGAGGAGGAACTGGAAAAGACTATCCGCGTTCTGTGCCGCAAGGAGAAGAACAATCCTCTGCATATAGGCGAATCGGGTGTGGGAAAGACTTCCCTCATCTATGGTCTGGCGGAAAGAATAGAGAAAGGCAGTGTGCCGGAAAAGCTGAAGGGCTACCGCATCTATGAGCTTGACCTCGGCGGTATCATAGCCGGAACCCAGTACCGCGGCGAATTTGAAAAGAGGCTGAAGGGCATCATGCTTGGAGCGGAGAAAGAGGGCAAGGCCATTATCTACATCGACGAGATACACAACCTTATAGGTGCAGGAAGAACGAGCGACGGCTCGCTGGATGCATCGAACATGCTTAAACCATACCTTGAAGGAGGAAAGATAAAGTTCATCGGCTCAACCACTTATGAGGAATACAACAAGTACTTTGCCGGCAGCAAGGGTATGGTAAGGCGTTTCCAGCAGATAGATATCTTAGAGCCGAGCACAGACGATACCGTCAAGATTATCAAGGGATTGATAAAGGGATACGAGGCATTCCACAATGTGAAGTACCGCAAGGGAGTGATAGAATACGCCGTCAGCATGAGCGACAAGTATATCAAGGACAAGTTCCTGCCGGACAAGGCTATAGACCTGATAGACGAGGCAGGTGCGTACAGGGAGATTCACAACGACGGAAAAGATAAAAATATCGTTACAAAAGAGCTTATTTCGGACATACTTGCAAGGATGTGCAAGATAGAATCCATCACTGCCAAGGAAGACAATACGGAGCTTGAACATCTGCCGGCAAAGATGAAATCGCTTATCTACGGTCAGGACCAGGCCATCACTCAGGTGACTGAGGCTGTAATGATGTCTAAAGCCGGACTGAACGACGACAACAAGCCTATAGCGAGCCTTCTGTTTGTCGGTCCTACGGGTGTGGGTAAGACAGAGATTGCAAAGGTGCTTGCCGCCGAGCTTGGTATCGGTCTGGTACGATTCGATATGAGTGAATATTCGGAAAAACATACCGTGGCGAAACTTATCGGCTCGCCTGCGGGATATGTGGGTTATGAGGAAGGCGGACTTCTGACGGATGCCATTCGCAAAACTCCGAACTGTGTTCTGCTGCTTGATGAGATAGAGAAGGCGCATCCGGACATATTCAACATACTGCTGCAGGTGATGGACTATGCCGTGCTTACCGACAACAAGGGGCGCAAGTCGGACTGCCGTCATCTGATTCTGATTATGACATCGAATGCGGGAGCGCAGTATGCCCATCAGGCTTCTATAGGATTCAGAGGGCAGGCCACTGCCGGCGATTCGATGCTGAAGCAGGTCAAGAAGACATTCAAGCCTGAGTTCCTGAACAGACTGTCGGCCACTGTGGTGTTCAACGATATGGACAGCAACATGGCCAAACTAATCCTCGAAAAGAAACTGAGGGAATTCAGCGCGAAACTTGAGGCTAACAAGGTGACTATGGAAATGGAGGCAGATGCCAAGGAATGGCTGCTCAGGAAGAGCATAACCAAGGAATACGGTGCACGCGAGATGGACAGAGTGATAGGCCATCACCTGAAACCGCTGTTTGTGAAGGAGATGCTGTTCGGCAAACTGAAAAACGGTGGTCATGCCGTTGTCAGCATCAAGAATGATATTCCGGCCATAACCCTAAAGAAGTGATAAGGTATGGTATTCAAGCTGAGTAAAAGGATAGCTTTTCCGGACCCTCATCTTGGGGAGCCGGACGGGCTGCTTGCCATAGGAGGCGACTTGTCCATCGACAGGCTGCTGCTGGCATACTCTTACGGGATTTTCCCGTGGTATGCCTTCAAAAGGGATGTCATAGAATGGTGGTGCCCTATGCAGAGGTTCGTTATCTTCCCTTCGGAGATACATGTGTCGCACTCCATGCGTACGCTTATGAATAAGGATAAGTACAGAATAACCATCAACCGGGCTTTTGAGGATGTGATACGCCACTGCGGAAAGCTGCGCGAGGATGAGGAAGGTGCATGGCTCGGCCCGGAAATGACGGAAGCGTATATCAGACTGCACGAACAGCAGTTTGCTGCCAGCGTGGAGGTATGGGAAGACGACAGGCTTGTGGGCGGACTTTACGGTGTGGCTATTGGAAGATGTTTCTTCGGCGAGAGTATGTTCTCTCTCGTGCCGAGTGCATCAAAACTTGCTCTTATACATCTGGCACGTTTCCTTGAGGAAAGAGGCGGGCTGATGATAGACTGCCAGTTCGAGACTCCGCATCTGAAGTCGATGGGCGGCAGGTATATATCGTATGAGGAGTATATGGATATTCTTTCGCAGGAATAAAACTATAAAATGAAAATCCGTCAGTATTTTCACAAACACTGACGGACTTTTAATCAATGAGGAATTAAAAACATAACTCCAACATAAAACCAAACAAGAATATTAAGCTTTTGTATAACTTTCAAAATATATAACAGAGGAACGATGTCTTTTGTTCGGTCATAAAACAAAAAAATTATGAAAACAGAAAAAAAAATTCTCATAGCGATACCGGTTGCAATAATCATCGCATATCTGTGCCTTCCTTTCTATGCCAAAAAGGCGCTGATACACTGGTTTCCCACTATCGATGACCTCGGCATTTTCGAACATGCCACCGTTCATGCTCCGGACTCTTGCTGGGAATGGACTGTTTCGGACAAGTACAATTCTTTCAGACTGTCAAAAGAGGATTCTGCTTATATAGACGATATGAAAACGGCATCCTTCCTGATAATAAGGAATGACAGTATTCTGTACGAGACTTATCGCGGAGGATGGAACGATACTCTGACTTCAAACCTGTTTTCTGCCACGAAGAGCATTGTGGGGCTGCTTGTGGGTATAGCCATTGACGAAGGCAAGATAGGCAGCGTGGACGACAAGGTAGTAAAATACATCCCTGAATATAACCGTGGAAGGCAAAAGGATATCACTATCAGAAACCTGCTTACAATGAGCGCCGGGATGGACTGGGACGAGGCGTACGCTTCGCTTTTCTCTGTTACCACGCACGGATATTACGGCAATGACCTCTACAATCTCATAATAAGTCTTGATATCGTCGACACTCCTGGAGTACAGTATTCCTACAGAAGCGGTGAAACTCAGTTGCTGTCATTTGTAGTCGAAGCAGCAACAGGCGAAACCATCAGCAGATATGCGGAAAAGAGACTGTGGCAACCGATGATGGCCGGACAGGATGCTTTCTGGCTTCTCGACAAAAAAGATGGCGACGAGAAATCGTTCTGCTGTTTCCACACCACGGCAAGGGATGCCGCAAGGTTCGGACGACTGATGTTGAACAAAGGCAACTGGAACGGAAGGCAACTGGTAAGCAAGGAATATATAGAAGAGGCCATGACACCGGCATCATATCTGAAAGACCAGTGGGGCAAGGACCCGCTTTCATATTACGGTTTCCAGACATGGATTATGGACTATAAAGGAGAGAAATGTCCGTACTTCAGAGGTATGCTGGGACAGTATATCATAGCCATACCTTCGAAGAACGCAATAGTGGTGCGTCTTGGTCATAAACGCTCAAAAGAGTACGTCAAGGAGCTCACTACGGACATAATAAGATATATGGAAATAGCTGAAAAAATTTTACAACAATAACCACTCTATATGGAACAGGACCCAAGATTATTAGTATATAAGGCTTCGGCAGGCTCGGGAAAGACTTTCACCCTGGCGGTGCAATATATCAGGCAACTGATAGAAGACCCCTACTCGTACAGACGCATCTTAGCCGTTACTTTCACCAACAAGGCCACTACGGAGATGAAGGAAAGAATCCTCAGTCAGCTGTACGGTATCGCCACTTCGCTGAAATCGTCGGACGGCTATCTGAAAGAGATAATGAAGACTTCCGATAAAAGCGTCGATGAGATAAGAAGGGCTGCTGACACTGCACTGAAGAATATCATCCACGACTACAGCCGTTTCAGAATAGAGACTATAGACTCGTTCTTCCAGTCGGTAATGAGGAATCTTGCACGCGAGCTTGAACTTGGTGCAAATATGACAATCGAGCTGAATAACGGTGATGTGCTGAGCGATGCAGTGGACAGTATGATTGAGAAACTGGACCGCATGTCGCCTACCCTTTACTGGTTGCTCGAATATATAGAGGAAAGAATAGCCGACGACAAGAGATGGAACGTATCTTCCGAAATAAAAGATTTCGGACGCAACATTTTCGACGAGGCTTACATAGAAAAAGGTGTAACTCTGCGCGAAAAGCTGAAGGACACTAAGTTTATTCCGCAATACAGAAAGAAGCTACAGGAGAAACGCGAATCCATACTTGATACAATGAAAGGATTCAATGAACACTTCCAGGAGATTCTGAAAGCAAACGGACTAAACCCTACTGATTTAAAGAACGGTGCTCGCGGCATAGGAAGCTATTTCAACAAGATAGCATCGGGAAAACTGAGTAATGATGTGCGAAACTCCACTGTAGAAAAATGTCTGGAAGGTGCGGAAAACTGGACTACAAAGACCTCTCCATATAAAAGTACTATCATATCACTTGCAGACCAAGTTCTGATACAGATACTTAATGATGCGGAGAGCACGAGAATGTCAAGCAACAAGGTTCTGAACTCGTGCGACATGTCGCTCCGATATCTCAACAATCTGCAACTGCTTATGCGTATAGACAGCGAGGTAAGGGAGCAGAACCTTAATCATAACCGTTTCCTGCTTTCGGATACCAACGCTCTGCTGCACAGCATCATCAGGGAGGGCGACGCATCCTTCGTATATGAGAAAATTGGTACTACCATAGACACCGTGATGATAGACGAGTTTCAGGACACGTCGCGTATGCAATGGGAGAACTTCCATCTTCTGCTCGAAGAGAGTCTGGCACAAAAGGAAGGCAGTATGATAGTGGGCGACATAAAACAGAGTATCTACCGCTGGAGAAACGGTGACTGGAAGATTCTTGCCGGACTGGACAAGGACAGAAGTTTCCGACTGAACTCTAAGACTCTGGATACTAACTGGCGAAGCGAGGCAAATATCATAGCATTCAACAATGACATTTTCACATCGGCATGCAAGGTTCTGAACGAAAGATACAAGGCAGATGAGGGTGAAGACTGCACTCAGCTGCTTGATGCATACAGCGATGTCCGCCAGAAGACTTCAAAGGATACGAAAGAAGGGTATATCAAACTATCATTCCTGAAAAACAGTGAGGAACATCCGTATGCTGACACTACTATGGAACTGCTGGCAGAGGAAGTTGATTCACTCGTTAAGAAAGATATCAGAGTGAATGACATTGCCATCCTGGTGAGAAAGAACAAAAGCATACCTGCCATAGCTGATTATTTCGACAAGAATACTCCGTACCGAGTTGTTTCGGACGAGGCTTTCCGACTTGATGCTTCGCTCGCGGT
This sequence comes from uncultured Bacteroides sp., assembly GCA_900544075.1. Lineage (GTDB taxonomy): Bacteria > Bacteroidota > Bacteroidia > Bacteroidales > Bacteroidaceae > Phocaeicola. The sequence continues at coordinate 35,832 of UQTJ01000026.1, forward strand.
ATGTATGCTTATCGACGGACTGAGGTATATATCCGAGCCTACGGACAGAATAGCCTGTGCAAGACTGGCTGTGGCATATCAGAAGGAAATACTCAAAAAGGATGTTGATTATAACACTGTACTGCTGAACAGTGTTGAGGATTATCTTCCTGCAGAATTCCGATTACTGCAGCCAGAATTGAACCTGATGCCACTCTATGAACTGCTTGAAAAACTGTTCGTGATTTTCCGTATGGATATGATAGAAGAGCAGGATGCGTATCTCTGTGCATTCTATGATGCAGTGACTGAATATATGCAGAACAACTCATCGGAACTGACTTCATTCCTGACATACTGGAGCGAAACTCTTTATGCCAGGACTATCCCGTCGGGCGAGATATCCGGTATCAGAATCCTGTCTATCCACAAATCGAAAGGTCTGGAATATCACACCGTGCTGCTGCCGTTCTGCGACTGGAAGATGGAGAATGAAACTTTCAACCATATGCTATGGTGCAAGATAAACGAAGCAGATGCCGACAAGGAACCTTTCTGCGAACTTGACCTTACTCCTGTGAACTATTCGTCTGCCATGGCAGAATCATATTTCAGCGACAGCTATAGGGAAGAACGTCTGCAACTGTGGGTGGATAATCTGAACCTCCTGTACGTGGCATTCACACGCGCATGCAAAAACCTGATAGTGTGGTGCAAGGACGAGCAGAAAGATACCGTATCACGACTGCTGAGAGAATCAATAGACTATATGAAGGATATCGAGATGATATGCAACATGCCTGAACCTGATGAAGAAGACGAAGAGGATAAGGAAGAAAACGACGAACCTATCATATATGAATACGGGGAAATCTGCATAAGCGGTGAGAAGAAGAAATCAGATACCACCAACAGACTTGTAGCCGTTCCGGAAGCAGTCAATGTAAAGATTGAATCACTTGAAACGGAGATTGACTTCAAGCAGTCCAACCGTTCTGCCGACTTCATCAGAGGTGACGAGGATGAGGAAGAGAACCTTCGCTCGCAATATATCAGACAGGGACAGCTGCTTCATACACTCTTTGCATCTATCGACACAAGAGAGGATTTACCGTCAGCTATTGAAAGACTCCTGTTCGAAGGTGTGATAGAATCTGCAGAAAAGGCAGAAGAGATAAGCGAGATAGCAGAAAGAGCCTTGAACCTTGAGGAAGTAAAAGACTGGTATAGCGGAGAGTGGACTCTGTATAACGAATGCTCCATAATCTATAATGACGAACAGGGAAAGATGCAGACTAGACGACCAGACCGAGTGATGATGAAAGATGACGAGGTAGTGGTTGTCGATTTCAAATTCGGAAAGAAAAAGCCGGAATACTCCACTCAGGTAAGGGAGTATATGTCCCTGCTATCGGAAATGGGATATGCAGACATTAAGGGCTATATATGGTATGTTTACTCCGGCGAACTGGAGAATGTGTAACGATTTATTTAAAAAGAAATGGAAACTTTTCTAAAGCTTGTAGCTCACGATTTATATACGAAGACAAACGGTGACTTTACCCGTACGGCCATTGTCTTCCCTAACAAGAGAGCCGGTCTGTTCTTCAACGAATATCTGGCATCGGAAACTGACAGACCGATATGGTCGCCGGCATATATAAGTATAGGCGAACTATTCCGCAAGGTTTCAGACCTGCAGATTGGTGACCCAGTGAAGTTAGTGTGCGAACTCTATAAGGTGTTTGTCAATATATCAGGCAGCAAGGAATCGCTAGACGACTTCTACTTCTGGGGTGAACTTCTTATAAGCGACTTTGACGATGCGGACAAGAATATGGTGGACACAGAAGCCATGTTCCGCAATATCAAGGACCTGAACGAACTTAACGACAACGGGTACGAGTTCCTGGAAGAAGGACAAAAGGAAGCATTAAGCCAGTTCTTCAAGAATTTCTCCATCGACAAGGTTACCGAGCTGAAACAGCGATTCATCAATATCTGGGATGTATTGGGAGAGATATATACTGAATTCAGGGCCATACTCAGTGAACAAGGTATAGCTTACGAGGGTATGATGTACAGGGAAGTAACGGAGTCTATGGATATTGACAAACTCCCTTACGACAGATATGTCTTCGTGGGATTCAACGTGCTGAATAAGGTGGAACATACTCTGTTCAGCAAACTGAACAAGGCTGGAAAGGCTATGTTCTATTGGGATTACGACAATTTCTATCTCAACAAGCATCCTCACGAGGCCGGTGAATTCATCAAACGAAACTTAAGGGATTTCCCGTCGGAACTTCCACCGTCTGTATTCAACAATCTGAACTCCCCGAAAGATATTACATATATTGAATCTCCAACCGAGAACGGACAGGCAAGATATCTTCCGCAATGGATAAGAACAAACCTTACGGAGGAAGAAAAGGAGACAGCCGTAGTATTGTGTAACGAATCTTTACTACAGCCGGTACTGCATTCTTTGCCCGAGAATATACGTCATATCAATATAACGATGGGATTTCCATTGTCTCAGACTCCTGCTTGTAGCTTTATCAACTCGCTTATTGAGCTTCACACTTCAGGCTACAATCCGTCAAACGGCAGATTCCTGTTTGCCGAAGTTTTGAGTGTGCTTAAACATCCATACACGCAACTCCTGAGCGAGGAAGCAGGGAAATTGGAGAAATCCCTTATCCACGACAACCGTTTCTACCCTCTCCCTTCGGAACTGAAAAAGGACGAGACTACGGAAACCATATTCACACCATGCAACAGCAACCAGGCTATCTGCCGGATGATTACCAACGTACTGAAACAAGTAGCTGCCGTATATCAGAAGAAGTCGGCCACTATGGATACTGCTTTGGACCAGCTGTACCGCGAAGCGCTGTTCAAAGCATACACTATGGTAAACCGATTCAGTTCTCTGATAGATGAAGGCGACCTTGACGTGAACCAAAGTACATTCAAACGTCTGCTCTCACGCGTCATCCAGTCGGCCAATATTCCTTTCCACGGTGAGCCGGCAATAGGTATGCAGGTAATGGGAGTACTTGAAACTCGAAATCTGGATTTCAGAAACATAGTAATGCTTTCTGTAAACGAAGGACAGCTACCGAAAAGTGGAAGCGATGCCTCATTCATCCCATACAATATCAGAAAGGCATTCGGCATGACTACAATCGACCATAAGATAGCCGTTTTTGCTTATTATTTCTACAGACTGTTGCAAAGAGCCGAGAAAGTAACTCTGCTTTTCAATACATCAAGCGACGGTATAAACCGTGGAGAGATGTCACGCTTCATGCTCCAGTTCCTCATCGAGTGGGGATTCGACATCAAGCGTGAAAGACTGGAGGCCGCACAATCGCCACAGGGCACTGAAAAGATTGAAATCAAGAAAACCCCGGAGATAATGAAACGAATGCAGAGTGTTTTTGATACGAGAATAAACAAAAAGGCTATTCTGTCACCTTCTGCACTCAATACATACATAGACTGCAATCTGAAATTTTATTACAAATATGTAGCCTTGCTGACTGCCCCCGATGAAGTAAGTGCAGAGATTGATTCGGCCAAGTTCGGAAGTATATTCCATTACGCCGCCGAACATATCTACAAGGACCTTACCGCACATGGCAAAGTGATAGATTGCAACTCTCTTGAAAAGCTTTTGCAAAACGATGTAAAACTCCAGGAATATGTGGACAACGGTTTCAAGGAACTGTTCTTCAATATACCTTTGACAGAACGTCCCGAGTACAATGGATTGCAGCTCATAAATTCTGCAGTAATTCTGAGATACATAAAACAGCTGTTAAGAAATGACCTGAGATATGCTCCTTTCACATTTACTGCTTCAGAGAAATTCGTAGATGAAGAAATTGATATCAAAACTCCGAAAGGCATAATCAAATCCAGAATTGGTGGTATAATAGACCGTATGGACACGAAAGACAATACCCTGCGAATAGTGGACTACAAGACAGGAGGCGATGCGCAATGTCCGCCGAATATAGAATCCTTGTTCATTCAGGACAAGAAAAGGTCTAACTATATCTTCCAGACATTTATGTACGCATCAATAGTCTGCAAGAAACTGAGGGAGAAAAACAATCAGATGAAGGTAGCTCCTTCACTACTGTACATACATAAGGCAGCATCGGAAAACTACTCGCCGGTAGTGCAGATGGGAGAAGCCCGAAACAAAGATAATGTAGATGATTTCAGCATTCACGAAGAAGATTTCCGCGGAAGACTGAATACACTTTTGGAGGAAATTTTCAACCCTGAAACAAGTTTTTCTCAAACTGAAGTTGAAGACAAATGTCAGTACTGTGATTATAAAGATTTGTGTAAGAAATAGCATTTTGATATAATTACTGTTAATTACATGCAGTTTTTCAATCATTTGTTTTGACAATATCACGGAAATTGGCTATATTCGCATGTTTTTCATAGTAATAGATTTATATATCCTGACTTCAAGCTTGTGAAAGTGAGTAAGTCAGAGAGACAAAAGAGTTTGTCCCTAAAGTACAAGAGACTGCAAATTTCCCCGGCAGTCTCTTTTTTTGTTCATATATATTACTTACATTTGTAATATGATAACAGTAAAACATTAAATCTTATGAAAACAAGTTCATTATTAGAATCAATCAGAAGAAAAGCTTTTTATTTGATGATGTGCGTGACATTGGCTGCGGGTTTTGCAAGTTGTAGCACAGAAGAAGTAACAGAAGAGAATGTCGTAGGAGTATATACAAATCTTACAGACAATTCAAATACGGAAATAACTATACAGCAGGCATCCGACCATTTTACATTTAAATGTATATTTGATGATAACAGAGAAGGAAATATCAGTAGCTATACCTGGACAGGAACATTCAAAAACATACCTTCAGATGTGGTAATGAACGGTAAAGAAGAAATTGGAACTGTAAAATTCAGTAGTGGAAGTGTAGAGTTCAAAGCCTACACTCAAAGAGAAGGAACATATAAAGGATTCCTAGATGACTTGGCTGATTTAGGTTACTCAAGAAGTAATGTCAACGATTCTATCGTAGTGGCTACAGACTCTATAATGACAGAAACTATAGAATAAAACAAAGCCATGACAGAAGATAAACATATCCCTGTCATGGCTATTATTATGTCCTGTAAATTTATTTTATCACCCTATAGTAATCTACCTTACGAGGTTTCGGAGCATCTGCAGCTTTTGCAGGATAGCCTAAAGCAAGAGCGCCTATTCCGACCAATCCTTCCGGCAATCCGAAACTTTCCATCAGTTTCTTTCCCTCCTCAGTAGAGAACATTTCTCTTTCCCTGTGAATCCAGCAGCTTGCAAGTCCTATGGCATGAGCTGCGAGCATCATGTTTTCCAATACACAGCTTCCGTCCTGTATCGGATTGTTGGCATCGGCAGGAGTAAACACCAAGACATAAGTAGGAGCATCATAATATGGGTTTGATGTCACTCCCATGACACGGGCATTCATCTCTGCCAATTTTTTACGAAGTTCATCATTTTGGACAGCCACAATATAAGGCGATTGCATACCTCGTGATGTCGGCGCATATGTTCCGGCTTCCAACACAGCTTTCAACTCCTCGTCAGTTATCTGTTCAGCCTTATACTGGCGACAGCTGCGACGGGTCTTTATAATCTCAAGAAAATTATTATCCATGTCCGTATAATTTTTATGTTATTACTAAGATTCAAATCATCATCAACAAAATTAATTAAAAGCACGACATATTATACCTGCAGACAATGATAAAATTTATTTTTTACAAAAAAAATCCTCTCTTTGACGGAAAACCGCTACAGAGAGGAATTGAAAAGATAGAAATCGAGGCTTCGTTGCCGCTTTTTACACTTTGATACTATTCCTAAACTACAGGTTTGATTGTATCTCGGGAAACAGATTGGTCTTCATTATCAGAACACATAGACAAATCCTAACGAAGCTCCCCTCAGCAAATTGATGGAGAAGGATTTCTGTCCTGAGTTATATCCCAATGACCCAAGAGACGTAGTAAGATATGTCTTACTGGAAAGGGAAATGAGCAGTCCAGGAGTATATCCAAACGAGAAAGCAAATGTATTTTCGGCTACCCCGAATCCCATACTTAGTGTATTCATCATTCCAATCGTCTTGTTGAACGGCACGTAATACCCCCCACAAGGTCCAATTGCAAATATGCTTGCTCCACCAGGCGCAACTGACAATCCTAATTCTCCACCTACATACCAATTGTCAGTAAGCATATAATTGACACCCGGAGAAAGAGAGAATGTCACATCTACGTCCGTACTGCTTCTAACTACTCCCCATCCGCTTACAACTTCCGTACTACCGATGTCCAACGTCAAACCGATGTTTCCTCCTACAAGAAGATCACCTTTTTTCAACTGGGCATTGGCTGCCGATACCATCACTAACAGGCCGATGGCCCACATAATCATTCGTTTCATAATTCGTTATTATTTAAAGGTTAAACAAATGTCATCCGGATCCACGCAATCAGTGTAGCAGTTGCATCTGCTGGTACTCGATGGTTGACCCGATGTTGGGGTTGAAGAAGTAGCTGTCCGACGAGAGGATGGTACTTGCGTCCGAGGTGCTCCACACCTGCGTACCGCTGCCGATGGGCACGTCCACCACCGTGCCGTCGCTGCTCACGTAGGGGTTCACGCCCCGTATGGCTTCGCTGTGCAGCTGCGTCACACGGTCCTGCATGGCACTGGTACTCTCATACATGGACATCTGTATGTCGCTGATTTCGGCGGCATTCTGCCGGATCTGCTCGCTGATGCGGGCAGCCTGCTGCTGGTTGCGGATGATGCCCGCCCGCACATTCTGATTGATTCGCTCGATGCCCGCCTGCTGTATGGCGGCGATGGCCTGCATGTACTGCGGATTGACCCGAATCGACGCTTTCATGCGCGAGGCTTCGTTGCCAGCCAAGTCCAGGTTCTTTTCATCGGCAGCCGTGTAGGTGGTCAGCTCAAGCACGTTCCACATACGGCGGTCGATGGTGCGCATCGTGCCGTAGGGCATCCGCACGTCGAGGATGAAGAAGAAGGCGGTTGCCATGTGATACAGTTCCTCGCCGTTCTCCAGCTTGATGATGCAGCCTATCGCCGCTGCATCCGCCTTGGCTCCGAGTATATTGGCGAAGCTGCTGCCCATCACCGAGTTGGCGAGGCCTTGCCGAAAGTTGCGCAGGAGCATATCGCGGTAGGCGTCGGCGCGCTGCCTCATCGCGGCAGGCAGTTTGTCATACGTCAGCACTTCTTTCAGGCGGACGGACTGGGCATGGGGAAACTGCGTCTTCACCACGTATTGCAGATAATCCTCGGCAGTGGTGTAGGGCCGCTTCATACTGCGCAGCAGGGGATGACGCTGCCCGGTGTCCACACCGTCGTTCTCGTCGTAGTAAGAGCGGATCGCCTCGGAGTAGAAGCCCAGCTTCCTCGCCCCGTCGCTCCCCTTGATTTGGGTGTTGACCGACCCGTTCGCCTGCTGGAAGTCCTCCAGGTCCACCTTGCCTACCAGTTGCCAGCCTGGCAGGCACTCGATGGTAAGCACTTGGGCGTTCTGCATGTAGGGGTCCTTCAGGCTGACCGTCCTTGTCTCATTGCACACGGTAGCGGTGGGCTTGCGCTCGTCCGTACCGGAAAGGTTTGTCCCCTCGGCAGCGTTTCCGCTTACTCCTGTCCCTCCGCATCCGGCGGAGAGACAGGCTGTCAACAATAGTATAGGATACATCTTCATATTTTTAGCATTTGCGATATTTTTGAACAACCATTATCAGAAAGCCAGAACAGGACGTACATAGTAGCCCGCAGTATTAGTATATCCAAAATAGCGCGGGATGGGATTCCCATTATTGTCCACTTTATCAGATGAGGTGTGAAGGTAACGTCTATCAAAATCGTCATATTCATTAGGAATATCTTCACCAACCACACGTATATGTTCTTTCAATTCTTCTCGTGTGGTCGTATTCTTGACTTTCTCGAATTGTCCCTCCATAAATCTTGATTTAGCGGGTTCAAAACGGGGTACGCCGACGCAAGACATTTGTCCGTAAGATGGCAGGAACCATCCGCTGCTATTCTGAGGAGCCGCGAGCGAAAGTTGCCAGTTGTAAATGTCACCGACTTCTATTCTAGTCCAAACCCATGCACTGCCATCCAGGCTTTGTACCCAGCCACAGCTCTTTTTACCATAGTTGATGGCAGCTTCCAAGGCTGGGTGTAAACAACAAGGACGGCGTGTGGCTTCATGCTTCAGCATAGCCATGCAGTTGTAATAACCGTTGAAATCTTCCTCGCTATCGATGGTACCCATATGCGTATAGCAATGCTCCGTTCTCGTATCCACGTCTGTATTACCATCGTCTGTCACAGCGTTGCACATCCTGGATTTTATTCCAAATTCATTTACCACGTATCCACCGGGGTTGTCGGAGTTCGTCTGGTTCGGTACATGCGTCAGCGATACGACATAGCCGTGGACGGTGCTGCCCAGCACGGGGCCGCCTGCGGTGAGCGGTCGGGT
>UQTJ01000027.1 GCA_900544075.1 uncultured Bacteroides sp.
ACAATGGCCGAGCGGCATTTTTTATATTTAATCGATTTTATCGGACAGCAATAATAATTTATAGGAAAAATGAAATAATTTTAAACATAAATGCCTTTTTGTTTAATAAGTGTTTATCTAGTTCGGATTTTATAAATAAAAAAAGATACCTTCACTGCTATGAGTGAAGATATCTTTCTCTTGTTTTGATAGAAAAGTAGAAGAATTATGCTTCTGCTGGAGCTTCAGTTGCTTCAGCAGCTGGTTCTTCTGTAGCAGCTTCAGCAGCTTTCTTTTCAGCTACTTTCTTAGCGATTTCTTCGTTTATTTTCTTTTCAGCTTCAAGACGTGCTTTTGCTTCAGCTTTCTTAGCTTCTTCCTGTTTTGCTTTCAAAGCAGCAAGACCGTTCTGCTTGTTTTCTTTCCAAGCGTTGAACTTAGCTTCAGCCTGAGCTTCGTCGAATGCACCTTTAGCAACACCGCCAAGTAAGTGTTTCTTCATGTAAACACCTTCTTTAGAAAGGATGTTGCGAACTGTGTCAGTAGGCTGTGCACCTACAAGTACCCAGTGCAATGCACGTTCAAAATTCAAATCTACTGTGGCAGGATTGGTGTTCGGATTGTAAGTACCAATTTTTTCAGTAAATCTACCATCACGTGGTGCTCTTGCGTCTGCAATAACAATTGAATAGAACGCATAACCTTTGCGTCCGTTTCTCTGCAATCTGATTTTAGTTGCCATTTTTTAAACGTTAAATTTTTAATGTTAATGATTTGAATTATGCTATTATCTCGTAATAGCGGCTGCAAAGATACTGCTTTTCTTTTGTTTTACAAATAGTTGGGCTATTTTTCTGTATATTTATTTGTTTATCTCTCTCAACCATTTTTCCAGCTCGCCTGTCCATTGTCTTTTGTAGATGAAACTGTCGCGATATCCCCATCCGTGTCCGCCGATAGGATATGTGTGAAGCGATGCAGGAACTCTGTTGTTTACAAGCGACATATAGTAGTTGATACTGTTCTCTACCGGTACAGTCTTATCGTCGCTGCTATGCATGATGAATGCAGGAGGAGTCTGTGGAGTAACCTGTTTTTCATTACAATACAGTTCTACAAGCTTTTCGTCAGGATTGCTTCCGAGGAGATTGTTTCTTGAGCCCATGTGAGTATATCTCTTGTCCATTGTGATGACCGGATAGAAAAGTATCTGGAAATCAGGTCTTGTAGACTCGTCGAAATGAGTTGCAGCTGTGCTTGCAAGATGCCCTCCGGCTGAAGAGCCCATGATTCCGAGTTTTGAGAATTTCAAGTCTTTAGACTTTTCACGCATGATTCTTATGGCCTGATGCGCATCGCTCAGGGGAACTTCGTTATTACCGTTAGGCATTCGGTAGATAAGAACCGAATATGTTATTCCCTGGCTGTTGAACCATGCAGCCATATCGTGTCCTTCATGGGCAGTAGCAAGATTATAGTATCCGCCTCCCGGGCATGCTATGATTGCCATTCCGTTGGGATTCTCGGCAGGATAAACATAAAGAGTAGGTTCTGCAACATAGACAGGACCGTTTTCTTTTTGTTCTTTAATACCGTTTTCGTTAGGCGCACCATTAGGCCAAAGTTTGATTTCGATAGGCTTCTGTGCGCATAATATAGATGACAGCATAATGAAACTCATAATCAGTAAATTCTTTTTCATAACAGTTTATTTTTTGATTGACATGCTGGCTTTAACTAAATATATAATAAGGAGTGCATATGCAACGAGTGATACAACCTGGCTCATAGGATTAGCCAACCATGACTCGTTGACAAGATTGATGTCGCAATATCTCATCACTGCGCTTACTACACCCATCAGGGCACCTCCGGCAATGAAACCAGAGGCAAGCAATGTTCCTTTTTCGCCGCGTTCTTGGTTCACAGATTCGTCCTTGCTTCTTGTTGTCACGTACCAGTTTATTGCACCACCCACCAGAAGAGGAAGGTTGAGTTCCAAAGGAATGAACATACCAAGTGCGAAAGCCAGTGCAGGAACCTTGAAGTATGTAAGTACAATGGCCAAAACCGCTCCGGCACCGTACAAAGCCCATGGAGCACCTACACCATTCATCAGCGGGTCGATAACGGCTGCCATAGCATTTGCCTGAGGTGCAGCAAGCTGTCCGCTTGTAAATCCGTATGAATCATTCAGTACCATAATAACGCCGCCAACTGTAGCAGCCGAAACCAGTGTTCCGAGGAATTTCCATGTTTCCTGTTTCTTAGGAGTGCTTCCAAGCCAGTAACCAATCTTGAGGTCGGTGATAAAACCGCCTGCCATTGACAGAGCTGTACATACCACACCACCCATAACCAGTGCTGCAACCATACCTGTAGCTCCGTTCAGACCTACTGCCACCATAATTACTGATGCAAGGATAAGAGTCATAAGAGTCATACCCGATACAGGGTTAGTACCTACTATGGCTATCGCGTTTGCAGCCACTGTAGTGAAAAGGAATGCTATACCTGCCACAAGCAGAAGTGCAACTACGGTGTGAAGCACATTACCCTGCATAACGTCGAAGTAGAAGAACAGCAGAACCAGCAGCAAAGTGAAGATAGAACCGAATGCGATAATCTTCATCGAAATATCTTTCTGAGTACGTTCCACATTGGCTTCAGCTTTCTTGCCGCCCATTTCCTTTGCTGCAAGACTTATGGCACCTTTTATTATACCCCATGAACGGACTATACCTATGATGCCGGCCATAGCGATACCGCCGATGCCTATACTCTTGGCATACTCGCTGAATATCATTTCCGGCGACATATCCTTAACGGCCATAGTGATGTTCGGATTCCATGTATTGAGAACCTGGTCGCCGAACACAAGGGCAAATCCCGGTACAATGACAAACCATACTACCAGAGAACCGGCACATATAATGGCTGCATATTTCAGACCTACGATATACCCCAATCCAAGCACTGCCGCTCCTGTATTTATCTTGAAAACCAGTTTGAATTTCTCAGCCACCATTTCACCGGCACTGCAGATGCGGCTTGTGAAATTCTCGTTCCACCATCCGAATGTACCGACTATAAAGTCGTACAGACCTCCGATAAGTCCTGCCATAAGAAGCGGTTTTGCCTGGTCGCCGCCTTTCTCGCCCGACACAAGAACCTGAGTGCTGGCTGTTGCCTCAGGGAAAGGATATTCGCCATGCTTGTCCTTTACGAAATATTTGCGGAATGGAATGAGGAAAAGAATACCCAATACACCTCCAAGCAGAGAGCTGATGAACATCTGCATGAAGTTCACTGTCATCTCCGGATATTTCTCCTGAAGAATATAGAGTGCCGGAAGAGTGAATATGGCACCTGCTACAATCACTCCGGAGCATGCTCCGATAGACTGTATCATTACGTTCTCGCCTAATGCGTTTTTACGCTTTGTGGCGCTTGACACACCCACTGCAATGATGGCAATAGGAATAGCAGCTTCGAATACCTGACCTACTTTAAGTCCAAGATAGGCAGCTGCGGCCGAGAAAATCACAGCCATTACTATACCCCATGTCACTGACCACAGGTTTACTTCCGGATAATTCTTCGAAGGCGACATGAGCGGCTCATACTTCTCGCCCGGTTTAAGCGGACGGAACGCATTCTCTGGCAGCCCCGTCGGCTTTTCTTGTTCTGTTTTCATGTTCGATTATGTTATTATTTTGTTAATGATTTCATTTTCGTGTCCAAAAGTAATAAAAAAACTCATAACCTTTGCATTCTGTACTCGTTTGGAGTACATCCTACTTCTTTTTTGAACATCCGGCTCAGATGTTGCGGATACTGGAACCCAAGTTCGTAGGCTATTTCCGTCATAGTCATCTGTGTGGACAGCAGTTTCTCCTTTGCCTTTTCCACCACCTTGCCGTGGATGTATTCGGACGCCGTTTTTCCCGTCTGCCGGCTTATCATATCGCCGAAATAGTTTGGAGAGAGAAACACCTTTTCGGCAAAGTATCTCACCGTAGGCAGACCGTTCTCGGTAGGAGCCTTGCTGTCGAAATAATCGTCCAGCAGACGTTCGAACTGCACTATTACGTTCTTGTTCGATACCTCTCTCGTCTGGAACTGTCTGTCGTAAAAACGCAGGAAGTAGTCGAGCATCAGTCCTAAGTTTGCTGTTATGATTCTCCGGCTGTGTTTGTCCTGTCGGATTCGGAGTTCCCTTTCTATATTGCCGAAACACTCCATGATTATCCTCTTTTCCTCTTCTGACAGGTGAAGAGCTTCTTTTGAGTCATATCCGAAGAAAGAATATCTCTTTATGTCCTTGCCAAGTGAAGTGCCGTGTATGAAGTCCGGATGAAACAGTATTCCGTAGCCTTCTGGCTTTGTGTCGGTATTCATGTGCGATGTTACCACCTGTCCGGGTGCGAAACAAACTATTGTTCCCTCATCATAGTCATATTCCTGCATCCCGTATGTCAAATCGCCACATTTCGTTTTTTTCAGATATACGGCATACACTCCGTAGTTAATGGTCAGAGTTTCAGGCCACCTCGTAGCCTTGGACAAGTCGACCACACTCACCATAGGGTGCAGAGTCTCAAGTCCGAATATATCGTTGAATCTGTTGACATCCTCTAATTTGATAACTTCCTGTTTCATTTATGCAGATTATTTGTGTTTCGTAGCAAAAATAATACATATTATCCGTATAAGCAACATTCGGTAAAATTGGTACAAAGAGCCGTAATCCATATACAGTACAGATATAATGTATATAGTACTTTTGTAACATGAACAATTATATATTACAGATATGCTTTTAAACGACTTTTTATCTTATGTAAAGACCGGCAAGGCACTCGATACGGATGAAATCCATGCTCTTATGGGAGAGATGAGCGAAGAGGCCCGCTGTGTGACATTCCGGTTGAATTCATCGTATCACACACCGGACGAAGTGAGAGGGTTGCTGTCCGAACTTTTCGGATATACTGTGCCTGAAACCCTGCGTGTGTTTCCTCCTTTCTATTCTGATTTCGGAAAGAATATCCATGTGGGAGAAAATGTTTTTATAAATGCCTGCTGCCATTTTCAGGACCACGGAGGAGTAACTCTCGGCGACGGATGCCAGATAGGTCATAACGTAGTGTTTGCAACTCTCAACCACGGATTGCAGCCTGAGGAGCGAGGCATTACCTATCCTGCGCCGATAGTTCTCGGCAAGAATGTATGGGTAGGTTCCAATTCCACTATTCTGCAAGGGGTGACGATAGGCGACAATGCAGTGATAGCTGCCGGTGCTGTAGTTACTAAGGATGTGGAACCCGGCACTATAGTAGGCGGTGTGCCTGCCCGTTTCATAAAGAAGCTGTAGGATTTTTCCGGATTCTTCGTTTATGATTATCAGATTCTTCGACGCAGAAACCGTAACACGTACGTGTAACGGGTGGAACACGAAGGTGTCACGCGCGGAACACGAACGTGACGCGGGCGTAACACGTACGTGTCACGCTTTCTGCGAACCGTCTTTTCGGGATATTTAAACAATCATCTTCCCATATGTTTCAAAAAAAACAAACCAATATGAAAAGAAACCTGATTATAATTATTCAAATTCTAATAATAAGTGTTATGACAAATCTAAATGCGCAAGACAAAAAGACTTTCGCTCCAAGCGATAAAGTAGTGACAGAACGTGTTTCGTTCAAGAATCGTTTCGGCATCACACTTGTGGCCGACCTGTATCGTCCGAAAAATGCTGAGGCTCCGCTACCGGCATTGGCTGTTAGCGGTCCTTTCGGTGCAGTGAAAGAACAATCGTCCGGACTATACGCCCAGACTATGGCCGAACGAGGATTTCTGACAATAGCTTTCGACCCGTCTTTCACCGGCGAGAGTAGTGGAGAACCTCGATATGTTGCATCACCTGATATCAACACCGAAGATTTCAGTGCAGCAGTAGACTATCTGATTACACGTCCGGATGTGGATTCTGCCAAGATTGGAATAATCGGCATATGCGGTTGGGGCGGATTTGCTCTGAATGCAGCAGCCATAGACACCCGTATCAAGGCTACAGTGGCTGTGACCATGTACGACATGAGCCGTGTCACTGCAAACGGATATTTCGATTCAATGGACGAGGATGCACGCTATGAGCTTCGCCGAAAACTTAACGAGCAGCGTACCATCGACGCGAAGAACGGAACATATGCCCTTGCAGGTGGAGTGATTGACCCTCTGCCGGAAGATGCGCAGCAGTTCGTAAAAGACTATTATGCTTATTATAAGACTCCGCGCGGCTATCATCCGCGTTCGCTGAACTCAAATAACGGATGGAACGTGACTTCCTCTCTTTCATTCATCAACACTCCGCTACTGACATACAGCAGCGAGATAAGAAGTGCCGTCCTGTTGGTTCACGGCGAGAAAGCCCATTCGCGCTATTTCTCAGAAGATGCTTTCAAGAAACTCAAGGGTGACAATAAAGAACTGCTCATAGTTCCGGGTGCAAGCCATGTGGATTTGTACGACAATGTAGCCGGAGTGATTCCTTACGACAGGATTGAGAAGTTTATTCGCGAGAATATGAAATGATAGTGTATAAAGAAACAGACTTGCTTCGAGAATGAAGTCAAGTCTGTTTCTTAAGTGCTAATTAAATCACGAAAGAAACAGCCTTCTCTGTATCTGTAATTCTGTTATTTCCACTCCTTCTTTTTCCTTACGAAAAACATCCAGCGAAGTATGGATGCCGGGATAGTATGACTGAATGAGTTTACTTCGTCTGCACGTTCATCTATGTTCTCCAAAAGAGGTTCAGCGTCTTTCTCTGTTATTATTCCGTTGTTTATCATCTGTCTTACGGTACGCTTTTCATTGCTTAGCAGCATACGGATAGACTTCAGCGTAAGAGCATGTCCGTAGGCTTTCGGGAATTCATCAGCAAGGGTATTTATTACTACGTCCATGCGCGAGATGTTGTTTTCAATTTCCGACTTCAATGTACCTAATACGGCTTTTTGACTGTCGTCCAGAAGATTGGAAGCTTTTAGTTCGTCTATCAGTTTCAGGTCTTCTTTCTGAAGAATGATGAAACCTCGTCCCAAATCATATACCACAGTGATACGCTCGCGGAAGTAGAAACTTATCCAGTTGTTTATAACAGGAGTTTTTCTGAGTGCATTTATGCTATTGCTCCGTTCGCAGAACTTGAATATTGAGTTTCTGAAGTCAAGTGTGTATTTACCATCGTGGTCATACAGTTCGTCCAGCGAGTTCATAAGTCGTCGGAAAGCTGTTTCCGAGATTATACCTTCTTCGTAGATGGCTTTGCAGGTAGCTTTTTCACGGTCGAGAACCTTCAGACGTATTTCGGAGATAACATCCTTTTCCTTTGAAGCTACCATTGGAACTTTAGGAGCTTCAGCCATATAGTGTTGCACTTTCTTCCAGTTAGCACCGGTCAGATGATCTCTCGATTTCAGTTTCTCCAGATATTTCTCTGAATTTTCTCTGATATGTTTCTGGATATTGTATTCTAATTCTACCCTTGCCGAAGGAACATTGATAAGTCCCATCTTGTTCAGCAACCAGCGCATTGTCGTGGCATTTATGCAAAGGGTAAGTGTTACGATTCCGGCTGTGAAGAAAAGAATCTGATTTCTGATGTCTTCCGGTATGGCTTCAGTGTACGAAACCATCAGCGCAAGAGTCATGGCAAGTGCACCACGCAAACCTCCCCATGTGAGTATCACCGATTCACGTTTTGTAAGTCCGTAGCCCATTCTTTTCATCACCGGATAGAGCATGGAAATCATGGCGTAACGGAACAGATTGAGGAAGATGTATATCAGTATAAGCACTCCGAATGCGCTCCATGAGAAAGTGACTTTTTCGGAAATCACTATACCTACGATGATGAAAATAAGAGTGTTCGCTATATAAGTGGCAAGCTCCCAGAAATGTTCCATGAAGTTGTTTACCTGTGGTTTCAGGCGAGGTTTACCAACGTATGTCACTGTAAGTCCGAATGCCACGAGAGCTATTACTCCCGATACTCCAAGATAGAATTGCGACACTATAAAGGCGACGTATGCCGAAAGTATGATAACACTGTTCTGTATCATTTCTTCCGAGTTTATTCGGGTAATAAACCATATAACGAGGCGTGCAAGGAAATATCCGAGTATGGTACTTATGCTTATCACCTTGATAAATTCCATTATAGGAGAACTGTCCGAACCTCCTGTAGCCGCATATACTCCGAAGAATAGCATAAAGCATACGATACCGGTTCCGTCATTCAGCAGAGATTCTGCATCAACCAATGTGGAGAATCGTTTACTGGTTTTCAGTTCGTGAAGCAGTGCGACTACGGCCACAGGGTCAGTGGCGCTTATCAGTGCTCCGAACATAAGAGCGAATGCCCATGTCCAGTTTTCATATCCGGGGATTGTCAGTCCGATAGCTATCATGAGCACTCCTGTAAGAATCATGCAGATGACAAGTCCCGGTGCGGCAAGCAGTGTGGCATTTGCCAGTGTTTTCTTGAAGATATGCATGTTCAACTCATATGCGGCATCGAATATCAATATAGGCAGAAACAGATATAGGATAAGGTCCGGATTGATATTTGCCACGCTGTCTACTGCCTCAGTTATCTGTGGAAGTGAATGGAACACTCCGGAACGGTTTAATACCCCTACAAGGAGTCCGATACCGAACAGTCCTACTGTATAAGGGAAACGACTGTGTTTTAATAGAGATTTAAGTAATGCTCCTATTACAAGTCCTGTGATAGTGAGCAGCAAAGGTTGCAGAAATGCAAATTCTTCCATGGTAAGGTTTATTAATTGTTACAATAATTATGGTAATGAAACAAAGATAGTAAATTAAGACTACATATATATAATGTTGACAAGAAAAAAAGTATCAAAATATATGTAAATTACTACCTCTCTGTTACGATAATGTAAAACGAATGTATTAAAAATCGTTTCTATAGTTGTGTACGTTTGCTTCAATGGACTATTTTTATGAAAAAATCATCTGAAAGCCATTGTTTAATTTTAATAATCGTATATTTGTTCCGCAAAACGAACTGTTCATTATGAAAGTGTCAAAGTATTCAAATTTTTCAGACGAGCAATTATTCAATCTTATAGAAGGCGGAGACAAGATGGCTTTCACCGAGACGTACAATAAATATCACCGTTTGCTCTATTCCTTGTCCTACCGTTATCTCATGGATAGGGAAAAAGCGGAGGAAGCAGTGCAATATGTTTTTGTACGTCTGTGGGAATACCGTTCGGATTTGAATATCGGTATAAGTCTGAAAAACTACTTGTTTACGATGACAAAGAATTATGTATTGAACGTAATCCGAAATGAAAATACTGCGATAGAAAAACAATATGAATTAGCACAAAGAACGTCTGAGTTTGAAGATGATTTTGTAGAGAAACTGGAAAAAAGGGAGAGAATGGATATTTTCTATAAGGCATTGGATAAATTGCCCGAACAGAAACGCGAGATATGTCTTCTGAAAGTACGCGAAGAATTGTCTAATAAGGAAATTGCTGAACGTATGAACCTGTCGGTAAATACCATAAAGACACATTACTCGGAATCATTGAAACTATTGAGAATGTATCTCAAAAAAATGTTAATGATTATACTTTTCCTTATACTTTTAGGCGTTATGGGTGTCTAATCAGATAATAGAGAATATAGAATATGAACAGACCAAGTGATAATAAAATAGAAAAAGTGTTGGCAGGATTAGCCACTCCGGAGGAAGCGAGAGAGGTGGCAAAGTGGTTTGCTACGGATGAAGGCTCGGCATACATATCGAATAATTTTGATGCCGACATCAATTCCATACCACTTGAGGATGCCGATTTGCTGATAGACCATAGTGTTCCGTCCGAGAAGATGTTTCAGAAAATAAACGCACGCATCAGAAGTAAATTAATCAGGCGTTGGACATTCCGTGCCGCAGCAGTTCTTCTGCCGTTGGTGCTTATATTAGGATTATACCTTCATCTTAACACCAGTGTGGATATATTTGGCGCAGGCGAATATGCAGAAATATACGTTCCTAAAGGCGAACGTATGCAAATGATGTTTCAGGACGGTACAAAAGTGTATATAAATTCAGACTCATATATGCGTTATCCGCGTAAGTTCGGTATTTCTGAACGTACGGTAGAATTGAAGGGTGAGGCATACTTTGTGGTGGCAAAAAACAAGAACCGCCCGTTTGTGGTAAATCTCAATGGCCCGTCAATCCGTGTACTTGGAACTTCGTTCAATGTTGAGGCCTATCCCGAAAATGACGATATAAAGGTAAATCTTGATGAGGGAAGAATAAATCTAAAACTGCTCTCCGATGTAGAAGTTCCTGTATCTCCAGGCGAGTGTGTGGTATATAATAAGAATACAAAGTCTTATCGGGTTAACAGAAACACAGACACCGGCGCATCTTCGGTATGGAAAAGCAATGTCATATCGTTTAAGGATACTCCTTTGGATGAAGTGTTTTCCCGTCTCGGACGTTGGTATAATGTAGATTTTGAAGTGGAAAATGACATACCTTCAGATTTGCATATAACACTTGTTTCCAGACATACTCTTATAGAAAAGGTGCTGGAAGATTTGGCAAAAATCTCTCCTCTGTCTTTCAGATATGACGAACAGTCGGCAAAGGTGTATGTATCTTTGAAAAAATGAATTATTTAAGAAAAAAGTTGCCTTGACAAATAGACGTATTTCTGATGTCATAGGCAACTTTTATTTTTTTATACCGTTATAATACGGTTATGCAGTCTTTTGATAGGGATGGAAATACAACCAGTCCCTTTCTCATTTGGCTTTTTGAGCCTTTTTCTTGTCTTGGTGATTGAAGTAAATTACACCTGCGATTGCTACAATTGTAACAAAAACTGAAACTACGATTGCACCCATAATTAACTTTCTTTTTTTTCTGTGTTACCAATTAGCCAAAGTCCGGCTCCCAATGTTGATGCCGAAGCAACAACAACACATGCCACAATCAGCGGATTATTCATATTTCCAAAGGTTGAAGACAGTAAAAGTGCCGTAACCATATATTTGGCTATATCCATTAACCATTTGCCAAATTCTTTTTTCATAAGCCAATAAAAAAACTTCTGTGGTTTCGTACTGTACAAATATAGCGTTTTTGGTTGTATTATGCATGTAAACAGTGAAAAAATGGTGTTTTATCAAGCGTTTTCTTATAATAACTGATTTTTTTGTAAATGTAATTGCTTGATTTTTAGACTTGTCATACTTTTTTTAGTACTCAGATGAAAAAAACTTCATATTTCTCTCACCCATTTTCTGTTTTCGTGTGTCAACTTAGAAAACAAATTACTATTTTTATTAATTAAATTCTAATGTATGAGAATCAGATTTCTATTAGCATTATTATGCTTTAGTCTGGCTTCCGGCTATTCAGCCTTTGCCCAGAAGGTGACAATCAATCTAAAGAATGTCAAGTTAGAGAAAGTGTTCGATGCCATCACGAAACAGACAGGTTTAAGTGTGGCTTACAGTCGTCCTACAGTTAATCCGGATCAGAACGTCAGTATCAATGCTACAAATGAAGAATTGAGCGAAGTCTTGAAACGTCTGTTTGCAGGTACAAACGTCGCTTTTGAGATTGGTGAGGAAAAGATTTATCTTAAGGATGTCAAGTCTTCTTCAAAAGAAAGCAAACCGGTAAGGACAAAAACTGTATCGGGAGTAATAGTCGATACTAATGGCGAGCCTGTAATCGGTGCAAGCGTGTTGGTGAAAGGAACAAACAACGGAACGATAACAGACCTTGACGGTAAGTTTACGGTTAACGATGTTCCTGAGAATTCCACTCTTGATATATCCTATATCGGTTATAAGACACTAACATTGAAAGCTACTGACAAGAATCTTGCACGTCTTGTTCTGCATGAGGATACGGAAGTGCTGGATGAGGTGGTTGTTGTGGGATATGGTGTTCAGAGGAAGCGTGATGTTTCAACAGCGGTTTCATCGGTAAAGGCTGAAGCATTAGCAAATAATCCGGCTTCTGATTTTCGTCAGGCCCTTGTTGGTAAGATGCCTGGTGTACAGGTGACTACACCAAGTGGTGATCCTGAAGGTAGTGTCAGTATAAGGGTTAGAGGTATCAGTACTGTTAATGCAGGTAGTGACCCATTATATATTGTAGATGGTGTTCCTATGGAAAGAGGCTTTGCTAATATGAATACAAATGATATTGAGTCTATAGAAGTTTTGAAAGATGCTTCGGCAGCTGCAATATATGGTAGCCGAGGTTCAAATGGTGTTGTTTTGATTACGACAAAAAAAGGAACATCAGAGAAACTTACAGTACAGTATGATGGATATTATGGCATTCAGAATGTTTCAAAGAAACTCCCAATGATGAATGCTTACCAATTTGCGGAATTTGCAAGAGACGGACATAATAATGCATATTTGGCTGAGGTTCCTGGTGCTTCTCCTGATGACCCTAATAGTGTACGACCAAAATCTTATCATCAGATTCCTGCTGAACTCTTCCCTTATCTTGAAGGACAACCTGGGCTTACAGATACTGACTGGCAGGATGCTATTTTCCGTACTGCCGGTACGACTGGACATAATATTTCATTGTCTGGTAAGACTAATAACGTGAATTATTTTGTATCAGGTAATTATATGAATAAAGAAGGTATCATTATTAATTCAGACTTTAAAAAGTATAGTATGCGTATGAATATCGATGGCAAATACAAGCGTTTGAAGTTTGGAGTCAATTTTGCTCCTTCTTATTCTACATCAAATAGAGTTAATGCTTCTGGCTCACAAGAAGCGACAGGTTCTGATAAAAATAAAGATATAGAGGCAGGTGGAATAGTCCGTTCTGCTTTGATGATGCCACCTATTTGGCCTGTATATAATGAAGATGGGTCTTTTAATTTTCAGGGAAATGGCTATTGGCGTATAGGTACAGATTATCAGCATAATGAAATATTGAATCCTGTTGCTATGGCAATGCTACAATCGGATGTTGTTGATCGTATGTCTATTATTGGTAAAGTATATGCCGAACTGGAACTTTATAAAGGATTGACATATAAGATTTCATTTGGTGGTGATTATTATGGCGCTCATAATGATAAATACCGTCAGTCTGCATTACCTCTTAAGGGTAAGGATTATTATGATATGCCTTCTAATCCGGAAGGATATAGTTCTTCAAGCTTTTATTTTAATTGGTTGGTTGAAAATCAGTTGACATATAATACGACTATTAATGAAAAACATAATTTAACTGCTATTTTGGTTCAGTCAGCCCAAAAAGAGACATCCAAATCAAATAGTGTGACTGCTTCAGATTATCCTAATGATTATATTCAGACAATATCAGGAGGTACTGTAACCAAAGGAAAATCTGAAAAAACTCAATGGAGTATAGCTTCTTATTTAGCGCGTATTCAGTATAATTATTTAGGAAAATATATGTTATCTGGTGCGATTCGAACAGATGGCTCGTCTCGTTTTGGTAAGAATAACAGATGGGGTTATTTCCCCTCTGCATCTGCTGCATGGCGTATTACAGAAGAGAATTTCTTTAAAGAACAAACAACTTTATCTTTTATTAATGATTTGAAACTTCGTTTAAGCTATGGAGTTACAGGTAATTTTCAAATAGGAAATTATAAGCACTTAGCAACGTTGTCGCGTGATAACTATATTTTAGGAACTTCTCAAGGAGCACTTGTAAATGGTTATAAACCTGATAATATAAAAAATGATGAATTAACGTGGGAAAAGAACAAAATGGTTAATGCTGGTGTTGATGTACAGATGTTTAATGGCTTATTGGGATTTACTGTGGATTATTATAACTCAAATACTTCAGATATGCTATTGGAAGTACCTGTACCATTAATAACAGGTTATAGCACTTCATTGATGAATATAGGAAAAGTTAATAATCGCGGATGGGAAATAGGATTGAGCTCACAAAAACATATATCTGATGATTTTGGATATTCATTTAATGCTAATTGGGCGAGAAATACTAATGAAGTAAAAGCTTTGGGACCAAGTAATGCACCGATAATAAAATCAGGAAGTGTTGAACATGCTTATTACATTACTGAAGTAGGAAAACCTATTGGTAATTATTATTTGTTGGTTCAGGATGGTATTTTTGAAACGGAGGAAGATTTGAAGAAATATCCTCATTTTGAGAATACAAAAGTAGGTGATTTCCGTTTTGTGGATGTAGATGGCGATGGTGTATTGGATTTGGATAAGGATCGTACCGTTTGCGGTAACTATATGCCAAAATTTACATACGGATTTGGAGGAAAATTGTGGTTTAAAGGTTTTGATTTGGATATTAATTTCCAGGGCGTGTTTGGTAATAAGATACTCAATCTTAATCGCAGATATATAGATAATATGGAAGGAAATGTCAATGGTACTACTATTGCATTGGATCGTTGGCAGAGTGAAGAACAACCGGGAAATGGTCAGGTAAATAAAGCAAACAGAAAACAGACAGGCTATAACGGAAGAACTTCTACATGGCATCTGGAAGATGGCTCATATTTGCGTTTGCAGAATGTGTCATTGGGATATACATTCCCTAAAAAATGGACAAATCGCTTTTATGTGGAGAAACTGAGGCTGTATGTATCGGGACAGAACTTGGTTACATTTACAAAATATAGCGGATATAATCCGGAAGTTAATGCACGTCCTGATAAGGCGTTAACGCCCGGTGAGGATTATGGAACTTATCCTCTTGCAAGAACATTTATGTTTGGTATTAATGTAACATTATAAAATGACTTATTATGAAAAGATATAATTATATACTAATATTAGCGGCTGCGCTTTCATTGATTTCATGCTCTGACAGTTTCTTTGAATTAGAGCCATCTAACAGTGTCGTTACTGATAAAGTTTATCAAACGGCAAGCGATTTTAATGTTGCTGTTATAGGATGTTATTCAAAGTTGCAGACTCAGGTTAATTTTTATATGGAGTGTTGCGAGTACAGGAGCGATAACTTAAACCTTAGTGCTCCTACATCAGGAACGCAGGACAGATATGATATAGACCATTTTATGGAAAAGCCTTCCAATGGTATTTTGGATGATTATTGGGCTAATTTCAATAACAATGTTTATCGTTGTAACATGATATTGGATCGTATTGATGCTGCTGATTTCGATGAAAACCTGAAAAAGCAATATAAAGGCGAAGCGATGTTTATACGCGCATTGAATTATTTTAATATGTATCGTATTTGGGGTGGAGTGCCTGTGACTAAGAAAGTTGTGACAGTGGATGAAGCCATGAAAATATCACGTGCCACTGATGAACAGATGTTAGAATTTATTGGAGGTGATTTGAAAGCTATCGTTGAAGAAAATATGTTGCCTGAGTCTTATTCTGGGGAAGATTTGGGGCGTGCAACCTTCGGTGCAGCCATGGCTTTGCTTGGTAAAGTGTATCTGACTTTCCATAAATGGGATTTGGCAAGAGATGTGTTGTCACAGTTGATAGGCAAGTATGAACTCATAAGGCCTGTTTCAAAAGTTTTTGATGTTGAAAATAAAATGAATAGGGAAATTATATTTGCTGTCCGTTTTAATAAGAATGTTGAAAACGAAGGACACGGCTACTGGTATAGTATAACCAACCTTACAGATGATTCAAATCAGTCTATGTCGTTAGTAAATTCTTATGAAGCTAATGATGCAAGAAAAGATTTGATTACTTATGTCAATGCTGCTGCCAATGTTTGTTTGATGAATAAGTTCTTTGATGTAAAAAGTGATACTTACAATGTGGTGGGTAATGACCAGATATTGTTAAGATATGCTGATGTGTTATTGATGTATGCTGAAGCGTTGAATGAAATTAGTTATGATGCTTCTGAAGGTTCTGTAGCATTGAAACAATTAAATGATGTAAGAGAACGTGCCGGTTTGGGAAAACTTTCCAATGTTGAACTTCCTGATCAGTCTTCGTTTAGGAGGGCTATACTTGATGAGCGTCAACGCGAGTTTCCATACGAAGGTCATAGGTGGTATGATTTGGTTCGTATGGGATACGCTAAAGAAATTATGAAAAATGAGGGCTTTGACATTCAGGATTATCAATTGTTATTCCCTATTCCGCAGAATGAAATAGAGAAAATAGGGAACACTGAAATCTTATGGCAGAACCCTGGTTATGGTAATAATTAATTTATAGGAGAAGACAATTATGAAAAAGATATTATATGGTATTTGCATGATGGTTACGTTATTTACTTTGTCATGCGAAGATAAATTGCCTCAAGCAAGTTGGGACTTGAATGAAATTGCAAATTTGTCTGCAACGCCGATGGATGAATCTGTCATCTTGAATTGGGAGGCTTCTTCAGATGCTGTTAATGATGGTTATTATGTTTCATGGACACCATCTACTACAAGTGTAGAAGGCGGAGAAATAACTACTGACAAGAGCTCAATAACTATAGAGAATCTCGTTAACAAGGTTTCTTATACATTTTCTGTACAAGCTGTTTATGGTGACAAACGTTCTGGAAAAGTGTCTATAAAGGCGACTCCGGTTACTTCCAGAAAAGAACCTTTGAATTATCAGGCAGTAGCAGGTGATGGAAAGGTTAAATTAATATGGGAAAAACCATCGCAGGATGTAAAAGGGTATAAGATAACAGTTTTGCCTGATAATAAGATTATTGAAATAAATGATGCAAATGCAGAAACTTATATTGTTTCTGAACTTAATAATGGAATAGAATATACAATATCTTTACAGGCAGTGTATGATAAAGGTGATTCTGATGCCGTGTCCGCAAATGTTACCCCTGGAAATATAGAGCCGATAACCGGATTTAAAACATATATTCTTGCTAATGAGTCTATGACATTGTCTTATAATGATATGTATTTCATGGGTGAAGTTAAGTCTGTCAATTGGACTTTTGGAGATAATACCCAAGGACAAGGAAATTCGGTTGAGAAATCTTTTGCAAATGGTGGTGAGTATGAAATTAAGATTGAAGTTACATATTTTGATGATCAAGTAGAAGAGGCGGAAAAGACTGTTTATGTAATAGCTGAGTTATGGGAACAAAATACAGGTTGTTATATAAAGACCTCAAACCCTGTATTCTCTATAGATGGAAAAACATTCTATTTGCCTACAGCAAATCAGAAAGGAGATCTTAATGCTTATAATGTCACAGATGGTTCCAAGAAATGGAACTTTGGTATTACAAGTATCACATATGGAGGCGGTTCAACTGTAGGACCAGATGATGTTATATATCAAGGCGCACGTGATGGAAAGTTATATGCAATAAATAAAGGCGGCACTCAAGAATGGGTGTACGATACAGGTGCAGCGAATAAGAATCTTGATTGTTTCCCTGCTGTGAAAAGCGATGGAAGTATTGTTTATATTCTTGACGGAGATAATGTGCTGCATGCCATAAATACATCTAACGGAAGTAAAATCTGGTCTCAAAATTTGGAAGGAACAGCGAATAAAGCAGGTGCAGTTGCAATAGATAAGGATGGTAGGATTTATGTAGGAACAAGAAGCTATATATATGCTTTTAGTCAAGAAGGCGAACAATTATGGAGGGCTTCAGCTACGGTAACGGAGATTGGCTCATTTGCTATTGATGGTTCTACATTATATGCAGCACAAATATCAGGTGCCGGACTTGTAGCTATAAATACAGCGGATGGAAGTATTAAATGGACTGTTCCTGCTAATGGCGATGCGTATGCTCCAGTTGTAGGTAAAAACGGTAATGTATATTTTGTTGATAAAGGTGGTAAATCTCTTTATGCAGTTAATCCTCAAGGTGTACTTGAATGGAAATTCAATGCCGGAGCAGCTTTGACATACTGTTTCCCTGCATTAGATGAAAATGGCATTATTTATTTCGGTGCTTCTGATGGAGTAATTCATGCTGTTGACACTTCAACAGGTGAAGAGGTTTGGAATATGACAACTGATGCAACAGGTGATAATAAGAAAATTATGGCTGGTATGACGGTCGGTCCGGACAAGAATTTATATGTAGGTTATATTGGAGGTAATGTAGTTGCCATACCGGTATTTGCAGGTCCTGAAACATCAACATGGAGCTGTAGAGGTGGTAATATTCACGGAACTAACCAGTATTAGTAAAATTATGCTGTTTAAACGGTGTTTAAATGGTTTTTAAATACTGTTTAAACAGCATCAAAATTTATGTAAAATGAAAGCACACTTGATTTTAATATTCATTTTTATCCTATCTTCTAATCTTTTTTCGCAAGATTTTGAGTATAATGTCGGAACAACATCTGCTTTATGGAAGAATCCAAAAGTTGAAGATTTCAATAATGCGAGAAAACATGGTATAGATTTTATAGAAGTTGCATTTAATCAATGTTACCGAGGAGTTCCTGCTGATGAAGTAAATCAACGTATTCAGGAAATGAAACTGAAAGTTGACAGTGCAGGTATAAATGTCTGGTCAATACATCTTCCTTTTTCGAGAACACTTGATATTTCCGTATTAAACGATTCTTTGCGTAATGAAAATGTTAAGTTTATGGCAGAAATGATAAAACAGGCTGCTACTTTCAATCCGCAAAGATTGGTCCTGCATCCAAGTTCGGAGCCTATATCAGATGAAGAAAGAAACGAACGTTTGAAGAATGCAAAGGAATCTATCAAACAGCTTAAAGAATGTGCTGATAACCTAAAACTCCAACTTTGTATAGAAAATTTACCTCGTACTTGTCTTGGTAACTCACCGGAGGAGTTATTGTATATAATTAAAGATATACCGGGCTTAAAAGTATGTTTTGATACAAATCATTACTTTGGTGGAACGACTCAGCATTTTATAGATGTGCTTGGTAGTTATATAGGTACAATCCATGCTTCAGACTATGATTTTAATAATGAATGCCATTGGTTGCCGACACAAGGAGATATTGATTGGAAAGGATTGGTATTGTCATTGCGAAAAGTCGGTTATAATGGAGTGTTTATGTATGAGGCTACAAAAGATAGATTCGCAAAAAATAAACGTTTGACTCCGGAACAGATAAAAACAAGTTTTGATAATATTCGTAGTCAGGTTTTAAAATAAAATAGAAAAATGAGAAGATTATCGTTTTATTATTCTTTACTATTCGTGGTGATACTTCTTTCTTCTTGTAGTAAAGAAACAAAAGAGGAAACAGAAAAACTTTCAGAAGAATTGACTGTTCAACAAAAAGAAGGAAAGGAGTTGGCAGAATCATTATGGGCTACTTCGCCTTTACAAGAACAGCCTTTTGACGAAAACAGAACATTGGCTTTTGAAAGAATACAGGAATACGCAGACAAGTGTACGTCAGATTATTTTGAGAGTTATCTTAAAAGTATCGATTTGACTTCTGAAAATAAGGAGAAATATGATGTATTGCTTTATTATTACAAGTATGCATTTGACAGAATCCTAAATGATATTAAGGATGAACAAGTAGAGGATGGAACAGCGCATATATGGATGTTGTATAATATGGGATATGTAGTAAAAACGCCTTCATGTTGTTTTGCAATTGACATTATGCACAGATGGGCGGAGAAATTGGCTCCTTATTTGGATTTTCTTTGTCTTACGCATAATCATCAGGACCATTATGATACTAAACTGATAGAAGCTATGTTGGCGGAAGGGAAGCCGGTGATTTCTAATTTCATAGAGGGAGGTAAGGAATATTATTCTAAGAAATCTTCTAATTATACAATAGATAAAGTTTCTATTCGTACTTCTATAACAGACCATAATAATTCCGGATTGTCGAATTTTATAACGGTATATTCAATTGATTGTGGAAATGACAGTGGTAACCTTACTATTATGCATACTGGGGATTCAAACTGTAAACCGTCACAATTTACTAATATTCTCAATAGGGTTAATATATTGATTCCGAGATATGCTCCTGATGCATTGACAGAGAACCGTATAATAGGTGATGGAAGCGGACAAGTTGTTCCTGATTATGTTCTGTTATCGCATATATTGGAACTTACACATGCAGACGTGGAAAACTCAAGATGGAGTCTGCCGTTGGCTTTGGAAAGGGCGTCACAAATAAACTGTGAACAGACTTATGTCCCGATGTGGGGAGAAAAATTAATATGGAAGGATAATAAATTAAATTCGGCTTTATGAGAAGAATCGTATATTTAATATTTTTATTTATAGTATCTGTAGGGTGCTATGCACAGCAATCTGTAAATAATATTTTACAGGATTTTGATAGACCTGCATCTGATGTCGTTTTGGTTGTTTCTCATCGTGCAGACTGGCGTAATGCACCAGAAAATTCTTTACAGGCTATTCAGAATTGCATAGGCATGGGTGTGGATATGGTGGAGATAGATTTAAATAAGACTAAAGATGGTCAATTGATAGTCATGCATGACAGAACTTTAAATAGGACAACTAATGGAAAAGGACTGGCAAGTGACTATACTTTGGATGAAATCAAGAAACTTGTTCTGAAAAATGGAGCAGGATGCAAGACCCGCCACAAAGTCCCTACCTTTGAAGAAGTAATGCTGTTATGTAAAGGTAAAGTAATGGTAAATGTTGACAAGGGATATGATTACTTTAAGGAAGCATACGCCATACTTGAAAAGACCGGTACAGTGAACCAGTGTGTGATGAAATCGGACCATCCGTATGAAAAGGTTGTGGAGGAAAACGGTGAAGTATTGGAGAAAATGGTATTCATGCCAGTTGTTAACCTGAACAAGGAAGGTGCTGAAAAGATTATTGATGACTATATCAGCAATCTTAAACCAGCGGCGTTTGAATTGGTATTCAAGGATGATTCGCCTGAAGTTCTTAGGCTTATAAAGAAGGTAAAAGACAGTGGAGCCAGAATCTTTATTAATACTCTGTGGCCGGAACTGTGCGGTGGACATGATGATGACAGAGCTGTGGAACTTAAGGAACCGGAAGAAAGCTGGGGATGGGTTATAAATCAGGGAGCAAAGTTAATTCAGACTGACAGACCTGCGTTATTGCTGGATTATCTTAGGGTCAATAGGTTACATAAATAGATTTAGTCATGTTTAGGTCTATACTGAATTTTTACAAGGTCTCGAAAGCGAGGCCTTGTAGCTTTGCTTCGCCCGAAGAACAGAGAAAGAAGATGACTTATTATAAATGGTCAACGTTTCTTTCGGCTACTTTGGGATATGGAATGTACTATGTGTGCAGGTTGAGTCTTAACGTGGTAAAGAAACCTATTGTGGAAGAAGGTGTGTTTTCCGAAACGGAACTTGGAATAATAGGTTCGGTGCTTTTCTTTACATACGCTATCGGTAAATTCACAAACGGTTTTCTGGCTGACAGAAGTAACATAAACAGATTTATGTCAACAGGACTTCTTGTTACGGCACTTGTCAATCTTTGTTTGGGATTTGTAAATTCTTTTATACTATTTGCTGTATTGTGGGGCATAAGCGGATGGTTCCAGTCAATGGGAGCTGCTTCGTGCGTAGTGGGGCTGTCGCGTTGGTTTGATGATAAGGAACGAGGCTCGTTCTATGGGTTCTGGTCTGCCAGTCACAATATCGGTGAGGCTCTTACATTCATAATCGTTGCTTCGGTTGTTTCTGCCTGGGGATGGAGATATGGTTTCTGGGGGGCCGGTATGGTCGGTATTGTTGGAGCATTGGTGATATGGCAATTCTTCCATGATAATCCGCAAAGTAAGGGACTGCCACCTGTGAATCAGCCTAAAGAGAAGAAGGTTATGACAGAAACGGAGGCTGCCGATTATAACAAGGCACAGAAACAGGTGTTGCTTATGCCAGCAATATGGATTCTGGCATTGTCGAGTGCATTTATGTACATCAGTCGTTATGCCGTAAACAGTTGGGGAGTGTTCTATCTGGAGGCGCAGAAAGGATATAGTACATTGGATGCCAGTTTCATTATATCCATAAATTCTGTTTGTGGAATAGTAGGTACGGTGTTGTCGGGATTTGTTTCAGACAAGTTATTTGGCGGTAAGAGAAATGCTCCTGCACTGATATTCGGTTTGCTTAATGTGGTGGCTTTGTGCCTGTTCCTGCTTGTTCCGGGTACACATCTGTGGATTGATGCCTTGGCTATGGTTCTGTTCGGATTGAGTATCGGTGTGTTGCTTTGCTTCCTTGGTGGATTGATGGCTGTTGATATTGCACCGAGAAATGCTTCTGGTGCTGCTTTGGGCGTTGTAGGTATTGCGAGCTATGTAGGTGCAGGTGTACAGGACGTGATGAGTGGTGTGTTGATAGAAGGTCATAAATCGGTGGTGAATGGTGTTGAGGTTTATGACTTTACTGCAATCAACTGGTTCTGGATAGGTGCGGCTGTGTTGTCTGTACTTTGTGCCTTGATGGTTTGGAATGCAAAGACACCTAAGGAATAATTTATTTGAAGAAGTTAGGGAAGTTATAAGAAGTCATTCTATAGGAAGTTAAAGCAGAATACTTCTTTAACTTCTCTAACTTCATTC
Source organism: uncultured Bacteroides sp. (assembly GCA_900544075.1). GTDB lineage: Bacteria > Bacteroidota > Bacteroidia > Bacteroidales > Bacteroidaceae > Phocaeicola. The sequence continues at coordinate 22,596 of UQTJ01000027.1, forward strand.
ACTTCTTTAACTTCTCTAATCCCATATAAATGAAAAACATATATTTGATAATGCTTCTTATAGTTTCGTCTGTAGCTCATGTCTATGCCAATAAAGGCAAGGGAGATGCGGTTATTACGATATTCTCTGATTTTCATTCCGGATTTGGTTCATCAAATAACGACAGAGGATTCGGACTGGAAAGGGCATATATAGGCTACGGATATAAACTGCCACAGAATCTGGAGATAAAGGCTGTGATGGATTTCGGTATGTCGGACGATGTAAACGACAGTCATAGGATAGGTTTTATAAAGAATGCTTTTCTCAGGTGGAAAACTGGAGGACTTACTCTTAGTGGTGGAATGATATCTACTACACAATTCAAATTTCAGGAATCGTTCTGGGGAAAGAGGTACGTGATGAAATCTTTACAGGATGAATATGGATTTGGTAGCAGCGCCGATCTTGCAGTTTCGGCGGAATATAAGGTTAATGATTTTCTTGCGTTCGACGGAATAGTGGCTAACGGTGAAGGGTATAAGCAGGTGCAGGTGGATGACGGATTGCTTTATGGCGCAGGGCTTACGATTGGATATCTAAAAGGTTTTGTGCTTAGGGCATATGCTTCGTATAATGAAGCTGCTGATGGTGTGAAAACTGATAAAGAGGGGCAGTATAGGGGAGAGGTTAACCTGGCATGTTTTGCAGGTTTCCGGAATGAAATTGTTTCTTTGGGGGCTGAATATAATATGATGATGAATTCAGGCTTTGTGAATGATGCAGACAGAAGCGGGACTTCGGTTTATGCGACTGTAAATCTTAATGATAACATAGGTCTGTATGGCAGATGGGATTATCTTTCATCAAAAGGGTCATGGGATAAAACATCGGATGGAATGGCCGGTATAGCCGGGCTGGAAATAAAGTTGGGAAAGTATGTCAGACTTTCTCCTAATTTCAGAATATGGAAACCTTCTGATGATTCTGTTAAAAATCGGACATACTTTTATCTGAATGCTTCATTTGCATTGTAGTGTTTGGGGGGGATAAAATTCTTTTTGTCTTATGGATAAGACAAAAAATGCTTATTATTGTCTTGTTTATAAGACAAAAAATACCTATTTTTGTCTTGTTAATAGGACAAAGGTATGGATAAGGAAATATTAAGGTCAGTTTTGGTGGATTATCAGATTGAGATTCCACGACATAAAGTAATTCCACGTAATTTCCGGATTGAAGAATTTGGCAATTATGTTTTTGTCGGTATTCGACGTGCGGGAAAATCTTATCTTCTTTATCAGCGTATTCAACAGCTTCTTGCATCAGGAATAGGTTGGGATGAGATTCTGTATATGAATTTTGAAGACGAGCGTATCGAAAATATGTCGGTACAAGACCTTAATGTACTGTTGGAGATACACATGGAAATGTATGGTAAACGTCCTATTCTGTTTCTTGACGAGATACAGAACGTTGATGGTTGGGAAAAATTTGCAAGACGTCTGGCCGACTCAAAATATCGCGTATATATAACGGGTAGTAACGCGAAGATGTTGAGTAAAGAGATACAAAGTACATTGGGTGGAAGATATATTGTTGTAGATGTGTTTCCATATTCGTTCGAGGAATTTCTTACAGCCAATAATGTTAAAATAACTCCTACAACATTGTATGGAACTGAGTCAAGGGCTGAAGTCTTGAGGATGTTTAATGACTATTTCAGCTTTGGCGGTTTTCCGGAAGGCTCTTCTTTGGCTTCAAAACGTGATTATCTGTCAAGTGTTTATCAGAAAATATATTTAGGCGACATTGCTGCCAGGCATTCTATAGATAATACTTTTGCCTTGAAAGTGATGTTCAAAAAGATTGCTGAAAGCGTGATGCAGCCTTTGTCTTTCAGTCGTTTGGCAAATATCATAACTTCCACGGGAGTAAAGGTGGGGAAAAGTACATTGATTAATTATATAGAATATTCCAAAGATGCCTGGCTGATAAATCAGATTTCAAATTTTGCCGGTAAATTAGTCGATAAGGAAACAAATCCCAAATATTATTTTACTGATAATGGAATTTTGAATCTTTTCCTTATTAATAACAATGCTGCTTTGTTGGAGAATCTTGTAGCAATCAGTTTGTTGAGAAAGTACGGTAGAGAGGATGCTGTCTTCTTCTATAATGATGGTGTGGAAGTGGATTTCTACGTTCCTGAAGCTGCAATGGCAATACAGGTGAGCTACACTATTTCAGATAAGGAAACGTTTGAACGTGAAGTAAAAGCATTGATTAAATTGTCAAACTTTATTGAATGCAAACGTATGGTCATAATAACACGTGATGAGGAACAGGCTATCACTAATGATGAAAAGATTATAGAGGTAATCCCAGTGTGGAAATGGCTTCTTGCGGAATGAAAAAACATATGCTTATTTCACTTTCACATCTTTCACAAACATGCTTTTGGCTTGTTTCAAATCATTCCCGCAGCAATAGCTTTCGCCTTAGCCCTGTCAGGCTTTCCTGTTCCTGTAAGCGGAAGTACCGGAATAAGGATGATATGTTTCGGACGCCAATATGGTGGAAGATTGTTTATCGCATTGTCCGTATTCATTTTGCGTGAAATAAGCATAACAATCTTTTCGCCGAACTTTGCATCCGGTACGGAGGTTATCATATACGAACCTTCAGGCAGGTAATGACTCAGTTTTTCTTCCACCTGTTCTATCTGTACTTTCACTCCTCCGGTGTTGATGGTATTGTCCTTGCGTCCGAGTATTCGGAACTGCCCTTTGTCATTGAATTCTGCTATATCGTTTGTGATTAAAGTCTCAGGATTTACGGATGGAGCAGAGATGATAAGTGTTCCTTCGTCTGAAAGGCTGAGGGAAACATTGTCGAAAGGTGTGTACCATTCAGAGGCATCGCTGCCGTTCAGTCGGCGGAGTGCGATGTGCGACAGTGTTTCTGTCATTCCGTATGTGCTCCAAACGGCATTAGGGAAAGATTTCAGTTCCTTTGCCATATTCTTGTCTATGGCTCCTCCTCCGATTATGAGGTGGCGGATTTGCATCAGTTTCTTTCTTTCTTCGGGGTGCTGCAAGGAGTTGAATACCTGCATCGGTATCATGGCTGCGAAGTCCGGTATTTCCGTTATGTCCTGTAACGGGTGTCCGCATGGAGTAACCACGATAAGGTTGAGGCCTGCTATTATGCTTCGTACAACTACCATTTTTCCGGCTATATAGGGTAGGGGCATACACAGCAAAGCACTGTCGCCAGCCTTTAATCCTAAGAATGATACTGTCAGGCGTGCGCTGTTCATCATTCTTTCTTTCTCTACCCACAGTTCTTTTGGAGTGCCGGTAGAACCGGAAGTGTGAACTTTCAGTAATGGACTGTCGTTGTACCATTCGGCAAGGAATCCTCCAAGTGAAGCCATGAAACTGTCTTTACCGTATTCTGATGCGAATCGGTCTTTAAGTAGTGATGCTTTTTCGGCAGTATAGGTCTTTCCGTTTATGGTGATGTTTGGGTGCATTATCATTTCCATAGACACTTTTCATGTAGTTTTATAATAGGTTAGTAATAACTTAAGCCGGAATGTCCAATAGGGAGAAAGCAAACATTTTTTTGCCCAGGTCTTTCATGGAAGCTCCGATATGATACACTTCCTTGTCGTCAACTATTAGGAAACGGTCATGGCTGTTTCTATAGGTTCTGATATTAATAGGTGGGTATTGGTTGTTATGCTTGTCAAGGTCAAGTTGCAATTGTTTCGTAATCTTTTGTGTATAGACTGTGGCAGACACACCATGATTACGTTTGCTCAACATAAGCAATACAGATTCGTCCACATAGTTGTCTATCAGAAGAAGGGATTTTCGGGCAGATTTGATAATGTCTGTAGCGAACTTATACGCATCAAAAATCTGTCCGTCAAAGAAGATACCTTCAACAGGAGGCAATGAGGTGCGGACAAAGAAGTCTATCTGTTCAGAATGTTCGGCAAGGGTTTTCTCTATCCTGGAAAACCTGTCATCTATTCTATGTTCGATGTCATTTAACCGTTGATTGATGGAATATCCTTTCAATAAGTATTCTTTCAAAACTTTATTAGCCCATTGACGGAACTGTGTGCCTCTTTTGCTTTTCACTCGGTAACCTACTGATATAATAACATCAAGATTGTAGTAATCTACCTGATAAGTCTTACCATCAGAGGCAGTGTAGGCAAATTTTGCCCAAACTGAATCTTTTATTAACTCTTCTTCTTTGAATATGTTTCGTATATGCTTTCCTATAACACTTATATCACGCCCAAACAGATTTGACATTTCTTCAATAGAAAGCCAAACTGTTTCATTTTCCAATCTTACTTCCAGCTTTATTGCTTCGTCAGGCTGATATAATATTATTTCTCCTTGCTCCATGATTTACTATGCTTATGTTTCTACAAAAGTACGAAAATATATTAAAGATTTCCATCACCTGTGGCTCAACTTCTGAATACGGAGAATCAGACTGGAACTATAATTGGGGCGGAGGCTTCACCGTATTCTGATGCGAACCGGTCTATAAGTAGTGATGCTTCTTCAGCAGTATAAGTCTTTCCGTTTATGGTGATATTTGAATGCATTTTTGTGAGTGGAATTATAGAGGAAATTCTTCTTTGAATAAGTCATATACATAAAGCGGACTTTGATAATATAAACCGCTTTTTGTATTTAGCAGTTTGGTGTATGTGGCGGAATTGTAAACCATGTCCATTGCTTCTTCCATGTCTTTATGGAAGTCCCTCATTACATAAGATATAAGTTCGGTAGTAATGCATTCTATCATGAATTGCTCATCGTTTGTCATAACTTTTTAAGTAATTTAATAGCATTATCAGTGCCAAAATAATATTGTACAGTCAGATTGATATATTGGAGCTTTTTAACTAATGTTGGAAGATCAATGTATTCTTTCATATACCTAAATAGTTGAACTCCAACTTTATCATCGGCTATAGGTCCTATAACAATATCATATTCATGTACCTTGTCTGTATTTTCCCGATTTCTGTTTGCAAGTATAAATTCAGCCCATTCCTGTGTATATCCTTCGAAGATTTTAATTCTTAACGCTGGATTATTTAGATTGACTTCGTCAAATTCGTAAGTATTTACTGTAGGTATTCCTCCATACTGAATGACTTTTTGCTCTGCCATCTTTTGTGCCTGGTCTTTATTCTCAGTCAAATAAAAACCTTGTCCGAAGTCTTTGTGTGGTCGTGACTTGGATAAATCAATTGTTAATATTTCTTGGTTAGAACCGTGGTACAATATCATCTTATATTACCTCCGTATTTTTGACAGTATAATGTTAAGTCGTCTATTGCATCTTCTATGGAAAACAGATGTTCTACCTCATATCCATTATTGAGAAATTCAATGCCTTTACATCGTTTTAGGTAATTGAAAGATTGCTGCATTGTCAGTTCATGTCGCTTGGCAAACTCGGATATGCATATAACGATATATTCAATTTTATCTTTCATATATAAACTTATTTTCTCAAAAGTAAGAAATATTGACGTGATATGCAAGAAAAATATTTAATTACAATAATATATCAACTTTCTTTTCCGCATCAAACCATAGTTTTTCTCCCTCTATATGTAGCGGAGATTCAATATTGTCAGTAAACAGCAGTCCCGTTCCGAGTCCTTGCGGCAAGGTATGTTCCTGGGTGGCCGTCCATTGTGCAATGGCATTAAGTCCGACGTTGGATTCCAGTGCGGAGGTTATCCAGTAGCCGATGTTTCTTTCCTTTGCCAGTTTTATCCATTCTTCAGAACCGGCAATTCCGCCATGCAGGGATGGTTTCAGAATGATATATTGTGGACGGATGGTTTCAAGAAGGCGAATCTTTTCGCTTTCTTTGTTTACACCGATAAGTTCTTCGTCGAGAGCTATGGGCAGAGGAGTTGAGGCGCACAATCTTGCCATTTCGTCCCATTGTCCCTGACGTATGGGCTGTTCTATGGAATGAAGGTCGAACTTGCTCAATGCTTCAAGTTTGGACATAGCCTCTGACGGTTTGAAAGCTCCGTTGGCATCAACACGGAGTTCTATTTCTTCCTTGTCGAAATGGCTGCGGATAAATTCAATCAGCTGTAATTCCTTATCGAAATCTATTGCACCGATTTTCAGCTTTATACAGCGGAATCCGGCTTTCATCTTTTCACGGATACGGGCATACATCTCGTCGAAACTGCCCATCCAAATAAGTCCGTTGATGGTTATACCCTCTTCTCCACGTGAGAACGGTGTATCCCAGAAAGCAAGGCTGCCGGCTTTAAGGTGATAAAAAGCTGTTTCCAGACCGAACAGCATCGATGGATACGGTCGAAGACTTTTATAGTCTATCCAGCCTGCTTTTTCTACTTGCAGGCAATGGCATCGCAGCACATCTTCATAGTCCGGAATGTCGTCGCAACTGAGGTTGGGAAGCGGGGCACACTCGCCTGTTCCTGATTTACCGATTTCTGTATCTGTGAGTCGGACGTACCATACTTTTCGGGTGGTATATACACCGCGTGAAGTACCGGCCGGCTGTTTGAAGTGAAGTTCGTATGGAAAGATTTCTGATTTTATCATAAAATATATCTTAAAATGGGCTGTATGAGAAAGCGTGACACGTACGTGTTACGCCCGTTACACGAACGTGTCACGCGCGTTGCACGAACGTGTTCCACCCGTTACACGTACGTGTTACGCTAAGTGTTACGGCATCTTTGGGAATTTGCTCCAGTCCGGTTTACGTTTTTCGAGGAATGCTTTTCCGCCTTCCTGTGCTTCTTCTGTCATGTAGTACAGCATTGTGGCATCACCGGCAAGTTCCTGTATACCTGCCTGACCGTCGAGTTCGGCATTCAGACCTGCCTTAATCATGCGGAGTGCAAGCGGGCTGTGCTGCATCATTGTTTCTGCCCATTCCACAACTTCATCTTCCAGACGGTCGAAAGGAACAACCTTGTTCACGAGTCCCATTTCGAGAGCTTCCTGTGCGGAATACTGACGGCAGAGGAACCATATCTCACGAGCCTTTTTCTGACCAACCACACGGGCAAGATACGAAGAACCGAAACCGGCATCGAAGCTGCCCACACGTGGACCTGTCTGTCCGAAGATTGCGTTTTCTGATGCTATCGACAAGTCGCAAACCACGTGAAGTACGTGTCCGCCACCGATAGCATAACCGTTTACCATCGCTATCACAGGTTTAGGAATGGAACGTATCTGCTTCTGTACGTCAAGCACGTTGAGGCGTGGCACACCGTCTGTTCCGATATATCCTCCGTGGCCTTTCACGTGCATGTCGCCGCCTGAACAGAATGCTTTGTCGCCTGCACCGGTCAGTACTACTACATTGATGTCCTGACATTCGCGGCAGATAAGCAGTGCATCGCTTATCTCAGATGTAGTGGTAGGAGTGAATGCGTTTCTGTATCGAGGACGGTTGATAGTGATTTTCGCTATTCCGTTATAGAAGTCGAAAAGAATATCCTGATATTCCTTTATGGTTTTCCATTCTCTTTTTTCCATAATGTAATTATTTTTTTAGATTATGATAATACTTTTTAAGCAGTTCTATGTCCTTTTCTTTATCTGTAAATACTTCGAGCAGCATAGGACGGTTTGTTACAGACGGTTCAAGGAAACGTTTTACAGCATTGTTAAGTTCTTCTTCGTTATGAGCCGACAGATATTCCAGTCCACGGTCCTCAGCCCATGCCTTTGCCGATGCTGTGTGTGTGGCAGTCACGAAACGGCGTGCATTCTCGTGCAATTCAAGTCCGGGCAGTGCGTGGAAAATTTCTCCACCGCTGTTGTTGAGGAGCAGAATGCGGATGTTCGAACCGTAATTGTTGTTCCAGAGGGCGTTCATATCGTAGAAGAAACTCAGGTCGCCTATGATGATGAAGTTAAGTTTGTCCGATGCTGTGGCATAACCTATGGCTGTTGACAGGGAGCCTTCTATACCGTTGGTACCTCTGTTAGATAGGATTTCTACATCCTGCGGTACATCGAAAAGCTGTGCGTATCTTACAGCCGAACTGTTGGCAAGATGCAATGAGCATGGTGCCGGAAGTCCGGTTATAACCTTTCCTATGGCACTCATTTCCGAGTATTCAAATTCTGCCTGAGGTATGGCTTTCGACAGTGCTTCCCACTGGCGCGGATATTCCGGAGTGCGGTTCTCCATGCGTGATGAAATCTTTTCGAGGAACTCGAACGGGTCCATCTCTATTATGGTAGTAAGAGAGCCGTAGAGGTCCATCACTTCACCGTCGGCGGATACATGCCAGTGCTCTACAGGCGGATGACGGCGAAGGAATTTCTTCAGACGCTTGGATATGATGTGTCCGCCATATGTGATAAGTAGTTCCGGACGCATCTTCTTCTGAGCCTCGAAGTCCATCGAACAGAGAAGCGGCTCTATGTTTTTGATTGGCAGTCCCGGTATAGTGCGGTTGCTTATATTCTCGGAGAACCATGCGAAATGCTTATAAAGCGATTTGGTATATTTCTTGTCGAACAGGTAAATCAGGTTCATCTGTCCCACTACCATCATCCGTCGCTGGTACTTGTTCAGACGTTCGATAAGCGGTTCGTAGTCCTTGTCGTAAACGCTAAGTCCCTGATAGCGGGTGATAACTCTTGCATTTGGCAGTTCGTTCACCGGAAGCAGGAAGAAAGGATCGCTGACGGGTACATTGATGTGAACAGGACCTTTTCCGTGATGGTTAAGTTCCAGAAGAGCCTCGTTGATCAGGCGGTTGCAATACCATTCGTCCTCGTCTGTATTTACTTCAGGAAGGTTTACGGATTTCTTTACAAGACTTCCGAATACTCCCGGTTGAGGCAGTGTCTGTCCGTCCATCTGTCCTATCCATGCTCCGGGGCGGTCGGCAGAGATTACTACCAATGGAACTTGCTGATAGAATGCCTCGGCTACAGCCGGATGCAGATTCAGTAGGGCAGTACCCGAGGTACAACAGATTGCTGCCGGGCTTCCTCCGTGAAGGGCAAGTCCGAGCGCAAAGAATCCTGCACTGCGTTCATCTGTTACGGGATAGCAAGTAAACTCAGGTATATTGGCAAGTGTCTGCACAATAGGTATGTTGCGGCTACCGGGGCAAAGTACTATCTTCCTTATCCCATGTGCTTTAAGCAGGGCAGCCAGTTGTAGTATGTTTTTTTTGTCGGTGTACACTTCGGTAATTAATAATTAAGAATTAAAAATTAAGAATTTTCCAAACATTTACGCATGGTCTTCATCTTATGCTGTGTTTCTTCCCATTCCGAGTTGGCATCTGATGAAGGAAGAATACCTCCTCCGGCGTATAAAGTTGTGTAATTGCCGTTTACGTTCAGACAGCGAAGATTTACATAAAGCGTGGTATGTCCGTCCGGGTCGAGCCATCCTATTATGCCGGAATAGTATTTCCTGTCATAGCCTTCGTTTTCTATGATGAAATCGTATGCCTTGTCTTTTGGAAGTCCGCAAACGGCGGGAGTTGGATGCAGGGTATCAAGCAGATTGCCAAGTTCGGAAGTTTTTTTCAGTCCGAACTGGAAGTCTGTTCTCAGGTGTACCAGTTGTCCGGCACGTGCCGTATATGGTCCTTTGACGGAAATCTTGCTGCTGAATTTCTTTATGACCTTGTTTATGTATTCGCTTACGAAAGCCTGTTCGTCTTGTTCTTTCTTGTGCCATTCGGTAGGTATAACTTCGCCCTGCATTGGCATTGTGCCTGCCAGTGCCACGGTATTCCATGTGCCGCCTTCACCGCTTAGGATTATTTCAGGGGTGCTGCCTATCCATGTTCCGCTTACAGGTGTGTGCGACAGCGAAATCATCATGCGTGGGTAACTGTTGCATGCTGTGATGAAAGCTTCCAAAGGTGAAAAATCGTCTTTTAGTACGTGTTCTGCGCTTCGGGAAAGTACAAGTTTGCTGAATGTCTTGCTTTTCAGTGGACTTATAAATCTGGAGAAAGTTTCGATATATGATTTTTTCAGATCAGATTCTGTTTGTGGTGTTACCGATGATGGTGAATAACCGGAAAGCTGTTCATCGATGGCCACACTTGATATTTTTTCTTCTATTTCTTCCCAGCCGGAAGCTGTAATGTCCGGTCTGATTATTACTCCCGGATGCCCATCTGTAAAATGGAATGGTGATACGACGAATCCCTTTTGTCCATTGAGCTCCTTCAAGTTTGTAAATATGTGGTTTTCTCCTCCGTCCTGCATTACTAAAATTGGTATATCAGTCCACGGAAGGCGATAAATGGCGAACGACCTGTCGCTGCAAGTCATTCTGTCAATAAGTTTATGTATTTGTGAATCAGGTTTGTTCATATCCGTTTTTTCACTATTTGATTAACTATTCTTGCTGTGGAGACCAGTTTCCCTTCTGGGGTTGTTATGTCTATGTTCCATATGTGTGTTGTCCTTCCGCGGTGTATCAATGTGCCGGTGGCTTTAACATATGCTCCTTTTTCCACTTTAACCATTCCTACATGGTTTGCGCTTACCTGAATGCCGCACGGCATTTCATTGGGTGAGCATAGCGGCACAGAACCGTGGCCTGCCATTATTTCCGCCAGAGCAAGTGAGGCTCCTCCGTTCAAGAGACCGAACGGTTGGCATGTGCGGTGGTCTACAGGCATGGTGGCAACTACCTTTCCTTCTTCCATCGATATGAACTTAATGCCTAAATGTTCACCCATCGAGCCTTTCAAATCGGGAAGGTTTTGTGCCATATTGTCGCTGTTTTGCATATTATTTCCTTTTTTATCCGAATGCAAATATACATTTATTCATCGAAGACCGGAAAAATTCTTTACTCATTTATATTTAAAGATACTCTTTTTACCATATGTTAATTTTCATGACAAGTCTTTCGCCTAACTTTGCGCCCTGAAAAAAATGACAGTATGAAGGATAGTATCGACTTTGGAAAGATGGATGTATCGAAGTTGTTCGTCAAGCTTCTGATACCTACGGTTATGGGAATGGTGTTTTCGGCCATATTCATAATAACTGACGGAATATTTGTGGGCAAGGGTATAGGCAGTGACGCTCTGGCTGCTGTCAATATCACAGCTCCGCTGTTTCTTATCAATACCGGCGTGGCTCTGATGTTCGGTATAGGTGCTTCGGTTGTGGCATCTATACACCTGTCGCATGGGAAAATCAAGGTAGCACGAATCAATGTCACTCAGGCGGTGGTGGTATCGTCGCTGCTGCTCATACTTTATGCGCTGCTGATAATGCTTAATGTAGAGAAGGTGGCTGTGCTGCTTGGCAGTTCGCAACGGCTTTTGCCTTTGGCTGTGGAGTATATGAACTGGTTTATTCCATTCCTGGTGTTCAGTGCATTGCTCAATTCGGGTATGTTCTTTGTCCGTCTGGACGGTTCGCCCAATTATGCCATGTATTGCAATATCATACCTGCCGTAATAAACATAGTGCTCGACTATGTCTTTATCTTTGAGTTCGGATGGGGAATGTTCGGTGCTGCCCTGGCTACGAGTCTTGGATATATAATCGGAGCGGCAATGATTCTGATTTATCTTATCGACAGAAAGCATGTGATACATATGGTCAGAGTGAAACTGAGTCGAAAGAGCATGATGCTTACCGTACGGAATGTAGGGTATATGTGTCGTCTTGGTGCATCTACATTTCTGTGCGAAGGAGCTATTGCTACGATGATGTTTGTGGGCAACTATGTGTTTATGCGCTACACGGGCGAGGATGGAGTAGCAGCATACAGCATCGCATGTTATTTCTTTCCGATAATATTTATGGTATATAACGCAATAGCGCAGTCGGCACAACCGATACTGAGTTATAACTTCGGTCAGGGAAATACTCTCAGGGTAAACAAGGCTTTCAGACTGGCACTCTTCTCGGCAGTCGGCTTTGGAGGTGTGGTCATTCTTGCTACCTGGCTGTTCTCTCCCCAGATAGTATCGATGTTTATCGATTCCTCTTTCCCGGCACATGATATAGCTGTTGCAGGTCTTCCTCTGTTTGCCTCAGGCTTTATCTTTTTCGGGGTGAACATCGTGTCCATAGGATACTTCCAGAGTGTGGAGCGCGACCGTCCTGCCATGGCTGTTACTCTGATGCGCGGATATATACTCATAATGCTGTGCTTCTGGTTTATGCCATTGTTCTTGGATGTGCCCGGTATATGGCTTTCCGTTCCTGCAGCCGAGTTCATTACTTTTCTTTTTGTGCTGACTATTTATTGCAGACGAAGAAGATAGTTCTTATTTTTGCATCAGTAAACTCTTAACAACCGATGGAAGATGAAGCAGTTTGTCGATGCTTTTTGCAAGAGATATAGTTCAACAGAGAAGGAGTGTATGAAACTCATTGATAATATGGAGGAGGTTTCTTTCCGGAAAGGTGATTACTTGGTGCGGGCAGGCGAGACCAACTGTTCATATTATCTGATTAAGGAAGGTATCTGGAGAGGATATATACTTCGTGATGGCGAGGAACTGTCTGTATGGTTTGCCATTACGGGCGAGACTGTCTTTTCCAGTTGGGGATATATGGCCGGTCGTCCGTCGCCGATATATATTGAGGCTATGACAGACAGTACACTCTACAGGATAAGCAAGCAGAAGATGGAAGTATTTCTGAATTCCTCCATTGAAAGTGCCAACTTAGGAAGAAAACTTGTGGAGCAGGATTTTCTTGTGGCTGAGGAACGTATAGTAGCTACCGGTTCCATAACCCAGGCTAAGGAAAGATATCTTGACCTGCTGAAACGTGACCCTCTGCTGTTGAAACATGTGCCGTTGAAATATATAGCTTCATACCTTTTTATAACTCCTCAGTCGTTGAGCAGGATAAGGGCAGAGCTGGCGAAAGAGAAATAATTTTGCGTGTGTCTTGCAAATATTAGAATAAGATTGTTCTTTTGTTTTGTATTTTATGATGTTTGTGCTATATTTGTCGCAAAATAACTTAAAATCATATTATTATGAGAGCAAAAGACTTTATTTTTATTCTGATTGTTATTGCAGTGTTCCTCCCTTTTACAATTTCCGATACCATATACAATTGGTATCTTTCTTTTAATGCAGAACATGGCATGGTGATGAGTTTCCTGAAATTCGGTATATTGGCAACTATGGGGGAGCTGTTGGGGCTTCGCATCAGTAGGGGAGTATATTATTTTGATGGTTTCGGAGTATTGCCTCGTGCTATCGTTTGGGGGATTTTGGGGATGGGTATAAACATGGCTTTTATTGTGTTCTCAACTGGTGTTCCTGCATTTATGGGATATATGGGTATGGATAATCCGTCAGGTGTTATGTCAGGCACATTGACGCTCGAAAAGGTTTTACTGGCCTTTTCTATTTCTGTAGTAATGAATTCAATATTCGCACCTGTGTTCATGACACTTCATAAAATCACCGATACACATATAATGAATAATGGTGGAACTTTGCGTGGACTGTTCACCCCAATAAAGATGGGCGAGATAATGCAGAATCTGAACTGGAAGGTTCAGTGGGGATTTGTCTTTAAGAAGACTATACCTCTGTTCTGGTTTCCGGCGCATACCATAACTTTTTTGCTTCCCGGAGAGATGCGTGTACTTTTTGCCGCACTACTGGGAGTGCTGCTTGGAGTGATACTTTCTATTGCTGCACGAAAGAAGTGATGTTATTCTTTCACTTCGCCCACACGGCTTATAAACTCATCGGCATACACACGACCGATAGGAATCTCTACAGCTCGGTGGTATAGTGTCAGTTGGCGACGTGTATAATTTGCTACTTTGTGTAACGGGATTATATATGATTTGTGTACACGCATGAACCTGTCTTCGGGCAACATCTCCATAATGGATTTCATGCTTGTTTGCGAAAGTACAGGCTTGTCGTCATCCGTAAGATAAATCTTGATATAATTGTCCATAGCTTCGATATACTCTATCGAGGCTATTTTTATTTTCACATTCTTGTATTCCACTTTCAGCGTTATCTCTTCCTCTTCTTTAAGTACTGGTGCGGCAGAAAGACTTTCCAGTTTCTTCATCCTGCGTACTCTTTCAATAGCTTTTTCGAACCGGGTGAATGAAAACGGCTTGTGAAGGTAGTCGATGGCGTTCAGCTCGAAGCCGTCCACGGCATATTCGGCATAGGCAGTAGTGAATATCAGATATATTCCGGCTGGAAGTTCGCGGGCTATGTCGATGCCGTTTATGCCGCCCATCTCTATGTCGAGGAATACTATATCCGGTTTGGTGGATTTTACTTTCTCCAGTCCGGCTATAGGGTCGGTGTATGATGTTACATCCAGGTCGCTGCATCGTTTGCAGAACTGTTCTATGATTTTCAGTGCTACAGGCTCATCGTCTATTGCTATACATTTCATGCTCATTTCAGTTTTAAAATAAGATTTACAGTAAAGATGCCGTTCGTGTTGCTTATCTCCAAAGTATGTTTTCCCGGATATAACAGCTCGAGTCTTTTCTTGCAGTTTGATATACCTATGCCCGGTTCCTTGTTTTCCGGTTTAGGATTGACAGTATGATTTTCTGTGAAGAGTGTCAGAGTATCGTTGTTTACTTTCAGGCTTATAATGATATCGCTCTCTATGTGTGACGAAGCTCCGTATTTCAGTGCATTCTCGATGAATGTTATAAGTATCATCGGTGCTATCTTAGCATTTTTGGCCGAGTCGTCTGCCGAGTATGAATAATATATGTGAGTACGGTTTTCGTCTATACGGTTTTTCTGCAGTTCGATATACTGGCTTATGTATTCAGCCTCCTCATCAATGCCAACGGTATCTTTTGTAGCCTTTGTGTACATATATTTTATCAGTTCTATAAACTGGATAAAGGCTGTTTCCGCTTTCTGGCTTTGAGTAATCATCAGTCCGTACAGAGTGTTCAAAGTGTTGAAAAGGAAGTGGGGATTTATCTGTGCCTTATACAGCGCTAATTCCGCTTTTTTCTTTTCAAACTCGCTTTCCTGCCTTGCCATAATCTGTTTGTACAGTTCGGTGAGGAGTCCTACTGCAATACTGAAACATACTGTTACGAGATACATGAACCATGTTCCCTGCTGATGCTGTTTTATTCTACTCATGTTTATGGCTTTTCTCATAAACTTATCCATTCTTGGCTTGTGTCCGCGGAATGGGAAGTCCATCTGATATTGGGTTATAAGCCATGTGATGAATATCGTACCTAATAGAACGGCTATTGCTATCAGCAGATGCTTACGGTCTTTCAATGCCATAGGAACGCTGATTTGTTTTATGCAGAAATAGACGGCATACAGCCATGCTATCAGTGTGATAACGAAAAGCGAGTTGCTCTCCAGCCATTTGTCTACGGGGAGCATCATCATCATTGTAGGCAGCAGTATGATGCAGAAAAACAGGTCAATGCCTATAGGTAAATACTTGTTGTTCATATATTCGGAGTTATGATGCAAAAGTAAAATAAATATGTCGAAAAAGCGAATAAATGAAATGTTAAAAAATACCGTTTGTCGTTCACCACTTAATGTGTGCAGTTTGCCACTACATAGCTGCGGAGCTGTTTTTTGTGTTCGGAGTTTGAGTAGCTTTGTATCAGAAACGAAAATTTAACATTATATGAAATTCAGATTATTTTCTTTTATCACACTATTGCTATTGCCACTGTTATTGCTGGCACAGGGGAGGGTTACGGTGAGCGGAACCGTGACAGACAAGAATACCGGCGAGCCGTTGCCATCGGCTACAGTTAGTATTGCTCCGTCGTCGGATATGGATGCGAAGAAATATACATCCACCGATTTGGACGGAAGGTTTGTCTTTAAATCAGTATCGTATGACAGTTATGTCATGGAAGTTACATACGTAGGATATAAAGCAGGTGAAAAACGATTGAGAGTCACTGATAAGAAAGACAGCTATATCGTTACATTCAAACTGGATGAAGATGTACAGATGCTGGGAGAAGTATCAGTACAGGGACGTGCCACACGTGCCGAACAGAAGGGCGACAGCCTGTTTTATAATGCTGAGGCTTTCAAGGTTATGCAGGGAAGTTCGGCAGAAGATTTACTCTCGAAGATGCCTGGTATAGTGGTAGAAGGTGGAACCATTCAGGCTCAGGGTGAGGATGTTAAGAAGATATTGGTGGACGGTAAGGAGTTTTTTGAGGGGGACGTAAATCTGGCTATCAAGAACTTGCCTTCGGATGTCATAGCAAGCATTGAGGTGTTCGATAAGAAGAGTGAGCAGGCTGAGTTTACAGGAATTGATGACGGCGAGGAGATAAAGACCATCAATATCATAACAAATGGAGGATATCGTCAGGGAACTTTCGGTGAGGTTTCGGCCGGATATGGTACAGAAGACAGATATAAGGTGAACGGTAATATAAACTTCTTCAATGACGACCGAAGGATTTCCGTATTGGGTATGTCGAATAATGTCAACCAGCAGAACTTCTCTCAGGAAGACCTTGCCGGAGTCATGTCATCGTCTGCCAAAGGTGGTGGCCGTGGAAGACGTGGCGGTGGCGGCGGAGGTGGTCGCGGCGGTGCCGGAGGAGGGGGCAATACCTCTGATTTCATGGTAGGCAGCATGGGAGGTATCACTTCTACAAATGGTGTCGGACTGAACTATGTAGACAAATGGGGAGAAAAGGTAAATATTACAGGAAGTTATTTCTTCAATCAGTCTGAAAACCTTACACAGCAGCAGACAGAGCGTGAATACTTTGAATCTGTGCTTCCGGGTATGACGTACGATGAATATCAGGAGAAAACCATGGAGAACTGGAACCACCGTTTCAATATGAAACTTGATTACAGAATCTCGGACAGGACATCGCTCCAGTTCCGTCCTACAGTGAGTTTCCAGAACAATGACAATATATCATTGCTCGACGGACAGAATATGATTAGCGGACAGACGGATGCTGAAATGCATACCAACTCCAATAGCAATACCGATGCATATAATCTTGGGGCGGACATCATTCTTCGTCACAGATTCCCAACGGAAGGCAGAACACTGTCACTCATGATGAACGGTAAGATGAGCAATACGGATGGAGGTACTTATACGGACTATCTTAATACATTGAATATGCTGTCCGGCACACCTCAGACAGAGGAGTACAGCCAGTATAAGAACACAGTGAACAAACAGTACAGTTTCCGTTCTAACCTCAGTTATACAGAAAAACTGACAGACCATATGCAGTTGCAGTTAGGGTATAAATTCTCATATTCCGATTCGGATTCAGACAGAAAAACCTATATGAAATCGTCTGTAACGGATCTTTATGATCAGTTGGACGAGAATCTTTCAAATGTATATCAGACCGGATATACTACTCATGCGGGTAATGTGGGACTCAGATATCATGCCGGAAAACTGAATGCCATGATAGGTGCAAACGTACAATGGTCGGAATTGTCAGGCGACCTTGTATATCCTAATCCGGACAGAATGAACAACAACTATTTTTCATTCCTGCCTTCGTTCAATTTGAGATACTCGCTGGACAGAACTAATTCATTCATGTTGCGATACAGAAGCAGCTCGTCTTCTCCATCGGTTACGGAACTTCAGAATGTGGTAGACAACTCTAATCCGCTTTTCCTTTCTACCGGTAATCCGGACCTTGACCAGCAGATTTCGCATACAGCGAATTTACGATATATCCGTACCACAAAATCAGGACAGACATTTATTGCAATGATTGGAGGTACAGCGAAATTGGGTTATGTGGCAGATAGTACATTTATAGCAAAAGAGGATATACAGATATCTGATAATGTGACTCTTAACAAAGGCTCGCAGTTCACCAAACCTGTCAATATGGACGGATACTACAGTCTGCAGTCTATGCTTACATACGGTTTCCCGTTCGATCTAATTCGCAGTAACATCAATTTTAGTGTATCGGCAAACTACTCAAATGTACCGACTATTTTCAATGGAGAGAAAAGTAAGACTAACGAACTGAACATCATACCGAAAGTGATTATAGGAAGTAATATAAGTCAGAATCTGGACTTTACAGCTTCCTACTCTGCAGGAATAAACAAGATATTCAGCTCGCTTAATACGGCAAGCGGAACAGGAGATTATATTACTCATAATGCAGCAGCCAAGTTGGGATGGACATTCTTCTGGGGACTTACATTGCGCAGTACATTCAATTATATAGGCTATACAGGACTTGATACAGGCAATGAAGATTATTTCCTCTGGAATGTATCTTTGGGAAAGAAGTTCCTGAAGAATAACGCCGCGGAAATAAAGGTTGAGGCTTTTGATATTCTGAAACAGAATCAGGCATTCACCCACAGCACAGGAAGCAACTATTACGACTACATAAACAGCAATGTTCTTAAGCCGTACGCAATGGTAAGCTTTGTCTATACAATAAGATAGCTGCAGAAAGGTTTTGCAAAGCTCTTGCAAAGCCTTTTAAAAAGCTTTTAAATGGTGCTTAAACGGTATTTAAACAGTGATTAATGAACAAACTTTCTATTAACAAATTATTGCTGTCCGATAAAAATTTATCTAAGTCATAAAAATAAGGCTGACTTCA
>UQTJ01000028.1 GCA_900544075.1 uncultured Bacteroides sp.
TGTTACAAGCCTTGCGGAAATCGGCATTTGTAGTATATGGTGCTCTGAAGTCAAGGGCATTTGCACGTATCAGAACGCCGTCACATGAATCACCGGTTGATGCACCTGTAAGAACACTCACTTTAAAATGTTCCCCACGCGCGTGCTTTTCCTCTGCCATTTTAGCCAACTCGGCTGTAACAGCCTTAGGAGTTCCGGCTGGTGTAAATCCACTTAATCCAATAATATCTCCGTCTTTAATCAAACTTGCAGCTTCGGCCGCTGTCATAAATTTATAGCTCATGATATTGTGTTTTTAAAGTTATTTGTATATATTTGAAAATCAAATAGTATTTTTGAGGCAGTCCAAAGTTAGAAAAAAAACGTCAAAACAAACATTTTTATCATTATTTTCTAATAAAAAATACATTTTTTCAGCAACAACAGCTATTTTTACGACAAAAGAGCAGTCTTTTTTAATCTATAATTAAAAACTGTCATCTATCCCAGGAAAAACGCTTCGTCATTCGATTCAAAACGTTTCGTCATTTAAACTAAAACGACGAAGCGTTTTGGAGCCATAAACCGAAACCTTGTTTTTGCTTTGTGCTTCACTCGGTTTGCACTATCTTTAGATAAGAAAGGCTGCACCTCGGAATCAAAACCTGAAAACTTTGTTTCCGCTTTGTGTTTCACTCGGTTTGCACTATCTTTGCAGAAATTTTAATCAACAAATATACATATTTATGACAAATGAAGCAACAGGAGCAGACTTAAAATCTGCAACTGAACAGGACAGCAAAAAACTGTTCATCGAAACTTACGGATGCCAGATGAATGTGGCAGACAGTGAAGTAATAGCATCCATCATGCAGATGGCAGGCTACTCTCCATGCGAAACTCTTGAAGAGGCTGACGCAGTGTTTATGAACACATGCTCTATCAGGGACAATGCGGAACAGAAGATTCTGAACCGCCTGGAATTCTTCCATTCTCTGAGAAAGAAAAGAAAGAATCTGATAGTCGGTGTATTGGGCTGTATGGCAGAACGTGTGAAAGAAGACTTGATAGAAAACCATCATGTTGACCTTGTGGCAGGACCGGACGCATACCTTACTCTTCCGGAACTTATAGCATCAGTTGAAGCAGGCGAGAAAGCCATCAACGTGGAACTTTCAACCACTGAAACCTACCGTGATGTAATCCCTTCACGTATCTGCGGAAACCACATTTCAGGATTCGTGTCAATAATGCGTGGTTGTAACAACTTCTGCCATTACTGTATCGTTCCTTATACAAGAGGACGCGAAAGAAGCCGCGATGTGGAAAGTATCCTTAATGAGGTACATGACCTCGAAAAGAAAGGCTACAAGGAAGTAACCCTATTGGGGCAGAACGTAAATTCATACCGCTTTGAAAAAGACGGAGAGACAGTCACATTCCCTATGCTCCTCCGCATAGTAGCCGAAGCCGTTCCGGGAATGAGAGTACGTTTCACCACATCACATCCTAAGGACATGAGCGACGAGACGCTCCATGTCATAGCAGAAGTGCCAAACGTATGCAAGCACATCCATCTGCCTGTACAGAGCGGAAGTTCGCGCATACTGAAACTGATGAACAGAAAATATACACGCGAATGGTATCTTGAAAGAGTAGAGGCTATACGCCGCATCATCCCTGACTGCGGACTCAGCACAGACATATTCTCAGGATTCCACAGCGAAACGGAAGAAGACCATCAGATGTCACTGTCGCTCATGCGCGAATGTGCATACGACTCGGCATTCATGTTCAAGTATTCCGAAAGACCGGGTACATACGCATCGAAACATCTTCCTGACGATGTACCTGAAGAAATCAAAATCAGACGTCTGAACGAAATGATTGAACTTCAGAACCAGCTTTCAGCCGAAAGTAATGCAAAGGATGTAGGAAAAACATTCGAAGTTCTTGCAGAAGGCGTATCAAAACGCTCAAAGGAACAGTTGTTCGGACGTACGGAACAGAATAAAGTCGTAGTATTCGACAGAGGTTCACACCGCATAGGTGATTTCGTAAAAGTAAAGATTACAGAGTCAAGCTCGGCTACTCTTAAAGGTGTTGAGGTGACTGAATAAGAAATCAGCAACAGAGGCACGAAGATATTAATAAAATATCGATATGCCTCTGTTTATTTTTTGGTTCACTCAACAATGACCATTCACCATCTCCTCTCCGGCATCACAATCATAAGTATTAGATATACTATCACACCGGAAAATGCAGTAAACACAGTAAGCAATGCATAAGCTACTCTTACTAAAGTTGTATCAAAGCCAAAATATTCTGCCAGACCAGCACATACGCCGGCTATCATGCGGTCATTGGAACGTGTAAGTTTTCTATTATTCATAATCTCCTGTTTATTTTACATACGAAGATAGTAAAAAACGGTGAATATATGCACTTACTCTTAAAAACTTTTAAATAAATGCCATATATACCTATTTATTTTGTTATTTTGCAGGAAATTAGGGATAAAAGTGAGTAAACTATATATAGACAAGTGTCCGATATGCGGACAAAGCCGGTTTGAGAAGGTTATGACATGTACAGACCATTATGCCACGGGCGAATCGTTCGATTTGTGCCGCTGCATGAATTGTAGCTTTATGTTTACTCAAAATGCGCCTGTCGAGTCTGAGATAGGCAGATATTACGAATCACCGGATTATATTTCACACAGCGATACTCACAAGGGGCTTATGAACTCGGTATACCATAAGGTAAGAAAGCATATGCTTTCAGAAAAGGCCAGACTTGTGAGCAGGAACAGCAATCTCACATGCGGAAGAATTCTTGACATCGGTACCGGTACGGGCTATTTTGCCGACAAGATGAAAAGAGAAGGCTGGCAAGTATCTGCCATCGAAAAGAGTCCTCAGGCAAGAGAATTTGCCAAGGAGCATTTCGGACTGAGTGTAAACCCTCCGGAAACATTGTTTACTCTTAAAGAAAAATCTTTTGATGTCATCACGCTTTGGCATGTAATGGAGCATCTGGAACAGTTGGACCGTACATGGGATACATTGGACAGGATTCTTAAAGACAGCGGAACACTGATAATTGCAGTACCTAACGCCGCTTCCTACGATGCCGAAAAATATAAGGAGATGTGGGCAGCATATGACGTTCCGCGCCATTTGTGGCATTTCACACCGTCAACTATCAAAAAGCTCGCTTCAAAGCATGGATTTGCGATGACAGAAAGATATCCTATGCCATTCGATGCTTTCTATGTATCAATGCTCAGCGAAAAGTATATGAAGAAATCGCATACTTTCGTGCGCGGATTATTCACAGGCACAAAAGCCTGGTTTGCATCGCTCAATCACAAGGACAAGAGCAGCTCTATGATTTATATATTCAGAAAGAAACAGTTATGAAAAAACATAAGTCAACATTCGACATGCAGTTTATTACAGCAGGTATAAGCACCACAATGGTATTGTTCCTATTAGGGCTTGTGGTATTCTTTGTACTTACTGCAAACAATCTTTCTGTATATATAAGAGAGAACATTGCTTTCAGTGCGATACTCGATGACGGAATAAAGGAAACCTCGATAATAAAACTTCAGGAAAGCCTCAACAAAAAGGATTATGTAAAACAGACTGTGTACATATCCAAGGACCAGGCTCTGAAAGAACAGATTGAGGCCATGGGCACTGACCCGAGCGAATTTCTCGGCCATAACCCTTTCAATGCGTCAATAGAGATAAAGCTTAATGCGGGATATACACATCCTGACAGCATAAAATGGATAGAAAAGGAACTGATGGAGAACAAGAGTATTCTCGAAGTAAGCTACCCTCAGAATCTGCTTGACTCTGTAAACAGGAATCTTCAGAAGATAAGCGCTTTTCTGCTTGGGCTTGCGATTCTGCTCTCACTCATCTCTTTCTCGCTGATAAACAACACTATACGCCTGACCATCTATTCTAAAAGATTTCTGATACACACCATGAAACTGGTCGGTGCAAGCTGGGGATTCATACGCCGCCCGTTCATCACCAGAAACCTGTGGATAGGAATACTTTCAGGAGCTGTAGCCAACGCCATTCTTACGGCATCGGCCTATACGGCAGTGAAATACGAACCGGAGCTTCTGGCTATAGTATCACCGGAGAGTATTATGATTGTAGCAGCCGCGGTAATGGTGTTCGGTATGATAATAACGACATTTTGCGCATACATATCAATCAACAAATATCTGCGTATGAAAATAAGTGAACTCTATTGATAACAATAAATAATCAAGATATGGACAGAACCAAATTTGCATTCGACAAGACAAACTTCATCCTCCTGGGTATAGGGATGGCAGTTATCATTATCGGCTTTCTGCTGATGACAGGCCCGGGTTCTACAGAAACGACTTTCGAACCTGACATTTTCAGTGTACGCCGCATAAAAGTAGCCCCTTTTGTATGTTTCGTAGGATTTATCTTTATGATATACGGCATACTGCGAAAACCGAAATCAATTTCAGAAAACATAGAAGAATAAACAAACATGACTTGGATTGAAGCTATTATTTTAGGGCTCCTGCAAGGACTTACAGAATATCTGCCTGTGAGCAGCAGTGGGCATCTTGCCATAGGTTCTGCACTTTTTGGTATAGAAGGAGAAGAAAACCTGACATTTACCATCGTGGTACACGTGGCTACCGTACTCAGTACATTAGTTATATTATGGAAAGAGATAGACTGGATTTTCCGCGGTCTGTTCAAATTCCGGATGAATGAAGAAACAAAATATGTTCTGAACATCATTGTTTCCATGATTCCGGTTGGAATAGTAGGACTATTCTTCAAGGATTATGTAGAAGACATATTCGGTTCGGGACTTCTGATTGTAGGAATCATGCTGTTGCTCACAGCTTCTCTGCTGGTATTCTCATATTATGCCAAGCCTCGTACAAAAGAGAAAATCAGCATGAAAGATGCGTTCATCATCGGTCTGGCTCAGGCTTGTGCAGTAATGCCCGGCCTTTCGCGTTCCGGTTCTACCATTGCTACAGGATTGCTATTGGGCAACAAGAAAGAATCGCTTGCACAATTCTCGTTCCTTATGGTTATCCCTCCGATATTGGGAGAAGCATTGCTCAGCGGAATGGAAATCGTAAAAGACGCATCTGCAGCTGATGCAAGTATATCTGTAGGCGCACTTATTGCAGGATTCCTTGCTGCTTTCATCTCCGGATGCATCGCCTGCAAATGGATGATAAACATCGTCAAGAAAGGAAAGTTGGTTTACTTCGGTATCTATTGTGCGATAGCCGGAGCAATAACTATAGCTGTATCATTATTAAACTAAAACGGTCTGTATGCTGGATTTTAAGGAAGGAGAAATTCTATACATTGACAAACCGCTGAAGTGGACATCATTTGCAGTAGTAAACAAACTCAGATATCACATAAGCCGTAAACTCGGGGTAAAAAAAATAAAAGTAGGACATGCGGGAACTCTCGACCCTCTTGCCACAGGAGTGATGATTATCTGCACCGGAAAGGCTACAAAGAGAATAGAGGAGTTTCAGTATCATACTAAGGAATACATAGCCACCCTGCAATTAGGGGCTACCACTCCGTCGTTCGATCTTGAAAAGGAAATAGACGCGACGTATCCTACCGAACATATCACCCGCGAAATGGTGGAAGACGTTCTGAAAAAGTTCATCGGAACCATAGAACAGGTGCCGCCGGTATTCTCGGCATGTAAGGTGGACGGGAAAAGAGCCTACGACCTTGCAAGAAAAGGCGATGAAGTTGAACTAAAAGCCAAGACTCTTGTTATAGATGATATAGAGCTTCTGGAATGCAATCTGCCTGAGATAAAAATCAGAGTAGTCTGCAGCAAAGGAACTTACATCAGAGCTTTGGCAAGGGATATCGGACAAGCCCTAAACAGCGGAGCACACCTCACCGGACTTATTCGCACACGTGTGGGCGAAGTGAAGCTGGAAGACTGTATGAAACCTGAAGAATTCGAGCAATGGCTCTACAAGCAAGATATTAAAGTTACAAACGATTAAGGAAAGAAAGGACCAAAAAGATGAAACTGTCACAATTCAAATTCAAATTGCCGGATGAAAAAATTGCTCTGTATCCTACAGATTACAGAGACGAGTCACGCCTGATGGTAGTACACAAATCTACAGGCGAAATAGAACACAAGATGTTCAAGGACATCCTGAATTATTTCGACGACAAGGATGTGTTTATCTTTAACGACACAAAAGTATTCCCTGCACGTTTGTACGGAAACAAGGAAAAGACCGGTGCCAAGATAGAAGTATTCCTTTTAAGAGAACTGAACGAGGAACTTCGTCTGTGGGACGTTCTTGTTGACCCGGCACGTAAGATACGTATCGGAAACAAGCTGTATTTCGGTGAAGACGACTCTATGGTGGCCGAAGTAATAGACAACACTACTTCAAGAGGACGTACCCTACGCTTCCTCTACGACGGTCCGCACGATGAATTCAAGAAAGCTCTGTATGCGCTTGGAGAACCACCATTGCCTCCATTCATCAACCGCCGCGCAGAAGCTATCGACGAAGAGCGTTTCCAGAATATCTTCGCGAAGAACGAAGGAGCCGTTACAGTTCCTGCTTCAGGACTACACTTCAGCCGCGAGCTTATGAAGCGTATGGAAATCAAGGGTATAGACTTTGCATTCATCACAATGCATGCCGGACTCGGCAACTTCCGCGAAATAGACGTTGAAGACCTTACAAAGCATAAGGTTGACTCAGAACAGATGTTTGTCAATGCAGAGGCATGCCGCATAGTAAACAATGCCAAAGACAACGGCCATAACATCTGTGCCGTAGGTACTACTGTAATGAGAACCATAGAAACAGCAGTCAGCACAGACGGACATCTTAAGGAATACGAGGGATGGACAAACAAGTTCATCTTCCCTCCATATCAATTCAGCGTGGCTAACTCAATGGTAAGCAACTTCAATATGCCTATGTCTACAATGCTTATGCTGGTTTGCTCATACGGTGGATACGAACTTATAATGGATGCCTACAACGTCGCCCTTAAAGAAGACTACCGCTTCGGTACTTACGGTGATGCTATGCTTATACTTGACAAATAATCATGGCAAAAGTATTCTTAGGCCTCGGAACCAACCTTGGCGACAAAAGAAACAATCTGCTAACGGCAGTAACCAATATAGAAGAAAAGATAGGGAAGGTTACTTCCCTATCTTCTTTTTATGAAACAGAGCCTTGGGGATTTAAGTCGGACAATTCTTTTCTGAACGCAGCCCTGTGTGTGGAAACATCGCTTGAGCCCGTAGCTATTCTTCACATCATAAAGGAAATAGAAGTAGAAATGGGCAGGACACAGAAATCGGTAAACAAGGTATATGCCGACCGCCCTATCGACATCGACATTCTCCTTTACGATGATATGATTATCAAGTCAGAGGAGCTGACCATCCCCCACCCGCTTATGACTGAAAGGGATTTTGTGATGAAACCATTGGTGGAAATAGCAGGTGACACTGTGCATCCTCTATTGGGGAAGAAACTATTAGAGATATAACATACGAGAAATCTAAATAAATTTGGTAGTGAACGACCTGTAAACAGTTAATAAAAAGGTGTTCACTACCCGTTTTTTATATGTTCACATAAGGTTACAAACATTCTTTTGTACAGAAATAAAAACATTTTCTTCAGCACATTTTCTCTATATATAACTTATATTTATAAAAACAAAGCTTGTGTTTATATAAATATAAGTTGTATTTATAAAGACACAATCTATATTTAGAGATTATGTCAGCACATTTACAAGTTTTTTCCAGCATGTCTTACACTTTCCACAGCCGAGTATGTTAAAATAATATGCATTTTGTAATTATTCCAATTAATATGCGTATCTTTGCAGGCGAAAATAAAAGTGGAAAGATTTGAGTAGCTTGCAACCACGGAAAAAAATGCTAAAACACATATATTTATTCCTACATTCCTACTCTGTCCGTACACGGATAATTACAATCACTAATTTTTAATTTAAAACGTAAAATGGGATATTTATTCACATCCGAATCAGTGTCTGAAGGACACCCCGACAAAGTAGCCGATCAAATATCGGATGCTGTGCTTGACAAACTGTTGGCTTATGACCCCAGTTCTAAAGTAGCTTGCGAAACATTGGTAACTACCGGACAGGTGGTACTGGCAGGAGAAGTGAAAACCAATGCGTACATCGACTTGCAGCGTGTAGCCAGAGAGGTTATCAACAAGATTGGCTATACAAAGAGCGAGTATATGTTTGAAGGAAACTCATGTGGCGTACTTTCTGCAATCCACGAACAGAGTGCAGACATCAACCGCGGAGTGGAACGCGAAGAACCAATGGACCAGGGTGCAGGCGACCAGGGTATGATGTTCGGTTACGCTACTAACGAAACTGAAAACTACATGCCTCTTTCGCTCGACCTTGCTCACAAGATACTTAGAGTGCTTGCCGACATACGTCGCGAAGGCAAAGTAATGACTTACCTCCGTCCGGACTCAAAAAGCCAGGTTACTATCGAATACGATGACGACCGCCGTCCTGTAAGAATTGACACTATAGTAGTTTCTACACAGCACGATGAGTTCGTTGCCCCTGCAGATTCTTCTAAAGAAGCCCAGTTGAAAGCTGACGAAGAAATGCTTGCTACAATCCGCAAGGACGTTATCGAAGTACTTATGCCAAGAGTAATAGCAGAGATACACAATCCTGCTGTATTGGCTCTGTTCAACGACAATATCAAGTATCACGTAAATCCTACTGGTAAGTTCGTTATCGGTGGTCCTCACGGTGATACAGGTCTGACCGGACGTAAGATTATCGTTGATACATACGGCGGTGCCGGTGCACACGGTGGTGGTGCCTTCTCAGGTAAAGACCCAAGTAAGGTAGACCGTAGCGCAGCATACGCAGCACGCCACATCGCAAAGAACCTTGTAGCGGCAGGTGTAGCAGACGAGATCTTGGTACAGGTTTCATACGCAATCGGTGTTGCAAAACCTATCAACATCTACGTTAACACTTACGGCAGAAGCAATGTAAACATGACTGACGGCGAGATAGCGAAGAAGATTGACGAAATATTCGATATGAGACCTAAAGCTATCGAACAGCGTCTGAAACTCCGTAACCCTATCTACAGCGAAACTGCTGCTTACGGACATATGGGACGCGAACCAAAGGTAGTTACAAAGACATTCGAATCTGTTTACGAAGGCAACAAGACAGTTGAGGTAGAACTCTTTACATGGGAAAAACTTGACTACGTTGATAAAGTAAAAGAAGCTTTCGGATTATAATCCGATAACATATGAGAATGAAGAATGAATGGCCTAAAAAGTCTTCATTCTTCATTTTTTGTATTGACAGATTACAAAGTCATTCGCTATTATTTTCTAACAACTGATAACTAAAAACTAACAACTAAAACCAACAACTTGGAAAATATAAAATCAGTATGCGTTTATTGCGCATCAAGCACAAAAATAGACGAGGCTTATTTCAAGGCAGCCGAACAGCTGGGTAAACTGCTTGCCGAAAAGAATATCAGTGTAATAAACGGAGCGGGATGTCAGGGACTTATGGCAGCCGTATCAAACTCTGCTCTTGAAGCAGGAGGAAAAGTTACAGGAGTTATCCCACGCTTCATGGTTGAGCAAGGCTGGAATCACACAGGACTGACACAGACTATAGAAACAGACACAATGCACGAGAGGAAAAGCCTCATGGCAGAAATGAGCGACGCTGTAATCACACTGCCCGGAGGATGCGGCACACTGGAAGAGCTGATGGAAATAATCACATGGAAACAGCTCGGTCTGTATCTCAAGCCGATAGTTGTACTGAACGTAAACGGATATTTCACTCCGCTGCTCAATATGCTTGAAAAGGCTATAGAAGAGAACTTCATGCGCCCCGAACATCAAAAACTGTGGGAAGTGGCAAATACGCCGGAAGAAGCCGTAGATTTATTGTACAGGATACCTATGTGGAATAAAGAATTTCGTAAATTTGCAGCCATATAAGCATTTATCCGGAAATAAAACATGAATGAGTGGACGATATTCAATGACAGCCTGTGCGTAAGGCCCCTGAATGAACAAACTTTGCTACCGGCTGACACCGGTATGCAAGGCGA
Source organism: uncultured Bacteroides sp. (assembly GCA_900544075.1). Taxonomy (GTDB): domain Bacteria; phylum Bacteroidota; class Bacteroidia; order Bacteroidales; family Bacteroidaceae; genus Phocaeicola. The sequence continues at coordinate 10,204 of UQTJ01000028.1, forward strand.
AGCAATGCCCTACAAACTGGTGTCGGACAGTAATGTCATGACTGCCATAATATTAGGACTGCTGCTCATTGTAATAGCCCTTCAGAATGAGAAGAAAGGGATAATAAGAATATTCCGCAACTGTCTTTCCACTTCGTCAGACAGGACAAACCTGTTCGACGACAGTTACAGTTCTACCTCTAATATTCCAACTATTCTGCTCTGCTGTGCATCAGTCGTTATGGGAGGACTGCTTACATATCACTACTATTCATACTCCAATCCTGATTTTTTCTTCAGTACAAACCACACGGCAATGCTGTGTATTTATGCAGGAGTGTTTACAGCATATCTGATAATTAAATGGATAATATACTCATTCATAAACTGGATATTCTTCGACAAGGAGAAAAACAAACTGTGGATAGAAGATGTTTTTAACTTAATTGCCACTCTCGGTTTTACACTTTTTCCCACAGCACTTTACATCATATTTCTCGACTCCGAATATCACATTTCTGCGAAAATCATACTAATTATCATCTTTATAAGTAAAATATTGTTATTTTATAAGTGTTTTAGGTACTTTTTCAGCAGTTTACGTGGCGTTTTACATTTAATTTTGTACTTTTGCACTCTCGAAATAATACCCGACCTTTTCTTATGGAAAGGAATAGAGTTAATTAACCACATATTGATTATAAAAATTTGAAGCATTGAAGATAAAGAAAGTTCTTGTTTCTCAGCCAAAACCGACAACAGAGAAGTCTCCTTATTTTGACATTGCTGAGAAATACGGAGTGAAGATAGATTTTCGCCCGTTTATAAAAGTTGAGAGCCTTACTGCAAAAGAATTCAGACAGCAGAAAGTATCCATTTTGGACCATACAGCTATCGTGTTCACATCACGCCATGCAATAGACCACTTCTTTAATCTTTGTGTGGATTTGCGTGTTACGATACCTGAGACGATGAAATATTTCTGCACATCTGAGGCCATTGCTCTTTACATACAGAAATATGTTCAATATAGAAAACGTAAAGTATTCTTCGGTCCGAGCGGTAAATTTGCAGACTTATTGCCAACAATAATAAAGCATAACACTGAGAAATACTTCATCCCTATGTCGGATGTACATAACGACGAAGTGAAAGACCTGCTTGACAAGAATAAAATACAGCACACTGAAGCGGTTATGTATCGTACAGTAAGCAATGACTTTACACCGGAAGAAAGCTTTGATTACGATATGCTGGTGTTCTTCAGCCCTGCAGGAATACAGTCACTGATGAAGAACTTCCCGGATTTCGAACAGAAAGACATCGCCATAGGATGCTTCGGACCTACAACTGCCAAGGCAGTAAAAGACGCCGGACTACGTCTGGATTTGGAAGCTCCATCGGCTACTGCTCCATCAATGCCGGCAGCATTGGATTCTTTCATACGCGAGCGTAACAAATAATAAATAATTAATATCATCACCAACCGGGTGTTTTGTATCAGGAAAGTTTTTAACTTTGCGGTACGGAACTCCCGGTTTGTTTTTTAAACTATAAAATAAAGATTAATGAGCGAGAAGAAAATATTCACACTGCAGAAGGAAGAAAGACTGAACAGCAAGATTATCATAGAAAAGCTGTTTTCAGGCGGAAGCAAATCTCTGCCTGCATTCCCGCTCAGAATAGTCTATATGCCTGTAGAGGATGGATCACTGCCGACAGTATCACTACTGATAAGTGTTCCTAAGAAAAGATTCAAAAGGGCTGTCAAGAGAAACAGAGTGAAAAGACAGATAAGGGAAGCTTACAGAAAGAACAAGTTCATACTGAAGGACGCACTGGAAAAAGAGAATAAAAAGGCCGCAATTGCCATAATATGGCTCGGCAATGAATTATACGACTCTTCCGAGATAGAAACCAAGGTAGCCAAGTTGCTGCAACTCACCGCTGAAAAGTTTGTCTGAAAGATGAAAATCATCAAACTGATACTGACATACATATTTTTAGTTCCTGTCTACTTCTACAGAAACTGCATATCTCCTTTCACTCCCCCATCGTGCAGGTTTACCCCAACATGCTCTGAATATGCAGTCGAAGCTCTGAAAAAACACGGTCCTCTGAAAGGTCTGTATCTCACCGTAAGAAGAATCCTGCGATGTCATCCGTGGGGAGGCTCAGGATATGACCCCGTACCGTAACTATAATCCATATAATAATGATTAAGGATATCCATTCACATTCTGTTACCGGAATGCAGGAAACCACTGTCTACAGTTTCTGCATGAAGGACAAAGATACCTCCGGCTTTATATCTGCCGAATATATTTCCATAGGTATTCATCCGTGGTATGTCACGGCGGAAGATATTGACCTGCAAACCGAATGGATAAAACAGACCGCAAAAAACGACAGACGTATCATCGCCATAGGCGAATGCGGAACAGACAAACTGTGCGACACGGACATAACATTGCAGACTGAAGCATTCCATAACTGCATAGCAATATCCGAAGAACTGAAGCTTCCACTAATAATACATTCCGTCAAGACTTCAAACGAGATAATAAAAACGAGGAAATCCATAAGTCCTGTCCAGCCGTGGATTATACACGGATTCCGCGGGAAACCGGAACTGGCCATGCAATACATCAGTAACGGATTCTTTCTGTCTTTCGGGAAATCATACAATACAGAATCACTGAAAATAACTCCTTGGGAAAAGATTCTGTTTGAAACAGACGAGTACACGGGAAATATATCAGACATAATCACTCATGCGGCAGACACTCTGAACATTTCGACTGACGAACTGAACAAGATAATCTCAGAGAATGCTAAATATCTCTTTTTTAATAGATAAAAATTGCTTATTCAGATAAAGTGTCGTAATTTTGCCATCCACAACTAACGGTAAACGAAGTTAAACCAAAAATTTTATATGTTAAACTAAGAATTTCATTCGATGAACTTTGTAGAAGAATTAAGATGGCGCGGAATGGTACACACCATGATGCCAGGCACAGAAGAACTACTTGAAAAAGAAATGGTAACAGCTTACCTCGGTATTGACCCTACTGCAGACTCTTTGCACATCGGTCACTTATGCGGTGTTATGATGTTAAGACATTTCCAGCGTTGCGGCCACAAGCCGTTGGCTCTTGTAGGTGGTGCAACTGGTATGATTGGCGACCCATCCGGAAAATCACAGGAACGTAACCTGCTGGATGAAGAAACATTGCGCCATAATCAGGAGTGTATCAAGAAGCAGTTGGGCAAATTCCTCGATTTCGAATCGGACGCCCCAAACAAGGCAGAACTGGTAAACAACTATGACTGGATGAAAGACTTCTCATTCCTCGACTTCGCACGTACAGTAGGAAAGCACATCACTGTAAACTACATGATGGCAAAAGATTCTGTACAGAAACGTCTGAACGGAGAGGCACGCGATGGACTTTCATTCACTGAATTTACTTATCAGCTGCTGCAAGGATATGACTTCCTGCATCTGTATGAAACCAAGAACTGTAAACTTCAGTTGGGCGGTTCCGACCAGTGGGGTAATATCACCACAGGTGCCGAACTGATTCGCCGTACAAACGGTGGTGAGGTTTACGCGCTTACATGTCCGCTTATAACAAAAGCCGACGGTGGTAAGTTCGGTAAGACAGAATCAGGAAACATATGGTTGGACCCACGATATACATCTCCATATAAATTCTATCAGTTCTGGCTCAATGTTAGCGACGAAGACGCTAAGAAATATATCAAGATTTTCACTTCAATATCAAAAGAAGAAATCGACAGCCTGATAGCTGAACATGAAGCAGCTCCTCACTTGCGTGTTCTTCAGAAACGTCTTGCCAAGGAAGTTACTATCATGGTTCACTCTGAGGAAGACTACAATGCAGCAGTTGAAGCATCAGGAATCCTGTTCGGTAATGCTACTTCAGAAGCTCTGAAGAAACTTGACGAAGACACTCTTCTTTCAGTATTCGAAGGGGTTCCACAGTTCGAAGTTGCCAAAGCAGACATCGAAGCCGGAATAAAGGCTGTTGACCTGTTTGCTGAAAAGACAGCTATTTTCCCTTCAAAAGGCGAAATGAGAAAGATGGTACAGGGCGGTGGCGTTTCTTTGAACAAAGAGAAACTTACTGCATTCGACCAGACTATCACAGCCGAAGATTTGCTTGACGGTAAATATCTTCTCGTACAGCGTGGAAAGAAAAACTATTATCTGATTATTGCAAAATAAACACACACTTATAACTCTTAAAGACCGCAGGACCTTCCGTTTCTGCGGTCTTTATTTTTATTTATGCCCGAATTTGTTATCTTTGCATCAAATACTTAAACCTATTAATTTTATCAAGAATGAAGAATCACTTTTTACTTCGCATGTGGACAGTACTCTGTATTTTGCTAATGTTTACAACTACATCATTCGCATACACAGAAAGAAATCTGCTGCAAAACTCTGTAACTAAGGAACAGCTTAAGGAAGCGTTGATTATGAACGGCGAGTGGGTGCCATACCCTGCATACACCGACCGTGAAGGCTGGAACTCTCTGCTTAATGATGAAGACAGACAAACACTCATCAGAGCCGGCGAGAGGATGTTGGACTACAGATGGCAGGTTATCCGTGCTACAGACTATCTGGAATATGAGCGTAGCGGCGAAAGAAACATCATGCAGAATCCTTATGAAGCTAATCGAAAAGCAATAAACATGCTTATGATGGCCGAGCTTGCCGAAGGAAAAGGACGTTTCATAGACCAACTGATAAACGGTGTATTCTTCAGCTGTGAAATGACTTCATGGGTACTGTCGGCACACCTACCAAGACAAAGCACAAAACGCTCTATGCCGGACTGGCGCGAACAAATCATAGACCTTGGTTCAGGAAACTATGGTTCAATGTTAGCATGGGTATATTATTTCTTCCACGATACATTCGACAAGGCCGACCCTGTTATATCACTTCGTCTGCGCCATGAACTCCAGGAACGTATTCTTGACCCTTACATGGAAAACGACCGTGAATGGTGGATGGCTTTCCACTGGAAACCGGGAGAAATAATCAATAACTGGAATCCATGGTGTAACTCGAATGTCCTCCAGTGCTATCTCCTTCTTGAAGAAGACCGCGACAAACTTACTGATGCGGTATGGCGCACTATGCAGTCTGTAGATAAATTCATCAATTTCGTGAAATCTGACGGAGCATGCGAAGAAGGCACTTCATACTGGGGACATGCTGCGGGAAAAATGTATGACTATCTCCAGATTCTTTCTGACGGAACTAACGGAAAAGTATCCCTGTTCAATAATCCTATGATACGCCGTATGGGCGAATATATCAGTCGTTCGTATGTTGGCAACGGTTGGGTAGTAAACTTTGCTGACGCTTCAGCAAAAGGCGGCGGCGATGCTCCATTGATTTACCGCTACGGACGTGCAGTAGGCAGCGAAGAGATGATGCAGTTTGCAGCATATCTGCTCAAAGGCAAACGTCCTACAATACCTCTTGGCAATGATGTTTTCCGTACATTACAGTGTGTATTACTGAATAAGGAACTGGAACAGACCAGACCTGCACACAATGTTCCTGCATGCACATGGTATCCTGAAACAGAGTTCTGCTATCTGACAAACAACTCTGGATGGTTCCTTGCCACAAAGGGAGGCTTCAACAACGAAAGCCACAATCATAACGATGCCGGAACATTCTCACTCTACATCAATAATACTCCTATACTTATAGATGCAGGAGTAGGAACATACACACGACAGACATTCAGTAGCGAGAGATACTCCATCTGGACTATGCAGAGCAACTACCACAATCTGCCTATGATAAACGGTGTTCCACAACGCTTCGGACAGGAATACAAGGCAACAAATGTAGTATGCAAGGAAAAACAGCGTTATTTCTCTGCCGATATTTCTACAGCATACCCTGAAGAAGCAGCGGTAAACAGCTGGATTCGTTCATATAAATTAGAGAACAAACGTCTTGTGATAACCGACAAGTTCTCACTGAAAGAAACCAAGGCAGCAAATCAGGTTAACTTCCTCGTTTGGGGAGATATTGATATAAGCAAAGCCGGCAAGGTTATTATTAAGGTGGGAAAAGAACATGCCACGCTTGAATATCCTTCAAACTTCAAGGCTACACTTGAAACTATAGAACTTCCCGATACACGTCTGTCAAATGTTTGGGGAAAGCAGATATACCGCATAGTATTGACTGACTCACAAAAGAAGCTCGAAGGAAATTACAAGTTCATTATAAAGTAGTATTTAAAGAGGTTTGCAAACGTTTTTAAAAATGTTAGCAAACATACATTCCGATAAAATGAGCAAATATCCTATATTAGTTAAACCACCAATTATTCTATGGATATTTGCTCATTTCTTATTATGTACTTACTACAAATAAAGCCATATTTCATGTAATATTTTTGTAACATATGCTACATTTGTGTTTAATAAACTAATTATTAGATACATACAACTAAAGAATAAAACCATATTAATATTAATGTTAAGCGATTGTAACATGTTTGTAACACCAAACAGTCATTTTTGCGTCGTGAAAATTAAGCAAGCTATAAACATGAGAAAGATTTTACTAAGTGTGATGTTGGCACTTACAATACCAACAGTGACATTTGCAAAGGAAAAGAAAGAAGAGAAAAAAGGAAGTGCAATCATTACTATTTATTCTGATTTGCACTCAGGATTCGGAAGTGTAAACAATGACAGAGGTTTTAATTTGGACAGAGCCTACATCGGCTATCAGTACAAGCTTCCACACAACCTGCAGATAAAGGCGGTTATGGATTTTGACCAGTCAGACGATGTCAATGACATTCAGAGAGTAGGATTCATCAAGAATGCCATGGTATCATGGAAACACGAAGGCCTGACACTGAACGGAGGTTTGATAAGCACAACACAGTTCAAAACTCAGGAAGATTTCTGGGGCAAACGATACGTTATGAAATCTTTCCAGGATGAATATAAATTCGGTAGCAGTGCCGACCTCGCAGTATCAGCAGCATATAAGTTCAATAACTTTATCTCAGCCGATGTAATAGTAGCAAACGGTGAAGGCTACAAAAAAGTGCAGGTGGACGACGGTCTTCAGTACGGTGCCGGTCTGACACTTACCCCGGTAAAAGGATTTATGGTACGTGCATACGGTTCATACAACGAAGCCGGACAGAGCATAAAAGATGCAGCACAGAACAAAGACGATGTAAAAGGAACTACAAACCTCGCATTCTTCGCAGGATATAAAAACTCGGCATTCTCTCTTGGAGCAGAATACAACTGGATGAAGAACACCAAGTTTGCCAATGGCAACGACAAGAGTGGTGCTTCTGTTTACACAACAATAAACCTTACAAAGAAAATCAACATATACGGACGCTGGGACTATCTCACATCAAAAGACTCATGGGACAGCGCTAAAGACGGAATGGCAGGTAGAGCCGGTGTAGAATTCCAATTGGGCAAATATGTAAAGCTATCTCCTAACTTCAGAATATGGGCACCTAAGGCAGACGGAACGAAGAACCTTACATACGCATACTTAAACGCTTCTTTCGCTATTTAATAAGAAGTATTCGGACAGTGTCCGAACAATAATTAAACAACTATAAAACAACAGAATATTAATTTTTAAGGTATGAAAAAGATTTATTTATCACTCATTGCAGGTGTGTTTGCAGCAATAGTTTCTTCTTGCGGCGGACAGAAATCAAACGGAGTAGAACTTACAGGTGCCGGAGCAACATTCCCACTTCCTTTCTACACAATGTCATTCGACTCTTACGGAACAACAGGCAAGAATACAGTATCATACGGTGGTATCGGTAGTGGCGGTGGTGTCCGCAACCTCAAAGACGGTATCGTTGATTTCGCAGGTAGCGACGCATTCCTTTCAGACAAGGAAATGAGCGAAATGAAACCGGTTGTACACATCCCGACTTGTATGGGTGCTGTAGTATTGGCATACAACCTTCCTGAAATATCAGCATTGAACCTCTCAGGTGATGTAATAGCTGACATCTTCGCAGGTAAAATTACAAAATGGAACGACGAACGTCTTCAGAAACTGAATCCGGACACAAAACTTCCTGAAAAAGATATCATCCCTGCATATCGTTCTGACGGTAGTGGTACAACTTTCGTGTTCACTGACTATTTGAGCAAGGTAAGCGAAGACTGGAAGAACAACTTCGGTTGCGGTAAGACAGTTGATTTCAAGGTTGGTCAGGCTGCTAAAGGTAATCCAGGTGTAGCAGGTATCATCCGTCAGACTCCATACTCAATCGGTTATATCGGTTCTGAATATGCTTTCGCACAGAAAATCCCATATGCAAGCGTAATGAATGTACGTGGCGAACTCGTTACTCCATCTACAGAAAGTATCTCTGCAGCTGCAGCAGGCGAAATTCCACAGGACACTCGCTGTTCAATCACAAATGCAGACGCTGCAGGTGCATATCCTATCAGCTGTTTCACTTGGTTGATTATCTACAAGGAACAGAACTACTCAGACCGTTCTATCGAGCAGGCTAAAGCTACTCTTGACATGCTTCAGTATATGCTGAGCGCAGATGTACAGAAAACTACTGAAACAGTACACTATGCTCCACTGCCACAGAGCGCAATCGAAAAGAGCCTTCAGAACCTGAAAGAAGTTACTTTCGACGGACAGGCAATCCTTAAATAAGTTATTAATTTATGAGTTTTTAAGTTTTTGAGTTTGTTAGTTTGTGAGGACTACCAACTTAAGAACTTAAAAAACTCAAAAACTTAAACAAACATGCAAGACAAGATATTCAGGGCATTACTCATAATATCAGCAATAATAATCCCTGTCATTGGAGTTGGGATTGTATTCTCTTTAGTGAATGATGCTTCAGGAGCATTCGAGCATTTCGGTTTCTGGAATTTCATTTTCTCCGACGAGTGGGTTACTACAGCCGGAAAAGAAAAATACGGAGCACTGCCTTTCATCACAGGTACACTTCTTACAACACTGCTTGCACTGCTCATGTGTATTCCATTCTCGCTTCCTGTAGCACTATTTACCGGTGAATATTTCAAGGGAAAGAAAGTAGCAACCATTCTGAGTACAGTAGTAGATTTGCTGGCAGGTATTCCTTCTATTATCTACGGTTTATGGGGATTCTATGCATTGCGTCACGTATTTATGCACCTCAACCTTTCTCCACAGGGTTCAGGAATCCTTACAGCGGCATTCGTTCTTGCCATAATGATTGTACCATACGCAGCATCACTGAGTGCAGAGTTTATCAAGATGGTACCATCCGACCTTAAGGAAGGAGCTTATGCAATGGGAGCTACCCGTGCCGAAGTTATCCGCCGCGTGGTATTCCCTATGGCAGGTTCAGGTATCTTCTCGGCATATATCCTTGCCATCGGACGTGCATTGGGCGAAACAATGACAGTCACAATGCTTATCGGTAACACAAACCAGATGCCTGAAACACTGAGAACAACAGGTAACACTATGGCAAGTATCATCGCCAACCAGTTTGGTGAGGCAGACGGACTGAAACTGTCGTCGCTCATCGCAATAGGTCTGCTCCTGTTCCTCATTACAGCTATAATAAACATGATAGGAAAGATACTTATACGCCGCGCCCAGCACGTATAACAAACCAACAATCAGACGAATATGATAGTAAAAGACAATAAACTACAGATACGAAAATTCAAGAATACGCTTCTCTTCTGGACAGTATGCGTCCTGTCCGGTCTGACAGCTATACCATTGCTTGCCATCTTAGGCGAGGTATTCATCAAAGGTTGGGAACAGTTGGGCTGGTCATTCATTACAGAAGCAACTCCAAACGCATATAAGGCCATGCAGGCAATCGAAGCCGGCCAGACAATTCCGGGAGGTATAGCAAACGGTATCGTGGGAACATTCCTTATGCTTTTCCTTGCTGCAATAGTAGCTATACCTGTAGGCATATTCTGCGGTATCTGCCTTTCTGAGTTCAGAGGAAACTGGTTTGCAACTATCGTAAGCTACCTTACCGACCTTCTTCAGGGAACACCATCCATTATCATAGGTATCATCACATACATCTGGGTAGTAGTCCCAATGAAAGGATATTCGGCATTTGCCGGTAGTGTGGCACTGTTCATCATGATGCTTCCACTCATTATCCGTTCTACAGAAGAAACAATGAAGATTCTTCCTGAAACACTCAAAGAGGCAGGTCTTGCGCTCGGAGGAAGTTATTGGAGAGTTATGCTTCAGGTTATGCTTCCATCTGCATTCGGAAGTATCTTCACAGGTATCCTTCTTGCCATCTCGCGTGTAGTAGGCGAAACTGCACCACTTATGTTTACAGCACTTGGAGGTGCGGCTATCAGCTGGAACATGGCACGCCCGATGTCGGCAGTACCATTGCTTATCTGGGAGTTCTTCAACGACCCTAACCTCCAAAGCCTCATCTGGGGAGCATCCTTGTTCCTGCTCACCTTCGTATTATGTTTAAATTTATTAGCTAAAAGAATTGCGAAAAAATGGAAAATATAAAAGACCCTATCCTTCAGATTCAGAACGTATCAATATCATATACAGGTAAAATAATGGCAGTGAAGAATGTAAGCGCTGATGTTGAGAAAAATACCATCACTGCCATCATGGGACCTTCAGGCTGCGGTAAGAGTACATTACTCCGTGCGGTAAACCGTATGCACGAACTTTACAAGAATATCAACGTTACGGGTAAGATATTGCTTAACGGCGAAAACGTACTCGAAATGGACCCTACGGAAGAACGTCGCCGCATCGGTATGGTGTTCCAACGTCCTAACCCGTTCCCTACAATGAATATCTACGATAATGTACTTGCAGGATATATCCTCAACGGTATAAAGCTACACAAAAGCAAAAAAGACGAAATCGTAGAGCGCAATCTCCGCAACGTAATGCTTTGGGACGAGGTGAAAGACTCACTCACAAAACGTGGTACTTTCCTTTCAGGAGGTCAGCAGCAACGTCTGTGCATCGCACGTTCACTCGCTCTCCAGCCTGACATTCTGCTTATGGACGAGCCAACCTCTGCCCTCGACCCTATCGCGACAAAACACATTGAGGAACTTCTTATAGAACTGAAGAAGGAAGTGACTATACTCATCGTGACACACAACATGTCGCAGGCTAAACGTATCTCAGACCGCTCAATGTTCATGTTCCTGGGCGAACTGATAGAATATGACGACACACAGAAAATGTTTACTAATCCTAAAGATGAACGTACCCGTGCATATCTGACTGGTAAAATGGGATAATAATAATATTTATGTTGTAGTAGGCTGCATTCCATACACATGGAAACGCAGCCTTTATTCTATGAAGACAACACTATAGCCCTTACACAATCAAAACGTGAATTTTTAAGGTCTTCAGGCGATATAAGAAAATCCAATACACCGAAATCCATAAAATTAAGGTTAAAATCATCGCCGCTGAAAGAATCGACTTGCAACAATATCTTCCAATCCTCATATGGTGAATCCCAGTTTTCCCATTCACGATATGTCGGTTCTGCCATTAAAGCATGGTCTTCGCAATATTCAGAAGGACGAACAGCGGAAAAACACATTTGTAATTCCTTTGGATTTACAGGCATATCATCATCGTCAACAAGTATCTTTTCCTCAAACTCATCATTCTCACCTGGAACGCATACCTCTGGAAAAAACAACACTTTAACATCTTCCGTGCCGCTGATATATCCGGAAATAGGGCATTCACCCTCTATATATCCAAGGTAATAATCTATTTTTGCAAAAAAAGATAATAATCCATGTTCCGGCAAACCACATTCAATGCCACTAGTTCCAAGCTCTGACAAGTTTACCTGGCATATGAACTGGTACTCAAAGGTATTTCCGTCATCATCGTTATATGTCGGGTATTCGTATCCAACCGGCAAATCCGGATTCCCCCAGAAATGACTTCCACACAAAGGCAATTTCTCCGCTGACTTTGAAAGTGCGATATAAACCGGTTTCGTACACATACTTAATCAAACATTACATGAGGGTTCATAATGGCAGGACTTCTCCACTCAATGCCATAGTCCGCCTTCAAGACCTGTGCTTTAGTGTTCCAATAAGCAAAACAGAAACCCATACCTCGCGGATGTCCTTCCAAAATGGAATAGATTTTCTTATTGGCCTCGTCTATTACACTCTCATAATCAAGGCTCCACTCTATCGGGTCTCTTTTCAGAGTTCCATTTTGCGCTATTTTGTCAAAATCGCCATTATCGGCATATGCTATGTTACGCTAATAATAAGCCAATTCGTTCTCCACATCCTCACTCTCGTCAAGGTCATGGTCGCACAATGCCTCGATACGACGTATAACCGTAAGTTGCAGCTTAAGCATCTCAAGTTTCAACCTCGGATGGTCAATAACCATATTAACCATCCTCTGTACGGCAACATACACGTTGTTCAGCATCTCGTCATAGCCTTCAAGGAAGTTTGCGGCATCAAGGAATTCCCTGACCAGCAATGCGTTCTCCCACTCCCTGTCCTGATTTTCCATATTCTCTTCAGCTAGAAGCACATCGCCGCAACATATCTCCCAATGTACTTCTAGAGATTCTTCAGAACCATTACGTCCGCAAACGGTTGCCCGCTTGCGCGCGTCTTCCAGTTCATTCCTATAATCAATTTCGTCGTTCATTATTTATCGGCTATTAAACAAGGTAAAACATTACTTCATCACGAAATTCTTAACCAACTGCAACTCATATGTAGGTGGAACTTCATCCTTAAATAAAGGGCACAATATCGTTTTTTCCGTACTCTGCTTCCCGTCTATATCAATCGCTCCGTTCAATATACTCTCCAGGAAGCGTGTTTCCGCCAATTTCTCTTCATACATCTCGTTTACCAAATCATTACATTCCTTAAATACTTTGCCCCCTTCCTTTACTATCTTTCCATAGGAAAAAGCGCCAAAGCCAAGCCCAGGCAAAGCCAAAGACGCGCTAGCCTGCATCATAGGCAATTCCACCAAATCTGATTTAATCTTGGACAATGTTTCCAACTGTCTCTGGCAATACTTATGCTCCATGACTATTGATGAGAAATTTTCGCCTCGTTCAGGCTTCAAATTTACGGCCTTGCATACTTGCCCTGCTTCCGTCTCCAAATAATATGTATAAATATTGTACTGTGGCTTACCCTTCTTTATCATGTCTTTTACCTGGTTATAAGAGTTAGACACTCCTGACAAGAACTTGTCCACTTCCCTCTGTCCTGAAGATTTCGGCCTTTGCCATTCTGTCTTTATCACTTTCTCAGTCCATAACGGACTCGTTACAACCACATCTGACAATCTGGCATCTTTCGAAATATTCAAAGCCGCTTTTTCTTTCGACAGTTTTATATCGTAAAATATGTACTGTCCAGACCAGTTGTCAGTATTTGCCAGCCAGAACATAAGTTGCTGGCAACTGTCTATAGGAACGGTTATTGTTTGCGGTTCCATAGTTTCATATAATGCAAGTTTTGCCTTTACTTTATGGTCTGCAGCAATCAGCAAAGTCTCCTTATAATCATCAGGACGGATGTAAGGCTTATAACATGCAACGGTAAATGTCACGCTGTTATACTCGCCATAAGTGTTGAATGCCGCACAAGAGTTCTCCAACGCTTCACCTCCGGCTGCAAGCATCAGCAAAGCTGCGGCACCAATCAATGTGCTACCGACAACCGCACCACCTACAGCAACACCACCTGCTACAAAAACACCACCTACAGCCATACCACCTATGGCACCCGCGGCGGCACCGTCAGTACCCGACAGCGGACCATAGTCCAAAGAAAAATGCACGCTCGTCTGTAGCATGAAACCTTTGTTTATTCGCTTGCCGTTCAAGTCGAAATACTTCTTTTGTGTACTGCCGTCATAGAAAATTCCTTCATTAGACTGCTTCATAGGACTTACATAGTGGATATATGGAGCGCCGAGGTCTATCAGGTCAACAGTATATGGACATTCAGGCTTCGGATGCACGAACAAATCATTCTTTACAGGCTCTCCACGATATAGCACCGCATCCGCTATACCGTATGCCGCAACATCCAATGTGGATGAGCCGGAAGTCTCAAAGCGCAATTTCCTGCACTTCTTCAACGGAACAATAAAGTCCCTGTTAGGATAAGTCGCTATCAACTGTTCCTCAAGCACCAATTCGTCATCTGCATATACCCTTAGCATATCACTGTTCATCGCACCGCTCTTGCCTATATATCCGGCGGTAAAGCTGACATAATCAAATTCATTGCCAAGATCGAACACAGCATAAGACTTGGTTTCATTGTTCAACACACTGGCCTTTTTATAGAAAACCATACCTTCGCTGTATCGCACGCCTCCCATGGAGAATGTGATATAATCCGACGAACCGTCGTAAATTTGCTTTTCCGTCTGCGCCAAAGATGTATATGGAGGAATATTTGAGATAAGTTTGCAAACATCAGGCAAACTTTTCAGCCTCGAATCGACAGTAGAAGCTGTGCCTGCCTCCACTTTCGGAGAAACTCCTTCAGGATATGCCATTATATTGGCTATTCCGGCATTCATCGAGCCTTCAATCTGTTCTGACTGGAAAGAAAGCATATTGCATCCGGGTATATCCAACGTCACAACCTTGGCTATGTCCTCATAAGTCATTTCCAACTCATATATTATTTTATCATCCGCCTTTACAGTAATCCACCCCTTTCCGTTTCCTGATCTTGAACTGTTCAAAGGACCTACCACAAAACTAAGTTTTGAATATTGTCCCCTGAGATTAAAATATGTCCATCCTGGATTGCTGCCTACTATCGCCCTTTCCATATTTACAGAAAGACCATAGGAATAATTCTTGCCATTTATCGTAATATTATTGCTCTTACCTTTAGGGGAAACGCTTACCATCTTGTTATTTTGGAAATAAGGTTGAAGGTCTTTCATCAGTTCTATGGTAGCCGGTTTCTTGCTTATGATGTTGCCAGTTTCCACGGGAGTCTGTCCGGCAGTCCAAAGGGTAGCCTCGCCAAACCCTATCTGTCCGTTCCCTTTCACCAAAGCAAATTTCAGTTCGTTTACTCCCTTAATATTAAGCCTGATACGTTTCGGCACACTGTACGGATATACAACCTCGTCCATAATCTTACGGCCGTCGGCATAGACAGTTACAATCCTTGGATCTGTATCAATACCTGTACCTCCGGCACCCCTACCGAAATTCTCATGTCCTAGCACAAACATCAACGTCTCATATTTTCCACCCAGATTAAATGTGGCATTTCCTGGTTTATAAGGCGCGGAAGTATATCCTATAGTAAAACCGCCATACCATTTCAAACCGCCGCTCATGGCTATCTGGCGTGAACCGGAACCTGTATATTTATATTCGGTATAGCGGTATGAGTCTATAGGTTTGTACAAATTAACAAGATATTTTGTTTGCGCGGCAAGACAAAAATGCCACAAAAAAGAAATCAAAAAGAGAATAACAAACTTTTTCATATCATTTTTATATTTGATTTTTAGTTAATCATTTAATAGACTAATTTGTATTATACGTCCGCAAATTACTAAAAAAAATGATAAAAACAAACAAATTTTTATTTCAAAAAACTCTTCGTCGTTTTGATTAAAATGTTTCGTTATTTTGATTTGAATGACGAAGAGTTTTTCTGGAACTTATCATACCCGTATTTATAAAGAAACTTTAAGATTGTCAAACTGTTATCATTTTCAATTCTTTATTATCTTTGCGCTTGTTTTTAACGATAATAACAGAACCAACGGTAAACGAAGTTAACCAACGGTCAATGAAATTAAATATTTAATTCATGAAACAGTACAACAAGATTAACAATCTGGTAGGATGGCTTGCCTTTGCCATTGCAGCTATAACTTACTGCATGACTATCGAGCCTACAGCCAGTTTCTGGGACTGCCCGGAATTTATCACCACCGGTTACAAACTGGAAGTAGGACACCCGCCTGGCGCACCTTTCTTCATGCTTACGGCTAACTTATTCAGTCTGTTCGCTTCCGACCCTTCGCAAGTGGCACTGATGGTAAATATCATGAGTGCATTGATGAGTGCGGCATGTATTCTTTTCCTTTTCTGGAGTATCACACATCTTACAAAGAAACTGGTATGTCCTAACATTGAGGATATGACAACAGGCAAACTGATTACCATTATGGGCTCAGGTCTGGTAGGTGCTTTGGCATATACATGGAGCGACACATTCTGGTTCAGTGCTGTAGAAGGCGAGGTTTATGCTTATTCAAGTTTGTTTACAGCTGTGGTTTTCTGGCTTATTCTGAAATGGGAAAACCGTGCCAACGAACCTCACAGCGACCGCTGGCTGATATTGATTGCTTATCTTACAGGACTTTCGATAGGTGTACACTTGCTTAACCTGCTGTGTATCCCGGCCATTGTATTGGTTTACTACTACAAGAAAAATCCTGAAGCAAATCTTAAGGGAAGTCTTCTTGCTCTTTGCGGTTCAATGGTTATCATTGCTGCAGTGCTTTACGGTATCGTGCCGGGTATTGTGAAAGTGGGAGGATGGTTCGAACTCTTGTTCGTAAACAGTCTTGGAATGCCTTTCAACACAGGTCTTATCGTATATATCATCATAATGGCTGCATCGCTCATATGGGGTGTTTACGAAAGCTATACAGTGCGCAGCCGCAAGCTGATGAATATCTCGTTCCTGCTTACACTCGGACTCCTCGGTATTCCGTTCTACGGACACGGTTGGAGCAGTGTAGTGATAGGTATAATCGTACTCGGTATTTTAGCTGCATATCTGTTTGCCGACCTGAGCGAGAAATTCCGCGTTAGTGCACGTACGCTGAACACTTCACTGTTGGCTCTGATGATGATTGTAGTAGGATACTCTTCGTATGCCTTAATCGTGATACGTTCTTCTGCCAATACTCCTATGGACCAGAACTCGCCTGAAGATATATTCACTTTGGGAGAATACTTGGGACGTGAACAGTACGGTACACGACCTCTGTTCTACGGACAGGCATATTCTTCAAAACCTGCATTGAAACAGGTAGACGGCGGATGTGTGTATGATGTGGTTGAAGGTGCTCCGGTATATCAGCGTAAGGAAAAAGAAACTCCTGACGAAAAGGACAGCTACGAAGTGGTACGTCACAGAACTGAATACAAGTATGCTCAGAATATGCTGTTCCCACGTATGTACAGCGAAGCGCACGCTCAGCAATACGAAGCATGGGTAGGCGGAATAAAGGGTAAACAGGTTCCTTATGACCAGTGTGGCGAAATGATTATGGTGAAGGTTCCTACCCAGTGGGAAAACATCAAGTTCTTCTTTATATACCAGGTGAACTATATGTACTGGAGATACTTCATGTGGAACTTTGCCGGACGACAGAACGACATACAGGGCCAGGGAGAAATAGAACACGGAAACTGGATTACGGGTATTCCGTTCATAGACAATATGCTTGTTGGCGACCAGACATTCCTGCCTGACAGTCTGAAAAACAATAAGGGACACAACGTATTCTACTGTCTGCCTCTGATATTGGGACTTATTGGTCTATTCTGGCAGGCATACAAGGGTGACAAGGGAATACAGCAGTTCTGGATTGTATTCTTCCTGTTCTTCATGACAGGTCTTGCCATCGTGCTTTATCTGAACCAGACTCCGCTGCAGCCTCGCGAACGCGACTATGCATATGCCGGTTCATTCTATGCCTTTGCAATATGGATTGGTCTTGGTGTGGCCGGTATCACTGAATATCTGCGCAAGAAGATGAACGAAACTACTGCTGCTTCCATCACGGCTGTTTTGTGTCTGCTTGTACCTCTGCAAATGGTAAGCCAGACTTGGGACGACCACGACCGCAGCGGACGTTATACTTGCCGCGATTTCGGACAGAACTATCTGAAGACTGTTCAGGAAGAGGGATGTCCAATCATATTCACAAACGGCGACAATGATACTTTCCCGTTGTGGTATAACCAGGAAACTGAAGGTTTCCGTACCGACGTACGTGTATGTAACCTCAGCTATCTGCAGACTGACTGGTATATCGACCAGATGAAGCGTCCGGCTTACGACTCTCCTTCTGTACCAATCAACTGGGAACGTATCGACTACGTTTCGGGACATAACGAGGCTGTATATGTCCGTCCGGAGGCTATGCAGACTATCAACAACTATTACAAGCAGAATCCTGAAGAGGCAAAAGCTGAATTCGGTGAGAATCCGTACGAACTGAAGAACATCCTTGAACACTGGGTGAGAAACTCTAAGGACGGACTTCAGATGATTCCTACTGACAGTATAGTAATCAAGCTTGATAAGGAAGCCATCAAACGCTCCGGAATGCTTACACCGGACTCTATACCTGACTATATGCACTTGTCGCTGAAAGGTAAGAGAGTATTGTATAAGAGTGAACTGATGATGCTCGAAATGCTTGCCAACACTAACTGGGAAAGACCGCTTTACATGGCTATCACAGTAGGTTCTGACAATCATCTTAACCTGACAAACAACTTCCTGCAGGAGGGTCTTGCTTACAGAATAACTCCTTTCGACAACAAGAAGTTGGGTAGAAGCATAGACAGCGAGAAGATGTACGATAACCTGATGAACAAGTTCAAGTTCGGCGGTATAGATAATCCTGACATCTATCTGGACGAGACTGTGACACGTATGTGCGACACTCACAGACGTATGTTCGTACAGCTCAGTACCCAGCTTATAAAGGAAGGCAAGAAAGACAAGGCTGTAAAGGCTTTGGATTATTGCGAAAAGGTTATTCCAAGCACTACTGTAAGGCATGACTATATTTACAGCAGTTCGAAGGAAATGGCTGACAACTATATCACACTTGGCGAATATAAGAAAGCTGAAAATATCCTCGACCAGATAGCTGACGACAATGTACAGTACATTACATGGTATCTGAGCCTTGATGACTCACGCTTTGCACTGTCTTATGAGAACTGTCTGCGTAATATCTACTGTCTGGATGAGATATGCAAGAGTCTGGAAAAAATAAAGGATGACAAAACCGGTGAGGTATGTCAGACTGCCGTTCACTACAACCAGAAGTTCCAGGAACTGTACTCGCTGCTTGAGACTAGAGTCGGAAAGAATTGAAAACAATAAGTTGTTAGTTGTTGGTTCTTAGTTTTTAGAGCCATGCAGATACAACTGACAACTAAAAACTAACAACTAAAAAAATGTTTATAGAACAACCCCCACAACTCATAAGATATCTTTATCCATCTGCCATATGGCGGATGGATAAAGACGAAAGGGCTGTATATCTGACATTCGACGACGGACCTATTCCAAGAGTAACCCCTTGGGTTCTTGATGTCCTCGACAGATATGGAATAAAGGCCACTTTCTTTATGGTGGGAGATAATATCCGCAAACATCCTGATGAGTTCCGTATGGTAGTGGAAAGAGGGCACAGAATAGGGAATCACACATTCAACCATATCCGCGGACTGAGCTATGACATAAACTCATATCTTGAGAACACGGATAAGGCATGCAGAATGATGATGAATACCAACCTGTTCAGACCGCCTCACGGATATATGAGCCCGAAACAGTATGCCGAGCTGAAGAAAAGATACAAGATTATAATGTGGGACTTGGTAACACGAGATTATAACCGCAAGTTCAACGGCGAACAGATACTGCAGAAAGTAAAGAAATATGTCCGCAACGGCTCTATAATCACTTTCCACGACTCACTGAAATCGGAAGAAAACATCAGATATGCTCTGCCTAAAGCTATAGAATGGCTTATGGAACAGGGATATGAATTCAAGGTTTTCGATTAGACGGAAGAAACAAATAAAGCCATCATTACATTGGTATCAGATACCGGTAATGATGGCTTGTTTTCATTATAAACAGTAGGTTGTTACTTTACTGTAACAGACAACGGGTTTCTAACCTTCTTGGCATATTCTTCAAGATATGAGTTCCATTTCTCATCATCGAATCCGCATTTACTCCATGCAGAACCCCAATAATATTCGAACTCATCGCCCGGCTGGTATGTATTGATACCCATAACATGGCCTACAGCTCCTGATACAGGCTTGTCAAAAGACTGGAACTTGGCAACTTCCAACTGGTTAGGGAACACAGCTCCCACATAGATTATACCGTTATTGGCCTTAACATCAGTAGTTGGATCTGCATATGCAATATATCCGGCATTAGCATCCATAGAATATTTGTCAGGTGCAGCATCATGAACGACCAGACCTACTCCAATCGGATAATCCTTCTTAAGTGAAGTATAGCTTACTGTAGTCTTGTTCAGATGAGAACCTTTATCTAACTGAATCACACGTGTTTCAACCACAGTAGTATCACCATCAATAGTAAGAGGATTGAATTCCATCTTGACAGTAAATCTAAGCGGACCATTGTCCAATATCTCATAACTATTATAACAATAAGGATAAGCTATAACAGAATCAGGCATCAAAGCTGCTGTTCCGCCTCCCAATGTAGGACCTACAGCATAGCAGTCCATACCATTGCCATGATCTATATGATAAGAGATAGCTTTCGAGATACTGTCAGCTTCAGCTTTCTTACCTTCTTCACGGAGTTTTTTAATCATTGCTCTGGCATCCTTGTCAAGCTCCATAGCATAACGGTCTTCTACAACAAGTTCGGAAACACTCTTCGTAAAGACATCGTATCCGTATGCCTGCTCTCCTTTTTTCTGCAATGCAGGACCATATGCACGATATGCAGCCTTGTCATTTTCCCAAGCCACATCGTCAAGTCTTTCAGGATACTGACGACCGTAAACAACGGTATTTACATGCGAAGGCTGTCCCTTAGTGATACTGTAAGATGCGGTAGCTTCAGCCTTTACTGTAGCAGGGAATATAATCTTATTGTCTGCTGTAAGCTGATATGGTACTTCTACATTGTTTTCGTCTACGATAATAAATTCTGCTGTTTCGTCAAGTTTCAGTTTACCCAATACGTCGTCGGCAGAAATCTCTACTATTTCTTCCACGCGGTCTATTTTCAATGGGTTTGAAACAGAAACTGTAACTCCTTTCTCCTGTGCACACGAAGCCATCATAGCAACAACAGCAGCAGATACAAATAACTTTTTCATACTCAATTTATAAGGCTTAAAACAAAAAAAGTCCTACCGGAAAGCAATATTCCGGCAGGACCATATATAATATTATTCTCTATTGGCGACCATTAATTATTTAGGCTGCTTTCCGATGTATGCCAAGATACCACCGTCAACGTACAATACGTGACCGTTTACGAAGTTAGAAGCATCTGAAGCCAAGAATACAGCTGGACCTGCCAAGTCTTCTGGGTTACCCCAACGAGCAGCAGGAGTCTTAGCTATAATGAATGCATCGAATGGATGACGAGAACCGTCTGCCTGACGTTCGCGAAGAGGAGCTGTCTGAGGAGTAGCAATGTAGCCAGGGCCGATACCATTACACTGAATATTGAATTCACCATATTCAGAAGCAATATTACGAGTAAGCATCTTAAGACCACCCTTAGCTGCTGCGTATGCAGAAACTGTTTCACGACCAAGTTCACTCATCATAGAGCAGATGTTGATAATCTTTCCGTGACCTTTCTTTATCATGCTTGGGATAACTGCCTTAGAAACGATGAATGGAGCGTTAAGGTCTACATCGATTACCTGACGGAATTCAGCAGCAGTCATTTCAGTCATAGGAATACGCTTGATGATACCTGCATTGTTAACCAAGATATCAATAACGCCTACTTCCTTTTCAATCTGAGCAACCATAGCGTTAACTGCTTCTTCGTTTGTAACGTCGCATACATAACCGTGAGCATCGATACCGAGTTCTTTGTAAGCAGCGATACCTTTATCTACCAATTCCTGTTTGATGTCATTAAATACGATTTTTGCACCAGCCTTAGCATATGCAGAAGCAATAGCAAAACCGATACCGTAAGATGCACCTGTTACAAGAGCAACCTTACCTTCAAGTGAAAAGTTTACCATAATAATACAATTAATAAATACTGTTTAATAAATCATCTCCACAAAAGTAATAAATTATTCCCGTTATCGCACACAAAAATGTACAGAATATGTACAAAAATGTTTAATATCATAGAAATAACATGTTTTTAAACATTTATATATATAGTTTTGCCTTGATATATGTCAATCACATGTAGAAAGAATATTACAAATCTCATCCTGAAAACGACGTGCCGAAACATATTTCAGAACATTCTGATTGATAATGACAAATGCAATGGTATGTTTAGCAGGAGAAGTGACATAACCGGCCAACGAGCATACACCTGTCAGAGTTCCTGTCTTTGCCCGAACGTTTCTGAATGTTTTTCCTTTACCCATCCTGTATTGCAATGTTCCGTCAATACCGGCTATCGGCAGACTGTCATAGAACGGATGGAATATCAATGGTGAGCTGAAAGCGTATTTCAGATAGCCCATTATAAGTTCAGGAGATACATAGTTATAGTCGGATACTCCACATCCGTCCACAATCCTGAATTTACGGCTGTCGAAGCCTATATCGGTCTTCAGAAACTTATAGATGGCATTCTGTCCGTCCTTATGACTGAGGTTCTTCTTACCGTTGCTGATTTCTCTCGTCGCATGAAAGAACAGGGCTTCGGCAGATAGATTGTCACTCTCTTTCAATGCACGTTTCAGCACCTCATCTATATCTCTATATACTGTAATTATACCTTTAGTATTCTCAGGCATATCACCATATGCAACACTATCCTTTGGGATAAATATTCCCTTTCCCTGCAACTGATAGCGGAGTGTATGCATAAAGAAGCCTTTTGTATCGAAAATATTCATCGAGGTACTTGTCTTATGTCTTACATTGCCGGATATGGTTATTGTATTGTCGTTGTGAAGCCAGCCGCGTGTTGCCTTTACATTACCTCCTGAAGCAGAAGTTCTATTATCAACGGTATAAAAATCCGATTCCGGTTTAATTTCTACATTAGCTTTTCCCCCGGAAGGAGATATGCTGATGTTTACACACCCACGGTTCAGCATCAAAGGCGAAAGGTATGGCTGGAATGTATCGGGAGTATCATCCCATGCCCATCCCGGCCCCCAATAAACGGAATCCATCATTGACACATCGCCTATCAGACGTCCTTTCACACCGTGTACACCCATATTCGATATGGCTTCTACCATAGTGTCCATATCTTCCTGCATAAATTCAGGGTCGAAATCGCCTTTCACATATATATCGCCATATAGCGTGTCGCCTTCAATATATCCTGAATACGACAGTCCGGTCTTTATCTGATAATCCTTGCCAAGAACAGAAAGTGCTGTTACCGAAGTTATGACTTTTTCTACAGAAGCCGGCCTGTACAGTTTTTCTGCCTGGTATCTGTATAATTCCTGTTTCGATGTGAGGTCATATACCAGAATTCCGACTTCGGATGTATTAAGAAATGAGGAGTGGCTGATAAGCGAATCTATTCTGTCGGCTATTGTCTGCGAATATGATGACACACAGAACAGAAGCATAATGAATAATGAGAATGTTTTGAAAATAGTTCTTGTCATGTTTATCTCGTTCTTATTTATATATCGTTTAAACGGTTTTTAAACACCGTTTGAACAGCGTTTAAAAACCGTCTACAAATATAGCGAGATTTGAAAATCAACGAAGTTAAAAGATTAAAACTCTCTGAAAATTTCACCAACAGTAGGATGTGGGAAGACATATTTCCTGAAGTCCTCAAGTTTCCCGCCTTCTTCTATCATCATTCCGGCTATCACTATAAGTTCCGATGCGGGATTTCCTAATATATGGGCACCTATTATAGTATTATTGGAAGTTGTAATTATCTTGCATACACCGTTCATTCCTTCATTCTCGGCAACAAACCTTCCGGAATATGCCATAGGAAGTTTCACTGCTTTATAATCGAATCCTGCCATTTTGGCCATTTCTTCAGTCAGACCCACAGATGCCACCTCCGGATTTGTATATACCACTCCCGGAATGGCCTTATAGCTCATATTGTCGTCTTTTCCACATATATGACTGACTGCAACCTCTGCTTCTCTCACTGCGGTATGGGCAAGCATAGAGAAGCCTGTGATATCACCGCAAGCATAAACTCCATCGACAGAAGTCATCATAGTCTTGGTATCAACCATTATCCTATGTTGCGGAGTAAACTCAAGAGATAGATTTTCCAGCCCATATCCTTCTGTACAGGCATGTCGTCCGGCACTGACCAACAGTTTTGCGGATTCTACACTTTCTTCGCCGTCTGCAGTCTGATACTTAACAGTGACTTGTCCTGCATCTCCATTGCATATTTCAGTCACCTTGGCATCAAGTATGAAGCAAATGCCCTTCTTTGCATATTCGGCTCTGAGAAGAGAAGCAATCTCTTTATCTATTCCTCCAAGGATTTCTGAGGTCATTTCAATGACAGTGACTTTCACTCCAAGACTGCAGAAATATGATGCAAACTCCATTCCTATAACTCCACCGCCTATTATAGCAAGACTTTCTGGCTGTTCCTTGCAGTCGAGAGCTTCTCTGTGTGTCCAGTAGTCTATGCTGTCCAGTCCTTTGATAGGAGGTACAAATGTTCTGCTGCCTGTGCACAGCATCAGTTTTTCACATTTGTACACCTCATCACCGCATTTAATCGTGTTCTTATCCTGTATATAAGCCTCTCCTGAAACTACAGTAACACCTGCCTCGCTCATCTTGTTTTTTATTCCAAGCACAAGCTTACGGACTACTTTCTGTTTTCGGCTTACTATCTTTGCAAGGTCAAACGATACATTATCTGCCTTTACAGCATATTTCGAGGCATTTCTTGCCCCATCAAGAACTTTTGCAGAATATAACAATGTCTTAGTCGGAATACATCCTTCGTTAAGGCAAACGCCACCTAAAGCATTTTTCTCGAAAAGAACTACACTCAGACCGGCTTTACCGGCTGCTTCGGCAGCAGAATAACCAGCCGGTCCGCCACCAATAATAGCTAATTGAAAATCCATAGTATATAAAGGTATAAAGTTAGTTAGTGTTTACTCCAAGATTGCAATCTTGCCGTTCATCGATTTCAATTTTGAGATAAAAGAATCTTTATTCCGCGGTGAAACCTGCACTCTGATTGTCTTATTGTTCCCGTTGTATTTTATCTCAAGTCTGTAGAAAGACAATGCCGGAGCCCAGAATATCATCGAACGAACCGGCCTGATAGACTCTATCTGGTCTATATTCAGAGTGAAACCTTTCACAAAACGGCCTGTTTCCACTCTCAACAGACCGCTATCTGTTATTACATATTGAGTGTGTATAAGCATTTCTATCTCATATATCACTAATATGGCCATAATCAGCGCCAACACCGTGTCGTGCATCCAGAAGAAAAAGAAGAGAAGAAGAGATGTTACAGAAATAAGAATCCAATACCACCATCCGACTTCGGTCTTAAACGTTCTATCCATATATTCAAGAATTTATCAACAACCAAATAATTTTCTGTGAAGATAAAAATTAATTTACTAATAAACCACTTAATCGGATTTTCTTTATCTGTTTTTATGATTTATTTCATTGAAAAGTTTTATAAAATAACCGTATGCCATGAGCTATATGACAACTTTTTAGTAGTTTTGCATCGTAGATACAAATTTATTATGGTTAGGAAATTCGATTTTCTCGTTATCGGCTCTGGTATTGCCGGAATGAGTTTTGCGCTTAAAGTGGCGCATAAAGGATCGGTTGCATTGATATGCAAGGCCGGAATGGAAGAAGCCAACACTTATTTCGCACAAGGTGGTATTGCTTCTGTAACAAATCTCAAAGTTGACAACTTTGAAAAACATATCCATGACACAATGGTTGCAGGTGACTGGATAAGCGATCCTGCCGCTGTAGAAAAAGTCATTACCAACGCCCCTAAACAGATAGAAGAACTGATAAAGTGGGGAGTTGACTTCGACAAAAATGAAAAAGGAGAATTCGACCTTCACAAAGAAGGAGGTCATTCCGAATTCAGAATTCTCCACCACAAGGATAATACAGGAGCTGAAATCCAGACCTGCCTGATTGAAGCCGTAAAACAGCATCCGAATATTACTATATTCTCAAATTTCTATGCCGTTGAACTTATCACTCAGCATCATCTCGGCATAATAGTTACACGCCACACACCAGGTATAAAATGTTTCGGAGCGTATATTCTGAACGAAGAGACTGGTGATGTTGATACTTTCCTTTCGAAAGTCACGGTTATGGCTACAGGGGGATGTGAAGCTGTGTACAGACACACAACAAACCCACTGGTAGCTACAGGCGACGGTATAGCAATGGTTTATCGTGCTAAAGGTGCCGTAAAAGATATGGAGTTCATACAGTTCCACCCTACTGCACTATTCCATCCGGGTGACCGCCCAAGCTTCCTTATAACCGAAGCCATGCGTGGATATGGCGGTGTCCTCAGAAACCTTGCCGGAGAAGAATTCATGCATAAGTATGACCCACGCTTGTCATTGGCTCCTCGTGATATTGTAGCACGCGCCATAGATAGCGAAATGAAACAGCGTGGTGAGGACCATGTTTATCTTGACGTAACACATAAAGATCCTGAAGAAACCAAGAAACATTTCCCTAACATATACAAGAAATGCCTGAGCCTTGGTATAGATATCACAAAAGACTATATTCCTGTTGCTCCTGCAGCCCACTACCTTTGCGGAGGTATTAAAGTTGATTTGGACGGACAGTCAAGCATACGCCGTCTGTATGCTATAGGCGAATGTTCATGCACAGGTCTCCACGGAGGAAACCGTCTGGCATCAAACTCACTGATTGAAGCAATAGTTTATGCAGATGCAGCAGCACAGCATGCAATGAGCGTTATCGACAGATACGAGTTCAATGAAGACATCCCTGAATGGAATGACGAAGGTACAATCAGTACTGAGGAAAGAGTGCTCATCACTCAAAGCATGAACGAAGTAAACCAGATTATGGAATCGTACGTCGGTATTGTGAGAAGTAATCTCCGCCTTGTCAGAGCATGGAACAGACTTGATATCCTCTATGAAGAGACAGAAAGACTGTTCAAGCGTGTTAAGGCTTCACGAGAGATATGCGAACTCAGAAACATGATTAACGTAGGATATCTCATCACACGTCAAGCTATGGAAAGAAAAGAAAGTCGAGGACTGCATTACACTATCGATTATCCTAAACATTCCGATGACAACAAGCAATAATAAATAAAAACCAGAACGACCGTTGCTCCAATGAAGTAACGGTCGTTCTGGTTTTATATCTATAATGAAGGATTGTGTATTATTTCAAGTAATATTGGCTTTACTCCTCCTACGAAGCATTCCACGGCAATCACCATCAGAATAAGTCCCATCAGTCGCATCATAACATTATTGCCAGTCTCTCCCATAATCTTCACCAGACGAGTCGACAGACGTAGAATAATATATGTCAATATATATACTATTGCGATTACACTTATGAGCGTTGCTTTCAAGGCCCAGCTGTCCGCATCATCCATCAGAATTATCCCGTTTGCTATGGCTCCCGGACCGCACAGCATAGGAATTGACAATGGAGTTATGGATATGTCATTTGCATATGCCTTTATTTCCTCATCTTTTAGCTTTGTATTCGTATATCTTGCCTGAAGCATGTCATAGCCTATCTTAAGAATAATAATGCCTGCAGCGATTCTAAAACCGTTTGTAGAGATACCAAAGAATTTGAAAAGGAACTGACCACAGAAAGTAAAGCCAATCAGGATAAGAAATGAGATAATCGTAGCTCGTTTCACAATATGACTTCTTTCACTTTCATACAAACCTTTTGTCATAGTCAGAAACACCGGCATTGTACCCAAAGGGTTTGTAAGAGTAAAGAACGATGTAAAACACAACAGTGCATAAGGAAGTATTGTTTCCATAATAAAAACGTTTTATATAATCAATACAAAGATATATCAGATTTTCATATAATGGAAACAGTTTCTTAAATTAAAACAAAGACTAAAAAACGAAAATCCCCGAAGTATCTCTACCTCGGGGACCTCTCTTAAAACGGCGACTACCTACTCTCCCACAATACGCAGTACCATCGGCGTGACGAAGCTTAACTTCTC
>UQTJ01000029.1 GCA_900544075.1 uncultured Bacteroides sp.
TCACTGACGCACTGCATGCTTACATACCACATCTCTCGCTGTCAAAACCAAACAACCCCAAGTTGTGATAATCGTTTAACACCGCAAAAATAGATAAAAATAATATTATCTGCAAAAAACATGTAATAAATCTTTCGTTTGGCAATGTATATTGTTCTTATTTTTATACGCTAATGAAAGATTCAGTTAACGGTAAATGAACAAGAAATAAACGGCTAATGAACATAAAATGAAATTCTAATGTCATTCGAATATCGTTCATTTACTGTTCAGTAGCCGTTCACTGAGTGTTTGTTGCTGTCTTTAAATTATACATAAGTTTCCAGGAACTTCACCTCGCCTGAAGGTATGACTTCGAGGTGCTGTGTAGCGGCCGGGAAAAGTATTGACTCGCCTGCCTGCATTTCTATCGTGTTGCCCTCGTTGTCGGTTATGGTGCATGAGCCTTCCATGCATATGTATATCACGAAAGAATCGAGCGCGGAATAGTCCATGGTCATCGGCCCGGACAGATGATAGACGGAAGTAGTGAAATACGGGCATGAAACCAGCTCCACCGGACGGTCCTTGCAGGGAGTGTACGGCGTGCGGTAGTCCTGCTCTACGCTGTAGTCGATGGCCTCTTTTGAGAGTTCTGTGTGAAGTTCGCGAGTGCGGCCGTCTTTGTCTTTGCGGCAGAAGTCGTAGATGCGGTATGTGATGTTCGAGGTCTGCTGAATCTCGGCGATAAAGCATCCTGCACCTATGCTGTGGATTCGTCCTGCCGGAAGGAAGAATACGTCGCCCGGCTGTACGGCATAGTCTGAGAGGGCGTCGCAGATGGTATTGTCGGCAATCATCTGTTCATACTGTTCCGGTGTGATGTTTCGGCTGAGTCCTGAACGGAGGTGGGCTTTTCCGCCGTCATTGTCTATCACGTACCACATTTCGGTCTTGCCCATTGAGTTGTGGCGGCGCATTGCCAGTTCGTCATCAGGATGAACCTGGATGGAGAGGTCGTCGCGCGCATCGATGAACTTTATCAGGAGTGGGAACTTGCCGCCGAAGCGTGTGTAGTTTTCTTCGCCTGTCAGGGCTCCTTTATACTCGCGGACCATCTGAGTGAGGTTCTTTCCTGCGTCTGCCCCGTTGGCTACTACAGATTCGTCGCCCGGAACGTCTGATATTTCCCAGCTCTCGCCTACATTCTGCTGTGTGCAGTCAAGGTGTTTGAACGGAATGATTTTGTCGCCACCCCATATCGTGGATTTCAGGATGGGACGGAATTTCAGTGGATACATAATCGGTAAATGTTTTTAGGGGTTATTATAAATCAGTGCAAATGTATCATTTTTATGATATATATCAAAAAAAAACAGGGGGACATATCGTTTTCTTGATATGTCCCCCTTGGGGGGTAGATGATGTATTCGTGTGTTTTCAGGAAATCAATGTCTGATTAGATTTCGTATCCTGTCCATCCGAAGACGGATGAAGAGCATCCGGTGTTGCCGTCTTCGATTCTGACTGATGCATATCCTTCGCCGTTGATGTCTTCTCCACCATTAATTCTTGCTCCTGTATTGCTGTTTGTAATGCTGACGGAAGTTGCTGTATCGGCATTTCCCTTATCGTCTTTCAGGTCGATGATGTCCTTGCATGCTCCCCGGCCTTTTACCAATGCGTTAGTGACGGTAGCTTTTGCACCGCGGCGTACTTTTACGACATCGTGCATGTAGTATCCATCGTTTGAGTTGTTGGCAAGGCGGAGGTCGATAGTCATGTTTGTCACCTTGAAGTCAGACTGTGGAGTGTGTTCCGGATTCTTGCCGTCCAGGTTACCGTCGGCTTCGATACCGCGAGGGTCTGATTCTGTGCTTGTGTATCCGTCTTCCCATATTCCGTAGCAGTCTTTCAGTTCACCGTTGTAACCCTGGGTGAAGTCGAACATATCGTCGTCAGGATTTACTGCAAGGAGGTTGGTTACGTTTACCGTGCCGCCGAAGAATTCAATGGCGTCGTCCGCACTTTCGAGTACATAGATGTGGTCTATCTGTGTGCCGCTGCCCACGCCGTTGAGTGTCAGTCCGTTGTGCTCGATGTCATCACTTCCTGAGCTTGCACCTGCATATTCTATCTTGACGTATGTCAGGCGGCCGGAATTGTCGGCAGCGTCAGTACCTCCATACAGATAGTCATTGTTGATTTCTGTGGCATATGTACCGCCGCCTGAAAGAGGAGCGCGGCCGTTGATGATGATACCACCCCAGTCGCCTGCTGCGGGCGAGCTTTCTGCTGATGTGAATACTACCGGTTTTGATTCTGTTCCTGCTGCTTCGATTTTACCGCCTTGAAGAATCAGGATATATTTATCGAAACCTTTTCCGCATTTTACTGTAGTTCCTGCGTTGAATTTGAGTACGCCTCCGTTTTCTACAAGTACTGTCTGTTCAAGGGGCTTTCCGTCTTCCCATGTGTATTCTCCTTTGATGCAAAGCTGATTGTCTTCGTTTACATAGTATGCTTCGTCCGGATTTTGGGTTTCATTTTCTTCGCTGCATGATGTAAGTACAACCGGTGCACAGACGGCACAGAATGCCAAAGCATTGATAAATAACTTTTTCATAATTGATGGTTTTTAGTTGTTGGTTTTTAGTTCTTAATTATTAATTATTAATTCTCAAAATTTGTATGTTAAACCTATTGAGAAGTTTCTTCCTTTTGTATAGTCGTTCAGAATAGTTCTGTCGTTATTGCCTGCCGAAGCTTCACGTATCAGCTGATATGAAGGATTTATCAGATTTTTCATCTTCAGGTCTATGCTGAGATGTTTGTTTATCTGTCCTCCAAGGACGATGTCGAGAGTCGGTATGCCTTTCTCTATGATGTCATTATATCCGTTTGTACCTATTGTGTAGACACGGTCGGAGAAATAGCTGCATACTATGGTGCCGGTCAATCCGAAATCGTTACGTTTATATTGGTATGACAAATCTGCATTACCGATGAATGGGGCCGCGCCTTCCAGCTGTGAACCGGACTTGTCTGTGGCTATATCTACCTTTGCCATGGTGTATGTATATGCTCCGTTCAGTCCGAAGTTCAATTTGTGGCTTGCATCAGCCGCGGTGTGTCTGAAAATGTCTTTTCTTAATTCAAATTCTACTCCGGCTGCTGTAGCATGGTCGGAAATGTTTTCGTATGAAAGATAACCTCCGGCACTTGCAATCTCTATTCTTGATATTGGGTTCTTAATCAGCTTATAGAATGCTCCTATTGATATGACTTCGCCGGCAGAAGGGTAGAAGTCCCATTTCAGGTCTGCGTTATAATTGTCGCTTGGTTTCAGGTTCTTGTTACCCTGGCTTCTGAAGTTTACGCTGACATAGCGGAATGGTGATATTTCCTTGCTCTGCGGCAGTGTATATGTCCGGCTCAGTCCTAATCTTACGGTGTGTTTTTCTGCCACGTCGTACTTCAGGTTCAGACTTGGAAGGATGAATGGTTTGTCTATGCCTCTTTTACCATTGGTTCCACCGTATATGTTATAGTTTATATCCATGTCTACATAGTCCATGCGTACACCGATGTTTCCTGTAAGTGACTGGGTCAGGCGGTATGTCGCTTCGGCATATACTGTGTTTATGAGTTTGTTTACTTCGTACTTGCTCTCACCAAGACTCGGGGCAAAATCTCCGTTGTCAAGGCTTGTCTGATTGAAGTAGCTGTCGAGTTTTAAACCATCGAGGCTTATGTTTGGCAGGCTCATTGGTAACAAGTCATATTGATTTGCTTCAAAATTGTCATTAACCATGCGTCCTGTGTATCCGAATACAAGGTTTGAGGTGTTTTCGAATTTGTCAGGCAGTGAGAATACGGCTTCTGCTTTAAAATTTATATCGTGTTCTTTAAGTTCTGAGAAGTATCTCTGCTGTGAGCCTGTACCGCGTGTAGGGTTATATATATCTTCTGTTGATGTTTCAGACAGATAGTTTATTCTTCTGTCCGGTTCATTGCCTGATATGTAGTTGTATGATACACCTGCATTGAGCTTCCATTTCTCTGATAGAGTCCATTTTGAAAGCAACTGGTTCACTAATAGCATGTTGTCGTTGGCCTGTTGGCGGCGCATGAAGCCATAATTCCTGTCTGAACTTTCGAATATACTGTTCTGACCCAGGTAGTCGGCTACATACTGGCTGTTGGAATGTATCATCATAAGGTTGTAGGCTATCTCGCTGTTGTCCTTCATCATATAGCTTACATTACCCATTATCATCTGCGAAATGTTACGTTCGTATTTCTTTCCTTCCTGATCCTGATAGATAGTACCGTCGGTGGTAGTATTTCTCACAATCTCGTCAGTGAATGAATTGCTCTGTGAATAGTTGGCGAGCAGAAGTACATTCAGCGGATTGAGGTCTTCGCCCACATAAAACTTGTTTCCGGCCGCTACTGAGTAGCTGTGGTCAGGATTGAAACTTATCTGCGACGGGTCAAGACTGTTCTTGAATCCATAGACGGTTTCATAATTATTACCCGGACGGGTTTTGCCTGATATACCTAAATAGTTTGTTCCGTCCTGTATCAGGAAAGGCTTGTTTACAGTCTGTGTGTTTACTCCGAATGAACCTCCTACTTCAAGAAGCTCCTGTCCGATAAGTTCTTTCGACTGGATGTCTATAACGGCTCCGGCCGCATCGCCTGCTCCGGAAGCAGAGAAGACTTTGTTTACTCCTACGGACTGTATCACGTCTGTGTCGAAGAATGAAAGGGATATGTTTTTGTATTCAGGGTCTTCGGAAGGAATAGGGAATCCGTTAAGCATTGTAGTGTTGTATCTGTCGCCCAATCCGCGTACGAATACGTTCTTTACACCTTCCTGCTTGCTGATACCTGAGATTTTCTGTACTGCTCCTTCGGCATCGCTGACTCCTTTTCTGGAAAGTTCCTTGGCTCCCACAGCCTGACGAGAGAGGACGGATTTCTTTTGCTCTAAAAGAAGGAAGTTTTCGCTCTCGCGGTTAAGGCTGGCAACTACTTCTATACCGCCTAACACCACAGATTCTTCCTCAAGCTCTATATTGTTGATTGTTTCTCCTTTTACTTTTATGTTTTCAAGAACTAAGTTCTTATAGCTCACGTATCTGACTTCGATTTCATATTCTTCGCCGTCAGGTACATTGATTTCATAGTTTCCATCGTAGTCTGTGATTGCACCGATGTTGGTACCTGCCACAGTAATAGTAGCCCCTATAATAGGTTCACCTGTTTTTTTGTCTATAACACTTCCTCTTAATATTCCGGCGTTGGCTTCCATCGCAGATGCCATTGCAGTTACTCCTAAAAATAGTTTGATAAGATTGTTCATTCTTTCTACCCTTTTGTTTTCGAGGGCAAAATTACGTTGGGCGTGTTACTTGGATGTTTCCTTTCTTTTATAATACATTTACAAGATGGTTACATATAGGTTACATCGTCTTGGCAGGAGATATAAAAAAAGACACCCACAGATGTTTCTACAGGTGTCTTGAAGTAATATTTATGTGTGTTTGCAGATTATAACCCTGCTACAGCCTCTATTCCTCCATATACGCTGCTCAGCAGTCCGAGGAGGATTATTCCGGCAAGACAAACGGCCAACGATGCGCGTGTGAGCCATGGGCTGCGGAATGTAGGCAGAGGATTGTCATTTGGAGTGATGTACATAGCTTTTACAACAAGCAGATAGTAGTAGAGCGAGATTACCGTATTGACAAGGGCAAGGAATACTACCAGCCAGTGACCAGCGTTGAATGCAGAGGCGAACACGAAGAATTTGCTGAAGAATCCTGCAAACGGAGGGATACCGGCCAATGAGAACATAGCCAGTGTCATGACGAATGTCAGACGCGGATTAGTGCGGTAAAGTCCGGCATATGCACTGCGGCTGACTGCGTATTCCGATTTCACGGTTTCTTCAGAACGTGACAATGCGTTTTCCGGCAGTACACCTTCTACCTTATCGGCGTTGGCATACTTGTCGCCTAATGTATGTCTTTCTATTGCTCCTATTACACCGAACACAGCAAGGTTGGCTACTATATATACAGTTATATAATAGATGAGTGATGTTGTGCCCTGAGTGTTGCCTGCCATTACTGCCAACATGATGTAACCTGCCTGTGAGATACTACTGTAGGCCATGAAGCGTTTCATGTTGTCCTGCAGGATGGCAAAGATGTTTGCCAATGTGATGGTCAGTACTATTACTATACTGAGCATTAGTTCCCAGCGGTCGGACATCGGAGCGAATACCTTTGTGAGGATGCTCATCAGAGTGAAGGCAGCCGCACCTTTTGATATTACTGACAGATATCCTGCTACGGCTGTAGGTGCACCCTGATATGTGTCAGGAGTCCACATGTGGAAAGGTACGAGGCTCAGCTTGAAGCCCAATCCTGCAAAGAAGAATACCATGGCGAGAATCTGCAGCGGAGTACCTGTCAGTGTGTGTGCCATATCGGCAAAGTAAGTAGTGCCGCATGTACCGTAGACGAGTGACAGTCCGTAAAGCATCAGACCGGAAGAAAACATAGAGTTCAGTATGAACTTTGCTCCGGCTTCCGCACTGTGATGTTTCCATTTGTCGAAAGCTATCAGACACGCCATAGGAATACTGGCGAGCTCCAGTCCCACATAGAACAGGATGAAGCTTCCGGCACTCACCATAAAGTACATACCTAAGAGTGTGCTTATTGTTATTACATAGAATTCGCCTGCCTTGTGGCGTGTGTCAGGCGATGAAATCCATTCTCCTGCCTGCATGAACACGAGGAGAGTACCTGCTGTAAGTATTGTCTTTACGACAGACGCAACAGGTGTGCAGCTGTACATCCCGCCGAAATATTCACCTGCAGAGGGCTGGATGTTAAGTATTATCTGTACCACTAAAAGACCGCAGGCTATGGTCTGCAATGTCTTGTGGTGAGGCTCTTTCATTATCAGGTCTGCCAGAAGAAGTATTACCATTATGGCTGCCAGACTGATTTCTGCTTGCATTGGTATGAATTGAAACATGTCTTTTTAAGTTAAGAATTAAAAATTAATAATTAATAATGCCGTTCAATTAAAAATTAAGAATTAAAGTTGATGTAATCGCTCTTCATTTTTAATTATTAATTATTCATTATTAATTATTTAATTATCGCCGAGATAATCGGTTCCACACTGTGACTGATAACATCGCTTACCCAGAACGGTGCAAGTCCAAGTCCTGCTACAGCGGCTATCAGACAGATAACGGTGAAACGTTCGTCCCAAGTGGCATCTGTAAGTTTCAGATGTTCAGGATTCTCGCATGTGCCGTAAAGAATCTTTCCTACCACACGGAGTATATATACAGCTGTTATAACGATACTCATAGTAGCAATCACTGTACATATACGGTGGAAATTGTCAGGATTCTGGAATGAGCCTACAAAGACAGTCATTTCAGCAATGAAACCGCTCAGTCCCGGAAGACCGAGGTTGGCAAGACCGGCAATGACGTAACCTACAGCAAGGAATGGCATAATCTTCATCAGACCTCTCAGCTGGCGGATATCGCGTGTGTGGGTTCTACCGTATATCATACCGATTAGTGCAAAGAACAGAGCGGTCATAAGTCCGTGGCTCAACATCTGAAGTATAGCTCCTGTGGCGCTGACCTTAGTCATCATCAGAAGTGCGAAAAGTACCAGACCGCAGTGACTCACGGATGAGTAAGCGTTTATGTATTTCAAGTCTGTCTGAACTACGGCGCTGAAGGCTCCATATACTACAGAGATAGTAGTCAGTACGAGGAAGAAATCGCCCCAGATGGCAGCACCGGTAGGCATAAGGTACATGGCGATGCGGAAGCATCCGTAACCTCCTAATTTCATCAATACTCCGGCATGAAGCATAGATACTGCGGTAGGTGCAGAAGCGTGACCGTCAGGACTCCATGTGTGGAAAGGGAACAACGCGCCTAATACTCCGAAACCGATAAATATCAGTGGAAAGAACAGACGCTGGAACTCTGTAGGTATCTTGTGGTTCACAATCTCAAGTATGTTCATTGTTTCCGCGCCGGCTCCGTAGTAGATGCCAAGGATACCGATAAGCAGGAATGCAGAACCACCCATCAGCATAAGAGTAAGCTTCATGGCAGCATATTCCTTCTTGCCGCTTCCCCATACTCCGATGAGCAGATACATAGGGATGAGGGCAACCTCGTAGAACATAAACATGGTGAAGAGGTCGGTAGATATAAAGAATCCGAAAACTCCTGTGCTGAGCAGGGTAAACCATAGGAAGTATTCCTTTGTCATCGGTTGCAGACGCCATGAAGCGAATGTTCCGGTAAATACTATGATTGAACTAAGCAGAAGCATGACAACTGATATTCCGTCCACTCCCACTGAGTAGCAGATGTTCAGCGGTTCGTACCATGGAGTACTTGCGGTGAAGAGCATCTCTTCTGTAGCTCCCCCGTTTCTTAGTCCTATGTAGGCCACGGTGAGCCATACGGACAGT
Source organism: uncultured Bacteroides sp. (assembly GCA_900544075.1). Lineage (GTDB taxonomy): Bacteria > Bacteroidota > Bacteroidia > Bacteroidales > Bacteroidaceae > Phocaeicola. The sequence continues at coordinate 8,518 of UQTJ01000029.1, forward strand.
CCTAACAATACAGTTGAGCCTGCCACCATTACCGCTCTTACCTGATTGATGCCTTTTGCCAGCCAAAGGCCCAAAAGCATTATCAGAGGGACTATTACAAATAAACTTAGTATATTCATTGTTTCAATTAATAATTAAGAATTAATAATTAAGAGCTGAAAGCTTGTCAGACGAATGTGCTTATTACAGCAGTATAAGTGCAGCGGTAAGTATTATTATACCACCTAAGAACCACATTGTGTAAGTCTGAATCTTTCCGCTCTGTACAGGCTGTGCAGTTTCTCCGGCTGCATTAGTACCCCATGCCATGAAGTTCATGAACTGGTCGATGACGTGACGGTCGAACCATGCGAGAGGTGTAGAAATACAGCGGAAGATAATCTTCTTTGTCACGAACAGCCAAAGCTCGTCCATGAAGAAGCGTTTGTATGCAGCGTAGTGCAGACGGCTGAACTTCTTCTGAAGCATATCGGCTACAGGCTGAGTCTTGCCGGCATACATCCATGTTGCAATCAGTATGGCAACCACAGCTACAATTATGCTGGTAGTAGCTACAGTAGTGTCAAGATGAATATCGTATGCATGTCCGTTGCTTGATACGAAATGTCCGAAAGGCATTATCCATCCGGCAACAATAGTGATGGCTGCAAGAATCATCAGAGGTAAAGTCATTACCACCGGACTCTCGTGTGGAGTATGGTGGGCGTAATTATCGTTAGTTTTTCCCCAGAAGATGCAGTAGTAAAGACGGAACATATAGAAAGCTGTCATTCCGGCGATTATTGTCATTATCCATCCTGCCACAGGGCTGAAACGGAAGCAAGCCGTAAGAATCTCATCCTTTGAGAAGAATCCTGAGAACGGAGGAATACCTGCGATGGCAAGACACGCTATAAGGAATGTGATGTGAGTGACAGGCATATATTTTCTCAGTCCACCCATGAAAGACATTTCATTGCTGTGGACAGCATGAATTACGCATCCTGCGCCGAGGAAGAGCAATGCCTTGAACATGGCGTGAGTGAACAGATGGAACATAGAGGCCATATATCCAAGTCCGCCTTCGTGTGGGTCAAGACTTGTACATACGCCGAGAGCTACCATCATGAAACCAATCTGCGAGATGGTAGAGAATGCTAATACGCGCTTGATATCACTCTGTACGCATGCCACCGTAGCAGCATAGAAAGCAGTGAACATACCGATGTATGCCACCCAATGAAGGGTTTCAGGTGCAAATCCGATAAACAGAGGGAACATTCTTGCCACGAGATACACACCTGCCACAACCATGGTAGCGGCATGAATCAGAGCCGATACCGGAGTCGGGCCTTCCATGGCATCAGGCAGCCAGATATGCAATGGGAACATCGCACTCTTTCCGGCACCACCCACGAACATAAGTCCAAGAGCCCAAGGCAATACCATTCCGGCTTTCATAAGCTGTTCTTCTGAAGGAGTGAAAGTGAATGTCTGCATGTAGTAGCCGTAAATCAGGATACCGATGAGGAAGCCTAAGTCGGCAAAACGTGTGACTATGAAAGCTTTCTTAGAAGCTGCGATAGCCTCAGGTTTGGTGTAGTAGAAGCCTATCAGAAGATAAGACGATACTCCCACAAGTTCCCAGAAAACATACATCTGGAAAATGTTTGTAGCCACTACGAGGCCTAACATTGAGAATGTGAACAGCGACAGAAACGCATAATATCTCTGAAATCCGCGTTCACCCTTCATATATCCGAAAGAGTAGATATGAACCATCAGTGAAACGGTAGAAATCACCACAAGCATCATTACAGATATCGGGTCGAGCATTATACCCATGTCGATGTGCAGCGACTCAGTGAACGGCAGCCACTGGAAGTTCCACGGAGTAGATACAGGCAACAGTCCTTCGGCAGTACGTGTCGCGCCGAAATAGCCTATAGCCGTGATATAGCTCAGCACTGTGACAGCCGCCAACGATAGAGTGCCTATCGCTCCAGCCACCTTGTGCGGTATTTTCATTCCTGCCAGAGCCAGAACGAGGAAGCTCAGCACAGGCAGGGCCAGTATAAATATTGTATATTCCATGTTTTTTAGTTTTTATCCTTTCATTTCCGAAATATCGTCGGTCAGAATCTTGTTGATATTTCTGTAGACATTAATAATGATGGCGATTGCCACTGCAGTTTCCGCCGCAGCTATTGCTATACCGAACAAGCTGAAGAAGTGTCCTTCCAGTTGTCCCGGAAAGAGATATCTGTTGAACACCGCGAAGTTGATGTTTGTAGCATTCAGCATCAGCTCTGCAGAAATGAGCAGGGCCAGCAGATTCTTGCGTGTGAAGAAACCGTAAATTCCGCAGAATAGCATCACTGTGCTTATCACCAGGTAATGCAAAACGTGTACTTCTATTTCTATTTCCATAATTCCCAGTTTTTTTATAACGGTTTATTTTCTTTTTCTTGCTATCATTATGGCTCCAATCATGCAGGCTAACAGCAGCACGCTCATCACTTCGAAAGGAAGGACAAACTGATACTTCTCTGTTCCGATAAGTGCTTTACCGATTTTCTCTACCGGCAGTTCCACACCCTGAGGAATGATATTCAGTGCAAAGCCGTTTGTAGCAAGTATAAACATTACCAAAGCCATACCGACGAGAGTCGTAAGCAGTACGCTTATCATCTTGCCTCGTCTTATCTTATATTTCATTGTTCCGGACGAACGTGTCAGCAGGATGGAGAACACGTACAATACTATGATACCACCTGCATATACCATCAGCTGCACTGCACTCAGAAATGTATAGCCTAATATGGCATAGATACCTCCTGTAGCCAAGAGTACAAACAGCAGATAAGTGGCCGAGCGCAGGATACTGTTGGTTGTGACTGCCAGCACCGAGAATACTATAATGCATAGAGCCACCACATAAAATGCTATTTCAAATAGTGAAAACATGTTTGTTAATTAAAAATTAAAAGTTAATAATTAAGAACGTTGTTCAATTAAGAATTAAAAATTAATAATTAAGAACGTTGTTCAATTAAGAATTAAAAATTAATAATTAAGAATGAGTTGATGTCATCACTCCATTTTTAATTTTTCATTATTAATTCTTCATTTACTCCATTTTTAATTTTTCATTATTAATTCTTCATTTACTACATTTTTAATTTTTCATTATTAATTATTCATTTAAATTCATCACCAGCTTCTCTCTCTCGAAAACAGCGTTCTCAAAATGATTGCTGAACTCTATCGCACCGTGCGGACAAGCGTTTACACACAACTGACAGAACATGCACGCACCGAGGTCGTACTCATATTTCACGAGGAATTTCTTTTTCTTTCCGTCTTCAGTCTCGCGCGTTTCGCTTACGATGTTTATCGTGCCGTTGGGGCAAGCTATCTGGCACAGTCCGCAGGCAATACATTTATTGTTACCGTTCTCATCTTTGGGCATCACCAGCATGGCGCGGTGACGTTCCGGAATGTGCAGAGTAGTATGTCTGTTCTCCGGATAGCGTTCCGTTATGCTCTTCTGCATAAACACCTTCATTGATGTACGCATACCGACAAGCAGACTTTTTACGCCCAAAGCATATCCGTTTATATATTCTTTAAAAGTACTCATTTTTTAAGTTCTTAAGTTTTTTAGTTCTTAGTTGACAAGTTGACGAGTTGACAAGTTGACAAGGTTGCCATCCGTATGGAGAACCTTCTAACAACTTGTAACTGAAGCCTCGTAACTAAACTGAAGTCTTGTGACTCATATTAAAACACCAGTCCGAACACCTTCATCACCGTCATAATCATCAGTACGAGCAGCGACAGCGGCATCAGATATTTCCATTCTAAGATAAGCACCTGGTCTATTCTCAGACGAGGGAAAGTCCATCTAATCCACATCAGCAGGAACACCACGAAGAAGGTCTTGCCCACGAACCATATCACTCCCGGGATATAGTCCATCACCGCATTGAAACCTTCCAGCCCGGCAATGTGCAGCGGCATCCATCCGCCGAAGAAAAGCGTGACGGCGATACCGGCTGTGATGAACAGGTTAAGATATTCAGCCAGATAGAAGAAACCGAAGTGCATACCCGAGTATTCAGTATGATATCCGGCCGTAAGCTCCTGTTCTGCTTCTGCAAGGTCGAACGGTGCACGGTTTGCTTCTGCATTTCCCGCTATCAGATAGATGATGAAAGCCATTACTGCAGGCAGATGCCCCTTGAAGATGTTCCATCCGTTCTCCTGATAAGCCACAATCTCCTGGATGTCCATCGTGCCGCATAGGATGACCATAGTCAGCACGCTGATACCTATTGACAGCTCGTAGCTGATTATCATCGCACCGCTTCGTACGGCACCAATCAGCGTATATTTGCTGTTACTGCTCCATCCGGCCAGCAGGATACCAAGCACACCGATTGATGATGCTGCCAGCACGAAGAAGATACCTATGTTCATATGCAGAATCTCGCCCCCCTTGTTCCATGGCAGACACGAGAAAGTCAGGATAGATGCCATGATTACCAGGAAAGGAGCCAATGCATAAAGAAACTTGTCTGAGTTTTTCAGAGAGATAATCTCCTTTGTCAGGATTTTAATAACGTCGGCCGGCACCTGCAGAAGTCCTCCCCGTCCACCCACACGGTCCGGTCCGATACGGCACTGGAAGGCCGCACACACTTTACGCTCCATATATATAAGTATGATTGCCAGCACGGCATACATCACCATGATGAAGATACCCACAGCTATACCCTCTATAGTGAAGGCCAGCCATTCAGGCATTATTCCGCACATGGTACTGTGTATCCACATAAGGAGCGGCTCAAGATTATAATAGTCAAACATGTTTATTCAATTAAAAGTTAAGAATTAATAATTAATAATGAGTTGATGTCATCGCTCTTCATTATTAATTAGTTATCAATTAAAAATTAAAAATTAAAAATTAAAAATGAGTTGATGTCATCGCTCTTCATTATTAATTTTTAATTATTCATTATTAATTAGTTATCGGTCTATATCCGGAATCACAAAGTCCAGCGTTCCGCCTATCGCTATAAGGTCGGCGATTTTCTGTCCGCGGCACACTGTGTCCATCGTATCTACTAACGGCAATCCCGTAGAGCGGTAGTGCAGACGATACGGATATTTGTCGCCGTGACTTTCCAGCATCACTCCGAACTCACCACGGCTGCTTTCTACAGATGTAGAGAAGTTACCTTCCGGCAGTTTGATTATCGCTTTCGTCTTGACGCGCACCTCACCTTCAGGAATGTTGTCTATCAGCTGCTCGATGATACGGCATGACTCCATAATCTCGTCCATGCGCACCATGTAGCGAGCGAACGAATCCCCTTCAGTACGTGTAATCTCGCGGAAGTCCACCTTGCCGTACATTGCATACGGATGATGCTTTCTTACGTCGTTGCTCCATCCCGATGCACGTCCCGTACCGCCTGTGGCACCGAGCGATATGGCATCTTCGCGGCTCAGCACACCCACGCCGATGAGCCTTTGGCGTGCAATCACATTATCCGTAAAGATATCGTGATAGTCCTTGATGACTTTTCGCAGATGCACGATGAACTCCTTCACCTTTCGCCGGAAGTCAGGATGAATGTCAGCCTGCACACCGCCTATCACATTGTAATTCTGAATCAGTCTTCCGCCCGTAGTTTCCTCCATGATATCCAGAATCATTTCCCTCTCTCTGAATCCGTAGAAGAAAGGAGTAAGTCCGCCCATATCCATCACCAGACATGAATAGAACAGCAGATGAGAGTCTATACGCTGCAGCTCGTCCATTATCGTACGGATGTACTGCGCACGTTCCGAAATCTCTATTCCTGCAGCCTGCTCTATACACATGCACAGCGCGTGGCGGTTCTGATGCGCGCTCAGATAGTCAAGCCTGTCCGTCAGAGCTAAAGTCTGCGGATAAGTAAGGCTTTCGTTCATCTTCTCTATTCCGCGGTGTATATACCCTAAGATAGGGTCTATGCGCCTGATATTCTCTCCGTCGATGCTCGTACGCATACGCAGCACGCCGTGAGTGGACGGATGCTGAGGACCGATGTTCACCACGAAATCCTCGCTGCCGAACACCACGTTCTCCCTGCCCTCTATAGTTCCGTCAGGGCGCAGGGTATATTCTTCCGTAACATCCGCATTGACCTCATTCTCCATATTAAGAGGATTCGAGTCCATATCGTAATCCTTACGGAGCGGATATCCCTTCCAGTCCTCGCGCAGGAACAGACGGCGCATGTCCGGATTTCCCGTGAAGCGTATGCCGAAGAAATCGAACACCTCACGTTCCTTTATCACCGCCGTTTTCCAGAGGCTGCACACGGAAGGAAGAAACGCGTTCTCCCTGTCGGCCGCCACTGCCTTCAGCACACGTCGTTCGCCCGTGGCCGTACATTCCATATAATACAGGGCCCCAAGACCCTCTTCGCCCCAGTCCATACCGACGATGTCGCGCAGGTAGTCCATGGGCTGTGCTTCGTCATATCTCAGTCGGGAAGCCTCATTGTAGAGCTCTTCCGCCTTTACCGGTATAATATTGTCAGCAGTCATGTTGTTCAATTAAGAATTAAGAATTAATAATTAAGAATTAAAGCTGATGATATCCACCCATTTTTAATTATTCATTATTAATAATTAACAATTAACAATTAAGAATTAATAATTAAAGCTGATGATATCCACCCATTTTTAATTATTCATTATTAATTATTCATTTTCTACATTTTTAATTTTTAATTATTCATTAGCTTTCCTGTTCACCCCTCCCAAGAACCGTTCCACCTTTATTTTTCTCTGCAGCTGCATCATTCCGTAGTAGAAAGCCTCAGGACGCGGAGGACATCCCGGGATGAATACATCCACCGGAATAATCTTGTCTATACCGTTCACCACATGATATGACCGCCTGAACGGTCCGCCGCTGATGGTACATCCGCCCACCGCCACCACATACTTCGGTTCGGCCATCTGGTCATACAGACGTTTCAGCACCGGAGCCATACGGTGGGTGATGGTTCCTAACACCATAATCATATCCGCCTGACGGGGCGAGTTACGCGTCACCTCGAATCCGAACCGCGCCATGTCATAGCGTGCGGCTCCAAGGGCCATAAACTCTATGGCGCAACAGCTCGTACCGAAGGTGAGCGACCACAGCGAGTTGCTCCTTCCCCAGTTTATCAGCTCGTCGGCCGTCCCCATTATAATCCCCGCTCCGTCGCGGTTCAGCTCGTCTACCATTCGCTCCAGGTAGTCATTGTTTCGGAAGTCGCCGTACTCCATACTGCGAATTTCCGTGCGTTTCTTTATTTCCATTCCAGCGCTCCTTTCCGCCAGGCATATGCCAGGCCTAAAATAAGTATTCCGAGGAAGAATGCTGCCCCCGCCAGTGCATAGGCGCCTGTCTCGGCCACCACCACGGCCCACGGGAAGAGGAATACCGTCTCGATGTCGAACACCAGGAACAGGATGGCAAAGAGGTAGTAGCCTGCCTTGAATTTTACCCACGACTCACCCCTCGTAGGGATACCACACTCATATGGTTCGCCTTTCTGGGGATTGAAAGAGCGCGGGGCGATTAGCTTGGCAATAGTCATAGCTGCTACCACTAAGGCTATTGCCGTAAGAATCACTACTATTAAAAAGATAAAATACATGATTTATATGTTTTTTGAGTTATTGTTTCTCTGTATTGTCAGTCCTTGATTGAGGAATTAAATTAAAGGGAGTGGGTGTAAGATGAAATATTTAGTGTGTGCGCACACGAAATATGTCTTCATGTTACATGAAGACATATTTCGTGGAAGAACGTATCTAAATGACAATTTTTTCCAACGTATAGATATAATAATCCTTAGGTAAATGAACCGGATAATACGAATTGCGGTGAGTCAGGGAATAAATTCTGTGATACTTTTCAGAATTATAACCTTTCAGCAGTGTACCGTTCAGATGAAGAGTGTATTTGTTGTCATTATTATCCTTACTACCGGCAACAATTGCACATGCCGGAACAGAAAGGTCTGCATATCTGGATTTAAGTATATGATTTATAGTGCGAATAAGATAGTTGTCTGATGTAGATTCAACTAATAAGATATCATTCCCTTCATTGGTTGGAGATATTATTTCTGTACATGCGCTTGTATTGCATACGGGAGAAATTTCTTCCGATATTCCCTGAAATACAAATAAAGACATTACGCAAACAAATATTATCCTCAACCAATAAATCATATAAAAAACTGTATCTTATTCAATTATGCCTGCAAAGTTAGAATATATTTTGCGGAAAAATAATTATTTCTATGTTAAAAAACATATTATCCGAAATATTTCTCTAACTTTTTAATCATAGCTCCGAGGCAGAACACTACCACGTGGTCATCTTTCTGAATGGTGGTATTACCTGTAACGAGGATACCTTCTCCATTTCTTATAAGTCCACCTATTGTAGCCCCCTTAGGCAAACCGATATCTTTAACCTGAGCTTTAGTTATCTTAGAGCCTTCTTTTACAATGAATTCCGCCACATCGGCATTGGCAAAAGTAAGACATTTCACGTTCGACACATCCGCCTTAAGCATCATCTGGTAGATATGGCTCGCAGCGATGTATTTCTTGTTTATCACCGTACCTATATCCAGACTTTCGGCCATGCTTATATAATCCACGTTTTCCACTTCCGCCACAGTTTTGCTTACTCCCATACGTTTGGCAGCAAGACAAGCCAGGATATTCGTTTCCGAGTTTCCGGTCAGAGCGACGAAAGCTTCGGTATTTTTTATACCTTCCTCAATCAGAAGCTCCATATCGCGTCCGTCACCGTTTATCACCATTACATCATCGTCCACAATCTCCGTCAGCCTGTTACATCTGTTTTCGTCCATTTCTATAATCTTGACCTTCATATATTCAGGCAGATACTGGGCCGTGCGGACGGCTATTCTTCCTCCGCCCATAATCATTACGCTTCGTACATCGGCTTCGTTCTCGCGTCCTGAAATCTTTCTGATGTAAGGGATATACTTCTTGGTGGTAGTAAAATATACTATGTCATTCAGTTTCACATAGTCGTCACCACGAGGGATAATTGTCTCATTACCTCTTTTTATAGCTACTATATGGAACGGTATTCCCTGACCTCCAAGCTCATGAAACGGCACATTCAGGATTTCTGCCTGCTCTCTCATCTTAACACCAATCATTATCAGTGCTCCACCGGCAAACTCCCACCACTGCTTTATCCAGCTCATTTTTACTGCATCCACAATCTCCTTTGCGGCCAGCATTTCCGGATAAATGAGTGAATGTACGCCAAGTCCGCTGAAGAATTCCTTGTGTTTCGGCAGCAGATATTCGTAATTGTCTATACGTGCTACTGTCTTTTTGGCTCCAAGGTTATTGGCGAGCATACAGGCTGTCATATTACGGCTTTCGTCAGGCGTTACGCCTATGAACAGGTCTGCGCCTGCCACTCCCGCTTCTTTCAGTCCGTTTATTGAGGTAGGAGAGTAGTTCACAGTCATCATATCCAGATTACTGCTCATTTTTCCCAACCTTTCCTGATTCTCATCTATCAGTATAATGTCTTGATCTTCACCGGCTAAAAGTTTTGCCAGATGTGTGCCCACTGCTCCTGCACCAGCTATAATTATCTTCATGAGTTCTTTATTTTTTCATAAATGCTATCTTCGTCAAGTCCGCATATTTTGTACAGTTCGTCTACAGAACCATGCTGTACGAAATGATCTTCAAGTCCCATTCTTATGATTTTCGTATCATATCCGTGGTCAGACATGAATTCCATTACTGCACTTCCTGCTCCACCTGCGAGGATGCCGTCTTCTATAGTAATAACTTTCTTGAAATTCTTTCCTATGTATTCCAACATTTCAGTGTCAAGCGGTTTTACGAATCTCAAGTCGTAATGCGCCACACTGATACCTGATTCCTGTTCTACTCTTTCTATGGCCTTTGCTGCTCTGTATCCGATTGGTCCCAATGATATCACGGCCAGGTCTTTTCCTTCTTTCAGAAGTCTGCCTTTACCCACAGGTATAGCTTCCAGCTTGCATTTCCAGTCGCTTATCATGCCTCTTCCGCGAGGGTATCTTATAACGAACGGTCCCATGTCCGGCAGCTGGGCTGTGTACATCATCTTTCTCAGTTCATGTTCGTCCATCGGAACAGCCACAGTCAGGTTAGGTATAATCCTCATGTATGCAATATCAAACATACCATGATGCGTTGCCCCGTCCTCTCCCACGAGTCCGGCTCTGTCAAGACACATCACGACGTTCAGTTTCTGTATGGCTACGTCGTGTATAACATTGTCATAAGCCCTTTGCATGAAAGTGGAATAGATGTTGCAGAACGGCATTAATCCGTCTTTTGCCATTCCGGCAGAGAACGTCACTGCATGTCCTTCTGCAATGCCTACATCAAAAACTCTTTCAGGCATCTCCCTCATCATAATGTTCATAGAACATCCGGAAGGCATGGCAGGCGTAACTCCAACTATCCTGCTGTTTGCCTGTGCCAGTTCAAGCAGAGTATTGCCGAATACTTCCTGAAACAGTGGAGGCATACCTTCAGCGGCAGGCTTGATTCTGATACCGGTTCCCTTGTCAAACCGGCCGGGAGAATGCCATTCTGTAGCGCATTCTTCTGCAGGCTTATATCCTTTTCCTTTCGTAGTGTGTATATGCAGTATCTTCGGACCATTCATATCCTTTATTTCGTTCATAACCTTTATCAGAGATAAAGTGTCATGTCCGTCTATAGGGCCGAAATACCTTATATTCATTCCCTCAAATATATTCTGCTGCTGCATCAGCAATGATTTGAGGCTGTTGTTGAATCTTATTATGGCGTTTTTCCTTTCATCCGTCAGAAGTCCCCACTTCATCATTTGTTTCGACATGGCGTTGCGGAATCTGTTGTAGCCCTCTGACGTATGCAGATTCAGAAGATACTGTTTCATGCCTCCCACACTGCGGTCTATTGCCATGTTGTTGTCATTCAGGATGATAAGCAGATTGTTTGGCGTTGCCGATGCATTGTTCAGTCCTTCGAAAGCAAGACCGCCACTCATCGAACCGTCGCCTATTACGGCCACGATATGTCTGTCCGACTCATTTTTCAGATTTGCTGCTACTGCCATTCCTAATGCTGCAGATATGGAGTTCGAGGCATGTCCGCACGTGAAAGTGTCATATTCGCTTTCTGCCGGCGATGGGAATGGCGCAAGTCCGTTCAGCTTTCTGTTTGTACAGAATCTGTCACGTCTTCCTGTCAGTATCTTGTGTGCATATGCCTGATGTCCTACATCCCATACTATGCGGTCGTATGGTGTTGAGAATGTGTAATGTAATGCGACGGTAAGTTCTATCACTCCCAAGCTGGAACCAAAATGTCCCGGGTTACGTGACAGTTCATCTATTATCATCTCACGCAATTCTTTGCACACCTCGGGCAAGACTTCCACCGGAAGCTTGCGAAGGTCGTCAGGACTGTCAATCTTGTCAAGGAATTTATATGAAGTGTTATGTTCCATCTATACATTAATTAAACATTTCTTCCACAAAAGTAGTACAAATATATATATTGTGGTTACATTTGTACCAAAAAATAATAAGTATAGAGTAATATGGAACTGATAACCAGAACCGAACTGCCTGCCGGACAGTGTGAAATAAAGCATTCTGACAGATTGTTGCTCATGGGCTCATGCTTTACTGATAACATAGGAAACAGACTGTCCGATAGTAAATTCCGGTGTGATATAAATCCTTTCGGTGTGCTTTATAATCCGATGTCTATTTTTAAGGCATTGAATGAACTTGTTGACAGAAAGGTGTATTCTGATGATGATGTAATGGAGTCACGCGGAGTCTGGTTCAGCCTGATGCATCACAGCTCTTTTTCTTCTCCTTCTAAAGAATTGTGTCTGGAGAACATTAATACACGCATAAGTTATAGTTCAGACTTCCTTACTAAAGCTGATTGGCTTCTTCTTACTTTCGGGACAGCCCGTGTCTATCGGTGGAATGAAACCGGCTGTATAGTAGGCAACTGCCATAAACTCAATGAGAAACTCTTTTCACGCAGCCTTCTTGAAGTAGAGGAAATTGTCAGTTCATATACTGCTCTGATATCTAAAATCAGGAATCTGAATCCTGACATAAAACTTATGTTTACTGTAAGCCCCATACGTCATGCCAAGGATGGGATGCACGGCAATCAGATAAGCAAATCCGTATTGCTGTTGGCTGTAGACAAAATCTGTTCGTCCAATTCCGGATGCTTTTATTTTCCGTCTTACGAGATTATGATGGACGAGTTGCGCGATTACCGTTTTTATGCCGACGATATGCTGCATCCTTCTTCGCTTGCCGTAGATTATATATGGGAAAAATTTTCCGAAACATATTTCAGCAAACCTACCATGGAAGTTATAAAATCGTGGAATGAAATAAACCGTGCTCTGGGACATAAGCCTTTCAATCCGGAAAGTGAGGCATATGGTAAATTTTTAAGTCAAATACTGTTAAAAATTGGAACACTAAAGGAAAAATTCACGTACTTAGATGTCGAAAAGGAAATAGAATTATGTCGAACACTATTGAAGAAATAACCTCTGTATTAAATGCAGAACGTATAGGAAATACGGAAGCAGCGATTGACTGGATACTTACAGACAGCCGTTCTTTGTGCTTTCCGGAAGAAACGTTATTTTTTGCCCTTAAAACCAAGCGCAATGACGGTCATAAATATATAGACGAACTTTATGAGCGCGGAGTAAGGAATTTTGTGGTAAGCGATATCCCTGAAAATATATCTGAATATAATGAATGTAATTTCTTAAAAGTCTCAAATCCGCTCAAGGCTCTACAGAAGCTTGCTGCAAACCATCGCGAAAAGTTTGATATTCCTGTAATCGGAATTACCGGGAGCAATGGTAAGACTGTGGTCAAAGAGTGGCTCTATCATATTATCAGTCCGTATAAGGTTGTGACACGCTCTCCAAGGAGTTATAACTCTCAGATTGGTGTGCCTCTTTCCGTGTGGCTGCTGAATGAAAATACAGAGATTGGAATTTTCGAAGCCGGTATTTCCGAAATGGGAGAGATGGAGGAACTTAAACCTATCATACGCCCTACGATTGGGGTAATTACCAATATCGGTGGTGCTCATCAGGAGAACTTTACATCTGTGCAGGACAAATGTATGGAGAAACTCCAGCTGTTTAAAGACTGTGATGTAGTGATATACAATGGCGACAATGATATGATAAGCAGTTGTGTCACAAAGTCTTTGTTCGGTGCACGCGAGATAGCATGGTCCACCAAGGATATGGAACGTCCTCTGTATATCGAGAGCATAGAGAAGGCCAGTGACCATACGGTAATCAAATACCGCTATCTCGGTTTTATGAAGGAATATCGCATTCCTTTCATTGACGATGCATCAATAGAAAATTCCATAAACTGTCTGGCTGTAGCCTTATATCTTATGATTTCTCCTGAGGATATAGCCGAGAGAATGCTTACTCTTGAGCCGGTTGCCATGCGTATGGAGGTTAAGGAAGGAAAGAACGGCTGCATACTTATCAACGACAGTTACAATTCCGATTTTGCCTCTCTCGATATAGCACTTGACTTCATGTCGCGCCGGACTGAGGACAAAGGCAGAAAACGTACTCTTATTCTTTCCGATATATTGGAGAGCGGACAGACCAGCAAACTTCTTTACAGACAGGTTTCGGAGTTGGTGCATAATCGTGGTGTGGACAAGATAATAGGCGTTGGACCGGAAATTTCAGCCTCGGCATCACGCTTCCAGATAGAAAAATATTTCTTTAACAAGACATCAGAGCTTATAGAGTCCGGCATACTCGACACTTTGAGGAATGAAGTCGTTCTTATAAAAGGTGCACGTATATTCCATTTCGATGATATCACAGACTATATGGAACTTAAGGTGCATGAAACAATCCTTGAGATAAACTTGGGAGCCCTGACAGCCAACCTGAATCATTTCCGTAACAAGCTCAAACCGGAAACCAAGATGGTATGTATGGTTAAGGCTTCAGCCTACGGTGCCGGTCCGTTTGAGATAGCAAAGACATTGGAAGAACACAGGGTGGACTATCTCGCAGTAGCTGTGGCCGACGAAGGTGCTGATTTGCGCAAGGCCGGTATTCATTGTCCTATTATTATAATGAATCCGGAACTAACCGCTTTCAAGACAATGTTCGACTATCGTCTTGAACCTGAAGTATATAGCTTCAATATTTTAGAAGAACTTATCAAAGCTGCCGAGAGGGAAGGAGTGAGCAATTTCCCTATTCATGTGAAAATCAATACCGGAATGAATCGTCTTGGTTTTGAGCCTGAGCAGCTAACTCAGTTGGTAGAACGTTTGAAACGTCAGTCGGCAGTGATACCTCGTTCGGTATTCTCTCATCTTGTAGGTAGTGATGCAAGTCGTTTTGATTCCTTTACACGCCGTCAGATAGAAACTTTCGAAGATGCGGCAGCAAAACTTCAGGAGGGATTCTCATTCAAGATTCTGCGACACATCTGCAATACTGCCGGAATAGAACGCTATCCTGGAGCGCAGTTCGATATGGTACGCCTTGGAATCGGACTGTATGGAATTGACCCATATACAGGTAAGATAATTAACAATGTGAGTTCGCTAAAGACCACCATACTTCAGATACACGATGTAAAGGCTGAAGATACCGTGGGGTACAGTCGTAGGGGAATGCTGGACAGAGATTCACGTATTGCAGCAATTCCAATAGGTTATGCGGACGGTCTGAACCGTAAATTAGGTAACGGAAGGGGATACTGCCTTGTAAATGGTCAGAAAGCTCCGTATGTAGGTAATATATGTATGGATGTGTGTATGATTGATGTAACAGATATAGACTGCAAGGAAGGAGATAAGGTGGAAATCTTCGGCGAGAACTTGCCTGTTACAACTTTGGCCGAATGGCTTGATACTATTCCATACGAAATACTGACCAGCGTTTCAATGCGAGTAAAAAGGGTTTATTATCAGGACTGATTCGTTAGGCTTGCCTTATAAATTTGTTGTCCGACAGCTGTCAAACGTATGTTTGACAGCTGTCGGTTATTTGTTTGACACGTGTCGGACATACGTTTGACAGTTGTCAGACGATAGAAATGAAAGGCAAAAAAAAGTCTGCCTATCCCGTATTTGGAACAGACAGACTCTAAATATGACTTATATACCGTTATTATCTCATTTCAGTATATTTGATTTCGTCTTTATCGCTGTACTTCAAGTTTTCACCAGCCATACCCCAGATGAAAGTATAGTTGCGAGTACCTGCTGCAGCGTGGATGCTCCATTCAGGAGAAGTGATAGCCTGTTCGTTCTGAAGCCATACCAGACGTTCTTCTTTAGGTTCACCCATCAGGTGGCAGATAGCGTTACCTTCTTCAACATTGAAGTAGAAGTAAGCTTCCATACGGCGAGTGTGAGTGTGAGCAGGCATTGTGTTCCATACAGAACCCGGAGCCAATTCAGTAAGACCCATCTGCAACTGGTTAGTACCACCGTTCTTTACTCTTTCAAGAACATCTTTTACGATAAGCTGGTTTACTACACGGTCGTTGCTGTCTTCCATCTTGCCGTAGTGGTCAGAGATAGCCAAAGCATATTTCTTAGGCTGAGCTTTCTGTGCTTTAACGTCAGTTGTAATCAACTGTGTAACGTACTGTTTGTAAGCAGGAGCAGAGTTGATATAGAATTTAGCAGGTTTGCTTGCATCGTTACTCTTGAAAGTAACTTCTTTGTTACCGCAGCCAACGTACAATGCTTCTTTATATTTCATTGGGTATTCTTTTCCGTCAACAGTTACTACACCGTCACCACCAATGTTGATAACACCAAGTTCGCGACGTTCAAGGAAATAAGTGATTTCAGGGCCAAGTTCACGGAAAGTTTCAAGTTTCAAAACCTTGTTTACCGGCATTACACCACCGTAAATCAGACGGTCATAAAGTGTATAAGTTAAGTTGATTTCGTCCGGAGCCATTACTTTTTCCATAACGAAAGCGCTGCGCAAACGTTCTGTATCATAATGCTTAACATCCAGTGGATGGCAAGCTGTTTGCACTTTGTAGTTCATCTGTGCGTTTGTAGAGATGGCTGCTAAGCCCATCATCATTGCTAATGCTAATTTTTTCATGTTTTTGTTGTTTTATTTAATTTAGGTTATTACGATTAATTATTGCTGTGAGCTTTTGCTTCCTTGATAATGCGTGTTCTGTTATAGATAGCCATGATAAGTGCGATAGCTACCAATGCAGCAGAACCTACATACTTGAAGTTGTAAATCAGATGGAAGATACCCCATGAGAAGATACTTGAAGCGAAGTCCAATGCACCACCCTGGAATCCGTCAGGAATCTTAACGGCAGCATCGCCTGTCTTTATAAATACATCGTGAGCAGCCTGAGTAAAGAATGGAGCCAAGTCTGTTACGAAGTACAAACCTACGATGAGGCCAACCAATCCGATAAGGAATGTTTTCAATACGTTACCCTTAGTGATAGGGAGTACGGCCGGGAACAGGTAGAACATTCCTGCAAGTGAAGCCAATGGAAGGAACTGATTTCCCGGGAGTATAACTGAAAGGAACAATGCAACAGGAATAAGAAGAAGTGATACAACCAAAGTTGTTGGATGACCGATAACCAATGCAGGGCTCATACCGATGTTAAGGTTGGCGCTGTTCTTGAATTTACGTGCGATAAGCTCACGTGTAGCATCCGAAATAGGACGAAGACCTTCGATGAACAATGAAGTGATACGTGGGATAAGTTCCATTACGGCACCCATCTTGATACCCAATCCGAGGATAGCAGGTATATTGTCTACTATTTCCTGACCGTTTCTGCATGCAAGCATACCGATACCGCAACCTACAACGATACCAAGGAAAAGAGGCTCACCCATGATACCGAATTTCTTCTTCATACCTTCAGCGTCGATATAAAGCTTGTCGAATCCCGGAATCATATCCAAAGCTTTGTTGATAACAAGTGCGAAAGGTACAAATCCCTGGCAGAATGGCTGAGGAATAGAGATACCGTCCATCTTGTCGTAATATCCCTGGAACTGTTTGCAAGTAAGGTCTGCCATAACAAGTGTTATGATGTAGCAGATGATGGCAGCAAAGAATCCCCACCAGATGTTCTCTGTAGCGAAATATACCACAGCACCGATGAAAGCAAAGTGCCAGTAGTTCCAAAGGTCGATATTGACAGTCTTGGTTGTTTTAGTAAGAAGCATTACAATGTTTACAGCCAAACATACAGGAATGATAAATGCTCCTACAGAAGTGTTGTATGCCACAGAAGCTGCAGCAGGCCAACCCATATCAAAAATACCTAAACTTAAACCGTAAATTTCGGTTACTTTCTTAAGTGGGTCACCCAAACTGCTTGTCAGCAAAGCTGTCACTACAGACAAACCTACGAAACCGACACCCACTAACAGACCGCTCTTGAGAGCCTTACCAAATTTAATTCCGATACACAAGCCTAAGATTGTAAAAATGATAGGCATCATCACCGCAGCACCCAGCCCAATGATGTAACTGAAAACTTGTTCCATGCTTTTTTTCTACAGATTTTACTCTAATTAAGATTTAGTTATTTATTTTATTTGCCAAAAATAATGTCTTTTATTGTAATTTCCAACCTATTTTCGACTATTTTGGACTATTATTCCAATATATAACATATTTTTCGTTATCGCACACGGATAATGTATCTATAATGGAATATAAATAAAAAAATATCGTTTGTATTGAAAACTCTTTACAAACGATATTTTTGTCATAGTGGCTTATTGTATTTATATGTGTTAAAGCTTGTAATCCCATTGCTCGAGAGCAAACGACCAGTGCTTTTCCACCAACTCTATTGTTTCAGGTTTATATTGATATTTATTCTTTTTATAACCTTTCTTTTTGTTTACATAAGCTTCTATTGCGGCACGCGATTCTTCAAATCCCGGCAATGACAGTTTTCTGTAGATATCTTCTGTCATATCGAAGGCATTCTGTTCATAGTCCTCGAATTTAACCTCTACCAAGTTGCCTTCAGGTATGAATTTCTTGTCTTCTTCGTATTTGTGGTATAGTTTTGAATATACCTCCAATATGTTGGCCTGGAGTTCTTCATTGCTGATATTCTGCAGCATCAGCGGCTGTATGGTATTTGTGAAGAAACTTCTTGTAGACTCAAACACCGTGTACGGATTACGCATCAGATAGATGAACTTTGCATTAGGGAACATTTTTACAAGTTCCTTTACGCGACCTGTGTGAGGAGGGTTCTTGCTCAGGAATTGTGTTCCTTTGGTGTTCCACAAAGATATCTTGATAAGCTTGGTGAAAACCTCTTCAAAGACTTTCAGTTCTTCATCCGTGATGTCGTTGAACAGCAGATACTTGTCTGCATATTCCATCATGTGCTTAGGCAGGAACCAGAAGTTGTAGTATGTGTACGGCATCATGTTTGCCAATGCAAATTCTTCTTCCTGAGGCAGGTCTACGGCCAGTTCCATATTGTCTGTAGGACGCTTGTCGGGCATAATCCAGCTCATATTCTTCTTGAAGAAAGGCTGTCCCCACATCATCAGATGAGGGAATACAGTCTGGTAAGTAGTATTATATCCGAAGTGTTTGTCGCATGAGAATACATTGTGCATGAATGTAGTTCCGCTGCGCCAGTGTCCCAAAATGAATACCGGGTCATGCTCAAGCGGCTTGTCGGCAAGCAGCTTTTCGTATTTATTGTCCTGTAGCGGTTTGAGTGTAGACAACAGACGGCATACAGATTTTGTAAGTCTGTATTTGCTCTTGAATTTGTCGTCTATCACTCTTCCATTAGTTATCTGATTGAATGTCTTCCAGTCAGCTCCCACTAACGGATTGACAGGTAATTTACTGAATTCTAATAATCCCATTTATTAGTATGTATTAGTTATTTTCTGATTTCTACATCAATGCCCTGACGGGAAAGTTCCTTGACAGCCTTTTCTATAGCTTCATAGTGCTCAGGAGCAATACCAAGTTTAGGCAAATCCAGAACAGGTAATGTCATCTGGTTGTGCATATCCTTGTCTGCCACCTGATTGATAATCATACCTACAGCACTTGTATTGTTTGTTATAGGGTCTATAAGTATGAATGCCCCTGTAGCCTTGTTGTCAGAATATGAATCGAAGAACAGCTCCTTGGATGAAGTAAGAACCACTTTTGCTATCTGGTTCAGCTGCATCGGAACATCTTCCTTAGTCAGGCGACCGTTTTCAACACTCAGGTGTTCCATAGTGTTGATATCCACCTTATATTCTATGCTGTCTATGCGTGTACGGCTTGTGTTTGTAGTATGTTTCAGGAAGAATGATTTCTCCATGTCCATCTTTTCTTCGTCCATCCATACAAGCATAGCCTCGAAGTTACGTCCCACCATAGGGAGATTGTCCGGATGTACAAGCATTTCTCCTCTTGAAACGTCGATTTCATCTTCCAAAGTGATAGTTACAGACATAGGAGGGAAAGCATAGTCTATCTCACCTTCATATGTAACAATGCTCTTTACATGAGATTTCTTGCCTGAAGGAAGGGCCATAATTTCGTCACCCTTGCGGATAACACCCGAAGAAACCTTTCCGCAGAACCCACGGAAATCGAGGTTAGGACGCAGAACGTACTGTACCGGATAGCGGAAATCCTTCAGATTGTGGTCGTTGCCGATATGTACGGTTTCAAGATACTCAAGCAGCGATGTACCTTCGTACCATGGAGTGCGGTCCGACTTTTCTACCACATTGTCGCCTTCAAGGGCTGATAGAGGGATGCACTGTATGTCAGGAATATTCAGCGGCTCAACAAAAGCTTTGTAGTCGCTTACAATCTTGTCGAACACTTCTTTTGAGAAATCCACAAGATCCATCTTGTTTACAGCCAAAACCACATGTTTGATACCGAGCAGAGATACTAAGTAGGAGTGACGTTTGGTCTGAGTGATTACTCCTGTACGGGCATCTACAAGGATGATTGCAAGATTGGCTGTAGAACCACCTGTAATCATGTTGCGGGTATATTGTTCGTGTCCCGGAGTGTCGGCAATGATGAACTTACGGTTGTTCGTAGAGAAATATCTGTATGCCACGTCTATTGTGATACCCTGTTCGCGTTCAGCCTTAAGGCCGTCGAGAAGAAGTGCATAGTCGATGTGTTCGCCTGCATTACCTACACGCTTGCTGTCACGTTCGAGTGCGTCAAGCTGGTCTTCGTAAAGCTTTTTGCTGTCGAACAGCAGACGTCCGATAAGAGTCGATTTACCGTCGTCCACAGAACCTGCAGTAAGGAAACGGAGCAAGTCCTTCTGTTCGTCTTTCTTTAAGAATTCCTCTATGGACATATTTCCGCGAGCTTCGCCTTCCATAGGGTTTCCTGATTTGTTTTTATCTAAAGTTTCCATTTTACTCGATTAATAATTAAAAGTGAATAATGAACAATTAATAATTATAACAGAGGCGTTTTTAATTATTAATTCTTTAATTTTTAATTATCTAAAAATATCCTTCGCGCTTTTTCTGCTCCATGCTGGCTTCCTGGTCAAAGTCAATCACACGGGTGGTACGTTCGCTCTTTGTTGTTGTCATCATTTCCTCCACAATCTTTTCTATTGTGTCAGCTTCGCTTTCAATAGCTCCTGTAAGCGGCCAGCATCCAAGAGTACGGAAACGTATCTTTTTCATCTCTATCTTGTCTTTGTACTGTTCAGGCAGACGGTCATCGTCAGGCATGATAAGCTGTCCGTCGAGATTGATTACCGGTCTTTCCTTGGCAAAGTAAAGAGGAACGATAGGAATATTTTCAAGACGTATGTACTGCCATATATCAAGCTCAGTCCAGTTGCTCAGAGGGAATACGCGTATGCTTTCACCTTTTCTGATACGCGCGTTATATATATCCCAAAGCTCAGGACGCTGGTTCTTTGGGTCCCACTGGTGGAACTCGTTTCTGAAAGAGAATATACGCTCTTTCGCACGCGATTTTTCCTCGTCACGGCGCGCACCTCCGAATGCAGCATCGAATTTGTATTTATCGAGTGCATTAAGCAGGGCTTGTGTCTTCATCAGGTCTGTGTGAACCTTGCTTCCGTGAGTAAAAGGTCCTACACCGGCTTTGAATGCCTCCATATTGCTTTCAACGATAAGGTTCCAGCCATATTTCTTGGCATATTCATCGCGGAACTGAATCATTTCCTTGAATTTCCATTTGGAGTCTATATGCATAAGTGGGAATGGAACCTTGCCCGGTGCAAAAGCTTTTTCAGCCAAACGTACCATTACAGAAGAGTCCTTACCTATACTGTACAGCATGACAGGGTTCTCAAATTCAGCAGCCACTTCGCGTATGATGTGGATAGACTCAGCTTCCAGTTCTTTCAAGTGGCTAAGTTTATATTCTTCGCTCATATATTTAGTTTTTTAGTCTTTTTTGAATGAAATTTTAGGCAGTATCAGTTCTAAAAGTTTGTTTACTGATTCCTCTACACTCAGTTTTGAAGTATCTATAGACAGGGCCGGATTTGCTGGAGCCTCGAAAGGAGCGGATATACCTGTGAAGTTCTTTATCTCTCCGCGTCTTGCCTTTGCGTACAGACCTTTCACATCTCTTCTTTCGCATTCTTCTATAGGAGTACTTACAAAAATCTCGAGGAAGTTTTCCTTGCCTATTATGTTTGCAGCCATTTCGCGTATGTCATTGTTCGGACTTATGAAAGCTGCAATGGTTATAATGCCGGTATCTACAAACAGTTTTCCTATTTCTGCTATACGACGGATATTTTCCACTCTGTCCTCTTCCGAGAATCCAAGGTTGTTGTTTATACCGCTTCGGATATTGTCCCCGTCTAATATTCTGCACAGCAGTCCTCTTTTCTGCAATTCCCTTTCCAGGGCTATTGCTATAGTACTTTTGCCCGAACCGCTCAGTCCGGTGAACCATATCATCACACTATGCTGATTGAGTAGTTCTTCCTTGTCTGCCCTTGTCAGCATTCTGTCGAATATAGGATATATGTTATTATTATTTTCCATTTTTATATTGGTTTTATTTATTTCTTTCTTAGAATGGCCATATCTGCGGTATCAGCAATACCGAAATGATGAATGTAATGATATTCAGCGGCAGACCTATGCGCACAAAGTCAGTAAACTTGTAATTACCGAAACCCTGTACAATCAGGTTCGTCTGATATCCGATAGGGGTGGAGAAACTTGCTGAAGCAGCCACACATACTATTACGAAGAACGGCATAGGACTTACTCCAAGCTGTTGCGACAGCGACAGTGCAAGCGGGAAGGAGAGTGCTGCAGCGGCATTGTTTGTTATCAGTTCCGTGAAAATGTTTGTTATTATAAACATTGCTGCCAACAGTACATACGGTCCATAGCTATGGCTGAGAGCTATTATTCCGCTTGCTATAAGGTCGGAAACTCCCGAGTTCACCATAGCCTTGCTTATGCCGAAAGCACAGGCAATCGTAATCAGCACATCCCATGATATGTATTTGGTATATTTGCGCGGAGGGAATATCTTTGTCCATGCCATTATAACAGTTGTCACAGACACGAAGAAAAACATATCCAGCTTGATACCTTCAGGCAACATCTTCTGTACTGCAGGAAGTTCACCTACAGTAGCTCCGATTATCATAATCAGTAATAATGTAAGAGCCAGCCAGCGTTTCTTCTTTCCTACCGGTTCCACATCCTTGCCGTTTGCAAGCATGATAAAGACTGACGATTCACCCCATGTCTTGATGAAGCTGTCGTCTGCCATAATCACCAAAGTGTCATTCTCGCGGAAGTGCATCTTCGACAGATTGGTATATGTATTACCGTTTCTTCTCAGTTCCTTGATTTCAGCACCATAGTGTCGTTTGAAATCGAAATCAGAGATACGGCGGTTGATACCCGGAAAACGAGCACCTATCACTGCCTCTATCGGGTGTAGCGATGGGTCTTCTTCTCCGGCTATAATCTGGTCCGGACGCTGTGCCGGGAGCAGTTTCTTCGAAAAAATGAACAGATAGATTATACCTGCCAAAGTAATGAAAATTCCTACCTTTCCTAATTCAAACATGCTGAAACCTTTCATTCCTGCATCCTGTATCATACTGTGCACCACTAAGTTGGTAGATGTTCCTATTAGTGTACACATACCTCCCAATATAGTGACATACGACAGTGGTATAAGGAAATAAGTGGCAGGCAGCTTGACATAGTTTGCCCACCTCTTTATTATAGGTGCAAAGATAACCACCACAGGAGTGTTGTTGAGGAATGCGGATATAAAAGCTATGCTTGGCAGCATTCTGACTTGAGCCTTGAATACATTTATATTCTCCACAGGCAGAAGCCTCTTTATCAGCTTTGTGAGTGCACCGCTTTGTCGCACCCCCTCGCTCACAAGGAACAGCATAGCTACTGTTATCATACCCTTATTGCTGAAACCCTCAAGCATCTCTTTCGGTGTGAGTATTCCGGTACACAGGAAGATTACCAGTACGGAAAACAGAATCATTCCCGGTCTCATCTTGTCGGCTATAAGAGCAGCAAGCATTCCCACAAGTGAAACAAGAACTATGATTATTTCGTGTGACATTTTCTTGCTCTTTTATCTTATTTGGCTATGAACCAAGGATTTAATAAATCTTCTTTATTATATGTCAGCGGTGTCTGCTCGTCTGTGTGATACACTTCCTTGCCGGCAGCACGTATTATGGCATGTCCTGCAGCAGTATCCCACTCCATTGTAGGTGCAAAGCGCGGATATATGTCAGCTTTGCCTTCCGCTATCAGACATAGTTTCAGGGAACTTCCCTTTGATATGGTTTCTATATCATTGTGAAGTCCTTTCATCTTTTCTATAAATTCCTCAGTTTCCGGAGAAAGGTGTGAGCGGGATGCCACTACAACAAACTTCTCCCTATCTTCTTTTAAAGGTAATTTCACAGCCTTGTCTGTCAGTGAAGAGAATGTCTCATCTTCAGATACGGAGCTTATGTTTTCCACCTTGAATGCACCACACTCGCAGTCGCCAAAATACAGTTCTTCCTTTACCGGAATATAAATCACCCCGGCTTCCGGTGTACCATTTTTGACGTAAGCAATATTTACGGTAAATTCTCCGTTCTTCTTGATGAATTCCTTTGTTCCGTCCAATGGGTCTACTATCCAGAGTTCATTCCATCCTTTTCTGCTTTCAAACGGAAGTTTCTTTCCTTCCTCGCTCAGCACAGGAATATTTGTAGCCGACAGTATTCCACTGATAACTTCGTGTGCTTTTCTGTCTGCTATTGTCAGAGGCGAGTTGTCCGCCTTCTTTTCTATTTCAAAATCAGCATTAGGGTCCGTATATACACCCATAATTTTCGCACCTGCTTCTATTGCAGCACGGATTGCGAACATTAATATATTCTTATCCATAATCTATAAATCGCTGTAAAATAAGTACTTTTTTTCTAATGATAAATAGTAGAAAACTCTGATTTCCTGGACAACGTTAAGTTTTATAACTTATTTTAAGAAATAATACATCATAATTGAACCGGTTTTGAGTGTTTCCACATTCTGTACATGTAGTAAGCACAATGAGTCACGGCAAAGACAAATGATATTGTCAGCAGCGTTTTATCGGCTTCCCAGCCTACTGTCTGCTGATGCCACAATCCGGTTATTATGCTCATGACAGATAGCGATATACCCATGATATTCAGTACCATATCACCCTTTCTTATCTTTACTCCGTTTTCCAGCTTGCTGTGTCTGATGCCGTATGATGCATATACATCCAGCCCTATAAGCATCCACAGTACGAGTCTTATCCATGTATCTGCAGGTAAGAAACACATCATGCACAGGCAAGTCAGTATTCCTAATATTGGAACAACCGGCACGAAAGGAATCTTGAATGCACGTGGGGCATCAGGCATCGTCTTCCGCACTACAAGTATTCCGGCACAAACCAATGTAAATGCAAGCAGAGTACCTATACTTGTCATTTCGCCTGCCACCTGTGCAGGTACAAATCCGGCCAAAAGGCTTACCACTACCATGAATAACAAATTGCTGTGTACCGGTGTTCTTGTCTTTTCGTTTATTTTTGAGAAAAATTTCGGCAATAGTCCGTCGTGGCTCATACTGAGGAATATACGACTTTGTCCCATAAGAGTAACCATAATCACAGAGCAATAGCCTAACAATATAGCCAGGATAATAGCTTTGTTCAGCCAAGGATAGGCAGGAGTAATTATCCCGGAAGCGTCTGCTGTACCCATATGCTCTATAGCTACAGCTACCGGGGCAATCCCTACATGACCTTTAAATTCTGTATAATGTGCCACCCCGGTCATAACATGTGCAAACAGGATATATAAAACCGTACATACCAGAAGGGATACCAAAATACCTATAGGCATATCACGTTTAGGATTTTTAGTTTCCTGAGCTGCTGTACTTACTGTATCGAATCCTAAGAATGCAAAGAATACTATGGCTGCACCACGGAATATACCGGAAATACCAAATTCACCTAACTTTCCTGTGTTGTCAGGAATGTAAGGAGTATAATTTTCTGTCTGGATGAATTTCCATCCAAGGACAATGAATACCATGATAACTGCGATTTTCAGAAAAACGATAAATCCGTTGAAGATGGAGCTTCCTGCTGTACCGCGCATCAGTATTATACTCATCATTATAACTATAAGTATGGCTGGTATGTTTATTATACCTCCGTCCCATGGACAGGCAGTCAGGTTGTGCGGAAGATAAATACCCAAGTTTTCGAGAAAAACGACTATATATCTGCTCCAGCTTATACTCACAGTCGTTGCTGCAACGGTGTATTCCAATACCAGATCCCAGCCTATAATCCAGGCTATGAGCTCACCCATCGTGGCATATGAATATGTATATGCACTTCCCGACACTGGAATCATAGATGCGAATTCCGCATAGCACAATCCGGCAAAACAGCATCCTATAGCTGCAATGACGAACGACAGCGTTATCGCTGGTCCGCTAAACTCCGAAGCTACAGTCCCTGTAATTGAGAAAAGTCCTGCACCTATTATTACTCCAACTCCAAGTGCTACCAGGCTAACCGGACCAAGTACCCTTTTCAGAGTCTTACTTCCTGAGGCCTGTGCTTCAGCCTGCATGGACTCAATGCTTTTTCTGATGAATAGTCCCATTCTGTTCTATTTGTAAATGTATTAATATTTAATAGGCCGAGCGGTATTTGCCGTCCTCTTTGTCGTCAAGAATACTCAGGTAAGAAGTGTATCTTGATTCACTGATATAATGTTTTTCCACAGCTTCTCTCACGGCACATCCCGGTTCATGGCGGTGCGTGCAGTTACTGTATTTACAGTCAGCCGAGAATTTGAATATTTCCTTGAAATAATGTCCCACCTCTTCTTCTTCCATATCGAATGTTCCGAATCCCTTTATACCCGGAGTGTCAATTATGTATCCTCCTCCGTTCACGGGGAACATTTCGGAGAAAGTGGTAGTATGCATACCTTTGTTGTGTACGTTTGAGATATCTCCTGTTTTCAGGTTCTGTTCAGGCAATATAGCATTTATCAGTGTAGATTTTCCTACACCGGAATTTCCGGAAAACAGAGTTATTTTTCCAGCCAAAGCTTCTTTGATATCATCTATGCCTATATTGTTCAGAGCCGAAACCTTATAGCATTGGTAACCTATGGTGGTATATAAGTTTATAAGCCCCTCCAGATATCTGTTTTCATCCTCCGAGTATCGGTCAGTCTTGTTAAACACCAGGCACACCGGTACGCGGTAAGCTTCGGCCGATGCAAGGAAGCGGTCGATGAAGGTAGTCGATGTTTCAGGGTAGTTCACTGTAATAATAAGCATGCACTGGTCAAGGTTTGATGCAATGATGTGCGATTGCTTTGAAAGGTTTGAGGAGCGTCTTATAATATAATTCTTTCTGTCCTCTATTTCTGTGATGAAGGCAGTACCTTCCTGGTTGCGTATGATTTTCACACGGTCGCCTACAGCTACCGGATTGGTGCTTCTGATACCTTTAAGTCGGAAATTGCCTTTAATTTTACATTCCACTTCGCTCCCGTCGTCTGTCTTCACGAGATACCAGCTACCTGTATTTTTTATTACTAAACCTTTGTCCAAGAGATTCTGTTTTTTTATGTTGATGAATAAATGATAAAAGAAGAAACTGCCTGTCTTAAAACCTTGTTTTGCAGAAATCGGGCAGATTCTTCTTTTATATAATGTATGTATAATACTTTTCTCGGCGTATTATACAGTCATGATTTCCTTATCTTTGGCAGCAAACATATCGTCAATCTGCTTGATAAACTTGTCGTGTACCTTCTGCAGTTTGGCTTCGCTGTTTTTCTGCTCGTCTTCAGGCATACCGTCTTTAACAGCTTTCTTCAGAGCGTCGATGGCGTCACGACGTGCGTTGCGTACACTTACCTTAGCTGTTTCCACTTCACCCTTACACTGTTTTGACAGCTGTTTACGGCGTTCCTCAGTCAATGGAGGAATTCCGATGCGGATGATTTCGCCATTGTTTTCAGGCATAATTCCAAGTTCTGAGTCGATTATGGCCTTCTCAATCACGCGGAACATGCTCTTATCCCAAGGTTTGATAGCTATACTTCTTGCATCAGGAGTAGTTACTGCAGCTACATTGTTGATTGGAACCATGCTTCCGTATGAGTCAACTCTGATGCCGTCTAACAAACGTACGTCTGCCTTTCCGGCACGGATATGTGCCAATGCTTCGTCTAAGTACATGATTGCCATGTCCATTTTCTCTTCAGCTTCGCTGATTATAGTTTTTGAATCTGCCATTATTTTGTTGTTTTTTAGGTTATACTATTATATGATAATAAATTAAGTGAACAAAAGTATGAGTTTTTTTGCTCTTTTGCAATAGTTTATGGATAAATTGATATTTATATAGCCTTTACGGCTAAACAAAATATCCTGTTTCGCTACTTTTTGTGTTATGCGAAACAGGATATCTCTATGTTTTCAGGAAAAATCAGTCTTTATATTCTGCCTTAAGTTGTCCTTCTTTGGTAATTAGCACGTTATATTCACTTCCGTTTTTCTCAGCCTCTATCTCGTACCATGTTTCAGCGGTAGTTTCTACTACTTTTGCATCATCGTCATAATCTCTGTAGTTTGATGAAATGTAGCTTTTCACAACTTCCGGAAGGCTGTTGTATTTAATTTCATATTCAGTTCTTACCCATTCGTTCTTTCCGTTGAAATATACATCTTTCTCTCTTCCGTCATGTCTGATTTCTATTTCCGTAAGTCCGTCGTCATAATCCTTGTCGGTAATTATGGCTCCCGGATATCTTTCGTCAATTAAATTCTGTATAGAGGAATCTGTCGATATACCTCCGCCTGTTTCATCGCTGAAATCAGGTTTGGATTCCATTTTGTTTCCTTTGGTGTCGAAGTACAGTTCGATATCGTTGTCATGACTGCCTTCTATCTCTACGCTGTAGAAGTTTCCTTTCGAAGCAGTTTCGTAATATTCAATATCTTCAATGCCGTAGTTCGGATAGTTTGTTTGAATGAAGTTCAGTGCTTCGGCTGGGAGTTTTGATGAATTTCTGTTGTAATCCTTTTTCGTATATATCCATTTGTTTGCTGAAGTCAGCAGGGCATCATGCTTGATGTTTTCGAGAATGAATTCCACTTCTATACATTCGTCTTCATGGTCTATATCAACTATTACAGCTCCCGGATACTTGCTTTCCACCCATGAGTACACATCATTAGCCGGCTGGGTAGGCAGCAGTTGTGTGAAGTCCTGGTTCTTGTCCGCATCGATAACCTCCTTCACTAAGACACCATCCTCCGAGTAGTATAAGTCAGCTTCAGTTTCGGTGCCATTTTCTTCTTTTTCCACCTCTATCACGTAAAGAGTCAGACCTTCATCATTCTTTACTATTACGTCCACTTCACCCTCGTGCATCCATGGCGATTTTGAGTATGAACTTTCTTCAAAAGCCGTTTTTACAGTCTGCGGTATAGAAGAGAAACTCATGTCATGTTCGTGCATCATGAATTTCGCCGTATTTTTTTCAAACCATGCAGTATAGTCAGTGTAATTTCCGCTTCTGCTTCCGTTCCAGTCGAATGATACAACAGCATAGTTTCCGTTTGTAGACCATGATACATCAGTAGCTCCAGGGAACTCGCGTTCGAAAGCAGCATAAACAGCATTGTCAATGTTATTGCCATTGTTATGCTTGTCGCATGAAGTAAATACAAAGATGCCGCACAATAAAGCAGCGGTAGTAAGTTTAATTTGCTTCATAATAATTCTTTTTTATTGTTACGATACAAACATACTATTGAATTCTGAAAAGATTTGGGAATTTTTGAGGGATTTTCCTCTTTTTCAAAACGCTTCGTCATTCGACTTCAAACGACGAAGCGTTTTGATTCGAATGACGAAGCGTTTTTGTTTGCATATGTTGGATCGATTTTTGAATAGCATATATTATAATAATAAGGTGTGTATCTATAATAACTTTTTCTATATATGTAATGTATGAAGTGGTAAAGTTAATATATTATATATTGATTAACAGATATTTAAGTATAAACCTATAATTTTTTTCGAAAAAAACTTGTCGAAAGTATTGCATGAATGAAAAAAGTGCGTACCTTTGCATCC
>UQTJ01000030.1 GCA_900544075.1 uncultured Bacteroides sp.
ATACAATGGCCGAGCGGCATTTTTTATATTTAATCGATTTTATCGGACAGCAATAGTTTTATATTAATATTTATCTGGTAAAAGCTATTTGTTACCTTGTTCTAAGAGTAGCCTCTATCTCGTCTATCTCATTCTTGAAAGCCTTGTCAACATCCACCTGGTCCTTAACTATTTTACAAGCATGCAAAACTGTTGCATGGTCTTTCTTTCCTATCAGCTGGCCAATCTTTGAAGACGAAGTTTCCGTGTGTTTCTTTGCTAGATACATGGCTACCTGTCTAACCTGAACAACTTCCCTTTTTCTTGTCTTGGTATGTATAGTAGACGTATCAACTTTATAGTATTCGCAAACCTTCTCTATGATATCCTCAACTGTTACCGGTTTGACTTCGGCACATTTGACAGCCTTTCTTACAATTCTCTGTGTCAGGTCGATATCTATGTCACGTTTGAACAGAATTGACTGAGCCAATAAAGAGTTCACGATACCTTCAAGTTCACGTACACTTTCATTTACATTTTCAGCGATATAACTGATAACTGATTCCGAAATAGTAAGTCCGTCCTTGCGTATCTTATTGCGTAGAATATTCTTTCTGAGTTCTGTATCAGGTTTCTCAAGTTCAGCAACTAATCCCCACTTGAAACGTGTCAAAAGACGGTCTTCCATACCCTGAAGCATAACAGGAGCACGGTCGGAAGTAAGAATTAACTGTTTTCCATTCTGATGTAGATGATTGAAAATATGGAAGAAGGTATTTTGTGTCTTGGTTACACCTGCAAACTCCTGTATATCGTCAATGATAAGAACATCTATAGTTTGATAGAAAGTAATGAAATCATTGAAGTGATTTGTTCTTACAGAGTCAGTGTACTGCACCTGGAACAAATGTGCAGAGACATAAAGAACTCTCTTTTCAGGGTACAGTTCTTTTATACGTGTACCGATAGCGTTGACAAGATGTGTCTTACCAACTCCGGACGGACCGTATATAAACAACGGGTTGAAAGTACGGGCAGGATTCATAGCAACAGTTTCGGCAACCGTTCTTGAGAATTCATTACTTGTACCTTTTATAAAATTGTCGAAGTTATAATTTGGATTAAGATGAGGATCCAAATCCTGTACGACCTGCGCCTGTAAAGGATTAGGTGCTTTATTTACGTTTTGTACATTTGCCTGCTGCTGTACAGCCTGCGAACGCTTAGTACCCTCTACGTTTACAGTTATCTGGTTTGTCTTGTCTGTCAAAATGGAATACATCAACTCCGTGCCCTCGCCTATCTCCTTATAGATGGCTGCACGAAGCAATCCAACGTACTTTTCTTCCAGGTATTCATAGAAGAAAGGACTTGGTACCCCTATAGTCAATGCCTTATTGTCGTACTTCAACGGTACAATCGGCTCGAACCATGTTTTAAAAGCTGTTGCGTTTACATTGTCCTTGATGAACATCAGACATTTGTTCCATAACGCAATAGCATGATTCCCTTCAATCATATTTCTTTATATCTATTTCTTTATTGGCTAATAATCTACGCTGCAAATTTCGTGATGAAATTCCAAAAAAACAAATTGCTTTTTTCTTGCTTTTTTAAAATCTTATACAATCAACTGTATATCAAGTATTTGCAAGCAAAGCAATTTATTCATCCAATCATTTTGTTATACAATTGTAATATCTTGAAAATAAGGTGTTTGTTTATAAATATATAATATCTATCACATGTTCCCCGTATTTTATAACAGACTGAAAATCAGAGTAAAACCCACACAAATAAGACCTTATTCAGATTCAATATTATTTAGACAATTTCTACATAGTCCTTATTTATCCTTTCTTCCAAATAATGAAAAATGAACATATCTTTTAGGACGTTCCTGAAGATCTTTAAGCAAAGACGCTGCATTTTCAGATGTAGCATTCAGGTTATTGTAAAGTTCAGGGTCATTGAGCAACAGTCCTATAGTATTATCTTTTCTATTAAGTTTATCTGTAAGGGCATAAACATTCTTCAATGTTTCATCTATTTTATTGAATGTTCCGGCATAGTCTATTCCTTTCAGATTTGCACTAATAACCTTCAAGTCTTCTGTTATAGTAGTTACATTGCCTGTCAACTTAGGAATATCATTGCTCATAAGTTTCTGAAGATGATTGCTTGTCTGATTCAGCGATGCTGTTATTTTCTCTGCATTCTTCAATGTATTTCCCAAAGCCGGATCAGCAAGAAGCTTATTCAGTGATGAAAGAATAGAATCTAATTTAGGCATCATCTGCTCAACCTGAGGCAGCAAATCTTTTTCAGCCTTGGCCATTATACCATTATTGGCATACCCCTCGATAGTGTCACCCGGAGCAATATAAGTTTCCTCACCGTAATTCAGAATAAGGTTCATTTTTACAGTACCAAGCATTTCTGTCACCAACTCCGCTTTACTTCCAACAGGTATTTTCATATTATTGTCCATATCAATACCTACGGTAATATGCCCCGGCTTATTGTAGTTATACTGTATATCCCTAACCAAGCCGACTTTGAATCCGTTAGCATAAACCGGACTTGAAAGTGCCAATCCGTTGACTTCAGTATAATCCACATGATAATAACTTTCTGATTTGAAAAGATTTATCCCTTTCAGATAGTTAATTCCAAAAAATAGAATGATTAATGATGCTATTGCAGCGAGACCTATTTTAAATTCCTTTTTCATAACTTTTTCGTTGTTTAAATATTTTATTTCTGATTCTTGAACTCTTTAATCGCTTGGTTTACATTCATCTTTTCCCCATTCTTAAATGCAATGATAAATGCATCCTTAAATTTGGGATCAACCGTTTTCCTCTTAATTCTCAATATTTTATTATAGTCAGTATCTTCGGCATAAGTGTATTTTATCATTCCGTTTTCCTTGTAATAATCTACAGGACTTAGCCCTTTAAACTGTCTGCTATTCTTTGCTATCACCTTATCAGAAGCAAGAATCTGGATTTTGAAAACAGGTTTTGAATCTTTTGTTACCTTTTCAACTTTCTTATCCTGCGTCTTGAAAGTGGATGTATTCTCCTTTTTCAATTCCACCACCCTATCATTTTGTCCTGTCTGCAGACTTGCCGGTACATTATTCTTATAATTTATAAGAGCCTTGAAAATAGCATTTGCAAGTTCCGATGTTCCACGTTCTGACAAAAGATAGTTTTCTTCCGTAGGATTTGATATATATCCAAGTTCCACCAGCACACTCGGCATGGATGTTTCACGCAAAACAAGAAAACCAGCCTGATGTACACCTTTATCTATTCTGTTACATCCTTTGAAATTCTTTTGCACAAGAGTTGCAAAATTAACGCTCTGCGCCATATTCTTGTCCTGCATGAACTCGAATATGATATAACTCTCGGAAGAGTTTGGGTTAAACCCGGCATATCTTTGTTTATAATCATCCTCTATCAATATTACGGAGTTTTCTTTTTTCGCCACCTCCAGATTTTCTTCCGTACGGTGCAATCCGAGCGTATAGGTTTCCGTTCCCATTACCCCAGAATTTTTTCTTGCCACCGCATTGGTATGTATAGAGATAAAAAGATTTGCCTTTGCATTATTCGCTATCTCAGCTCTTGTGTGTAAAGGAACAAACTTGTCTGTTTTTCTTGTATATACAACCCTTACGTCTTTACAGTTGTTTTCTATCAAATTTCCTAATTTAACAGCCACATTCAAATTGATGTTCTTCTCCTTTCCCTTTCTGCCTATAGCACCAGGGTCATTACCTCCATGCCCTGGGTCAAGAACCACAACGAACCTGTCGTCTGTCTTTCCTTCAGCATGTACGGACAAAAAACAGAAGAACAAACACCAAAGTAGTTTATATAATATATTCATTCTACGGTCAAATGTAAATATACGGTTGCAAAGTTAATATATTTTACTCATTACTATTGCTGTAGGCTTTAAGTTTTTATTTTTTATTGACTAAAAACAGTAAAATATACTATTTCATCTTATGTTCTGACTTTTTTTCATATCTTTGTCATTAGTAGTAGCGTAAAAATGCTAAATAACATTGATTCATATTTTTACTAATAATTAAAAACTGAAATTTATGGTATTAATAGACGGCAAGGCTATATCCGAACAGGTAAAACAGGAAATAGCTCAGGAAGTAGCTCAAATAGTCGCTTCCGGGGGAAAACGTCCTCATCTGGCTGCAATATTGGTAGGTCACGACGGAGGTAGCGAAACCTATGTTGCAAACAAGGTTAAGGCGTGCGAAGTTTGTGGATTCAAATCCACACTTATCAGATTCGAATCGGACGTAACAGAAGAAGAACTTCTGTCAAAGGTCAAGGAACTGAACAATGATGATGACATAGACGGATTCATCGTTCAGCTACCACTGCCAAAACATATTTCAGAACAAAAGGTCATCGAAACAATAGACTACAGAAAAGATGTCGACGGCTTCCATCCAATCAACGTCGGACGCATGTCAATAGGACTTCCATGTTATGTTTCGGCAACTCCTAACGGTATTTTGGAATTACTTAAAAGATATAATATAGAAACAAGCGGCAAGAAATGTGTTGTACTCGGAAGAAGTAACATTGTAGGCAAACCTATGGCAATGCTGATGATGCAAAAAGCATATCCGGGCGATGCCACAGTCACTGTATGCCACAGCAGAAGTACAAACTTAGTGGAGGAATGCCGTGAAGCAGATATAATAATTGCCGCTCTTGGACAACCTGAATTCGTAACAGCAGGTATGGTAAAAGAAGGAGCTGTAGTAATAGATGTCGGTACTACACGAGCTCCTGATGCCAGCAGAAAGTCTGGATTCAGACTTACAGGCGATGTAAAATTCGACGAAGTAGCACCTAAATGTTCGTACATTACACCTGTACCCGGAGGCGTAGGGCCTATGACTATCGTATCTCTTATGAAGAATACACTTCTTGCCGGCAAGAAAGCTATTTATAAATAGATGCGGAAGAACCAAAATCCACGCTTAATCAAATATGACAATATCAAGTAAATTCATATCATGGTTGTTGCCGGCAGTCATCTGGCTGTCGGCAACAACTGTTTTTGCTTCTTCCGCGGATACTCTATCCATCTATTTCGCCGGCGACCTGATGCAGCATGAGGCACAAATCAATGCTGCAAGGCAAGCAGACGGAAGTTATGACTACAGTAAATGTTTTGTACACGTAAAACCAGAGATACGCTCTGCCGATATAGCTGTAGGTAATCTTGAAGTTACCTTAGGCGGAAAACCATACAGAGGATATCCTGCATTCAGCGCTCCTGATGAATATCTGTACGCCATCCGCGATGCCGGTTTCGATGTTCTTATGACAGCCAACAATCACTGTATGGACAGAGGCAGCAAAGGTTTAGTGAGAACAATCAATATGCTTGACTCATTAAAACTTAAAAGGGCCGGAACCTACAAGAACCAACATGACAGAATACACAACTATCCGCTTCTGATTGAGAAAAAAGGATTTAAAATTGCTTTTCTGAACGCCACTTACGGCACTAACGGAATTCCCGTAAGCAAGCCTAACATCGTAAATTTCTTAGACAGGAAACAGATGAAAGCAGACATTCTGAAAGCACGACTGATGAAACCTGATATTATCATAGCATTTATGCATTGGGGAAACGAATATGAAACTACCCCTTCTTCATCACAAATAGAATTGGCCGAATGGCTCTTAGATTTGGGAGTAGACCATATTATAGGCTCTCACCCCCACGTGGTGCAACCCATAGAACTCATAGGAAAGTCGGACGCTCCGCAAAAACATTTGGTGGTATATTCATTAGGGAATTATATATCAAACATGAGTGCACGCCATACAGATGGCGGAATGACCGTAAAACTATTATTCAAAAGAACAAATGGAATAACACGTCTGTTATCATACGAACACTCACTCGTATGGACCTCCAGACCTACATTAAGCGGAAACTCAAATTTCGTTCTATACCCCATGGGAGTAGACCGAAAACTATTGAATACAAACGAAACTTTCAGGATAAACAGGTATATGAACGATACTGAAAACATATTGAAAAGCAGTATAAACAGATAAAACGAGGACAAAATCTAAAAAAAACGGTCAAAAAATTTGCATAAACGAAAATAATGCGTACCTTTGCATCGCTTTTGAAAGGAAAGCCGACTATATGGTGACTATAGTTCAGTTGGTTAGAGCGTCAGATTGTGGTTCTGAATGTCGTGGGTTCGAGTCCCACTAGTCACCCCTTTCCTATTCATAAGTATATTATGGTGACTATAGTTCAGTTGGTTAGAGCGTCAGATTGTGGTTCTGAATGTCGTGGGTTCGAGTCCCACTAGTCACCCAACCAATTGAAGATTTTAAGTCCTGCATCGATGCAGGACTTTTTTTATATATAAACTTTTGTATAATTTGTACTTTTTTAGAAAGATTTTCTTATCTTTGCCAAAAAGAGTTATATGAAGTTTCGTACGGTTGTAAAAATAGGGATTGGATTATCTGTATTGCTATTCTGTTTAGGTGTGGCAATTTACAGTTTTGCAAGTTTATCTGATGCCGAAAAGGGAAAAGATATAAATATGTTCACTTTAATTCCGGATGATTGCAACGGAATTCTCGACACTGATAATATTGGTTATTACACCAGCGAGTTTCCACGCACGGCATATGCCATAGACCTGGACACACTCCATCATTCAGAATTAATCAACAATATACTAAATGACATTACCAAATATACTTCGGTAAACACTCATGGATTGTCAAATCAGATAAAACGTCTGATGATTAGTTTTCACAACTCCACTTCTCCAAAAGATGTAATAGCTTATTTTCAAATAACCAATACCGGAAATAAATTTTTGCTTGATATACTTCGACAGAAGTACGGCCCGGACATTTATCCAAAGACAGAAGAATACAGAGGAAAGAAAATCGAGATATACCCTTTAGGAAAAACCGCTAATTTCTTATCCGTACTAAGCGGTGACGGTTATATAGCAGTAAGCTATCATAAAATGCTGATAGAACGTGTGATTGATGCCATCAAAGACGGAACATCACTTGCCAACAATGATGTTTTCAAAAATCATCAATCCAAAAAATCGGCAAATTATTTAACTTTCTATGGTCGTACTGCCTCGTTCCCTTTGCTTTCCGAAAGCAATACAAACGTATGGAGCGAATTTGAATTGCATCTAAACAGCGATGTATTATATCTGAGCGGAACAATGTATGAGCCGGACAGCTGCAGAAACAGCATCAAATCAAGATTAGATAATATTAAACCGATTTACGGAGACAGTATTCTCATTGTATCCGGTCAGGATAAAGTTGATTCGTGCATATCTGACGCATTATCACAAACACGAAACAAGATATTCGACCAGTGCATATCAAATCTGTCAAGAGATGCATCCTACATCATGGTAGCCGATATGGACAAAGTAGCTCAAGATTTAGAGTCTTATACTCCGTATATCCCCGGATTTATTTGTGACAACATCGAGCTTTTCCGTAATTTCATCATATCTTCACAAGTTACGGAAGTCAATGATGAATACTCACACATATACGTCTTTACATATAAAAACTGACTCTTTATCGCACCTTGTTGCGAATAAAATGCGGGCCTGCCTTGAACTTAAAATAAACCATTGAAACTATTGTCAGTATCGCTCCAAACAAATAAGCATATTTGAACGACAACATTTCGGCAATACCACCGCCACTCAGCATTCCTATTCCTATACCTACGTCCCACGATGTGAGATAAGTACTTGTAGCCGTACCCCTCTGACTGTTAGGCGCAAGATTCACAAATAAAGTATTGTAAGCCGGAAACATCGTTCCGAATCCAACACCAAGCAAAAGTGATATAGCGAAAAAGAAAACCGTGGTGAATATATAATTCCATTCTATAATCCATCCGCACGCAGTAAGACCAAAATAACAGAATGAGACCAAATACATTCCTGCCGAAATCACCTCGATAATTTTGCCCTTATCAACTAATTTACCGCTGAACAGTCGGCTGATAGCCATACCTATAGCCATGAATGTAAAAAACAATCCTGTTTCAGCCGTAATTCCTATCTCTTTTGCATACATCGCTACATAATTAGTAGTCATGCCATAAGGTATGGAAAGAAGAAGAAGGCTCAATCCACCTGGCAAACCCTTTATTAATATGAACCTGTCCAATGAAATAGGTTCACGCTTGACTGGAGGACGATATTCGGTTTTCACACAAAATGCCATTATTATTCCAAGTACACCGGAAGACAAGGCATATGAAAAAACAGTTGTATATGAAGCTACGGCATTATGAAGGAAAAGCCCGAACATAGGCCCAACTGACATTGCAAGATTGTTTGTCAGTCCATAATATCCCAAACCTTCTCCCCTTCTTGATGAAGGCATAATGTCAATCACTAAAGTGTTTCCGCCCACTGTCACCATTCCGAATGACAAACCATGTATCACCCTTAATATTATGAATAAGGTAAGAGTACCTGCCAACATATATCCGGCAAATATCGAAGTAAAGATAAAATAAGCTATAATGTACAGAGGCTTTCTGGCAAATGTATCAAGAAAATATCCCGAGAAAGGCCTTATACATAAAGCAGCAATGGTATAACATGAAAGCACAACACCTATCGTTGTATTGGACACACCGAAAATTTCATCCAAATAGAATGGTAATACCGGTATCAACAACCAGAAACCAAAATAAAGCAGAAAGTTTGCAGCCAATATACAGCAATAACTTGGTGTGATAAGCTTATCTTTACTCATACTAATATTCAAAATTACCGGATTTATAATCTAAAGGCACGAAGTCACAAAACTGTGAATCCGTGCCTTGATATTTTTTATTATTATCTGTCAGTGCTGACGAGCTTAGTTTGCAGCCTCAAATTCAGTCAAGAATCGAGTATCGTTTTCAGAGAACATACGCAAGTCTTTTACCTTATACTTAAGG
The DNA here is from genome assembly GCA_900544075.1 of uncultured Bacteroides sp. Classification (GTDB taxonomy): domain Bacteria; phylum Bacteroidota; class Bacteroidia; order Bacteroidales; family Bacteroidaceae; genus Phocaeicola. The sequence goes on from UQTJ01000030.1 coordinate 9,019, forward strand.
TTTGCAATACGTTCCACTCCCATACCGAATGCATATCCTGAATATACTTTGCTGTCTATACCGTTAGCTTCAAGCACAGCAGGATCCACCATACCGCAACCAAGGATTTCCACCCAACCTGTGTATTTACAGAACGGACATCCTTCTCCACCGCAGATATCGCAGCTGATATCCATTTCAGCACTTGGTTCAGTAAATGGGAAATATGACGGACGAAGACGAATTTTTGTTCCCTCACCGAACATTTCCTGAGCAAACTGAAGAAGAACCTGTTTCAAGTCAGTAAATGAAACATTCTTGTCAATATACAGTCCCTCTACCTGATGGAAGAAACAGTGTGCACGGTAGCTGATAGCCTCATTTCTATAAACACGTCCCGGACAAATTACACGAATAGGCGGTTGTGAAACTTCCATAACACGGCTTTGTACAGACGAAGTATGTGTTCTCAAAATGATGTCAGGATGACTTTCAATGAAGAATGTATCCTGCATATCGCGTGCCGGATGGTCTTCAGCAAAATTCATAGAAGAGAATACATGCCAGTCATCTTCCACTTCAGGACCATCGGCAATAGTAAACCCCATTCGGCTGAATATATCTATAATTTCATTCTTTACAATGCTAAGCGGATGACGTGTACCCAAATCTATAGGATAAGCAGTACGTGTGAGGTCCAACTCGGCAGTACCATTGTCCTGCAGTTCGAATGCCTCCTTAAGAGCCGCTATACGTTCTTGTGCACGGTTCTTAAGCTCGTTGATTTTCATTCCAACTTCTTTCTTCTGTTCAGCTGCCACATTCCTGAAGTCAGCCATCAGTGCGTTTACAGCCCCTTTCTTACTTAGGTATTTTATTCTCAGTGCTTCCAGTTCTTCAGCATTCGAAGCCTTTAAATCTTCAATTTCCTTAAGTAACTCTTCTATTTTTGCTAACATATATTACTGTTTTAGTATTTTACATTGGTGCAAAGTTAAGTATTTAAACTGAAATATTTCCTTTTTCACTTAATAAAAAAGAAAACTTGACTTATATTCGTCTACGAAAGAAAAAAATAGGTATTTTTGTCGCGTATTTTATATTAGGCATGATTAAATGAAAAATATTCTATTAGGGTATGTTTTGCTGCTCATGGTTGTGTCGTGTGGAGGGCAGCAAAAAAGTTCTGATTCTTTGTCTGACGGGCAGGGAATGGAGTTGACAGAAACAGACTCAGACACTATTCCTGCTGAGGTTCTGTCTGATACATTGATTGTGGTTGACGAGGTTGTTCCTGTCACTGCTGACGCAAGTTTTATAGATTTCCTTTATTATTTCACGACCGATGAAGATTTTCAGCATTCACGCATTCAGTTTCCGGTGTCTTTCTACAATGACACTACCGTCTTAAGACTTACAGCCGATGAATGGACTTTCGACCCGATATTTGATAAGGATGAGATTTATACTGTAATATTCGACAGGGAGGAAGACTTTGAACTTGAAAATGGAACATCTTCCACAAGTGTCCAAATAGACCGTATCTATCTGACCGATTTCCATATAAAGCGTTACTATTTCGAATTGAAAAACGAACATTGGTACCTTGAAGCAGTGAATAAGGAAAAGATGTCACGTACACCAAATACCGGAGAAAACTTTTATGATTTCTATATCAAATTTGCTTCAGACTCATTATTCCAGTCAGAAAGGCTTTCAAAGCCTTTACTTTTCTCCACAGTGGACCCTGAGGATGAATTTTCGGTACTTGAAACCACATTGGAGGAAGGGCAATGGTTTGCGTTCCGTCCGCCTATGCCGGCCAATGTAATAACCAACATACGTTACGGACAGCAGGATACAGAAAACTCAAACACAAAAATTGTTGAATTCAAAGGATTAGGCAACGGTTTCAGCAATACTTTATACTTCCGACGTATAAATAAAAAATGGAAACTTTTCAAATTCGAAGATTTAGGTGATTGATATTAAAATCAAGGCAAAAAGATGAAAGAATATACAAACTATCCAATACTTAGATACAATACATTCGGAATGGATGTAAAAACGTCATGTTTCGTAGAATACTCATCCGTCAGCGAACTGCAATCCTTTCTGTCTGCAAAAGAATACTCACTGCCACTACTTCATATTGGAGGAGGAAGCAATCTTCTTTTCCTTTCCGATTTCAAGGGTACTATATTACATTCAGCCATAAAGGGTATTGATATAACTGAAGAATCTGACGAATGGATAGATATAAAAGTCGGAGCAGGAGAAGTATGGGATGATTTTGTAAGCTATACTGTTTCAAAAGGATTCTATGGAGCAGAAAATCTTTCTATTATCCCCGGTGAAGTTGGGGCCTCTGCAGTCCAGAACATTGGTGCATACGGTGTAGAAGCCAAAGATATTATTCTGACAGTACATACAGTCAGAATATCAGATTCGTCAGAAAGAGTATTCAGTAACGAAGAATGCCGTTATTCATACCGTAACAGTATCTTCAAGGGTGAAATGAAAGGACAATATATTGTAACTCATGTAACATTCAGACTTAGAAAAAGCCCTGTGCTCCATCTCTCTTACGGAAATATAAGCTCCGAACTTGAGAAAAGAAATCTTTCCCCATCATTGGCAAACATACGTGATATTATAATAGAAGTACGACGTTCCAAACTACCCGAACCTGAAGAATTTGGAAATGCCGGAAGTTTCTTTATGAACCCTATGGTATCAATGCAGAAATTCAAACAACTCGAATCTGAATTTCCTGACATTCCACACTACCCTGTAGATGAAAATACCGTAAAGATTCCGGCAGGATGGATGATAGACCGTTGCGGATGGAAAGGACGCAACATAGGTCCTGCAGGAGTCTACCACAAACAAGCTCTTGTTTTGGTGAATTTAGGAGGTGCTACTGGAAAAGACATTTCCTGTTTAGCTGATGAAATAATAAAATCGGTATATGAAAAATTTGGAGTAGACATACATCCCGAAGTGAATTACATATATTGATATAGAAGTTGGGGAAGTTATATCAATTGTCATTAAACTTAAGTAAAAATACAAATTGACTATATGAAGATTACCATATTAGGAAGCGGAACATCTACCGGAGTACCACAAGTGGGGTGTACATGTCCGGTGTGTACAAGTACCGATCCACGCGACAAACGCCTCAGATGTTCCGGATTAATAGAAACAGACGGAGTCAGGATTTTGATTGACTGTGGCCCTGATTTCCGCGAACAAATGCTCAAATACAGTGAGTATGCTCCAATTGATGCAGTACTTATCACTCACGAGCATTATGACCATGTTGGAGGACTTGACGATTTACGTCCCTTCTGCCAGTTCAAGGATATCCCTGTATATGCTGAAGATTATACAGCAGAGCGTCTCCAGCAAAGAATACCGTATTGCTTCGTAGAACATCCATACCCGGGAGTACCTAAAATTCCTTTACAGAGAATTGAACCTGGCAAGACATTTTCCGTAACAGGCATGCACGGTAACACCATAGAAATTATTCCATTTAGAGTAATACACGGAAAGATGCCTATTTTAGCTTTCAGAATAGGCAATATGGCATGGATAACAGATATGACAGAAATTCCGGAAGAAAGCAATATGTATCTGAAAAACCTTGATTGTCTGATTATGAACGCCCTGCGCATGGACCCTCACTGGACTCACCAGAGTCTGCCACAAGCAATAGAACGTGCAGGCAAGATATCTGCAAAAGAAACATATTTCATACATGCCAGCCATCAGATAGGACTTCATGCCGATGTAGAAAAACTGCTTCCGGAAAATATCCACCAGACATACGATGGAATGATAATAGAAATATAATAAAAAGGCTACCCCAATCGGAGTAGCCTTAATTCGTTGTCATAAATCGACGACTGGATATTATCCCTGATGAATAGCTTCAGAAGGACAAACATCAGCGCAAGTACCACATTCTGTACAAGCATCTGGGTTGATAGAATATTTGTCACCTTCAGAAATTGCACCTACTGGGCATTCATCGATACAAGTACCGCAAGCGATACAATCGTCACTAATTACGTAAGCCATTGTTGTAAAAAAATTAAGTTATTATTAGTACTAATTGTTTATGCAAAGTTAGTATTTTTACTTAAGATTGTAACATCCACATTGCAGAAAGTAGGTAATTTGTACTTTGTCTAAATAAAATCACTTCATTATAGCCTGATATATTGTCTGTTGTATTGCAGGACGTATTTTAAGTTTCATAAGATTTTTTCTTTCACATGGATTCGGATATATCCTATTGCAGAGGAATACAAAAATCAAATCATTATCAGGATCGGCCCATGCACATGTACCGGTAAATCCTGTATGCCCGAAGACAGACGCCGGAGTCTCCGGTGCACAATAACCATTCTCAGGATTTTCTGCATCAGGTTTGTCAAATCCCAATCCTCTTCTGCTGTTTTTTGATTTCATAGTCAGGAACAATTCACAAGTAGTACGTGTGAGATATCTGCGATCTCCCATAACCCCTTTATCAAGCAACATCTGGTATATAGTAGCAACTTCTTTCGCCGTAGAGAACAATCCGGCATTACCGGACACACCTCCAAGCATTGCAGCCGCTTCATCGTGTACATATCCGTGCACAGGTCCTCTTCTCAGGAAATCCTCTTTTACTGTCGGCACTATCTCGTCCTTGGCATATCTCTGTAACGGATTGTACAATGTATGCACCAGTCCCATAGGTTTATAGAATTTTTCTTCAAGATATTTATCCATAGGTTGCCCGGAAATATTCTCTACAGCCTCCTTCAGCAACATAAAGTTCAAACAGCTATATCTGTAGGAATGACCTTTCAGCGTAGCATCAGCAATCTCCTTAAGTATTATTTCCTTAAATTCCGGTTTAACATACATATTGTCACTGACCCTCAAAGAATACCCAGGTGTTTCTTTGTCTGATACCCATTCCGGCAGGAAACTGTAATTAGTGCAGATATATAGAGAATTGTCTACCTGAACTTTATGATTGGCATCCTTATATTTCTTATACATTCCTCCCTTACAACTCTTCAAGTCCATAGCTTTCTTGTAGAAAGGAAGATATGCCGGCAGTCCAGATTCATGATACAATAATTGCTGTATTGTAATATTCTCTTTATCAGTCGACTTCATTTGAGGCACATATGCTGAAATCTTGTCTGTAAGATTAATCTTCCCCTCATCATAAAGTTTCATTACAGCCAACATTGTAGCTGTTGTCTTCGTGAGCGAAGCCAAATCATACAAATCATTCTCTTTCACCTCTCTGTCCGACTCATATGTATGCGTACCAAAACATTTATTATAGACTGGGTATCCGTTTTTCCATACAAGCACATGACATCCCGGATAAGCACCTTCTTTTATTCCATACTCAGCTATACTGTCTATTCGCGACAAGACTTTAGAATCCATTCCAAATTCTTCAGGCTTATATCTGCGTGGTTTGTCGGGGTCAATAGTTACTCCTGCTCCTTCCCTGTATTCATCATTAAAATCAACGGACAAACGACCGTCAACCTTCTCATTTCCAAGCAAAATACCAGCCACAAATTTCTGAATCTGTTTTTCTCCTGAGTGCGCCAATACCACTGCCGACGACTGCGCTACAACATCATCCAGTTTCTGAAGAACCTTATGTGAGTTAAAGCAAACCAATATCGTAGGTTTACCTTTTGCAAGTTCTGTAAGACAGTTTATATATTTATCAACCTTTGATGAATATACGGCCACAATCACCCTTTGTGCAGGAGTTATCTTTTTCTTCAGATATTGCAATGAGTCGAGATTGGCATGCAGCCATGTGACAGGATACGTCTTATTTATCTCATTAAAGAAAGGATATGTTTCCGACAGTGTAGACGACACATTCAATACTACTGTACCGGACAGAGATAAATCAAGCGGCAACATTTCATCAGAATCCTTAATCACAGTAACAGCCGATTTCTTTATACGATTCATCAAATCATCAGTATATGCTCTGTTTATTCTCGACATTACCCCCTTGGCATCTATTACCGGACGTCTGTTTAAACCGAACGCATACTTATATGTCAACACCTTACGACATTTCTCGTTTATTTCTTCTTCGGTTATATCTCCTTCTTTTACAGCCTTCAGTACTCCATCCAATTCACGCTTAAGGTTTCTTGGCGCAAGAACCATATCATTTCCTGCAGCCAAAGCCTGAGCAGAAACATAAGGATTACTGGATATGCCTTTCATTTCAAGAGCATCGGTAAATACGAGTCCTGAAAATTTCATTTCATTCTTGAGTAAATCAGTCACAACCTTGCGAGATATCGAAGCTGCTTTATCATCAAGAACCGAAACATTCAAATGACCTACCATAATTCCACCTACTCCAGCCTCTATTGCCTTCTGGAACGGATAAAGTTCGATACTGTCAAGCCTCGCTCTGTCAAACGGCAAGACCGGCAAAGCCTTATGAGAATCCACTTCTGTATCGCCATGCCCCGGAAAATGCTTACACACAGCCAATACACCTCCGTCTTCCAGACCTTTGGAGTATGCTAAGACCTTTCTTGCCACCATTTCCCTGTCGCTACCGAACGACCTCGTATTAATCACCGGATTTTTCGGATTATTATCAATATCGGTCACAGGAGCAAAATTAATATGCACTCCTATCTCCTTAAACTGTCTGGCCACTTCTTTTCCGTACTCATATATCAAAGTATCGTTCTGTACACACCCCAATACCCTGTTTCTCGGGAACGATGGTGTACCTTTCAGACGCATAGCCAATCCCCACTCACCATCGAAAGTTATAAGCAATGGAATATTTGCCATGCTTTGAGCATAATTGGTAAGTTCCACCTGTTTTTCCAGTTCTCCACCGGAAAAGAGCAACCCTCCGATACCGTACTCCTTCACCGCATCTTCTATATTCTTCTTGTTCAGTTGAGTGGTGTGTGGCGCTACAGTATGAATAAACAACTGCCCTATTTTCTGTTTCAAGGTTAAAGATTCCAGTTTCGATTCTACCCAATTCCTGCACGCCTCTTCTTGAGGTACATTTCTATATATAAAATTCGTCTGCGCGCTAACCCCGAAAGAAAACGCTGTCAACAGACATAACAATAATATTCTATTCATACTCTCATTACATTTTATGACATTATATTACTGCGAAATTAAACAAAAAACGTAAATCCTACAAGAAATGGGGCAAAGTATGAAAAAAAAAGGGATAAAGAATTTGCAGTCTGACAGAAAAGCACTACCTTTGCACCGCTTTCGCGCAATCGCTGTCATGAAGAGTTACTTGATATGTTGCGTTGTAACGATAAACAATTTAATTTATAAAAAACAATGGATTTAATTAAAATTGCAGAAGAAGCATTTGCTACTGGCAAACAGCATCCTTCATTCAAAGCTGGTGACACAATCACAGTAGCATACCGTATCGTTGAAGGTAGCAAGGAACGCGTTCAGTTGTATCGCGGTGTTGTTATCAAAATTTCTGGTCATGGTGAAAAGAAACGTTTCACTGTACGCAAGATGTCTGGTACAGTTGGTGTAGAACGTATCTTCCCATTGGAATCTCCAGCTATCGACAGCATCACTGTCAACAAAATCGGTAAAGTACGTCGTGCTAAATTGTACTACTTGCGTGCTCTTACTGGTAAGAAGGCTAGAATTCAGGAAAAACGCGTTAACGCATAATCTTGAAAACTATTTTCCTTACATAGAAAAAGGTCTGCAGATTTGCAGGCCTTTTTTTATGCCTTGCAAGAATCCACACATAAAAAATCAGGGTAGCCCCTCAAGGAAACTACCCTATAACATATATAGTTATAAAAACATTTTCACACAAGCGGAATATCCGTTATCTGAAATCCTTAAGTTCTTCCTGCAGTTTCTGTCTTGTGAAAAATATTCTGCTCTTCACTGTACCCAATGGCAAGTTAAGCTTTTCTGCTATCTCACGATACTTGAATCCTGCGACGAACATAGAGAAAGGAACTCTATATTCACTTGGCAATGAATTCACAATACGCCTCATCTCCTTCAAGTCATAAGCACCCTCTGTAGAATCTCCCTCCAGGTCAAATCCCTTATTTATAAAGTAAGAGTTATCCGTCTGGTCTACATATGTCTGATCGCGCAATGTCTTTCTGTAATTATTAATAAAGATATTACGCATAATAGTGTAAATCCATCCCTTGAAATTTGTTTCTTCGGTGTATTTCTCCTCATTGTCCAAAGCCTTAAGCGATGTTTCCTGAAGCAAGTCATTTGCATCTTCATAATCTGCCGTAAGCTTATACGCAAAGTTCAAGAGGTCAGACTGTACATTTAATAAATTCTGTGCGAAAGTAGCTGTTTTCATATTCTTGTTTGTTAGTTCGTTTTTATTCTTGTTTTATTTTCACACTACAAAATTATACAGAACCAACATCCGTCATCCCCCTAAATCAGACTATAAAGGGGGTGAAAACAGTTTTTACCCCATAAATTGACAGTTTTCAGGTGTTATTTCCACGTCTTGAACGGACATTTCATAAGGAAAGAGTTATAATACTTTACCTGACCCGTAACCTCTTCGCCGAGAAATGGCGGAACTTCATGCTTTTCATCCACTGTAGCAAGTTCAACCTCGGCCACTACCAGACCTTCATTCTCTCCATAAAACTCGTCCACCTCAAATATATGCTTTCCGAACTTAACAAGGTATCTGGTTTTGTCTATCATACCGGGCTGACAAAGTTTCATAAGTTCACGTGCTTCGTCAACCGGAATTTCGTGTTCCCACTCATATCTGCTCAAACCATTATCAGCCGATGCACCCTTAATAGTAAGAAAACCTTTATTATCCCTGATTCTTACCCTTACGGTTCTTCCTCTCTCACTACATATATATCCCTGAATTATTCTTGAAGACGAGACTGCCATATCTTTATACGACGAATCCTTAACCAAGAATTTTCTTTCTATTTCCTGCGACATATTCTTTATCTTTAGTATTTATACATAGAACAAAGGCTGCCGGATATTGTTCATACCCGACAGCCTTTATTTATACTTTCGAAAAATCAGGCTGCAACACTATATGCAATTGCCAACAGTACTCCTAATACAAAAATAGAAATACATACTATTTTGAATACTTTATCAGCCTTTTCTTCCTGACGTTTCTCATAATTCTGCCTCTTGATGTTATGTTTCTGGCTCATAGCAATTTTGTTTTTATAGTTAATTACCCCAAAATTACTATTTAATTAATAAAAACCAAAAGCAGAACAGAAAAAAATTATGAAAAATCAAACCTCACTGTCAGAGAACTCCATCAGATAAGCTTTGATAAAACCATCTATCTTACCATCCATCACCCCGTTAACGTCGGATGTCTGGTAGTTCGTACGATGGTCTTTTACGCGACGGTCATCAAACACATAGCTTCGTATCTGAGAACCCCACTCGATTTTCTTCTTTCCGGCTTCCACCTTGGCCTGTTCCTCCATACGGTGCTGAAGCTCCTTGTCATAAAGAATAGAGCGCAACTGTCGCAATGCATTTTCCTTATTCTTTGGCTGATCTCGTGTTTCAGTGTTCTCAATAAGGATTTCTTCCTCCTCACCGGTATAAGGGTCCTTATACTGATAACGCAAGCGCACACCTGATTCTACCTTATTTACGTTCTGTCCACCTGCACCACCGCTTCGGAAAGTATCCCACGACATACGTGCCGGTTCAATCGTTACTTCTATAGAGTCGTCTACCAAAGGAGTTACAAACACTGATGCAAAAGAAGTCATACGTTTACCCTGGGCATTATACGGTGACACACGCACCAAACGGTGAACTCCATTCTCACCTTTCAGATACCCGTAGGCATAAGCTCCTTCAATATTCATTGTAACAGTCTTTATACCTGCCTCATCACCTTCCTGAAGGTTTGCTACGGAAAGTTTATATCCGTTACTCTCAGCCCAACGCATATACATACGCATCAGCATTGACGACCAGTCCTGGCTTTCCGTACCGCCCGCTCCTGAATTTATCTTCAGAACACAGTCCATCTGGTCAGCCTCGGAGCGAAGCATATTCTTGAGTTCAAGTTCCTCTACAGCCACTTGAGCCTTGCTGTAAGCCTCATCAACCTCCTGTTCTGTCACAAGTTCATCCTTGAAGAAATCGAATGACAGTTCAAGCTCGTCAACAAGAGTTTTCACTTCCTTATATCCGTCAATCCAAGCCTGAAGCCCTTTAACCTTTTTCATCTGTGCCTCAGCTTTCTTTGCATCATCCCAAAATCCGGGAGCCTGGGTGCGGAGCTGCTCTTCCTCCACCTGTACCAACTTGTTTTCAATATCCAGATAGCGATAAAGAGCCTCTGTACGTTCCTTTAAATCCTTAAGCTGTTCTATTGTAATCATCTTATTCCTTTTTTGCGGCTACAAAGTTAGTCAAAAATCATAAAATGACCAAGTTACTCTTCATACATCTTCTCTATCTGTTCCGCATAGTTTTTCATCAGAACAGGTCTTTTAATTTTCAATGTATTCGTAAGTTCACCTTTTTCCATACTGAAAGGTTCAGGAAGTAAAGTAAACTTCTTTATCTGTTCATAATGTGCAAACTCCTGCTGCAATGTATCTATACGCATACGGAACAGCTCCTGAATCTCCTTGTTGGCAAGCAGTTCCTTCATATCAGAGTATTTTATACCCTTACTCTCGGCATATGCCTTCACCTGCGAATACTCAGGCACAATAAGAGCTGAAACATACTTTCTCTGGTCAGCTATAATTGAAATCTGGTCAATATACTTATCCACAACCAATTTTGTTTCTATTGCCTGCGGAGCTATATATTTACCGTTCGATGTCTTGAACAAATCCTTGATACGGTCAGTCAGATACAGACGTCCATCCTCAATGTATCCGGCATCACCCGTACGGAACCAGCCATCTTCAGTGAATGCTGCTTTCGTTACAGCCTCCTTATTATAATATCCCTTAGTAACAGTTTCGCCTTTAACAAGCACCTCATTATTCTCACCTATTTTTATTTCCACTCCAGGCAATACTCTACCCACAGAACCTATCTTATAATCATCAATCCACTGACATGTAACAGTAGCAGTAGTTTCCGTAAGTCCATATCCGGCTATCATATTTATACCTACCGACCTTACAAATTCCTCTACCTTAGGTGGTATGGCTGCACCTGCTGTCGGGAAGAAGTTTCCGTTTTCTATACCTATAGTTTTTTTAAGCAGACTGTAAATTGTCTTTTCATAGAATTTATACTTCAGTTTAAGCATCGCCGAAGGTTCTTTGCCGTTCATCAGACAGTCAATATTATACTCCTTACCAACCTTCAATGCATCAAGCATCAGTTTTTTCTTCACTCCGGTAGTTTCATTTATCTTATCCATGACTCCGGCATACACCTTCTCCCAAAAGCGCGGTACGCTGCACATAGCCGTAGGACGGATTTCCTTTATAGTCTTCTGAATATCAGCAGGACGCAGATTCACACATAGCGTACATCCCCTGTCTATACACAGATACGACCATGCACGTTCGAAAATATGTGTAAACGGAAGGAAATTCATTATCACATCCTTATCTGTAAGAGTAACCAAACGACCGTAATGAGCCTTTATTCCATATTCTAAACATGAATGATGGAGCATTACTCCTTTCGACTCTCCTGTAGTACCCGAGGTGTACAGAATATTTGCCAAATCCTCCGGACTGGATGCATCCGTACGTCTATCCACCTCATTCTGCAATGATTCATCATCACCCAATTTAAGGAAATCATCAAAATACATGGAATTTGTATCACCGGGAAGTTTCTTTACATTCGAATCGAAAATAATAATCTGCTTCAAAGACTTGCAAAGCCCTTGCACTCGTCTTGCAACCTCATATTGATACTGTTCTCCAACAAAAACATACCTGATAGACGCATCCTGTACTATATAATTTACCTGTGATTCCGAACTTGTGGCATACAGCGGAATAGTCACTACCCTTGTGGCATACGAGCCGAAATCCACATAAAAACATTCAGGCATATTCTGTGAGAAAACTCCCACTTTCTCCTGTTCCTGTATTCCCAATGCAACCATAGCACGGGAAACACTCCTTACTTTATCAGCAAACTTGTTCCATGAAACTGAAATCCATGAAGATACAGAATAGTCACGATACTTTATAGCTACTCTTTCACCGTATTTCTTAGCCTGACGGAAAACAAGGTCCGACAAAAATGATTTGCCCATTTTATATACTTATTTAGAATTCTTAATACGCAAAGTTAATTATATTTTTCTATTTTACCACAATTTTGTTACTATATACTAAAATAAAACATATCTTTGCCATAAAATATCAGAATAATATGATGACAGATACCAGTTATTACACTTCGGAGGCTGTAACACTGCTTCAAGCTCTGATAGGAATACCATCCATAAGCAGAGAAGAAGATGCTGCAGCCGATTTCCTGCAAACCTACATCGAAGAGTCAGGAATTATGACAGGACGTATGGGAAACAACGTATGGTGTATTAGCCCAATGTTCGATACATCAAAACCCACAATTCTTTTAAATTCCCATATAGACACAGTAAAACCTGTAAACGGATGGCGAAAACAGCCTTTTACTCCAAAGATAGACAACGGAAAACTGTTTGGACTTGGCAGCAACGATGCCGGTGCCTCGTTAGTATCATTATTTCAGGTTTACAAGCATTTGAGTGCCACTGAACAAAAGTACAATCTTATATTCTTAGCCTCATGCGAAGAAGAAGTTTCAGGAAAAAACGGCATCGAAAGCGTACTTCCACAGTTGCCGCCAATCACCCTTGGAATAGTAGGTGAACCAACAGAGATGAATCCGGCCATTGCCGAAAAAGGACTTATGGTGCTCGATGTAACTGCACAGGGACGTTCCGGACATGCGGCACGCGAAGAAGGCGACAATGCCATCTACAAGATTCTTCCTAATATAGAATGGTTCCGCACACACAAGTTCGAGAAAGAATCCGCCCTGCTTGGTCCTGTAAAAATGACGGTTACACAAATAAACGCCGGCACTCAGCATAACGTAATTCCTGATACATGCAGTATAGTAGTAGATATCCGCAGCAACGAATGTTATTCAAACGAAACTCTTTTCGAAGAAATAAAAAAACATGTCAGCAGTGAGATAAAAGCCAGATCGTTCAGACTTAACTCATCAAGCATATCGCCTGAACATCCTATAGTGAAACGTGCCATAGCACTCGGGAAAACGCCTTTCGGCTCACCTACCCTCTCCGACCAGGCACTTATGCCATTCACATCTATAAAAATAGGTCCGGGTAAATCGTCACGCTCGCATACGGCAGATGAGTATATAATGATAAATGAAATAGAAGAGGCTATAGACCTTTACATAAAACTATTAGACGGGTTGGAGCTATAAAGCTCCAACCTTTTTTATAATATCAGTCGGCTTCTATCTCTGTCAGCTCTCCTGTAACAGAATTCATGATAAACCCTCTGACTTTGATACCTTCCACCGGCATAAGCGGATGATGGCGGACAATATGAACACTCTTTCGAACAGCATCTTCAGTATCGTCAAACCCACTCAACCACGAACGCAAGTCAACATCACAATACTCCATCATCTCTATATGGTCCTGAGATACCCCACGCGAGCGCATATGCGAAAGCATCACATCGCTGTCCATGTGCTGCACTCCACAGTCAGTATGGCCGATTATCATAATTTCCTCTACACCGAGTTCATAGATAGCCACCAACAGACTTCTCATAGCACTACCAAACGGGTGTGTAATTGTTCCTCCGGCATTCTTTATAATCTTCACATCACCGTTTTTCAGTCCCAAGGCTGCCGGAAGCAATTCTATAAGACGCGTATCCATACACGTCACAATAGCAATTTTCTTGTCCGGATACTTAGTTGTCATAAACTTTTCGTATCCTTTTGTTTCAACAAAAGATTTGTTGTATTCAAGTAATTCGTCTATCATAATAATATTGCAATAAAATTCATACTGCAAAAATACATCAAAAAAAACATACACGCTATTTTTACCAACCTTGATTATTTTACAGGAATACACATATTCCAAGAACGTGTCGCATTTTCAAATCCGCCGGGACCGTCCATCGTAGCAAAAAACACATAAACAGGCTTGCCGTTTTCAAAATATATGAAAGGACGCTCAAGCTGTCCCTGTTTTCCTATATTGCCATCTTCCCATTCCACCGTCAGAGAATATGCTTTCGGATCAGAATCAACAGTCCAGTTTATTCCATCGGAAGAATGCGCCATAGCACCTCCTCCTCTTTCACCTGTAAATTTGGCTACATGGTCTTTAAAGATGATATGATAACCTTCGGCATCTTTCCATAAAAACGGGTCTTCAGCTTCACCCTGACCGTCTACCTGGAAGATAGGCTGCTTATTGTTCAAGACCTCATAGGGTCCTTCAATATTTTTGGCATAAGCAACACCCAGTGCCATTGAAGAATGTTTGTCATCCTCGGTATAATGACGTCCCTTGAAAATCATCAGTACAGAACCGTCTTCCTGAATTACTGGAGAAGGATTAGAGGTCAGAAAACTATAAAATGTATTAGGTTCTGTCTTTATAATAGGTTCATCAAACCTTTTCCATGGACCATAAGGAGTTTCCGCTACAGCCAGTCCAACCCTTTTATTCGCTCTTCCTACTATACACCATTTACTGTCAAGAGTCAGTTCATCATATGTAGGATTCTCAAAAGGATGAGTTGAACCCATATATATAAGGTAATACTTTCCTTTATGATAAAAAATACGCGGATTATGTGTTGACTTTCCATCCCAATACTGGGCACCACGCGCAGGCAAGGCTACGTCAGAAAAAGTATATGGCCCTTGAATTTTGTCAGACACGGCATGTACAATCTCAGAAGCTACCATCCATCCGGGATGAAACGGCAATGATTTAGGGAAGCGGGATACATACATATGGTATTTACCATCGGGAGATTTCACTACAGAACTTCCCCATACCCAATAACCTTCCGACTCAAAAGCCGGTACTTTCGAGGCCTTACCTAAATTATGGAAAAGTCTGTTCTTCGAATTTTCCTTTAAACTTACAAGATTTTCAAGCTTTTGCGAATACAAGCCCGATACTGTCAAAAACATTGACAGCGATAATAGGAGTAATGGTTTTTTCATAATTGATTTTTATTTACATCATACCTTTATGTGTTAACAGTCTGCGAATATAAATATTTTTTCCTAATCATTTTGAGATTTAATACACTAAAATTATATCAGACATAGATTTGCATTACATATACAGATAAAAAAATTGCAGTAACCATATTAGGAAAAAAGCAGACAAAAATGTATTTTTGTAACAAAATTCATAAACAAGAAATAATTATGGCTAAAGAACTTGAACTGAAATACGGTTGCAACCCTAACCAGAAACCAGCACGTATTTTCATGAAAGAAGGTGAACTGCCTATCGAAGTCCTGAACGGACGTCCGGGTTACATCAACTTCCTTGATGCACTTAACGGATGGCAGTTAGTAAAAGAACTGAAAGAAGCTACAGGTATGCCTGCTGCAACATCTTTCAAACATGTAAGTCCTGCAGGTGCTGCAATCGGTCTTGAACTGGACGAAACCATGAAGAAAATCTATTTCGTAGACGGACTTCCTCTTTCTCCACTCGCCAATGCTTATGTACGTGCACGCGGTGCTGACCGTATGTCATCTTATGGTGACTTTATCGCTCTGAGCGATATATGCGATGAAGAAACAGCACGTTTCATCAACCGCGAAGTTTCAGACGGTGTTATCGCTCCTGGATATACAGATGCAGCCTTGGAAATACTGAAAGCTAAACGTAAAGGTACTTACAATGTAATCAAGATAGACCCTAATTACGTTCCGGCTCCTATCGAAACTAAGGAAGTGTTCGGTGTAACTTTCGAACAGGGAAGAAACGAAATAAAACTCAATGGTGACGATTTGTTCCAGAACATCCCTACCCAGAACAAGAACTTTACAGATGCTGCAAAGCGTGACCTTATGATTGCGCTTATCACTCTGAAATATACTCAGTCAAACTCTGTATGCTACGTTAAGGACGGTCAGGCTATCGGTATCGGTGCCGGACAGCAGAGCCGTATCCACTGTACACGACTCGCAGGAAACAAGGCTGACATATGGTACTTGCGCCAGCACCCGAAGGTATTGAATTTGCCATGGGTTGAAAAAATCCGCCGTGCAGACCGCGACAATACTATCGACATCTACATCAGCGAAGACCACGACGATGTACTTGCAGACGGAGTATGGCAGCAGTTCTTCACTGAAAAGCCTGAGGTTCTGACTCGCGAAGAAAAACGTGCTTGGCTTGACACACTGAAAGGTGTTGCTCTTGGCTCAGACGCATTCTTCCCATTCGGCGACAATATCGAACGTGCTCACAAGAGTGGTGTGGAATTCATAGCACAGGCAGGTGGTTCTGTACGCGATGACCATGTTATCGAAACTTGCGACAAATATGGCATTGCAATGGCATTCACAGGCATACGTCTGTTCCACCATTAATATTATGCATTATAATATATAAAGAGAAAACTCCTGACAGTTACTTTTCAAAAAGGTTCTGTCAGGAGTTTTTCTTACTTTGTACCTATAAATTAGACAATAGGATAAAAAACAGTAAAATTCTGAATAGAAAAACGCTTTATATATGTTTTTCTATTCAAATTTTTACTACTTTTGTACTATGAACAACCAACTAACACAGATAGGTAATATACCGATATCAGTTTCTGCCTTGGAATCTCTTTTCCCTAATATAAAAAGAGGAAATCAGAAAATAAGGTTACTTGAGCGTGACAGACAAATCATTCGACTCAAGAAAGGACTTTATGTATGCAATCCGGAAATAACAGGTAAAATTTTGTCAACGGAACTGATAGCCAATCATCTATATACCCCTTCTTATGTTTCCATGTCATCGGCTTTACGTTATTATGGTCTAATTCCGGAAGCTGTGTATACCAAACAGTCCATGACATTAAAACACTCTAAAGATTTCGATACTCCTTTGGGGAGATTCGAATATACACATATATCCAAAAAAGCATTTTCCGTAGGATTAACCAATATAAGGAAAGACGGTTATGCTTTTGTTATTGCCACTCCGGAAAAGGCATTATGCGACCTGATAGCCAATTCTCCAAATGTCAATCTTCGTTATCTGAAAGATGCAGTAACATATCTGGAAGATGACATACGAATGGAATTGGACGATTTCAGGCAGATGAAACCTGAAATATTTGAAGAATACATCAATGTAGGCAAAAAGGCCGATTCAATACGAACATTACTGAAATTACTATATAAATGAAAAATGATATTTACGACAATATGCTTTCCGCATACGATTTGTCCACAGAACAGCATAAAAGAAATGCCATTTTTGAAGTAAACCAACAGGTTATACTTGCAGGACTATACAACGGTGGCTTTTTTGATATAGCAGCTTTTTATGGAGGAACTTGCCTCCGTATTTTTCATGGTCTCCAACGTTTCAGCGAGGACATGGACTTTTCACTTCTTGCCCCAAATGATAAGTTTGATTTCACTAAATATTTTCAACCAATCATAGATGAATTTGCCATCGTAGGAAGGGAAGTAGAAATAAAGAAAAAAGATAAAAAGAATTTTGGTAAAGTAGAATCTGCTTTTCTAAAAGATAACACTGATGTATATGATATTTCTTTTCAGACAGACAAACCCATAAAAATAAAAATTGAGGTTGACACTCAACCTCCTCTGAACTTCAGGACAGAGCAAAAACTACTTTTACAACCTCATTCTTTTATGACACGCTGTTTCACTCTCTCTGATCTGTTTGCAGGAAAAATGCATGCATTGGTCTACAGAGCATGGAAAAACAGGGTAAAAGGCCGCGATTGGTACGATTTTGAATGGTATGTTCGTAACAATATATCTCTTGGCTTCTCACATCTTGCAGAACGTGCCCTACAGTTTAATAATGTTATTACACGTGAAACGTTTATTAAAAAACTGAAGGATAGATTTGCTTCTGCAAACATGAACCAGGTCAAGAGCGATGTACTTCCTTTTATTAAGAATCCTAAAGAACTGGATATATGGTCGAACGATTATTTTATTCAGTTGTCGGATATGATAAGGTTTGAATGATATATAACAATATTATTTTTTTATCTATATGGATATATAAAAACAGTAAAATTCTGAACAGAAAAACGCTTTATATATGTTTATCTGTTCAGAATTTTACTGCTTATTGAAATACTCAATAAGCGATTAAAAACAATCAGAACTTATATCCCACTGTAAAATACATGGCAAAATTATATGGCGATGCTGCCGGAGCTATCTTGCAGAAACCGAAATCTGCGTCAAGACCTACTGTCCAGTCCTTAAAATCAAGACCTACTCCTGTCTGTATTCCGGCATCGAAACGATTATATCCATCGGATATATATTTTCCTGCCAGATAAAGGTCATCGAAGGTAGACCATGACATTGTAAGAGCATCAAGCTTAGTTTCGGACTGACCGGATACTCCATAAGCGATATAAGGACCTACGGTGAATACCATATCAAACTTTGAAGTAGCTCCTACATGAAATGCAGCAAGCAGTGGCATTTGAAAATAATTCTGGTTGGCATGCACTTTTGAAAGGACATTAGTTCCTGTAACAAAATCATTGAACATCTTGTAACTCGCACCTTTTGAAGTCCAGTTCACACCTGTCTGAAAAGACACAAGCCAGTTGAGAGGAATATCCAGCGTAATTCCTACTTTAGGATTAAACAAAGGCTTACTTCCATCGGCATTTTTACCCATCCATGCAGACATACCTGCACCAACTTCTATTCCCCACTTTACTTTATTCTGTGCTATGGCCGAAAAACTTGACAGCACGCACACAATCATAATTATCAGTTTCTTCATCGTATTATAAGTTTTTTTGCTTAAACACAAAATTAAGCAAATATCTGAAATCACAGCATAAAAAGCATAAAAAAAACGTTTCGTCGTTTTGATTAAAACGACGAAGCATTTTAATCAAAACGACGAAGCGTTTTCTTAAAGGTTATAATTCTACATTTTTTAGAATGCGTATTCTATACCGATAGAGATTCTTTCACCATCAACATCTACGCCGAAACCACTCTTTCCACCATTCAAATAGTCATCACGGAATCCTGCAAATCCGACTTTAGTAATAAAACTGAAATTATCATTTAATTTTACAGCAAGTCCTGGTTTTACACCAACTTCGAAACCTGTTACAGAACTTCCGTTTTTAGGCTTGTGAACTGATACTCCGAAACCCATATCAAGGAACAGACGTACTATACTGTTTTCATAATATGAAAAACGTGCATATGGAGCAATAGCAAAAGCTGTAGATTTATATCCATAATCGTTTACAGCTAAAACCAACTGTCCACCTACAGCCCATTTTTCATTCAATTCATAACCGAAATCAGGACTGATGGAAAAAGATGAAATCTCAGCATCAGTGTCTCTCCACAAACTGATTCCACCACCAACATACATTTCCTGTGCGTAAGCAGTAACCACTGCGAACATCACAAATACAGTCATTAATACTTTCTTCATAACTCTCATTTTTAATTTGTTAAACTATTCAGTTTTTATATAATTTCAAATTTGAGAAAAATATGTCAAAAACATAACCTTTTCTCAAAAAACTTAATCAAAATCTTAAAAATAGAACAATTTATCCATTTTTATGACGATTAGCCCTACGACGACGAATCTCAGCTTTCATCTTTGCAGCACCTGAATTATGAAGACCTGTAATATATGTTTTCTTCTTAGCCTTAGTCTTGACTTTTTCCTCTTTCTTTGCTGCAGGCGATTTTGCACCTTTAAACACTATACCCTCTGTAAGTATCTTTTCTATATCCATAATCTTAGGTTTATATATGTATAACCAATAAAAGCATTAAATGTTCATCATTAACTGAAATAAATAATCTCGATGTCAGTAGCATCTGCAAATTCTTTCATAAGGTCCACCATGAATCCGACCGCTTCTTCCAGTCCTTCCTTACCGCTGTAGGCATTCATTATAGTAAGAAGATGTGTGGTTTCAGCTGTTATTTTGGTACGCTCATTGTCGCTTGTTGGGGTACCTACTCCGCCAACCGCATCACGATAAACGGGCATACCCTCAATGTTGAGTTCGCCACGGCCTATACCTTCGTAAGGCTCACCCGCCTTACCTATGCCGAGAACGAGTTCGTCGCCTTGAATCTTATCAATATCAAAACCTCCTATGGAATGTCCGCAGTTTATGGATGCGAGATTAATAAGGTCGACAAGCGTATCTATCTGATACAAAGGTATGCCACGCAGGATACGACGACACAATGCTTCTGACGACGGGCGATAACGGCTTGGGTCCTTTCCGCATTTCTTGTATGCATGACGTGTGGCCTGTATAGACGGCATGTCCTTTATGGAGTCGGTGGTATATTTTGAACGGTAAAGTTCTGTAAATTCATCAATGCGTTTCCACAACTGTTCATTGTAGCCGGAGTTTTTTACACGGGCAAAAACAGCTGCTCCCTGAAAACCGGGCCATGCCTGCCTGAGTTCGTCGGAAACGGTAATGTTTATTCTTCTATTTTCCATAAATGATTTCAATACTGTTTTAAGTTCTACCTAAGCATTATACCTGAAATTATTCTTCCTGAGTTTATACCCAAACGGCGGGCGGAGAAGAAATCTTCATTCTCGATGTATGTACAGATACCGCTCATTTCTATACGGTCTGGATTGACTCCCATGGATATCAACTGCCGGCGGTTGGCTTCCCAGAGGTCGATATGCCATTTCCCGTATCTGTGGGATATTGCATCCATATCAAATCCGGCATCACTGAAAGACTGATATACCTCGTCGCCTACTTCGAAGGACTGCAATGAGATGCCCGGACCTATGGCTGCCACAATATCCTGCATACGGGTTCCGTACTCTGCCTGCATCTTTGTGAGCGTCTTCTCTACGATGCGCGCCACCGTGCCTCGCCATCCGGCATGAACAGCTGCAACCGCCTTGTTGCGTACATCATAGCAAAGTATCGGAATACAGTCGGCTGTAGAAACACAAACACAGACTTCCGGAAGATTGGTTATCACGGCATCCACACCTTCCAACATGTTTTTGCGTTCCGCTTCGGAAGCACTGAGAAAACGGATGTCTATGGTACGGACCACTGTGGAATGTACCTGATGAGGTACTATCAGCATTTTAGGCCTGCCCGGCAATATCTCCGCAAGAAGTATTCTGTTTCGTTCCACATTCTCCGGACTGTCGCCGCAATAATGATTGCAGTTGAACGATGAGTATTGTCCTGTGCTGTATCCGCCATGGCGTGTGGTAGAGAAACAAAAAATGTCAGCATACGATTCATTCAAACCGTACACTAACATTCTTTTATCTTTTGAAAATAAGTTATTCATTATTTTTCCGGTTCTTCATCCCAGTCTACTTCTTCGTATTCATACTCGAAATCATCGTCTTCCACATCCTCGTATTCGTATTCAAAGTCTTCATCCTCGCCCATATCCTGAAGCTCCTGCTGAAGTTTTGAAACGTCTTTCGAGCGGTGTACGATGGCATCGCGTCTTACGGCCTCAAGCTGATTGCTTTCCTTGTTGAGTTCAGCCCAAAGGATATCCTTAAGCTGTTGTATGCCCATATTTGCCACTGAAGATATAAACACATGAGGAATGCCTTCAGGCAATGTAGGTTCCAGCATACTGATAAGCTCATCGTCAAGCATATCGCATTTGGTGATAGCCAACACGCGCTGCTTGTCGAGCATCTCAGGGTTGAACGTAGCCAACTCGTTGAGCAGGATTTCGTATTCCTTGCGGATATCGTCTGTATCGCCCGGCACCATAAAGAGCAACAATGAATTACGTTCTATGTGTCGCAGGAAACGGAGTCCGAGTCCCTTACCCTCACTTGCACCTTCTATGATACCCGGAATGTCTGCCATAACGAACGACTTTCCGTCGCGGTATGACACGATACCCAAGTTTGGTTCAAGTGTAGTAAACGGATAATTGGCTATCTTCGGACGTGCTGCCGAAACTGTAGAAAGCAGAGTAGACTTACCGGCATTAGGGAAGCCCACCAGACCTACATCGGCCAGCAGTTTAAGTTCGAGTATAACTGTCATTTCCTGCATAGGTTCGCCCGGCTGTGCAAATCGCGGTGCCTGACGTGTAGCGGTACGGAAGTGCCAGTTGCCCAATCCTCCGCGTCCACCCTTAAGCAGGATTACTTCCTGACCGTGGTCCGTAATGTCGCATACATACTCTCCGGTCTCAGCATTGTAGACCACAGTACCGCACGGTACTTCAATCACCTTGTCTGCACCGTCTTTACCGAAACTCTTGTTCTTTGAGCCATTGCCTCCATGTTCGGCAAACACGTGGCGTTCATATTTAAGGTGGAGCAACGTCCAGTAATTGCGGTTACCACGCAGAATTACATGACCTCCTCTACCACCGTCGCCCCCGTCGGGACCACCGTTTGGCACATATTTCTCGCGGCGCATGTGTACAGAGCCACGACCTCCCTTACCGGAGCGGCAGTAGATTTTTACATAATCAACGAAATTCGATTCAGCCATATTTTTTGTTTAGAAGTTAAATTGAGAAGTTATATTGGGAAGTTAAAGAAGTTAGGTTGAGGAGTTAGAGAAACATCTCTAACTCCTTTACCTCCTTATAAATTAAAGTTTGTCAATTGCAGAGCAGATGTCAGCAAAGATACCGTCCATAGTACCAAGACCGTTGATGTGCTGATATTTGCCATCGTTCTTGTACCAGTCGATAAGAGGAGCTGTCTGAGAGTGGTAAACCACAAGACGTTTCTTGATAGTTTCTTCATTGTCATCAGCACGTCCTGATTCCTGACCACGCTTGATAAGACGAGTCATAAGTTCATCTTCAGGAACTTCAAGGTCGAGCATGATAGAAACTTCCTGACCGCGAACCTTAAGCATTTCCTTAAGAGCTTCTGCCTGAGCGATAGTACGTGGGAAACCGTCGAAGATTACACCTTTGCTGTCTTTGAAGCTGTCGAATACGCTTGCAAGGATGTCAATCATCAATGCATCAGGAATAAGCTGACCATTGTCGATATAACCTTTTGCAGTTTTACCAAGTTCTGTACCGTTCTTGATTTCAGCACGCAAAACGTCGCCTGTTGAAATGTGGTTCAAACCATACTTTTCTACTATACGTGCACTCTGAGTTCCTTTACCTGAACCCGGAGCACCAAAAATTACGATGTTCAACATATTTATTTTAGTTTTTGAGTTTATGAGTTTTTAAGTTATTTAGTTTTTGAGAAAAATTATCCCCTATTCATTGACTACAGTATATATATCAGGATAGTTACGTCCCTTTCCATCATAGTCAAGTCCATAGCCTACTATGAAATCGTTAGGGATATTCATGGCTACATAGTCAATATCGAGTTTCACCTGAAGCTTGTCCGGTTTGACAAGAAGTGTCGCGATACGGATTTCCTTAGGATTACGCGCACGGAGTGTCGCTACAAGACGTTCCATTGTGAAACCTGTATCTACTATATCTTCCACTATAACTACAGTCCTGCCTTCAATATCCTCATTCAGACCGACAAGTTCCTTCACCTTACCCGTTGAAGAATCTCCCTGATATGACGCAAGCTTGACAAATGATATCTCACACGGTATGCTGATACGTTTCATCAAATCGGCTGTAAACATGAAAGAGCCATTTAACACACTGAGAAACAGAGGATCAGTTCCTTCCAAATCACGATTGATTTCTTCAGCCACACGCGATACTTCTTTCAATATCCTGTCTTCTGTTATAAATTTAGTAAACAACTTGTCTTTAATCTGAATAGTACTCATATGAATATGCAAATTTAAAAATGCGGACAAATTTACGCAAAATCTGACAAAAGACAACACTACGTTTTAAGTATTTAAATATATTTTGAAGTTTAAATAGTGAATAGTTCGTATGTTTTTACTACTTTTACCAACAAAATACCATTTAAAGAAGTAATGAAAATTTTAAGTTGCACACAACAGAAAGAAGCCGATGCTTACACTATAGAGCACGATTCAATATTATCCATCAATCTTATGGAGAAGGCAGCAGGCCTGATTACGGATGCTATATGCAGAAGATGGAACAAATCACACAGAATAATAGTTTTTGCAGGACCGGGAAACAATGGCGGTGACGCCGTAGCTGTGGCACGCATGCTCCACCTGAAAAACTATCAGGTACAGGTTATACTGTTCAACATCAAAGGCAGTATTTCGGACGACTGTCTGACAAATATCAGACGCCTACAGGAATGCAGATTTACAAACTACACAGAGGTCAGTACACAGTTCGACCCTCCAAAACTTACGGCTGATGACATTGTAATAGACGGACTTTTCGGTACAGGGCTGAATGCTCCGCTCAGCAAAGGTTTTGCGGCCCTGGTGCAATACATCAATGCTTCGGCTGCCAAAGTGGTATCAATAGATATTCCTTCGGGTATGATGGGCGAAGACAATAGCAGAAACATCCGTCAGAACATCATCAAAGCCGATTTGACTCTTACAATCAATCTCCCGAAGCTGTCTTTCCTGTTCGCTGAAAACGAAGACCTTGTTGGAGAACTTGAGGTTCTGGACATCGGAATAAGCAAGGAATATTCAGAACAGGCGGAAGCAAGCAACTTTATAACAGAAGAAAAGGAAATAACCGGAATAATCAAGCCAAGAAAGAAATTTGCGCATAAGGGCAACTTCGGACACGCACTGCTTATAGCCGGTTCATACGGAATGGGAGGAGCTGCCGTACTGGCTGGAAAAAGTTGTTTGAGGAGTGGTGTGGGACTGCTCACAATACATACTCCGGTGTGCAATCATCAGCTGTTGCAAATGAGTATCCCTGAAGCAATGACGCAGGATGATATGGACGACAGATATTTTGCAGAAGTGACAGACTTGGACAATTACCAGGCACTTGGAATAGGCCCGGGATTAGGACAGGAGGAATTCACTGCACAGGCTGTAATAAACCAGTTGAGGGAATGCTATATTCCGGCTGTAATTGATGCAGATGCCATAAATGCACTGAGCACATACAGAAACCAGTTGAACTGTGTTCCGAGAGGTTCTATAATCACTCCACACATAAAGGAACTGGAAAGATTAGTGGGAAGATGCAGCAACAGTTTTGAAAGAATACAGAAAGCCAAGGAATTAGCTTCGTACATGCATATATATATAGTACTGAAAGGTGCATGGACGGTAATTATCACGCCTGAGGGAGAATGTCATTTCAATCCGACCGGAAATCCGGGAATGGCCACAGGAGGTAGCGGCGACGTACTGACAGGTGTACTGACGGCACTTCTGGCACAAGGATATACAGCCAAGGAAGCTTGTCTGTTAGGTGTGTATCTGCATGGACTGGCCGGCGATATAGCAGCAGAAAATATAGGAGAAATAAGCATGAATGCTTCAGATATCATCAATGCACTGCCTGAAGCATGGAAAAGACTTACGAACAAGTGATATAAATACTTTAAGCTTATGAGCAGAAAAGGAATTATAGCAATGTCGCTATTGGCTGCGACATTATGCACGACAAACGCACAGAACGTAGATTTCTACAAACCGGGAGAGGGAGAAGGGATAGCATATTTCCTGCCAAAAACGGCTGTAGAGGTAAATGTTATAGCCACAAGAGTGAGATACACACCAGGAGATTTCTGTCAGTATGCAAACAGATATCTCAAAATAAACAATGTCACATCTGAACCTTCCACTGAATGGGAAATCAAAAAGATAGAGGTAAGGAGAATCGGTGTGCCTGACTCTACAAAGGCATATATCATCAAGCTGAACGACAAAAGTATAATGTCTAACATAGAAGTGACAGACAACAGTATTATCAAGGCAATAAACACTTCTGCCCCAAAATCTGTAAATCCGGAATATATACTTGAGAAATCACAGCCTTCGGAAGACGGTAGAAAATATATGACAGAGGAAATTCTTTCAGCCGGCTCGACAGCTAAAATGGCAGAACTCACAGCAAAGGAAATATACAATATAAGGGAAAGCAAAAATCTTATATTGAGAGGACAGGCCGACACTATGCCTAAGGACGGAGCATCACTGAAATTTATAATGGACAATCTGGACAAGCAGGAAAAAGCTCTGACCGATATGTTCACAGGAAAAGAAGTCACGGAAGACAAGCTTTTCACAGCTGTTATACTGCCGGATAAAGAAGTCACAAACGATGTCGTTCTGAGATTTTCCAAAAAATTAGGAATATTGTCGTCGGACAACTTAGCAGGTGAGCCTATATATATTAAGGTGGAAAGTCCTACTCCGATACAGACAACAATTGTAACTGAGGAAGACAGCAAAAAGAAGAAAAAAGCTCCTAAAGGGATACTTTACAATATACCGGGAAAAGCTAATGTATCCATAAGCTTCAGGGGTAAAACTCTCTTCGAGGATAACAATATGCTGTTTGCCCAGTTCGGAAGTACCGAACTTCTGGTAGACGACCTTTTCAACAAGAAAGTTAATACACGTGTTATTTTCGATACTGTAACAGGAGGAATACAAAAAATAGATAAAGATTAATATAAAGGGCGTAAAATTTGTTTTTTAGAAAAAATACTATAACTTTGCGTATAGTATGATTTAACAAACTCTTTTATATTAAAGATTATGAGAAAATTGAAACTTAAAGTAGCATGTGCTTTACTGGGTGGAAGCCTGCTATTCTCTTCGTGCATCGGTTCTTTTGCTTTGTGGAACCAATTGAAGGACTGGAATCAAGGTATTGGAAACAAGTTTGTAAATGAAGTTGTATTCCTTGCATTTAATATAATTCCTGTTTACGGTGTAGCTTATTTTGCCGATGCAATAGTTCTTAACTCTATCGAATTCTGGAGTGGGTCAAACCCATTGGCTGAGGTTGGAACTACCAAAACCGTGAAAGGTGAAAACGGAGAATATCTCGTAAGAACAAACGAAAACGGATATAGCATCACTAAAAAAGGAGAAGATGTTTCTATAGACTTGGTTTACAATCAGGAAAACCGTACATGGAACGCTTCTTGTGATGGTGAATCTTACGAACTTATGACAATGAATGAAGATGGAACTATCACAGTAAGACTTCAGGATGGAAACACTGTAACAGTTCTTCCTGACCAGCAGGGATTGGCATCTGTACGTGCTCTGAGCGGTTCGCAAACATCTTTGTTTACTGCAGCAAGATAATATATCTGAATGATATACAAAAAAAGTCGGGCGTCATTAATTCTTGATGTCCGACTTTTTTTGTTGTGTACGAGTATAGATATTTATCGTTTTTTCTTACTCCTTTCCGATTTCATTTTCTCGAACTTGGCTTTCTGGTCGTCTGTCAGCAAAGAAGAAATTTTGGTATTCAGTTCGTCCATCTTTGCTTTTCTGTCCTCACGTGAAACCTTCTGATTGAAAAATTCTTTATACAGTTCTGTTATCTGCTTTTCCTGCTCATCTGTCAGATCAAGCTTTTTGTCAAGGTTTTCTACCACCTGTTCCGGAGTTCTCTTCTCTCCTCCTTTACGCTGTGCGTCAATTGTCTGAGTACACATTGCTGCCATCAAGGCAAAAAATAAAATCTTTTTCATGTCTGCTGTTTTTTTATTTGTTAATATTGCTGTCCGATAAAATCGATTAAATATAAAAAATGCCGCTCGGCCATTGTA
>UQTJ01000031.1 GCA_900544075.1 uncultured Bacteroides sp.
ACGGGTGCCGACTGGCGCCCGTCTAAAAGGGGATACCCTAAAATTGGAAGTTTACTTTAAATCGGGTAGAAAGGATATTAATATTATTCTTTCTACCCTTTTTTCATTATATCAGTTCATATCTCCATAAAATTGTATATTTTTGCAACAAAGGATAAAGAACATGCAGACACCACTCGAAACTCTAATCAAAGAATACAGGGAATTAGGTATTGACCAACAGATAGATTACGATAAATTCTATCTCTATTCTCTAATTACACATTCAACAGCTATAGAAGGCTCTACAATAACCGAGCTTGAAAATCAAATAATGTTCGATCATGGTATAAGCCTGAAAGGTAAGAGCATTGAGGAACAGAATATGAACCTTGACCTTAAATCAGCATATGAGAAAGCGATTCAATTAGCAAAAGCACATACTCCTATTAGCATTGAAATGCTAAAAGATTTGTCGGCCTTAGTCATGAAAAATACAGGTAAGGAGTACAAGACTGTATTGGGAGATTTTTCTTCAGCAAAAGGGGATTTGAGATTACTTAATGTAACTGCAGGAATAGGTGGACGGTCTTACATGGGCTATAATAAAATCCAGGATAAATTGTCGGAATTTTGCTTGAACCTGAATAATGAAAGGCAAAACTTCGTTGATAAAAATGTTATCCAACTATATAATATAACATTTGACGCTCACTATAATCTGGTGACAATACACCCATGGGCAGATGGAAATGGAAGAATGGCAAGGCTGATTATGAACTTCCTGCAATTTGAATTCGGACTTATACCTACTAAAATCCTGAAAGAGGACAAGGAAGAATATATAAAGGCTTTAGTAGAAACGCGTGAAAATGAAGATTTAAATATATTCCGGGAGTTTATGACTTCTGTAATGATTAAGAATCTTGCTAACGATATAGACACATACAAAAAATCAATCGAATGTCCGGAGACCATAAAAAGTAGGGAGAAAACAGCAAAAAGTAGGGAGAAAACAGCAAAAAGTAGGGAGAAAATCATTGATTTGCTCTCTAAGGAAAATACTTTGAGCGCAGCCGTAATTGCTGAACGTATAGGCATTACTCCAAAAGCCGTGGAAAAGCAGATATCGAAACTGAAGGCGGAGGGAATAATAAAGCGTGTGGGACCTAACAAAGGTGGATATTGGTCGGTGAACGGACAGTGAACACGTAATAAACACGGAACGAACACCGGATTGTAACTATTCGAAAGCCATTCGAATCATATTCGAACTGTATTATAATGTCGCTCGAAAACAGAAAGACACATGTTCATTAACCGTTCATTAGTCGTTTATCAACTGTTCAGCAGCTATTCACCCATAATAAGCCAAACTATCAAAATCCTCAAAATCAGACAAATTAGTGTTACATTTGTAAATATTGCATTTATTGATTACTTTTGCAGGAAATACCATGAAATACAAATGTTCTCCAAAATGAAATACTACATTATCAAACATATTATCACTATATTTTCGCTTATCCAATTATTCTTTTTCACATCATGTGCTAACCATGAACAGAATTTCATTATCGGCGTATCGCAATGCAGTAATGACGAATGGAGAAGCCGTATGAACACCGAAATCTCCCGCGAATCCCTTTTCTATCCAAACCTGAAAGTGGAAATAAGGACGGCAAAAGACAATAACCGCGAGCAGATAGAGGATATAGAAGAATTTATAGCCAAGGGAGTTGACCTGTTGGTGGTGTCGCCTAACGAGGCGAAAGCCATTACGCCGGTGGTGGAAAAGGCCTATGACAGGGGAATTCCGGTGGTACTGGTGGACAGAAAGATAGCATCGGACAAATATACGGCTTTCGTAGGGGGAGATAACTATCTGATGGGAAAACAGATAGGCACGTACATGGCAAACCGTCTGGACGGAAAAGGAAAGATAGTGGAGCTTACGGGGCTGAAAGGTTCTACTCCGGCACTGGAAAGACACAGGGGGATGAATGAGGTTCTCAGGGAATATCCTTCGATGGAAACAATATCTGCTGCGGATGCCGGATGGCTGAAAGAGAAGGCTGAAATGAAGTTTGACTCCATACTGTCCGTACACGAGGACATAGACATGGTGATAGCACAAAACGACCCTATGGCATATGGGGCATATCAGGCTGCAATGAAAGCCGGAAGGGAGAAGGAGATGCTTTTCGTCGGAGTGGATGCTCTGGCAGGAGAGAAGTTGGGTGTGGAACTGGTGGCAGACAGCACACTTGATGCCACTTTCATATATCCGACCGGGGGCGACAGGGTGATACAAGTGGCTATGGATATATTGGAAGGAAAGAACTACAAAAGGGAGAACATCCTGCAGTCCGCCCTGGTGAATGCGGGAAATGCAAGGATAATGCAGATGCAGACTGCGCACATCAACACTCTTGACACGAAAATTGAGGTACTGAACAATAAACTGGATACCTACCTGATGAGATATTCGGCACAGAAGATGTTTCTGTATGCGTGCATCGTCATTCTGTTCCTGTTGGCCGTACTGCTGTTCTTCGTAGTAAGAGCGTATTGGATGAAGATAAGGCTTAATGCGGAACTTTCAAGCCAGAAGAAGCAATTGGAAGAGCAGAGAGATCAGCTTATCGACTTATCACAAAAACTTGAAGAAGCTACAAAAGCCAAATTAGCTTTCTTTACGAATGTGTCGCATGATTTCCGTACACCGCTCACACTGATAGCCGACCCGGTGAAAAAGCTCTTGAACAGCGAAAACATCCGGGATGATGAAAGATTCCTGCTGAATATCATAAACAAGAATGTGACGGTTCTCCTAAGACTTATAAATCAGATTATGGACTTCAGAAAGTTTGAAAACGGGAAACTGGAAATGCACTTGTCTGAGTTCAATATAAAAAACTGTATGAAAGAGTGGGCTGAAGCTTTCAGAACATTAGCCTTCAGAAAACATATCACATTTAAAATTACAGCAGATGACGGAGATTATAACGTGGTAGCAGACGCGGAGATGATGGAGCGAATCACGTACAATCTGCTGTCGAACGCTTTCAAGTTCACTCCGGAGAACGGCAATATCAGTATTTGTCTGAGCAAAAATACAGAGAATAATATATCAATGAAATTCTCGGATACTGGTGTGGGAATGCCGGCTGAACACGTGCGCCACATATTTGAGAGTTTCTACCAGATAGATGTACACCATGCCGGATCAGGTATCGGACTTGCACTTGTAAAAGCATTCGTAGAAATGCATCACGGTAAAATTGACGTGGAAAGCAAAGAAGGAAACGGTACGGTGTTTACCATTAACATTCCAACAAAGCAGGACGGTAAAATATATCATGACATAGACAGAAAAGCCGTTTTGAATAATCTGAAAGAAGGCGCCGTTGTTATGGCCGGACAGGAAAGCCTGTCTGCAGAAAGCTGTATATCCAAAGAAAAGGGTGGACATGAAACTGTAGTTCTGATAATAGACGACAATCAGGACGTAAGAGATTACGTCAAATCTCTACTGAACGAGCATTACACCGTACTGGAAGCAGCAAACGGAAGTGAAGGACTGAAACAGGCTATTACCAATGTTCCTGACGTGATTATCTGTGACGTAATGATGCCTGTTATGGACGGAATGGAGTGCTGTAAGCGTCTGAAAGCTGAGCCACGCACATCGCACATCCCAGTAATGATGCTCACGGCCTACTCTATGGACGAACAGAAAATAAAAGGATACGAATGTGGTGCCGACTCATATATATCAAAACCTTTCAGTTCGGAACTACTCATGGCCAGACTCCGCAATCTGATAGACAACCGCAACAGACTGAAAGATTTCTTTGGAGATAAAGTCACCACAAGCACTACCCCTCTAACTGATACAGATAAAGGTTTTGTAGAAAAATTGCGCAAACTGATTGAGGAGAATATGGGTAATACAGATTTCAGTGTAGAAGATATGGGTGAAAAGATAGGTTTCAGCAGAGTTCAGCTATACAGAAAGGCCAAAGCTCTGACTGGTTACACACCTAATGAGCTTCTGAGAATAGCAAGGCTTAACAAGGCTAATGCAATAATAAAGACAGCTACAGAGAAAAGTATCTCAGAAATTGCATACGAAGTAGGATTTTCATCCCCTTCGTACTTCACCAAATGCTACAAGGAATTCTTTGGTGAAAGTCCAACAGATGTATTAAAGAAGAGATAACAAACCCTACTTCATACCATAATGTCCCTTCGCCGAAACAACTACAACTCTAACAATCTCTTCCTCAATAGTATAAATCAAACGATTATACTTATCAATTCTTCTACTCCAGAAACCGGAAAGATTTCCTTTCAAGGCCTCAACCTGACCAGTACCTGATGTAGGATGTTCTTGCAGCTCAACAAGAAGTTTTCGGATTTTAATTATAGCTGAAGTATTTCCACTTTTCTTTAATAAGGCTATATCATCTGCAGCCCTATCACTGATTTCAACGATATACATTATCAAAGGTTATTTATGAAATTATTTATATCATCAACAGATTTCAGTACTACCTTTGATTTTGTTTTTCCCCTCTTATACTCATTTACTCTTTCAACCGTTTCATTCAGATTTTCAGGATAAGAGAAAAATTCATCATCACTCGGGCTGGGATTCTGTACCTCTAATTGTAATGTATCGGCTTTTGCTACAAGAATATTCTCAATATATGCCTTTAGGCTTTTTCCTTGTGATGCAGCCATTATGGAAAGTTTCTGTAATGTTTCTACAGGTAAGTCTATATTCTTTCTTTTCTTTTGTAAAGCAACTGTTACCATAATCATATATTTTCTGCAAATATATATAATATACATGATATATATCATATACATTATATTATTTAATCCTAAATATATAAAAAAAGCAAGTTGACGAGACCAGAACCTCGTCAACTTGCCAACTTATATATTTGTTACATATTAGTCCAGATACACATCCGGCAACACAGGCATGGCGCCGTTCTGTGTACATACGTATGCAGAGACTTTTACTGCAAGCTCATGAGCCTCACGTACTGACTTTCCTTTAAGAATGGAAGCTACGAATGTAGCGGTAAAGGAATCACCTGCCCCAACTGTGTCGGCAACAACCACTTTCGGCGTCTCTACAAATGAAACACTGCCCGGAGTAAATACATAACTGCCGTTCACTCCGCAGGTCAGTATCAGCATCTTCAAGTTATATTTGGCAAGAAGGATCCAGCATTTGTCCTGAAGATCAATACCTGGATAACCGAACATACGGCTCACTGTAACGAGCTCTTCATCATTTATCTTAAGTATATTACACTTACTGAATGAATGGCAAAGGATTTCCTTGGTATAAAAACCCTGACGAAGGTTGATATCGAATATCTTCAATATTTCATCGCCTTGGGGCATAGCGTCAAGGAAACGGTTGATTGTCTCACGAGACACAACGCTACGTTGCGCCAAAGAACCGAAACATACCGCACGCGTATGACGAGCCAAATCTTCAAGGGCAGGAGTAAACGGGATATTATCCCATGCAACGCCTTCCTTTATGTCATAACAGGGAACACCTTCGGCATCGAGTTCCACCTGAACGGTTCCTGTAGGATAAGGTACTGTCTCTACTATTCCGAAAAGTTTCTTTTCACGGAAGTTTTCAAGTATTTCAGTGCCAAGTTTGTCATCGCCTACGGCACTTACTACACGGCTGTTAAGACCGAACTGTGATATATGGTATGCAAAGTTTGCAGGGGCACCACCCAATTTCTTTCCTTCAGGAAGCACATCCCATAGTGCTTCACCCATTCCTACTACTAAATCATTCATAATGTGTTATTTTTTAAGTTTCATGGTATAAATCAATAAATAAATCACTCCTACTGCCATCACAGCTACCGCTCCGTCCTGACCGGCTGCATCAGAGGCAAATCCCATAAACAAAGGGAATACTGTTCCACCGAAAAGACCCATTATCATCAGACCTGATATCTCGTTCTTCTTTTCAGGCATTGAAAGCAAAGCCTGGGAGAAGATTATTGAGAAGACATTTGAATTGCCGAAACCTATCAGAGCGATTGATGTATATATCACTGAATCGGCATCAGAAGTCAGCAGTCCAACCATGGCAGCAAGCATAAAGAGGACACTTATCAGGAAAAAAGAACGTGCAGAAACCTTCTGAAGGATTATTGAACCCGAAAAACAGCCGATAGTACGGAAGATGAAATAAAGACTTGTGGCAAAAGAAGCCTCATCAAGACTCATACCCAGGCGTTCCATCAATATCTTCGGAGCAGTGGTATTAGTTCCTACATCGATTCCGACATGACACATTATGCCGACGAAACAAAGCAGAATAAAAGGTGAACCAAGAAGTTTAAGACAATCGGCAAAACCGGAAGCCTTGTCAGGACGCTCTTCTTCTATTGGTGTAGCAGAAAGCCAGAGAACAGCTATTACGGCTATTATCATATAGATGGGGAAAAGCACCCGCCATCCCAAACCGAAGCTTGGCATTGCCTGAGTTGCTCCCCACATGGCGATATACGGAGCAAGGAACGAAGCTATAGCCTTTACGAACTGTCCGAATGTCAAAGAACTGGCAAGCTTGTCACCGCTTATGATATTGCTCAAAAGCGGATTCAGGGATGTCTGCATCAACGCATTTCCTATTCCCAACAGAGAGAACGAACAGAGCATAAGCATATAACTGTCGCCGAATATAGGCAGAAGCAATGAAGCGAACGTTACTACAAGGC
Source organism: uncultured Bacteroides sp. (assembly GCA_900544075.1). Taxonomy (GTDB): domain Bacteria; phylum Bacteroidota; class Bacteroidia; order Bacteroidales; family Bacteroidaceae; genus Phocaeicola. Next base: position 6,756 of record UQTJ01000031.1, read on the forward strand.
TCAGCAGTACCGTTTTCTTACGGCCTATGCGGTTCATCAGAACGCCTGTCGGCACCGAGAATATCAGGAACCAGAAGAATACCAACGAAGGGAAGATATTGGCTTGAGAATCACTCAAGCCAAGGTCTGCTTTCACATAATTGGATGCTATTCCCACAAGGTCAACAAAACCCATGGCGAAAAAGCAAAGCATCACAGGGATTAATTTATTTATTTTTACTGTAGCCATATTATTTTATCTGATATATATTTATATTGTTAACCTTATACCTATTGCCGTCACTTTCAAATGTAACCGTATCGTACGGTGCCGACGGGAATACACAGTTTGTCATCACATATTTCCCATTTTCAGTAAAAGCCTCAATGCTTGATTTATCAACAAACAGACGGAGTTTGAGATTCTTGGATTTACCCACAGGCATTATTGTTGTTGCAGGGAAATCTTTGCTGAAAGAAACATTGCCACTCATTGTACGGTCCATGGAAAAAGTTTTTTTCACAACATCGTATATCATCAGAACTTTCTCGCCTTTCCCGTTGGAAAGAGTAAATGAAACTTCTTTTGACTTTTCCGGATTGATTGATAGTTCTACTTCGTAAGCTCCGTTATCACTCTGTGGTGACAGTGATACAGTTTCAGTTTTGGCTACATTAACCGTTTTTATCTGTCTACCATCTTTTCTTGCTTCAACCATCTCCTTGCAAGGCTCTGATTTAAGGAAAAGATTTCCATCCTGTTTGAAAAGGGACAAATCGCGAGCTATGGTATTTGCGCTGCGGTACTGAAGTGTCGGAACATTGTTCGCATACTGCCAGTTACTCATCCATCCTATAGCAATACATCTGCCGTCAGGAGCATTGTTCCATGTCACTGTAGCATAATGGTCCTTGCCGTAATCCATCCATTTAGTTTCTTCAGGATAGTTATTAGTAAATGTACTGCCATCAAAATCGCCAACAAAGTACTGTGTAGCTGAGCCACCAAATGGTCCTCCTGGGTTGATATTGCATATCAAAACCCATTTCTTGTCCTTTGTACCTTCAATCGGGAGTTCTACCAAATCAGGACATTCCCATACTCCTCCATGGCATCCGTGTCCTTCGCCGAATTCACTTTCCTTAGTCCAGTCTTTCAGGTTCTTTGAAGAATAAATCTCCATATGCTGTCCTACGGCAAGCATCATTACCCAATGTTCTTTCGGCGCATACCAGAAGACTTTCGGGTCGCGGAAATCTTTTTCCGAAGATGTCAGGATAGGGTTATTCGCATATTTGATGAATGTCTTTCCGTTGTCAAGACTGTATGCCATGCTCTGTGTCTGGCAGTCGCCCCACGGAGTCTGTTTTGCTGAAGTATAAAATGCTACTACAGCACCTTCACCGAAGCCCGATGTATTGTTATGGTCTACCACGCACGAGCCGCTGAATATTGTTCCGACAGCATCAGGAGCAATGGCAACACCCTCATTCTTCCAGTTCACAAGGTCGGTAGAAGTGGAATGTCCCCAGTGCATATTGCCCCACATAGAGCCGTAAGGATTGTACTGGAAATACAGATGATAGACTCCGTCTTTATAGAACATACCGTTAGGGTCGTTCATCCATCCGTATGCCGGTGTATGGTGGTATGAAGGACGGAATTTTTCTGTATTTGTAGTATCAAACAGATCAGAAACCTTAAAATATCTCCAGCAAATAGCATTTTCAGGAACACCTTGTATATCAATAGTAACATATTCACCCTTATACTCCGAGAGTTCAAAAGGAACATAATAATCCACTCTTTCACGGGCAAGGCGTACATTAGAATAAACACCAACCTGCAAATTATCTTTTATTATACCTATTTTTGCTTCAGGAGAATTTTCTTGGACAGGCAACAGCATGTATCTGTTCGCAACTTCTAAACTAACAAAATTTTCTTCATTTGCCATGTGGCTTATTCTAAACACGGTGCCGTTTACTCCCAAAGATGAAGTAAAGAAGTTTAGCGCAATTAGAATACTTATTATAGTATTTTTTCCCATTTTAATATATTTTACAATTTAAAGAGTAATAAGCTGATAATTAATTAAAAATCTACCTAAAACTTACCCTATACATAACAGCTATAACTTATATATAATATGTTATCTTTAACACCAATGATAAATGTCACTATAACTATATACTATATAATTGTAGCAAACAATACTATTAATTTACCCAAATATTCTGTAGAGCCCTTACTTTTGCTACAACATTAGCGTTGTCACATTTAAATTTATTATAAATACTATTTGGGAATACCAAATTAGTTTGAGCCATTGAGCCATCACTTGTAAATATTTCAACAGATGATTGGTCAACATATATATCAAGAATTACAGAATTACCATCTGTATTAAGTGGTGATTTTACAGAAGGAACAGAAAACTCATTAGAAAAACTATATGCTCCTGTACTACTAGTACGAGCTGTTATCATCTGTCTGTTAGATGAATCAATATTAATGTTGACATACTCACCACTTTCATTCTCAAGTGATAAAGAGACATCGCTATCAAGATTTATTTCCAATCGCAACTGATACGGACCTTCAACACCTAAGTTTTCTTCATTTACATCTATCCATTCACTGGCTATACTTTCTATCTCACTAACTACTGTATTGGCCAATAATAGTTTTCCGTCATATTCAATAAGCTTAAGTTCTCTTGGCAATGTCATGGCAGACCTCCACGGAGTAGCAGGAACACTGCCTGCATATTTCCAGTTATTCATCCATCCGATAAATACAATACGATTATCAGGTGTATTACTCCATGTTACTCCTGCATAGTTATCCATTCCATAATCAAGCCACAAAGGATAATTTCTATCATCAGCTACAAATGTTGTTCCATCAAAATTTCCAATAAAGTACATCGTACCTGAACCTAATACCGGTCCACCAGGATTAACACTTACTATCAAAACCCATTTTTCATCTCCATTATAGTCCATTTTCAATAAATCAGGGCATTCCCACTGTCCTCTGTTACAAGCATCACTATTCCAAGTAAAAGTGCTAAGATTATCCCAATTCTTCAAATCAGTAGATTTAAAGAACTGAATAGCATGCTTGTTTCCCATAGCCAATGACATAACCCAATAACCACCCTTTTCATACCAACATACTTTAGGGTCTCGGAAATCCGGTTCAGTTGTATTAGAAATTACCGGATTATTTTCATACTTCGAAAAGTTCTTACCGTCAGTACTATATGCTAAACTCTGTTGTTGATGTTCACCACTGGATGTATATAAAGCGACTATTGCACCATTTCCAAATCCTGCGGTATTATTTTCATCATAAACAGCCGAACCTGAGAATATATCTCCAAGTTCATCTCTTGTAAGAGCAACTGGCTGTTCTTTCCATTTTATAAGATCGGAACTTATAGCATGCCCCCAACTCATATTACCCCAATCATTCCCCATAGGATTATATTGATAGAACATATGGTAAACTCCGTTTGCATAAACAAGGCCATTAGGATCATTTATCCAGTTCTTGGCTGGAGTATAGTGTATCAACGGTCTATATTTCTCGCTATAAGAACCATCTTCATCAGTATTATCATTATTATCACCTTCTTCAACAGGTAAAGGGGGTTGCTCATCAAATTTACTATCATAACACGCCGTTACCATAAATAGCATAACAAAAATATATGCAAAATTTAATTTTAACTCTTTCATTTTATTAGATTTTTATCTTGTTTTTAAATATTCCAAACTGTTTTTTGCCAATTTCAGTACATTACCCTGATATGGATTATTTTTCGGATAATCTGATATATCAGGAGTTCCATCTTGGTTTCTCAAAGAAAACTCACATCCTCCATTACCAATACACAAAACCGTACCTTTATAATTAGTATTTCCCTGTTGTGCTTCCCATACGTTCAACTGCGATATCCAATCAATTTGTGAATCCCATATTCCAAGGGGATATATACCAAACTCTCTTGTAAGCATATTATAACAATTTTCTTCCTGATTACCTAAACCTGTTAGGACATTAGGAATGTTGAAGAACAGACAATTATGATCCTCAGTCCAGCCTGGACCTTTAAACGCTATCAATTTGGTTCTTTCTGTTTCTATTACATCCAAACCTTTGTATATAGGATGATTAGAAAAATCCTTCTTAAATTTACTACCAGGATGTAACTGTACAGCCATCATCCATGTATCAGGATTCCAACCACCTGTACTAACCCCAATCGTCCTGTCATTATTTTTCAACATATCTGCATCAATCCTACCTAGATTAGTAATAAAAGTAACAGCATGACTCCACAATAGCAGGTTTCCACCTTCTTTATACCACTCTTTTATAGGCTCAACAGCATTGTTTGCAACATCAGGTATATTCCAAACATCGTTTTCATTTCCTGTTTCAACATCACGCAACCAGAACAATACTCTATACTGTTCCAAATCTTCTTTAGACACTATATTACCAAAATACAAATATTTAGCAGTTGGATATTCTTTACGTAACCACAACCATGCTGAAGCCTCATCATCATCACCCTTAGTTATCAAATCATCTTCATCTTTATACACACTTAAGAATCCTATGGCAGTCTTACCTATTTTTAAAGTTATATTACTTGTCAAAGAATTACCATCATCATTAACTGCAACAAGTTTTACTTCCCACGATTCACCATCCTGTACATCTTCAATAAGATATTGCGTCATGCTAGCATCCAATGTTTCATTAATAGTACGAGTACCATTTGAAGCATACAAATTTATAGTTACAGCATCAACGGTTGCATTCCACTCAACCATAGCGTCATACCCATTATCTTTATCAATTTGAGACATATAAAGGCCTTTAATCTGGCTTGCCCCCTTCCTCATAAAGTTTTTTACGACCCCAGAAGAAAAATTTTTACCATCAGTCAATTTAAATACAAATCCATATTCAACATTCGTATCAACACCTGTATGAGTATAGCTATTACCTTCTATTATCATATCTCCACCTTTTATGCCATTAGTATAAACCGTGATTTGCATTTTAATATTACCCAAATCAGGCCATGTCAAAACATAATCATCACCTTGCAATTCACCTTGTATTTCATCAACGGAAATAGGTTTCAACACCAAATCAGCTTTGTCAAACTCTTTTTCTCCACATGAAATCAAACATGTTACAAAAAAGAAAAAGAATAATATTTTATATATAGTTTTCATGATAATATATTTTTACTTAATTAATAACCTTCATTTTGCGAATACAATCCAGGAACATAATAAAGTTGATTATAAGGAATTGGGAAAAACTCATTTTTACCAGCTGTAAAATATGCGCCATCATAATATTTAGCATATGACTGTCCTTCATATACAGATAATTTTTCAGACTGAAAATAGTCATTCAAAATTTTAGAAGCAATACCCCAACGTCTTAAATCAAAAAATCTTCCATTTTCCATGGCCATCTCAAGACGGCGTTCCCATCTTAGACATTTTCTTGCCGTTTCCTTATCCTGGAAGTATGTTTCAGGATATGTGGATATCTGACAATACTGTGCGGCATAACTAATATGTTTAGTTATTGACGAAGCAGCACGTTCCCTGATATCATTAATAATAGTCCTTGCTTCTGACAATCTATCCAACTCTATAAGAGCTTCAGCACGCATCAACATAACATCAGTGTAACGGAAAATATAATCATTCATTGCAAAGGCCTGCCAAGAATCACTATATGTTTCTCCTTTAGAACGTTGTGGCACTTCTTTCATAGAAGTATAATAACCATATGTATTTGGGGTTCTTGAATTTGCTGTAGTCAACGTATATTCAGCCTCATATTTATATGGGAACGTAGGCATACCTACAGTATGGAACAATCTAGGATCCCATTTTTGTTGACTTGCTCGTCCTGCAACCGGATAATCTATATTGTCATTATAACTATCAAACATAGGCAAGCCATTTTCCGTTTTGAAAGCATTAACCAAATTTTGACTTGGTTTATGAAAATCCCATCCGCATGACCATATACCCCAACAGCCATTCAACATATTTGACCAGTTAGCACGACCGAATGTAGTATTATCATCCTGATAATCTGAACATTGCACGGCAAATATAGATTCCTTACTATTTTTGTATTCAGGCAAAAATATATCACCAAAATCTTCAAGATAATCATATTTTGAGTTTACTACATCATCTGTATAATTCACAACTTGCTGCATATACTCACTATTAATAAAGTCAATGCCATTAGTCTTCTCATATCCATCTCCCCAAGCTAAAGTCAGATAACATTTAGCAAGGTAAGAAGCAGCAGCAATCTTATTTACACGTCCTCCATCAGTTTGGTCAACCGGTAAAATATCATATGCATCCTTAAAGTCATTGATAACTTTTCCAAAAAGTTCTGTATAACTAAATTCATCATTTCTTATTGATTCATGTAAATTTTCCTCTTGCACCCTCTCATCAATCCATGGTATTTGACGGAATATGGTTAAAAGCTTGAAATAATTATGAGCACGCAAGAATTTTACTTCACCGATACGTATAGCAGTCAAATCATTTCCTAATTTACTCTCTCCATATTGTTCCAATGAAATCAATGCACGATTGCAACGTGAAATATTACAATACAAACGATACCAAAGTTCATCCATTTCACCTACCGAAGATGAAGTTAGAGACGACCATATTTCAAGTGGATGATAACCTGTATCATTTACATCCCTACCACCTTTAAGGCAATCATCAGAAGAGACATCACCGTATGGCCACAAATTAAACGGATAAGTATACCAACAATCACCCAATGAAGCATAAGCAGCTGTAACCATCTCTTCAGGACTTGAATATGCTAATTCTTCATCAATAACACCTTTAGGTGAGACATCAATAAACTTATCACAACTATAAATTATGAAACAAAAAGCTGTTGATAAAAATATATTTATTATCTTTTTCATGTCTATATAAATTTAATTGTATTAAAAACTCAATTGAAGGCCAAATGATAAAGAGGTTGACAATGGATATGCCCAATTAGGATTTTCCGGATCGGCACAAGTCAAACTTTTACTCTTAACTGTAAGCAAATTATCGCCAGAAATATATATCCTGGCCGAAGACATTCTAACTTTAGAGATAACATTTTTAGGTAAATTATAACCTATTTGCAAATTACGCAATTTCAAATAAGATCCATTTTCAACAAAATAACTTGAAGCTCGTCCTTCATCAGCTGTATTATCTGTTGTAAGCGCAGGAATAGTAGAGTCCGTGTTTACCGGTGTCCATGCGTCAAGCAGACGATCTCCTTTATTAGAACCCGGGTCGTTTAAACTCCAAAAATCAGTTTGGAACTTCTGATTATTGTAAACATCCTGTCCACATACTCCCTGCCAAAACATAGACAAATCAAAATTTTTATAACTCAAACCAATATTAACTCCATAAGAAAACATAGGAACAGGATCGAATATCCAAGTCTGATCATCTGAATTTATTATACCATTTCCATCAAGATCTGCATATTTCAAGCCACCTACACGAGCATTAACCTGTCCTGAAGACATCACCTCTTCCTTATTCTGATATAATCCCTCAACTACATATCCTACTATTGATCCGTATGGTTTGCCAGCCTCTACAAGATTCTCAGTAGAGGTATGAGCATAGGAACCTGTTGCCGTAGAAGGTAAATACGTAACTTTATTACGGAAAAAATCCATATTTGCATTCAAATCCAATGCCAAACCATTAGAAAAAGACTTACGATATCCTACCAAGAATTCCATACCCCAGTTCCTAAGAGATGGTCCATTAAACCAAGATGCTCCACCTTCTCCCATTGCTCCCAAATAAGCAGGAGTTATCAACATATCCTTTACATCTTTTATATAAGCATCTACAGAGCCATATAAACTATTTTTAAATAAAGTAAAATCAATACCAGCATTGTACTGAATTGTAGTTTCCCATTTAAGATCATTATTCGCAGACTGCGTTGTTCTATAACCAGATGGGAATAATCCTGATCCTTGTAAATACAAATCATATGCCGTTGAAGTCACACGATCTGAACCATAATCTGCTACAAATAATGAATAACGCGCTGTATTAGAAATAGCCTGATTACCTGTTTCTCCCCAAGACAAACGTATCTTCATATCATCCAGCCAATCCTTATCTATCATTTTTGATATACGATATCCTAACGTCGCAGCAGGGAATGTACCATATCTATTATTTTTACCAAACCTACTTGAGCCGTCACGTCTTATAGTAAATGAAGCCAAAAGAAGATCTTGCCAATTATAATCAATTTTTCCAAAAAAAGAAGCCAAAGAGTAACCGTTTTCAATGCCTGTAGCTCTTTCTATTCCAGTTGCAGCATCAGGCCACATATAATCAGGATTTTCTACAGCAAAATCTTCTGCATAACCAGACATATCCACTCGTTTTTGTCTAAATAATTCAATACCAGCCAAAACATTAAATGAATGTTCCTGCACTTTGAAATTATAATTAGCTGTATTAGACCAAGTCCATTTCAAATCATTTGCATGTGACAATGTAGTACTTGGAGTATCATTATTCACAATATCAGAAGTAAATGTATATTTAATAGAATGAATAAAAGAAGTATCAAAATCAAGACCGAAATTTGAACGTAAGACCAAACCTTCTATAGGCTTTATATCAACATAAGCATTTCCAAACATACGCCATATTTCCAATCTATTATCACGATTATGATATGCTTCACGCAACGGATTCTGACGATCACTCATTCCACCGACTGGACCAGCAAATGTTTCACCATCTGTTTCATAAACAGGAACTATAGGCGACATTTTCAAGGCATTCTCCATCGGTGCACAATCAACCTGGTTTGTATATGTCAAAGTAAAGTTCTCCCCTACACTAACATATTTGTTCACATTATATGAAGAATTCATACGTGCAGAAAGATTCTCAAAATCGGTGTATTTTATAATACCAAGACTCTTCTTGTAACCTAAAGAAAACATTGAAGAAGATTTCTCTGTAGCGTTTGACAAAGAAACATTATACATTTGGGAAAAGCCGACTCTAGAAATAGCTTTAAGCCAATCTGTATTAGAGAACTGCATTGTTTTCTTAGAATTAATGTAGCCATTATATAACCCGTTTACGGTATAATTCTTATAACTTTCTGAAACTGGATCATATGCTGTAATACTTATACCAGTTTTGGCATTCAAATCAAGTCCATAATTACTTGCATAAGCCACAGGATCTATACCATCATTAATAGCAGCTTGTGCCATTGCTGTTGCATATTCCGCAGTATTACATAAACTCATCATAGATTGTGGTGTGTAAAATTGTGCCGTTAGGTTTGTTGAAAAATCTACTTTCAACTTATCACCTTTTTTTCCCTGCTTTGTTGTAATAATAATAACACCATTGGCAGCACGAGAGCCATAAATACTAGCGGATGCAGCATCCTTCAATATCTGCATACTTTCAATATCATTAGTATTCAGAGAATTCAATGTTGCAGTTGTAGGAACACCATCGATAATATACAATGGATCTTGAGATGAGTTAAAAGAACCTATACCTCTTATTCGTACAGTACCAGTACCACTAGGAGATCCATTTGACGTGATAGTCATTCCTGGAACCTTACCTTGTAAAGCACGCATCGGATCTGGATTTGAAATCGTTTTAAGTTCATCAGTAGAAACGACAGATACGGAACCTGTCAAATCAGCCTTACGCTGAGTTGTATAACCAGTTACTACCACCTCATCCAAAACTTCAGCATCTTCTTTAAGAATAAAAGTCATTACACTCTGTGCTTTCATTGTCTGAGTCTGATAACCAACAAACGAAACCGAGATAGATGATGATTCATTTACTGTCAAAGTAAACTTACCGTCGAAGTCAGTAATAGTACCATTAGTATTATTACCATTCTCCACTACAGTTGCTCCAATAACAGGAAAATTATCAACGGCAGAAATGACCGTTCCCTGAACAACTAACTCTTGCGCATGCACAAATATGCATATAAATAAGAATAGCGCAATAAGAAATTTTCTTTTCATGCTTTCCATACGCATTAAATTAATTAGATTATTAAAAATGATTTTTTAATTTGTTTGTTGCAAAGGTATAATGCCGCTGCACAAAGATATATAACTAATGTTTCATATACAATAAATTTTGTTTCATGTATCATTTTTACATCAAGATGAAACATTCGTTATATTTACCATTCCAATATAAATTTCTAATCCACTGATTTCCAAACAAATACAAAAACGCGCAAAACGCTTCGTTATTTTAATCAAAACGAACCGTCGTTTAAACTAAAACGACTAAGCGTTTTTTTCTGATATCTCAAAGCCTACACTAACACAGACAATAAAAGGCGAAACTACATCGCTGCAGTTTCGCCTCTACTAAATACATATAAAACCAAAACAGATTATAATTAACGTCATGCAAATTGGCAGGACATGACATGTTTATATATATTTCTCAATACGTTGCATGGCCTCTATACAATCCTCACGTTTACCAAATGCAGTAAGACGAAGATAGCCTTCGCCGGACGGACCGAAACCTACTCCGGGAGTACCTACTACATTAGCTTTCTCCAACAAAGTATCGAAGAATTTCCACGAACCGTAGCCTTCGGGAGTCTTAAGCCACAGATAAGGTGAATTTATTCCTCCATAAACAGTCATTCCGAATTTGGTAAAACCTTCGCGCATAATACGCGCATTTTCCAGATAATAGTCGATATTTGCTTTTACCTGTTCCTTACCCTCGGGGGAATATATAGCCTCGGCTGCACGCTGAGTAATATAGCTGGTTCCATTAAATTTTGTACACTGGCGTCGCAGCCACAATTTATTAAGCTGAACTTTCGTTCCGTCTGCCGCAGTAGCAAGAAGTTCGTCTGGAATTACCGTATAACCACATCGCACTCCTGTGAATCCGGCTGTTTTGGAAAAACTTCTGAATTCTATAGCACACTGTCTGGCTCCTTCTATCTCGTATATTGAATGTGGAACATTTTCCTCGCGTATGAATGCCTCGTATGCAGCATCAAAAAATATTATAGAACCATTCTTGAGCGCATAGTCTACCCACACTTTCAGTTCCTCTTTTGTAAGCGTTGTTCCTGTAGGATTATTAGGATAACACAGATAGATGATATCCGCATGCTTAGAAGGAAGCGAAGGAACAAAACCGTTTTCTTCATTACAAGGCATATATGTAATATCGCTCCAACATCCGTCAACGCCCAACTCTCCTGCTCTGCCGGACATAACATTGCTGTCGATATAGACAGGGTAGATAGGGTCGGTTACGGCTATCTTATTGTTACGACTGAATATGTCACCTATATTTCCAGTGTCACTTTTTGCTCCATCATTTATGAAAACTTCATGATAAGAAAGCTTTATTCCACGTGATTCGAAATCATTCTTTATAATAGCCTCTATCAGAAAATCATATCCTTGTTCCGGTCCATATCCATGGAATGATGCAGATGAAGCCAGTTCGTCTGCGGCACGGTGCATAGCATCAATACAGGCTGCGGGAAGCGGACGTGTGACATCGCCTATCCCCAGTCTGATGAGGTCGATATCAGGATTTGCCGCCTTGAAGTTGTTTACTTTCCGCGCTATGTCTGAAAAGAGATAACTGCCGGGCAGTTTTAGAAAATTATCGTTTATTTGCGCCATTTTTTAGTTGTTAGTTATTAAAGAACTATTTCTCCATCAAAGACTTTTACAGCAGGACCGGTCATATATACATGTCCGTCTGTTTCGTCCCATTTAATTTTAAGTGTGCCTCCATCCATTTTCACAGATGATTCTCTACCGCACTTTCCGGTATATGCCGCAGCCACGGCTGTAGCGCAAGCTCCTGTTCCGCATGCCATTGTAATACCTGAGCCACGTTCCCACACTCTCATACGAATATATCCATCCTGAAAAGTCTGTGCAAATTCCACATTTACACGATCAGGGAATAATGGATGTTTCTCAAGTGACGGTCCAACAGTATTGATATCAACTTCGGATATATTATTTACAAATATCACAAGATGAGGATTACCCATTGATACAGAAACACCTTCTGTGTATCCGTATCCATCACCTAACTGAACTTTTCCAATAACTTTAGGAAGACCCATATCGACGGTCACTTCATCAACATGATTATCTTTTGTAAGATGAAGTCGCAATGTTTTTATTCCGGAAAGAGTTTCCAGTGTAACTTCCGTTTTTGCAGTCAGTCCCTCTTCATAAAGGTATTTTCCTATGCATCGGCTCGCATTTCCGCACATCATAGCTTCCGAACCGTCGGCATTGAATATGCGCATACTGAAATCCGCTGTCTTTGATGTACCGATAAGGACCAGTCCGTCGCTGCCTATTCCGGTGTGATATTTGCTCCACATCACGGCAAGTTCTTCCGGATTCTCTATAGGATATTTAATGGTATTGACATAGATATAATCATTGCCGGCACCATGCATCTTTGTAAATCTGATGTTCATTTTTGATAATTAAGAATTAATAATTAATAATTAAAAATTGAGAGCCGAGAACCGAAGGTCAGCGAAGCTAATCAATTAATAATTAAGAACAGAAGGTCAGCGAAGCTAATTAATAATCAAGAGCTGAGAACTAAGAACTTAAGAACTCAAGAACTTAAAAACTCAAAAACTCAAACTCAATACGCCGCCTCATGTACTCCCGCTACAGCACGTCCGCTCGGGTCATTCATCCCTTTAAACGATGCGTCCCAAGCTAAAGCCTCAGCAGTTGAGCATGCCACACTCGGTACGCTTGGAACCGACTTGGCTGCAGATTCGCTTGGGAAATGTTCCTCGAATATGCTGCGATAATAATATTCTTCCTTGTTCTGAGGCGGATTGATAGGGAAACGTTCTGCCGCATGGGCCATCTGCTCGTCTGATACTGCTTCCGATGTTATTGCCTTCAGAGTATCAATCCATGAATAGCCCACACCGTCGGAGAACTGTTCCTTTTGTCGCCATGCCACTTCCTGGGGGAGAAGAGATGAGAACGCATCGCGCACTACCTTCTTTTCTATCTCCTTGCCCGGACACATCTTTACGGCCGGATTCAGACGCATTGCCACATCCAGGAACTCCTTGTCGAGGAAAGGAACTCTTCCTTCCACGCCCCATGCAGAGAGCGATTTGTTGGCACGCAGACAGTCATAAAGATGCAGTTTGGAGAGTTTACGCACTGTTTCCTCATGGAATGCACGCGCATCCGGCGCCTTGTGAAAATAAAGATATCCTCCGAACACCTCGTCGGCACCTTCGCCACTCAGTACCATTTTTATACCCATAGACTTGATGACTCTTGCAAGGAGATACATCGGAGTAGACGCACGTACTGTAGTCACATCGTAAGTTTCTATGTAATAAATCACGTCGCGTATGGCGTCAAGACCTTCCTGGATGGTATAATTTATCTCGTGATGTACTGTTCCGATATGTTCGGCCACAAGACGGGCCTTTTCCAGGTCCGGAGCCCCCTTAAGCCCTACAGCAAATGAGTGAAGCTGAGGCCACCATGCATCCTGCTTTCCGTCGGTTTCCACACGCTTGTCGGCAAACTGTTTAGCTACAGCTGAAATAACAGACGAATCAAGTCCGCCGGAAAGTAATACACCATATGGAACATCACTCATAAGCTGCCTTCTCACAGCAGCCTCCAAAGCCGAACGCACATCATTCACCTGAGCTTTGTAAGCTTCATCATCAGGCATATCGGCGTATCTGTCTTTCACTGCTTCATATTCTGTCCAGTCACGATTATACCATCTGTGCATCTTACCTTCTCGGCTCCAATAATAATGTCCGGGCAGGAAAGGCTCATATTCGTCGCACATCCCTTCAAGAGCTTTCAGTTCACTTGCGCAATATACTTTGCCGTCTGCATCACGTCCTATATAAAGAGGTATAACGCCTATAGGGTCGCGTGCAATAAGAAACTCATCACGTTCCTCGTCATAAAGTGCAAATGCGAATATTCCACTCAGTTTCTCTATAAAATCCACTCCATACTGACGATACAGGGCAAGTATAACCTCGCAGTCACTTCCGGTCTGGAATTCATACTTACCTGCAAATTCAGCGCGTATGTCGCGATGATTGTATATTTCGCCGTTCACAGCCAGAATTTGTTTTCTGTCCGGCGAAAACAATGGCTGTCCCCCACTCTGAGGGTCGACTATTGACAGACGTTCGTGTGCCAGGATGGCAGAACCACCGCAATATATTCCGCTCCAGTCCGGTCCGCGGTGGCGTATGCGTTTCGCCATAGTGAGAGCCTTTTGTCTCAACTCAGGCGATTGCTGTTTTATATTGAAGATACATGCTATACCACACATAGTTGTAATTAAGAATTAAAAACGAGTTCAATTAAGAATTAAGAATTAAAAATGAGTGGATGACATCACCACTAATTATTAATTATTCATTATCATCCTGTCTATCTCTGCGGCCGCCTTACGTCCTGCAGCAATACATTTCACTACGAGCGACGGACCTGTAGCCGCGTCACCTGCCACAACTGCATTCGCAGGCAGTTCAGGAAGCTGTGGTTTCAGGAATCCCATAGCTAACAGAACCAAATCTGCCTTTATGGTATCTTTATTGCCCGTAGGTTTCATCGTCGGACGGCCACCGTCTGCTGCCGGAATCCATTCTACTTCTTCCACCTCTACTGCTGTGACTTTTCCGTTTTTGCCCACAAACTTATTCGAGTTCAGACACCAGCGGCGTGTACATCCTTCTTCGTGGCTTGAACTGGTTTTCAGTACAACAGGCCACTGTGGCCATGGGGTAGCAGGATTGTGTCCTACAGGAGGTTTAGGCATAATTTCTATCTGAGTAACGCTCAATGCTCCCTGACGGTGTGAGGTACCTATACAGTCGCTACCCGTATCACCACCACCTATTACCAGTACATGCTTTCCGCGGGCAGATATTCTGTCTTTCTCCGCAATATTCTGCCCGGCAAGCACTCTGTTCTGCTGCGCTAACATCTCCATGGCAAAATGAATGCCGGAGAGTTCGCGTCCCGGTATCACCAAATCTCTGGCTTGCGGAGTTCCTGTACAAACAGCATACGCATCAAATCCTTCAGGCAATTTCGCAAGGTCTATTTCCGAATTAGTCTTGAAGACAATGCCTTCGGCTTCCATTATTCGGATACGGCGGTCTATGATGTTCTTTCCAAGTTTAAAATTTGGTATTCCGTATCGCAGAAGACCTCCGAGCATCTCGTCGCGTTCGAATACCGTAACTTCGTATCCACGTCTGTTCAGTTGGTTTGCTGCAGCAAGCCCGGCAGGTCCCGAACCAATCACAGCCACCTTTTTTCCGTTTCTTTCATATTTTTTCGGAGAGATATATCCTTCGCGGAATGCAGCCTCTATAACGGCAGCCTCATCCTCACGAATAGTTACAGGAGAGTCGATACTGAGTTTCAGTACACACGATTTCTCACATAGCGCAGGACATATACGGCCTGTAAATTCCGGAAAGTCGTTTGTTGCACTCAATATTTCGTAAGCCTTGCGCCAGTCACCCTTGCATAGTGCATCCTGAAACTCAGGAGGACGATTTCCCAACGGACATGCCCAATGACAGAATGGTACTCCACAGTCCATACAACGGCTGGCCTGCAATTTACGTTCGCTTGTGTTAAGTGTCTGTTCCACTTCACTATAATCGGCAACACGTTCATGAACAGGACGGTAGCCGGCCTCTTGACGAGGTATATTTAGAAATGCTTTTGGATTTCCCATATTATTCATTATTAGTTGTTTCAATAGTCCCTCTGTACCTCCGCAATCTTCTGTTGCAGTTTCTTCATCTGTTCCTCAGCCAGAACACGTTTGTATTCTATTGGAGTAACCTGAATAAATTCATCAACATGCTCCTGCCATTCATCGAGCAGAGTACGTGCCAATTTCGAACCGGTGAATTTCCAGTGACGTTCGATAAGTTCTTTCAACTCCTTGCGTGAAGCAGAATCTTCAAGCAGATTGAGTTCTACCATCTCCATATTACAGAAATAGTCGAAACTATGTTCCGGGTCCCACACATATGCTATACCGCCACTCATACCGGCTGCAAAATTTCTTCCGGTATCGCCAAGCACTACCACACGTCCGCCTGTCATATATTCACAGCAGTGGTCACCAACTCCTTCTACAACAGCTATTGCACCTGAGTTTCTCACTGCAAATCTCTCTCCAACACGTCCGTTAATATAAACTTCACCTTTAGTGGCACCATACATAAGGGTATTGCCTGCGATAGTATTCTTAGAAGCATCGAACAACGAACCTGACGGAGGCAACAGACAGATACGTCCACCGCTAAGACCTTTTCCCACATAGTCATTGGCTTCACCTTCCAAACGGAATGTTATTCCAGATGTCAGGAATGCTCCGAAGCTCTGTCCTGCCGAACCTTTAAACTTCACGTTAATAGTACCGTCAGGCAAACCTGTATGACCGTATCTTCTTGCCACCTCCCCGGAGAGCATGGCACCTGCCGAACGGTCTGTATTGGAAATTGTATATTCCAGTTCAACCGGTTTCATGTTATCCAAAGCCTCCTTAGCAGCCGAAATCATGGCTCTGTCCTTTATACCCAACAAGTCAAGAGGTTTGTCTGCAGTATGATGAATGTCGGCACAGCTTTCCACCTTATGTAAAATTCTTCCAAAATCCAGACCTGACATTTTTCCTCTGCTGTATGAAGAATCAACTTGAATAAGGTCCGTACGTCCTACTATATCTTCCAGTTTTGTAAATCCCATTTCTGCCAAATACTCTCTTACTTCCTCTGCCAGGAAACGGAAATAATTCACCACATATTTATAATGTCCACGGAAATGCTCGCGCAGTTTCTCATCCTGAGTAGCAACTCCGACAGGGCACAGATTGGTATGACATTTTCTCATCATAACACATCCCAAGACTATCAGTACAGAAGTTCCGAAAGCAAATTCCTCAGCTCCAAGCAAAGCCATACTTATAATGTCACGTCCTGTTTTCAACTGTCCGTCTGTCTGCAGACGTACCTGTCCTCTAAGTCCGTTCAGCACAAGAGTCTGCTGGGTTTCGCTCAAACCTATCTCAGGCGGAATTCCGGCATACCTCATTGATGAAGCAGGAGAAGCACCTGTACCACCTTCGGCACCAGAAATCACAATCAGGTCGGCCTTAGCCTTTGCCACACCCGCCGCAATGGTACCAACACCACTTTCAGCCACCAGCTTAACACTTATAGCAGCACGCGGATTAACATTCTTCAAATCGAAAATCAACTGTGCAAGATCCTCTATAGAATATATATCGTGATGAGGTGGAGGAGAAATAAGAGATATTCCGGGAATAGAATGACGTGTACGGGCAATTACTTCATCTACCTTAAATCCCGGCAGTTGTCCACCCTCTCCCGGTTTTGCTCCTTGTGCCACCTTTATCTGAATTTCCTCGGCATTGACTAAATATTCAGTTGTCACTCCGAAACGTCCTGAAGCTATCTGCTTGGTCTTGCTGCACAGACTGATATCTCCGTCTTCGGTATGATAAACATCAGAGAATCGGCTGCTGTCTTCACCACCTTCACCAGTATTGCTTCTTGCTCCAAGACTATTCATTGCCAATGCAAGAGCCTCATGAGCCTCCTTGCTGATTGCACCGAACGACATTGCCCCAGTAACAAAATGTTTCACTATATCTTCTACCGGCTCCACCTGGTCTATGCTGATAGGAGCCCTGCGAAAACCGAAAAAGTCGCGAAGGAAAATAGGATTTTCCTTTTTATCCGCTTTAGCAGTAAATTCCTTGAACTTTTTATAACTACCTGTACGTGTGGCAAGCTGAAGCAGACTTATCGTATCAGGATTCCATGCATGCTGTTCACCATCCTTTCTGTATGAGAAGAGTCCGATATGGTCAAGCAATGCTCCGGCTTCATCTTCAGATATAGCAACACCAGAACGATGGAATCTGAGATAATCATGTGCAATATCTCCGATACTTGCCCCTCCAATTGTAGACACATCTGTTCCGAAATACATTCTCATTACCTCAGCATTCAAGCCTACAGCCTCAAACAGTTTAGCTCCTCGGTATGAACGTATCGTGCTGATACCCATCTTGCTCATTACCTTATATAGACCTTTGCAAAGAGCCTTTATATAGTTCTTTTCGGCAGTAGCATAATCAAGCTGCACATCGCCTTTCTTAACCAAACCGTCTATCACAGCAAAAGCCATATACGGACAGATTGCACTCGCTCCATATCCCAAAAGCAATGCAGCATGCATTACTTCACGTGCTTCGCCACTTTCAACTATCAACGCTGTCTGCACACGTTTCTGCACCGAAATCAAATGATGATGAACTGCGCTTACAGCAACAAGTGACGGTACAGGCGCATATTCGGCATCTACATCCCTGTCTGAAAGCACTATATAGTTTGCACCTGCATCAACGGCTTCTTCCGCACTCTTACACAGATTCTCTATAGCGCGGCGAAGTCCTTCCTCGCCATCTGAAGCTTTGAATACCATTTTCAATTTGACTGTACTGAAGCCCTTATATCTGATATTACAGAGAATATCAAGCTGTGTATTGGTAAGCACGGGATGCGGCAGACGAACCATCTTGCAATGTCCTGCACTCGGACTGAGAATATTGCTTCCTACGGCACCGATATACTCAGTAAGAGACATGACAAGTTCTTCGCGTATAGGATCAATAGCCGGATTAGTAACCTGCGCAAACTGCTGACGGAAATAATTGAATACCGACTGAGGTTTTTCACTCAATACCGCCAAAGGAGTATCATTCCCCATTGACGCTGTAGGTTCCGCACCTGCGGCACACATAGGAGTAAGAGTGCGCTCGATGTCTTCGCGGGTATATCCGAATATACGAAGTTTTCTTCCTGCATCTTTCACAGAGTTTTCCACCTTACGTCCACTGCGCAAAGTATCAAGTTCAATTCTGTTGGCAGCCAACCATTCTGTATATGGTAAAGCCGATGCCAGATCTTCTTTAACTTCTTTATCGTAATATATTTTACCTTCCTGTGTATCTATCAATAATATCTTACCCGGCTGCAGTCTTCCTTTGGCTTCTATTTCATCAGGATTGAAACTTATGGTACCTGTTTCGCTGGCAACTACCATAGTTCCGTTTTTTGTAACCAGCCATCTGGCAGGACGCAAACCGTTTCTGTCAAGCATACCTCCGGCGTATCTTCCGTCGCTGAAAAGCAGTGCGGCAGGACCATCCCAGGGTTCCATCAGTATGGAATGATATTCATAGAAGTCTTTAAGTTTCTGACTGATAGGGTTTTTCTCGTTTATAGACTCAGGTACCATCATGGCAAGCGCATGAGGCAGACTAAGACCTGACATAACGAAAAATTCAAGTACATTATCCATTGAGGCACTATCGCTCATGCCTGGTTGTATGATAGGACGTATCTTTGATATATCCCCCAGTTTCTCAGATGAAAGAACGCTTTCCCTGGCTTCCATCCAGGCACGGTTACCACGAATTGTATTTATCTCGCCGTTATGAGCCATCATACGGAAAGGCTGTGCCAGACTCCATGTAGGAAATGTATTCGTACTGAAACGTGAATGCACCAAAGCCAGTGCACTGGTAAAGTACGGCTGCGTAAGGTCTGCATAATATTCACGAAGTTGTGTAGAAGTAAGCATTCCCTTATACACCATGTTCTTACTGGAGAGTGACACTATATAAAAGTCTTTGTGTTGTATTCGATTTTCTATCTTCTTCCTGATGATATACAGTTTTTTCTCCAGTTCAGATTCATCTGCTCCGGCAGTGACAAAAATCTGCTCCACATCAGGTTCTGTAGCTTGCGCGTCCTTACCCAAAATATCCGAGTTTACCGGCACTGTGCGTACATGCATCAGTGTCATCCCTTCACGCTCTATTTCTTCTATCATCACACTCATGATATCCTGCTGAGCGTCTTTATCTTTAGGCATAAACACCAGTCCTGTACCATATTTACCTTTTTCAGGAACCGGAATACCCTGTAGAAGAATAAATTCATGCGGTATCTGAATCATGATACCCGCACCATCACCTGTCTTACTGTCTGCTCCTTCAGCTCCACGGTGTTTCATATTCTCCAATACCTTCAAGGCTGAGTCTATCAGTTCATGTGACTTTGCACCATGCAGATTGACTATCATTCCTACACCACAGGCGTCATGCTCATTTGCCGGACTGTATAATCCCCGAAGAGCATTTTCTCTGATAAAATGATTCTCTTTCATTGCGTTTTGGTTTCTTTATGTACTAAAATCTCGTTTGTATGTATTATTTTGCACTACAAAAGTATAGAATTCCATCTTTTGTGCATTGTTTTATAAGCTCTTTCTAAAAAAAAAGATACTGAGCTTTCAAGAGTTGTTATAAATACGAATTAATAAAAAGCAATACCTTTAAATTTAAAACCAAATACTTTACTTTTAACTTCAGTTTAAAACTTCATTTTTTATTTTATTCAAAAAAGCATATTATAGGACATATATATAAACATGAAAATACTTACTTTTGTATTGAATGAAAACAAGTATATAAATATGTGTGGAATCGTAGGATACATTGGCAAGCGTCAGGCATGGCCCGTGCTTGTAGAAGGTCTTCGCAAATTGGAGTATAGGGGATATGACAGTGCCGGAGTGGCACTTATAAATACTCCTGGAGACTTAAAGATTTACAAATCAGTAGGAAAAGTTGCAGACTTGGAACAGGTTGTTGCAGGCAAAGACACATCAGCCTCGACCGGTATTGCACATACACGTTGGGCTACTCATGGAGAGCCAAGTACGATAAATTCTCATCCTCATACTTCGATGAGCGGTCGACTGGCTTTAGTACATAATGGTATTATCGAAAATTATGCTCTCCTAAAACAAAAACTTATAGATAAAGGATATGTCTTCAAAAGCAGTACTGACACGGAAGTATTGGTACAACTGATTGATTATATCCAGACAGAAGGAAATCTTGATCTTCTGACATCTGTTCAGTTGGCACTAAAAGAGGTAATAGGAGCATATGCTATAGCGGTAATAGACAAAAATCATCCAGAAACAATCATTGCCGCAAGAAAAAGTAGTCCTTTAGTAGTAGGTATAGGTAAGGATGAATACTTCCTTGCATCAGATGCCACTCCGATTGTAGAATATACTAATAAGGTAATATATCTCTCAGACGGAGAAATAGCCGTACTAAGAAATGGTGAACCTATCAAGATTGTAGATTTGGACAACGTGGAATGCTCGCACGAAGCACAAACCATAGCATTGAATATCGGTCAGCTTCAGAAAGGAGGCTATCCTCATTTTATGATAAAGGAAATATTCGACCAGCCTGAATGCATAGCCGACTGTATGCGTGGCCGTCTTAATCCGGAAACTATGTCAATATTGCTTTCGGCAGTAAAAGAACACAGAGACAAGTTTATCAATGCACGACGATTTATTATCGTAGCCTGCGGTACATCATGGCATGCAGGACTTATAGGAAAACAACTTATAGAAACAATGTGCCGCATACCGGTAGAAGTGGAATATGCATCTGAGTTCCGTTACCGTAATCCTGTAATATCGCCGGATGATGTAGTAATAGCCATTTCACAAAGCGGTGAAACTGCAGATACATTAGCTGCCATAGAACTTGCACGTAACAGCGGAGCATTTGTTTACGGGATATGTAATGTGGTAGGTTCATCCATCGCACGTGCTACAGACTCCGGTTCATATATACATGTGGGTCCTGAAATAGGTGTTGCATCGACTAAGGCATTCACTGGTCAGGTCACTGTACTTCTGATGTTTGCACTGTCACTGGCACAAGAAATGGGTACTATATCTTCTTATGAATATACTGAAACTGTTGCCTCGCTAAACAACATTCCGGAAAAGATACGCCAGGTTCTGAAACAGAACGATTATATAGCAAATCTGTCTAAAATGTTTACCTATGCCCGAAATTTCATCTATTTAGGACGCGGATATTCATTCCCTATAGCACTGGAAGGAGCACTGAAACTAAAAGAGATATCATATATACATGCCGAAGGTTATCCGGCTGCAGAGATGAAACATGGACCTATTGCGCTTATCGATGCGGAAATGCCTGTAGTAGTCATTGCTACCAACTCACCTCTGTACGACAAGGTTCTGAGCAATATTCAGGAGATAAAGGCACGAGGAGGAAGAGTAGTTGCAATTGTTACAGAAGGAGATACGGTAATCAGTTCACTTGCCGATTTCAGTATCCCGGTGCCTGCTGTGCCTGAGTGTCTGGACGCTCTGGTAACATCCATTCCGCTGCAACTGATGGCATACCATATAGCCGTATGCAGAGGATTGGATGTTGACCGTCCACGAAATCTTGCAAAATCGGTGACAGTAGAATAATCCACCGTCACCTCAATCTCGTAAGAGCTATCTTAATGACTTTCTGTACAGGTGCATCCGGTTCTTCATGAAGAATCTGTCCAACAACCTTTTGCGACGGTGCCTGTGCAAATCCCAACATAGTCAAAGCGGCAACAGCCTCTTCATATATTTCATTATTGGCAGCAGATATAGGTGTAGAAACATTTCCGGTGCTTTCTACACCTATATTTTGTATCTTATCCTTGAGTTCTACAATAATTCGCTGGGCAGTCTTCAGTCCGATACCCTTTACCATTTTCAGTAGTTTCTCATTTCCGGAGCTTATCACATTGCATAACTCGGAAGGGCTCAAAGCCGAAAGAATCATTCTGGCTGTATTACCTCCAATTCCCGACACTGTTATCAGCATAAGGAAAAGTTCCCTTTCCTGTTTGGTTGCAAAACCGTAAAGTACATAAGCATCCTCCCTTATAGCCTCGTATATATATAGTTTCACATCTCCCTTTCCCTGTATGGCAGAAAATGTATTCAGAGAAATATTAACACCGTATCCCACTCCATTACAATCAACTACCGCCATGGTAGGTGTAACATCATCAAGTTTTCCTTTTATATATTCTATCATATTCTGGTTATAAATTATAATTTAACGGCAAAAATAAGTATAACAAAGTTATAAATCGTAAGTTACGTTCGAAATATTTCAAAAAACGTACCTTTTTTTCTCTTTAGAACAATTCTAATTTTTTATTTTTGCATCGTCAAAAATACAGGATTCATTCCTTGTATCAAAATTAACAGAAACAAATAATTAAACACCAATAAAATTATGAAAAAGATTAGAGCTGCCGTAGTTGGTTACGGAAATATCGGAAAGTTTACAATTGAAGCACTTGAAGCTGCTTCTGATTTTGAAATTGCAGGTGTAGTTCGCCGTAATGGTGATGCAAATAAGCCGGCAGAACTTGCTCCTTATAAAGTAGTAAAAGACATCAAGGAACTTGAAGGCGTTGACGTAGCTATTCTTGCAACTCCTACACGTAGCGTAGAGCAGTACGCAAAAGAAATACTTGCATTGGGTATCAATACAGTAGACAGTTTTGACATACATACACAAATTACATCTTTACGTCGTACATTGAACGAAACAGCAAAGGCACACAATGCGGTTTCAATCATCGCTGCAGGATGGGATCCGGGAAGCGACTCAGTAGTTCGTACACTTCTTGAAGCTATCGCTCCAAAAGGTATCACATACACTAACTTCGGTCCGGGCCGCAGTATGGGACACTCTGTTGCCGTACGCGCCATCGCAGGTGTTAAAGATGCATTGTCAATGACAATTCCTGTAGGTACAGGTATTCACCGCCGTATGGTATATGTGGAACTTGAAGAGGGTGCAGACTTCAAGACTGTTGAAGCTGCAATCAAGTCGGATGCATATTTCGTAAACGACGAAACTCACGTTATACAGGTTCCATGTGTTGATGACCTCAATGACGTTGGTCACGGTGTAAACCTTGTACGCAAAGGTGTATCCGGTAAGACACACAACCAGTTGTTCGAGTTCGATATGAAGATTAACAACCCGGCTCTTACTGCTCAGGTATTGGTTTGTGTGGCACGTGCTTCTATGCGTCAGCAACCTGGATGCTACACTATGATTGAAGTTCCTGTAATCGACCTTCTTGAAGGCGACCGCGAAGAACTTATCGCTCATTTGGTATAATCATCAGACTATTTATCAATCTTTCCATAAAATCTCTTTCCCTATAAATTTTGGGAGAGAGATTTTTTTATTTCCTTTGCATATATAATTCAAAAAACTCAGAAACATGATTTTAGGAAGCATCGTTTGGGACGTCGATCCCATACTTCTCCGTCTTGGTTCTATAGAGCTGAGATGGTACGGACTAATGTGGGGCTTGGGATTTATCCTGGCCTACGAAATGGGCTCACGCCTTTTCAAGAAAGAAGGTCACCCTGACGACTGGGCAGACAAACTGTTTGTTTACTGTATAGTGAGTGCCGTTATAGGAGCACGTTTAGGACACTGCCTGTTCTACGAGTGGGATTATTACGGTTCGCATCCATTAGAGATACTTAAAATATGGAAAGGCGGATTGGCAAGCCACGGAGGTGTATTCGCACTAATACTTGCCCTGATATGGTATTCCAAGAAGGTTACACACAAAAGTGTGTGGTGGCTGTTCGACCGTCTGATACCTGCAGTAGCAGTGGTCTGTGCATGTATTCGTTTCGGAAATCTGATGAATTCCGAGATATTCGGCTATCCTACTGACCTTCCATGGGGATTTGAGTTTGTACGCTCACGCGAATGGCAAGAACTATATAACCAAAACGGAGTGGCTCAGGCATGCCATCCTACACAGATATACGAAATGCTATATTGTGCGGTAGCCTTTATCTTCTCATGGCTGGCATACTACAAATTTGGTTTACAGAAAAGAATAGGACTTATCACCGGAGTTTCACTCCTGATATTCTTTGGAGCACGTCTCGGACTGGAATTCATAAAGAATCCGCAAGTAGCAGAAGAAGTAGGCATGACACTCAATATCGGCCAATGGCTCAGTATACCGCTCATCCTACTCGGTATATACCTGATTTTCACAAGTGGGAAACGTAAAGAAGCATTCTGAAATAATTGAATAAAAAATAGGAGCTAATCTCCGTAAATGGGATTGGTTCCTATTTTTACGTTGATTCGTTTCAGCTATGTTACAGTAGATAAAAAGAAAACCCTCATAAGCTACTGACTTACAAGGGTTTAACTCCATTATTTCGTACCCAGACCCGGGGTCGAACCGGGATGGATGTTACTCCACTGGTGTTTGAGACCAGCGCGTCTACCGATTCCGCCATCTGGGCTTGTTAGAGATTTTTGTCGGAATGAGGCGACTCGAACGCCCGACCCCTACGTCCCGAACGTAGTGCGCTACCAACTGCGCTACATTCCGATTAGTAGTTTCTAACTTTGCGGTCGCAAAGGTATGTATATTTTCTTGAACTCCAAAGCTTTTAAACAATTTTAATCTTTAAATGGTACTAACTATATCAATATGCTTGGTATATTACCATAACTGAAAAGGCATATATAAACAAAAAAGAGTATCTTTGTAACATATTTCACAATATTTACACTTCACAGTATGATAGAATTATCACCTAAAACTGTTAAATTCATTTCAGAACATAGGAATGACGATATAAGAGTGCTGGCATTAAAAGCAAAAAACTATCCCGATATAGATATAAATGAAGCCGTTAAACAGATTTCGGGACGGCAAATTGCTGAAAAGAAGATTCCTTCATGGGCAGAACAGGAGAATATAATATATCCCAAACACTTGTCAATGGAACAGTGCTCATCTGAAATTACAGCCCAATATAAAGCGTCATTGGTAAGCGGCGAAACATTCGCAGATCTAACGGCTGGATTCGGAGTGGATTTTTACTTCATCTCAAGACAATTCAATCACGCATATTATGTAGAAAGACAAGAAGAATTATGTGAAATAGCAAAACATAATTTCAAGGTTTTAGGAGCCAATCACATAGAGTTCTGCAACACTGACGGAGTTGATTTCCTCGACCATATGAATACCGTAGACTGTATATTTATCGACCCTGCAAGAAGAGACAGCAATGGTGGCAAGACTGTTGCAATATCAGACTGTGAACCAGATATCTGTAAACTTGAGAAAAGACTGATAGAGAAAGGCAGAACGGTATTGATTAAGCTATCGCCTATGCTCGACATACATAATGCCTTAAAAGAACTTACACACATTAATGATATACACATTGTATCAGTAAACAACGAGTGTAAAGAACTTGTTATCAGAATGACAAAACATTCTGAGCCCGACAATAATATCGCCGATAAAGCAGAAATATGTTGTAAACAATTCGTTAACAATGCTATCCCACAAGAATTCCGGTTTACATACTCTGAAGAAAAAAATACTGAAATCAGATATACGGACACTATAGGCGAATATTTATATGAACCTGGTGCCGCCATACTAAAAGCGGGTCCATTCAAACTATTGTCTGCAAGATACGGAGTAGATAAATTACATCCCAACAGCCACCTTTATACCTCGAACGAGGTAGTTGATTTTCCGGGAAGAAGATTTAAAGTAATCGAAGTATCAACATTCGGGAAAAAAGAACTCAAGGCCTTTCTTAAAGACCTTGAGAAAGCAAATATCACTATAAGAAACTTTCCTTGCAGCGTTGACGAGCTGAGAAAAAAGCTTAAGCTTAAAGAAGGTGGTGACACATATATCTTTGCCACGACTCTGAACAACAGCAATAAAGTTCTTATTAAATGCAGGAGTGTCAAATCATTTATTCCCTAAGAGGAACTCATCAATGGCACGTTTAAGGCTTTCCTTCGGTAAAGCTCCTTGTGCCACCTGAGGATCTCCTTTCGATGGAATAAACAGCAGTGTAGGAATGCTTGAAATACCAAATGCTGCTGCCAATTCCCTTTCTTTGTCCGTATCTATTTTATATATCACAATTTTTCCGGCATATTCCTTTGCCAATTCCTCCAAAACGGGGGCTATTGCTTTACAAGGTCCACACCAAGTAGCGTAAAAGTCTATAATAGCAGGCATATTGCCTTCATATATCCATTTATCCGGATTCTTTTCGTAATTATAGACTTTTTCTATGAATTCTTGCTTAGTCAGATGTTTTACCGGAGAATCCGTTTTCTCTGACACAAGCTCTCCTGCAAATACCACATTAATGAATAAAACGGCAAATACCAATAAAAGAATCTTCTTCATAACTCAATAAATTATCTATTTGAAACTATTCTTAAAAACACAAGCGGGATAAACAATGACTCTTGCTCATCCCGCTTGAATTAAATCCATTAACCTATCTGAAGGCTATTAATATTCTTCCTCGTTGAAGAAAAAATCTTCCTTACTAGGATAATCAGGCCAAATATCTTCAATGCTTTCGTAAATTTCACCTTCGTCCTCCATTTCCTGAAGATTTTCAATTACTTCAAGCGGAGCACCGGAACGCATTGCATAATCTATCAATTCATCTTTTGTTGCCGGCCATGGAGCATCCTCCAATTTTGAGGCCAATTCTAATGTCCAATACATAGTATATTTATTTTTAAAATTTTTTGTTTTTTAATTTGAGTCACAAATGTATAACAAAAAAAATCATTTACAAGACTTATCCCAATAAATTTCACTAAATGAAGCTAATTGATTCAATTTCCTGGACAAAACAAACAAATAATCAGATAATCTGTTTACAAATCGTTTACAGTTATTCTCGATTTGACATATTCCTACATCCTCAAGATATAAGATTCTTCTTTCTGCCCTACGGCATATAGTTCTACACATATGACATATGGAAGACTGATAACACCCTCCAGGAAGAACAAATCCTTTCAACGGTGGAAGCTGGGCATCAATAATATCTATTGCTTCTTCTATCTTCCGTACATCCTCATCGGTTATATAAGAAGCTGAGTTTAACTCTGTTTTTGTTGTATCTGTCGCTAAATATGAGCCTATTGAAAACAACTTATGCTGTACAAACTGTAAAATTGTTTTATCCTTGTCATCGTTTATCAATGATATCAGAACCCCAAGACATGAATTCAATTCGTCTATAGTTCCATATGCTTCCAGACGATCATGCGTCTTGGGAACTCTTACTCCGCCTACCAGGGAAGTTGTTCCGGAATCACCTGTACAAGTATAAATCAAACTCTTTTTCATAATACAAATTTTAAATGACTCTATATTTAAAACTACAGATATTCAGATTGGTTCAAATGAAAATATCTTTTTACAGAAAATTTACAATACGATTTTCTTTTATACGTTTTTTATCAAAGAAAACAATACCTATATCATACAAATCAAAAGTTACTCCAGTGCGAGGATCATCCTGAATCATCTTCCACCATTTCTTCTTATTTTTGTCAGCATATGGTTTCGTTATAACCAGACAATCATTAGCCCTGACACTATTTATTATTTCATCATAAGCCTCGTTATATAAAGGCGTATGTGCTATATGAAACAGAACAGAAGAATTTCTCTCGTTTGGAAGTAACCTGATAGCATTTATAAAATCATCATTCGAATAATGAATTTGCTTTCTGGCTGAGAAAAGCCGCTCAACCTGCTGATTAATACTATCAGAATAAGTATATATTGTCATTTTAGGATTAGCTTCGGCCATATATCGTACTGTCATTCCCGAACCTGTACCGATTTCGAGCACTATATTGGGCTGTAAGAAATTTACCAACCTGAAAAATAATTTATCCACTTTCTCTCTGTGCCCCGGTAAATGAGCCACTAACCTACGAAGATGATGCAAAGGCAAATAAGAATAAAAAGGCAGTTTTTCATATATTACAAACGTAATAAAAAAAAAGTCTGCAGGAGAATGTACGCCATAACCACAGCGTTTTCTAAATCTCCTACACCACACCCAACCTCTTAATAATGTCTTTTTCATCAATATTACAATTAAAATTCAAATCAAACTAACGGATATCAATCTATGTCTTGGCACAAAAATAAGAATAGCTTATAATATTTACAAGAAAAAAACATTATATAAAATCCATCTTATAAACATTTGTTTCTTTCTTCTCAAAACCTAACGAAGAATAAAGTTTATTTGCAACAACCCGAGCCGGTTTGGAAGTCAACATAAATGTCGATTTTCCTCTTTCCTCCACAAGTCGAATAGCTTCCTCTACCATTCTCTTACCTAAAAGCTGTCCTCTATAGCGGTTGTCCACTACCACATCCTCCAACCAATATTTATGCCCGGTTGGTGTCAGATAGTTTGCAATAGTAAACATACCGATTATTTCATTACCTCTATACATCAGAAAAATTTCGCTTGATGCAGACGATATTATCTCTTTAAGTTGAACCTCTGACAATATAATGGATTTAGATGTCACCAGCTGAGACAAAAGTCTGTTAATAGCTTCTAATACTTTACACGAAATTTCTTCAAGTCTTAATATCTTTATTTCTTCCATGAATATAGATTTGATTATTGATTAGCTATTGAATTATACGACTAATTCACTTTCACATCCTTCACCGACAGATGATATTTTCCTATTTCAGAATCATCAGTTTCTCTTATTTCAGGACACACCAACTGCTTTTTTGGAAATACATTACCTTGCGTCGATTCTGCGGTGTATAAACGCGAAAATCCCCGAAGTATCTCTACCTCGGGGATCTTTCAACTAAAACGGCAGCTACCTACTCTCCCACAATACGCAGTACCATCGGCGTGACGAAGCTTAACTTCTCTGTTCGGAATGGGAAGAGGTG
>UQTJ01000032.1 GCA_900544075.1 uncultured Bacteroides sp.
GCGCTCAGAGCATACGCTCAAACGGCATGAAATCTAAATCCGAAACTTGAGTTAAATATATATTATCGGCAAAATTTAACTTCAATCAGTGGATTGATGTTCTGAGAGAAATGTTCCCTGTAGTAGATCTATTTTCTCAGGAACACCCTATTTCGCATAGCCTTATCAAGAGTGGAGGACAGGTAGGAAGTATCCATCTGGACGATGGCAAGTCTTTAGCTATATATAAATTTGAGGTAAACGACAATGTTCTTATTAATCGTAACCGTAAAGGATTACGTGACATTGCAGCACAGACCATTGACCAGTCTGTCATACACGGAGTTTTGGCATTTTATTATTCTGAAAATATAGAAGATTATCGTTTGACCTTTATCTCTAAGCAGACTTCAATCAATGAAGACGGCAGCCTGCTCAAGAGTGAAACAGCTCCTAAAAGATATACATTCATTTTAGGTAAAAATGAATCATGCAGAACAGCTACCGACCGTCTTTTGGAATTAATAGAAAAAAAGAAAAAAGGTTATATCACGCTGTCTGACGTAACAGAAGCATTCTCTGTAGAGCGCCTGAATAAAGAATTCTTCAACGGATATAAGGCTCAATATACCAAATTCTTAAAACTACTTTCCGATACTAAACAGAATCGCGATTATGTTAAGAAACTGCTCGGACGTCTGGTATTCCTGCAATTCCTTCAGAAAAAAGGCTGGATGGGCGTTCCGGCTTCACGTTCTGATTGGAAAGGCGGTGACAAGAACTATCTAAGCAATCTGATAGCACGTTATGAAGGAAATGACCGTCTGTTAAGCGATGTGCTTGAAGTTCTGTTTTTCAATACATTAAATGAAAAACGTAAAGGAGACATTGCAGATATTCTATTAGGTGACAATATAAAGATTCCGTACCTTAATGGAGGATTATTCGACAAGGATAAAATAGATGCTTTGGATATAGATTTTCCATATTCTTACTTTAAAGAACTTATGGACTTTTTCTCTATGTATAACTTTACCATAGACGAAAACGATCCTGAAGACAGCGAAATAGGTATAGACCCTGAAATGCTTGGACACATTTTTGAAAACCTTCTGGAAGACAATAAGGATAAAGGAGCATTCTACACTCCAAAAGAAATTGTTCAGTATATGTGCCGCCAGAGTGTTATTCAGTATCTGAAAACTCATACTGAATCTGAGTTTCATCCGGCAGTAGAATCATTGATTTCATCAAAAAAAGTCAACGATATACTTCAGGAAAAAGAAAATGCCTTAAAGATATATGGCCTGCTGAAGTCAATTAAAGTATGTGACCCGGCTATCGGTTCCGGTGCATTTCCTATGGGAATACTTAATGTATTGTTTCATGCACGCCAACTATTATATGGGTTTACACAAGACAAACACACTTTCTCCCATGCAGAAGTAAAACGAGAAATCATACAGGAAAACATATTTGGTGTTGATATTGAACAAGGAGCAGTTGACATAGCAAGACTAAGATTCTGGCTGGCTTTGGTTGTTGATGAAGAAATACCTCAACCTTTACCGAATTTGGACTATAAAATAGTTTGCGGCAATTCTATTATGCATAGATTTTCTTTAGATACATCAATAGATAAAGTTTTTATTGAGTATAATAAAAACAAATCGACTAATGAACAAATGTCTATTGAAAAGTATAAAGAAAAAGTTTATGAGTTTACAAATACATCAGATCATAAGAAAAAGAATGAATTTAGGAATACCATAGAAAATATAAAAAACGCATTCCGAACTCAACTGTCTGATTGGGAAAAAACAAAAAGGAGAAAACTCAGAGAGCAAATACGTGATTTGGAAATGCCTTTAATGTTCGGAAAACGAACAAAAGAAGAAGAAGAGAATTTGAAAAAGTTAAAAAAAGCTTTATCACAAGCAGAAAAGGAAAAGAATGATTTAGAGAATAATAAAATATATGGAGATTCTTTTGAATGGCGTTTTGAGTTTCCTGCTTTATTGAATAATGAAGGGGATTTTATTGGATTTGATATAATCATAGGAAATCCTCCGTTTGGAGCAAAACTTTCTTCTGATGAGAAAAAAATATATAAAGAATATTACTCTGATGTACACATGCGTACACCAGAGACATACTGTTATTTTATTTCATTGGCTTTTAGACTGGCAAATACAAATGGTATAGTTTCTTACATTGTACCTAATAATATGTTTTTTCAAAATGAGAATGAAAAGACACGTTCATTATTACTATTCAGTCATCGCCTTATCCGTGCTATTAACTTAGGCGATAATACATTTGAAAATGCGGATGTGCCTACTTGTATATTTATAGCAAGTTCTAAGAAACAAGAAAATTACGAAGTTGAATATTCCGATTATAGAAAATACAATATTCGTGATATCAAATGGGATAAGAATTATGAATCTATCCCAATTGAATTGATAAAAACAGTACCGGCATATGTCCTCGGATTATCAAGTGTAAATATTCGAATTATCAATGAAATTAAACAACATGGTGTGTTGATAGATTCTATTGCAGAAGAGATGGCTAGCGGAATCTCTACTGGTGGAGATAATATATTTAAAGTTAATCAAGACATTATAAATAGTTATCATATAGAAAATAAAATTTTATTTCCTGTTATTGTTGGAAGTAATATTGATAAATATATTATCACAAACACAAATGAATATATAATATACACGAATAGAGATATTAATATTGATGACTATCCCAATATAAAAGAATATCTTCTTCTATTCATTGATAAATTAAAAAACAGAAGTGAAGCCAAAAAAGGAACGTTACCATGGTTTTCACTAAATCGAAACAGATATAAACAATTATTTGAAGAGCCTAAAATTATTATGCGCCAAACATCAGATAGCATTAGATGTGTTTATGATGATAGCAGTTTTTATGTATTAGATAGTATCCTTGTTTTAAAAAAGAATACAGCCCAATACTGTTATAAGTATATAGCAACTGTTTTAAATTCAACCTTAATAGATTATCTATATAAAAATTTAACGCAAGAAGAAGGACGTACTTTTGCCCAAGTAAAACCAATAAATGTACGAAAGCTTTATATACCTAAAGCGACAAAAGAAGAACAAAAACTACTATCCACATTGTATGATTATCTGGTATTCTTAAAGAATCCGAAACAAACAGATCCTATCATTTCTATAAATTCAATGTTTATAGATTTGTTTGAAAAAATCGTAGATGGTTGTGTTTATGAATTATTTTTCAGAGAACACATGAAGGAGCGTGAAATTGATATTATGAGCTATCTATATCAGAAAATCAAATCAATTGACGGACTATCTGATAAAGATAAAAACAATACAATCATTTCCGTTCATAGTGATATTTTTATGACAGATAATCCTGTTAGAACAAGATTAAAACTTTTTGTATCACGTAGTCAGGAATTTTTAAAACCTATAATACAACACTGATATGGCAGCAATATCTAAAATAAAAATAGACGGATTTAAGGCTTTCCCAAAAGAATTTGAATTGGTTCTTGAAGGAAAGAATTTACTTATGTATGGAGAAAATGGAAGTGGAAAATCTTCTATATATTATGCATTGCATGCACTCCTACAAAGTCAATATCATGACAAAGGTTCTATATATTTTGACAAAAGCAATTCCGAAAACATTGTAAATAAAGATACAACAACAATAGAACCATACATTGAATTAGAATTAGAAGGTAGTAATACAAAATATCATTTGTCAAAAAATGGATATAAAGAAATACCTCGCCAACCTATATCTCCATTAAGAGATATGAATGCTGAATGTGTATTTATAAATCATAAATTTCTTTTTCATGGTTTTAGTTTCCGTAATTCACAATATATAGATTTATTCCCTGTTTTTATAAAAGACATACTACCTTTTATATTAACGCGTGATAACTCTGAATACATTGGAAATATTTATGATGATGTTATGAAGGGCATTAGACGCCATGGTAGCAGTAACCAAATAGAAGATTCATATAGAAAAAGAATTGAAAAATTCAATTTTGAGGTTCAGTATATTATAAATTTAATCAATCAAAATGTATCGAATATATATAAAAAATATTTTCAGAATGAAAATGAAAGGAATTTAAGAATAATATTGGAATATACTGATAATCAGGATAAAGTTCCACATCCCAATAAATCATATTGGTTAAGATGTTCTTACCGATATCAAAAAGTTAATAAAGCTGAAGTTTGGAAGGAAAAACAAGTAAGTAGTGGTTTGGAAATATTACAACCATCTATTATGCTTAAAATAGAGGAAGAAGTAAATGGTGTATATAATCAAATAGAAAAGCCACAAACATATTTTAATGAAGCGAGACTTACGGCAATAATTCTTTCTATACGTTTTTCTCTTTTGGATACTATTGCAAAAGAAAACGGTAGATTTATGGCTTTGGATGACATGCTTATAAGTCTTGATATGAGTAATAGAGCTAAGGTTATAGATTTTCTTTTAAGTATATCTGATAAATATAAAATTTATCTATTTACTCATGATAGAGCTTTCTATAATTTTATTTGCCATAAAATAAACCAGTATAATTTATCTAAATCATGGGTATATAAAACAATTAGTTATAGTAAAAAAAGACAAGAACCAATTGTAATAGACGAACATAGTGATTATTTGTCTAAAGCTAAATCTTTTTATGAATTAGGTGATTATGAAACATCTGCAATCAATCTACGTAAAAGTATTGAGCAATGTATAAGAGGATTATTACCTTATGAGTTAAATACTGATGCAGATGGAAAGTTCCTTGAATTAGATAAACTATGGAAAAAATTAATAACCTTCTATTCTAATAATGGAAAAGCTATTGATCCACAAATACAAAAACTATTTACTGATTCTAAGCTGTTGATATTAAATCCTTCAGCTCATTTTCAACGATTATCCACTCCAATATATCGAATTGAATTAGATAAAGTCTTTGATATTGTTAATTATATTCAATCATTAGATAGAATAGAAAATAAACTTATTATAGAAGGAGGAAAACAAATAGTATTTAATCATCCTACAGAAGATTATGTATGTTCATTTACATTAGATTCAGATTTGGAGATTATAGAAGGTGAACATATAGTTGCAAGAATTCCTAAATGTAAAAACATAAAATGGTCATATAATACTATAGAAAACTGGGATTTTGAGATAAATTCTCAGAATAATAACCATGTATTATTAAAAGCATCACCATATCTTATAAAATTTTTCGAAAACTGTTGTCAAAAACTTCCTTTAGGTATAACACATGATATGTTAATGCATAATTGCAAAATTGATAATAAAACTCCTCTTATAGAATTTTTCGGGAAAATAGATCTATTGAAAATTGCTGTTAAAGTCAAGAAATAATAAATGACAATTATAAAGGTATCAGAATCATTATGGAACAAAAGTCTAATGTACAATATAGAGCAGAAAAGGAATATAAGAATAGCCGAGAAAAATTTTTTCTTTTGTTACGTGAGATTATATCAAACGCTATACATGCTGTATTAATCAGAAAGAGTAAAGAGGATAATTATACCCCGGAATTAAATTTAGACATAACATTTGATGAATCTCAATATAAAATTGAATTAACAGATAATGGTGAAGGATTTAACGAAAAGAACAGAAAGTATTTTGAAGAGTTAGATAAGAAAAATCCTGAAAAAGAGAGTCTTAATTTTCATCCTTTAGGACAAGGACGTTTAGCGATTATTTTCTTCGCTGATTCTGCAGAATATGAAACTGTGTATAATGAGAATGGTAAGTACAACAAAAGAACTATTCCCTATCCTAGTGCATCAGAAGGACTATTTAGTTTTTCGGAGTACCTAGAAGAAGATGCTATCAATAACACTTATACAAAATTAACTATCCTAATAAATAAGCAACAAACACTAAGTAGAGCCAAGACCTTTTTCAAGCATTATTCAACACCTGAATTATTTAAACAATGGTTCATTGAGACATTTTTCCCTTTTATAATTAGCAATGAAACATTAGTTATAAATATCTCTTTTAATGGAGATAATTTTACTATAAAGAAAGACAATATAGAAGCCGAAACTCAAAAAGAAACGTTTGAATTAATGCTATCAGACGAAAATAAGTATTCATTTACATTATGGCTAATTAAGAATAATAAACCAATGCATGGGAACAATCCCATAATATGTTTTGCTAGAAATTTGAGAGCTAACTTATCCAATGACAATTTAAATTATTCGATTGACAACGATAATGGTTATATGCTTTATTTAACTTCTGATTTCTTTGATGAATATGTTGACACCAAAGGAGAAAGAATTGATATCTCCTGTGATGATATTACAAGCATTCAACGGAAGATAGACGAAATTCTGGACGAACGGTTCAAAGCAGTAATTGAAAACAATCAAAAAGCATCTAAGAGAAACTTGCAGAATTTTCAAAAAAAATACCCTTCTCTTGAAGCATTCGTTGTAGAAAGTAATATTGTTGGAGACAAGAATATTGTAAACGAAGTAGAAATCATACAATCTGCCATAAACGAGAAAAGCAGAATAGAAAAGAAGTTTTGGAATCAGATTGATAAAACTCCAATCAATAAGGATGAGAAGTCTTTTAGTGATTCTGAAGAGTGCTATAAACTTTTAAATTCAAGCTTACATATTTATGTTAAACATCGTGAAAGTATCCTTAAACGATTACACTCATTAATTCAGAGATTTGATGAAAATGGAGAAGATAAGCCAGAATTGGAAAGTACTGTTCATGAATTGTTTATCAATAGAGGAACAACTTTAAGTGATTCTTCTAACATTAATCATTTACATAATTTATGGATACTTGATGATAAATTTACCACGTTTTCCGATACGTTTAAGGCAAAAAGTACCAAGTCCGGACAGGCATTATCAGATATCTATATATGGACTGATGATCCTGAAAAGACTAAACAAATTCTAATTTTTGAATTAAAATCAACAACAAAAGCTCATAATGCAGGAAATAAAGACGAGAGTATGATAGCTCAAGTAAAAAGGTACGCCCAAGATTTTTACAAAAACCCTGAGCGGACAATAAACTGGCGAGTTAATACTGAGCAAATACAATATATTGGTATTATTTTAGCCCGTAAATCTGATATAAATAAAGAGTTGTCATCGCCTTACGTAAGTGGTAAATATAATCAGAT
Source organism: uncultured Bacteroides sp. (assembly GCA_900544075.1). GTDB lineage: Bacteria > Bacteroidota > Bacteroidia > Bacteroidales > Bacteroidaceae > Phocaeicola. The sequence continues at coordinate 7,232 of UQTJ01000032.1, forward strand.
TCCATTCTTAGAGGATTCTTACTATCTTGATGAAGAATTCTCAAAAGATAATAGTCCTAAAAATAAAATACCTATAAGAATAGAGTTATATTCTTTTGAGGATATTTATGAATTGGCTTCTAGTAGAAATAATGTATTTTTCAAATTGCTGAAAAAAGAATTTGACTTCAACAAGGATGAAGAATAACCTATTTTTATAAAAAGAAGTGAACTTAGTACTAAAATAAAATTTATATGCCAGAAACCAACCGCATAGAATATAAAAGAGAATTGACTCCTGAACTTGATATTGAAAAGGAGATTGTAGCTTTCTTGAATTACAAAGAAGGTGGATATATCTATATCGGTATTGACAAAGACGGTTCTACCGTAGGTGTGAACGACATAGACGATTGCATGCTGAAACTGAAAGACCGTATAAAGCATAATATTTCTCCTTCGGCAATGGGGCTGTTTGATATAGCTGAAGAACAGAAGGATGGACTTAGCATTATAAAAATAACGATTGCGAGCGGAATAGAAAAGCCGTATTTCAAAACAAAATTCGGGATGACACCGCGAGGCGCATATATGCGTGTAGGAACATCGGCAGAGCCTATGCCTCAAGAACAGATTGACCGTCTGTTTGCCATGAGGACACGCAATTCTATCGGACGCATTGTATCCAACCGTCAGGATTTGAGTTTTGAACAGCTGCGTATATATTATGACGAACGGGGCAAAAGACTAAATGAAAATTTTAAACGTACATTGGAGCTGCTCACCGAAGATGGGAAATACAATTATGTAGCCTATCTTTTAGCTGATGAGAACGGGAACTCCATAAAAGTTGCCAAGTATTCAAGCTTAGACAGATGTGACTTAATAGAAAACAATGAGTATGGATATTGTTCACTTATAAAAGCCACTAAAAGCGTTTTATCCAAACTCGATATTGAGAATAAGGTTGCTGCTACTATTACTCCTATGGAGCGTATTGAAACTCCATTATGGAACAAAGTTGCTCTGCGTGAGGCTGTTATAAACGCGATAGTGCATAACGACTATTCGTTTGAAGTACCGCCCAAATTTGAAATATTTCCCGACAGACTGGAGATAACATCGGCAGGGCGTTTGCCGGAATCTCTCTCCAAAGAGGAATTCTTCAATGGTATATCAATTCCGCGCAACAAGGAATTAATGCGCATATATCGTGATGTGGAATTAGTTGAATCTTTAGGCTCCGGAATACCTCGTATATTGAGAGCGTATGGGGAAGATTGTTTTAAGTTTACTGATAATTTTATCCGTATTACTTTTCCGATAAGTACAAGTGACCATGCAAGTGACCATGCAAGTGACCATGCAAGTGACCATGCAAGTGTACAAGTAACAAAACTCATTTCTGTTTTAATGGGAGAAATGGGACGTTCGGAATTGCAGAATATGTTATTAATTAAGAATAGAGATTATTTTAGAACGGATTATTTAATTCCGGCAATTAATAACGGCTATATAGAACTAACAATACCAGATAAACCCAATAGTCAAAATCAAAAATATCGCCTTACGGCAAAAGGTATGGCATTGAAGAAGACTTTGAAAAATAGCAAATAACGATTTAGATAATAAAGATGAACGAAGAAAATAATCCATTTAAACAGTGCTTAAATAGCGTTTAAACACTGTTTAAATGGTTTTCAAAATGCTTGCAAAAGGTTTGCAAAAGATGGGGAGCGGTTATATTCTATAGCAACCGGATAGTGGGTTTACTGAAAGCCTATGAAACAGATAAAAAGCAAGAAGCTAACTTTATTGCTTAATTTAATCCGCTCAAATCAACTTTATAGTATGTTGGAGTGTCGTTTTTCTTCTCAATGAACATCACCATATAGATTGGGGCATAAATATATTTTCCTCTGACATTAATATTATCGTTGTTAAAAATAATAGAGCTACCGCATCAGGATTCTCAAGAAAGTTAATTTCGATGAAACTTTTGAATGTCCTTCCAAACTCACGGATAGAGTAGGTCTTGCCAATTTGACGGGCTCCGGTAATCAAAAGAGCATTACGGTTAGTCGCGTAATAATTAGTAAGATATGTGTCTATTTTTCTCTTCAACATAATGCAATATCTTTATTTTTCCACTTTTCCAAGACAAAAACACATAGTTTTTGCCGCTTTTCCAAGGTATAAATGCGGTATTTTTGCCGCTTTTCCAGGATTTCTTTATAATCAAGATACCAGAAATGAACCAACAACAAAAATTTGTAAGTCATAGGAAGTGGCTTTAGATTTTTTCCGTTATGATGCATCCGGCATATGGACAATATTCAAATTTGAGTATCCTGAAAGGGCAACTACCCAAAAGACTACCCAAAAGACTACCCAAAAGGCCATACAAAAAACCATACAAAAGACCATACAAAAGACCATACAAAACCTTACGGAACAACAACAAGCAATATTGTTATTCTTAAAAGAACACCCAGAAGCAACCCGAAAGGAGATTAGTGAGAACCTTCCTAATATTACAGAAGATGGCGTAAAATATAATCTCTCACGCCTTCAAGAACTTGGACTACTAAAACGCATAGGGGGACGAAAACAAGGTTATTGGGAAATTATAGAAGAATAATACTTTGATTCCATTTCAATACTATTAAGGAAAGAAACACTTTTCGAAAGGTGCTTTTTCAGCCAAAAAACACTTTTGGAAAAGTGTTTTTATGTCGTATCGGACTCTCTTTTAAAACTTTGGCAAGGTTTTTGTATGTCAATTCATTGATTATTAATTATAAAACAGAAAATATATGGTATTTAGTTGGATTATTTTTATCGGAATCGCTATAGTGAGTTTTATAGTGCAGTCCAGTTTGAAAAGCAAGTTTGACAAGTATTCGAAGGTTCCTCTCTACAACGGGATGACAGGACGCGAAGTGGCGGAAAAGATGCTGCGCGACAACGGTATCTACGATGTAAGGGTTATCAGCACTCCGGGTATGCTTACTGACCATTTTAACCCGACCAACAAGACTGTGAACCTGAGTGAAGGCGTTTACTCATCGTGCAGTGTGGCTGCGGCTGCGGTTGCTGCCCACGAATGCGGTCACGCGGTACAGCATGCACGTGCATACGCTCCTCTGCAGATGCGTTCGGCTCTGGTGCCGGTGGTACAGTTCTCTTCGTCTATCATGTCGTGGATACTGCTTGCAGGTATATTGCTCTTAAATTCGTTTCCTCAGCTGTTGCTGATAGGTATCTGTCTTTTCGCAATGACAACACTTTTCAGTTTCATCACTCTTCCTGTGGAGATTGATGCCAGCCGTCGCGCCTTGGTATGGCTGAACAGTGCGGGTATCACAAATGCTTCTAATCACGGTATGGCTAAAGATGCGCTTAAGTCGGCTGCTTATACATATGTAGTTGCCGCTCTTGGTTCGCTTGCCACTCTGGTATATTATATAATGATATTCATGGGACGCCGCGAAGAGTAATTTTCACGATTATTTCCTTCTTATAAAATAATTGTCTACTTTTGTAAGCAAAATAATTAAAACAGAAACAATATGGCTACAAAACCGGGAATACCGAAAGGAACAAGAGATTTTTCGCCTGTTGAAATGGCGAAACGAAACTATATATTCGACACTATACGCGAAGTTTTCCACCTCTACGGATACAGTCAGATAGAAACTCCTTCGATGGAGAACCTTTCTACTCTGATGGGTAAATACGGCGAGGAAGGCGACAAACTTCTTTTCAAGATACAGAACTCAGGCGACTATTTCTCAGGCATTACTGACGAGGAACTGTTGAGCCGCAACGCTGCAAAATTAGCAAGCAAGTTCTGCGAGAAGGGACTTCGCTATGACCTTACTGTACCTTTCGCCCGCTATGTGGTTATGCACCGCGACGAGATTACTTTCCCGTTCAAGCGTTTCCAGATTCAGCCTGTATGGCGTGCAGACCGCCCTCAGAAAGGACGTTACCGCGAGTTCTATCAGTGTGATGCCGACGTTGTGGGAAGTAATTCTCTCATCAACGAAGTGGAACTGGTGCAGATGATTGATTCTGTGTTCAACAAGTTCGGAATCCGTGTTTCAATCAAGATAAACAACCGCAAGATTCTTACCGGTATAGCTGAAATCATAGGTGAGGCCGACAAGATTGTGGATATCACTGTAGCTATCGACAAGCTGGACAAGATTGGCCTGGACAATGTAAATGCAGAACTTGCATCGAAGGGTATTCCTCAGGAAGCTATCGACAAGTTGCAGCCTATCATCCTGCTGAGCGGCTCGAACGAAGAGAAGCTTGAAACTCTGAAAATTGTTCTGGCTGCAAGCGAAACAGGACTCAAGGGTGTGGAGGAAAGTGAATTTATCCTTAAGAATGTGGCTCAGCTTGGTGTTAAGTCGGAAGTGGAACTTGACCTTACTTTGGCTCGCGGACTGAACTATTACACCGGTGCCATCTTCGAAGTGAAGGCTCTCGATGTCCAGATAGGAAGTATCAGTGGCGGTGGACGTTATGACAATTTGACAGGTGTATTCGGAATGGATGGCATGTCAGGTGTAGGTATCTCTTTCGGTGCCGACCGTATCTATGACGTACTGAACCAGTTGGACCTTTATCCAAAGGAGGCTGTAAACGGAACACAGCTTCTGTTTGTCAACTTCGGCGAGAAGGAAACGGAATATTCTCTTCCTATATTGTTCAAGGCTCGTGAGGCAGGCATACGCGCTGAAATCTATCCTGACAGCACAAAGATGAAAAAGCAGATGAGCTATGCCAATGCGAAACAGATTCCTTTCGTGGCTATAGTAGGCGAAAATGAGATGAACGAAGGAAAGGTTACTCTGAAGAATATGACTACAGGCGAACAGTCGCTTCTTACTCCTGAAGAACTGGTTTCTTCAATAAAGCAGTAAACCGGTTTCTTATCAGAACAATATATGGCAGCACTGCGGATATATTTCCACGGTGCTGTTTTTTTTGATGCACGATTCTACTATTTTATAGTCAAAACCGCATACTATTTTGTTTTGTAAAGCTTTATTAGTATTTTTGTCCACCTTAGAAACAAACAGGTATGAAGTCAAGGCAATTTATAATATTAATCATCACAATAATATTCTGTTTTGGGAATAAGGTATCGGCGTTCCCACTTCTTGATGGAGGAGAAACAGACAAGTATTTGCCGTCAGACTCTATTTTTGCCGGATACCTTCACGAAAGGGGCATCCCCATCTATAATAACAATGAAATAGAACTTCTGCCTAACGGAAGAATAAAATTCGAAAATCTGTTTGAGGCGATAAGGAATGCCAAAGAGCATATCCATCTGGAATATTTTAACTTCAGAAGCGACTCCATAGCCAAAGAAATATTTACACTGCTTGCCGAAAAGGCTCAGGAAGGTGTGAAAGTAAGGGCTATGTTTGACGACTTCGGAAACCTGTCGAACAACCGCCCTTTGCGAAAGGAGCATCTGAAGATGCTGAACGACAGAGGAATAGAGATAATACGCTTCGACCCTATGAAGTTTCCTTACATCAATCACGCTTTCAGCAGGGACCATCAGAAAATAGTTATAATAGACGGTAAGAAGGGATTTACCGGCGGTATGAACATTGCCGACTATTACATAAACGGACTGCCTGGAATAGGACCGTGGAGGGATATGCACCTGTGTGTGGAGGGTCCTGCCGTAACCGGACTTCAGAAGGCTTTCCTCTATGTATGGAACAACGAGACAAAACAGAACATTGGCGGAAAAGAGTATTTCCCTTACGGCGAGGATTGTACTTACGAGCCAGAACAACTCGGCAAACAAGTGGCTATAGTCCAGAGAGTACCGCACAAATCGCCGGATGCCATAAGAAGGGCATATATAGAGGCTATGGATGCAGCAGAACATCATATCAGAATAGTAACACCTTATTTCACACCTGTGAAGAGTCTGCGCAAAGCCATTTACAGGGCATTGAAGCGTGGAGTGAGGGTGGAGATTATGATTTCGGAAAAGTGCGACATATCGTTCTCGCCTGACGGCGGATTCTATTTTGCAAACCGGTTCAGAAAGGCAGGAGCACATATTTATGTCTACAAAGGCGGATTCCATCATACGAAGGTTATGACGGTGGACGACAGGTTCTGCACCGTGGGAAGTGCAAATCTTAACAGCCGAAGCATGAAGTATGACTATGAGATAAATGCCTTTATCTTCGACCTGCAAACTACATGGGAACTGGACGAAATATATAAAAAAGACAAGACCGACAGCGAAAGAATGACAAAAGAATACTACAGGAAAAGGGGAGCCTGGAGAAATTTTGTCGGATGGTTCGCTCATCTTCTTACACCCGTTATCTGACATAATATACACACAAGCACTGTCTTAAAGTGCAAAATTAGAACATTGAGTAATGTTATGTCCGTTTTTTTTTCTAAATTTGTCTCCATTGTAAACAATACATACAAATATAAGAATAAAATGAGCGTAATAGATTTGATAAATGCCGAGAAAAAGACAGCTTTCTCATTCGAAATACTTCCTCCACTGAAAGGTGCGGGACTTGACAAGCTTATGTCTGACGTAGAGACACTGCTGCCATACAATCCTAAATATATAAACATAACCACTCACCGCAGCGAGTATGTATATATGCCGGAACCTAATGGCATGTACTGCCGCAAGCTGACAAGAAGACGCCCGGGTACAGTAGCTGTGGCTGCTGCCATAAAAGCGAAATACGGAGTGGCAGTGGTTCCGCATATGTTGTGCAGCGGATATACTCCAGAGGAAACTGAATATACACTAATCGACTTGCAGTTTCTCGGCATAACAGACTTGCTGGTACTGAGAGGCGACAAGGCTCCTCATCAGAAAAGCTTCACTCCTGAGAACGGAGGACATGCTCATGCCATCGACCTGCAATATCAAATCAACAAATATAACCAGGGATTCTTCTACGACGGTAAGGAAATGGACAAAATGCCTCCTCAGTTCTGCTACGGAGTGGCATGTTATCCTGAAAAACATGAAGAATCGCCTAATGCCGAAAGAGATTTATACTGGCTGCGGCAGAAGGTTGAAGCCGGTGCGCAATATGCCGTTACTCAAATGTTTTTCGACAATGAGAAATATTTCGAATTCGTAGATAAGGCACGCAAAGCAGGAATTAATGTTCCAATCATACCGGGCATCAAGCCTTTGAAGAAAATGACACAGTTAAGTGTACTTCCGAGAACATTCAAGATTGATTTGCCGGAATCACTTGCATCGGAAGTGAGAAAATGCAAATCGGATGAAGAAGTGGCTGCACTCGGATGCGAATGGACAATAAACCAATGTAAGGAACTTATGGCTCACGGAGTACCAAGTATTCATTTCTATTCCGTCGGAGCTGTGGATTCCATTGCTAAAATAGCTAAAGCTATATATTAATACATCAAATAAAAAAATGAACAACATACATACAGGGAAAAAAGGTGGATTTGCTTCCGTAATAGGACAACAGGAAGCCGCAAGCATGATTACACAGACCATGCAGGCGGGCAGACTGCCACATGCCATTATGGTTTGCGGACCGTCAGGCTGCGGAAAGCTTCCTTTTGCCATGGCTCTTGCCCGATATGTATATTGTACCAATCCTTCGGAAACTGACTCATGCGGTGAATGTATGTCATGCCGTATGGCCGAGAAACTGGAGCATCCGGACATTCATTTCGTATTTCCGGTAATAAGGAAAAAGGAAGGTTCAGCTGTAGTATCGGACGACTGGCTGCCGGAATGGCGGCAGAGGCTCAAACGCTCGCCATACTTTTCGCTGGCCGACTGGTGTGGTGATATGGGCGACCCAAACAAACAGCCGCTGATATATACTTCGGAAAGCAACGAGATTCAGCGTAAACTGTCGCTCAAATCTGCAATGGGTGGATATAAGGTGGCTATAATCTGGCTGCCGGAAAAAATGAATGCAGAATGTGCAAACAAGCTGCTGAAGCTGGTGGAAGAGCCGCCTGAGAAAACACTGTTTATAATGGTAAGCGAGGAGCCGGAATATGTACTCCCTACTCTGGCTGGAAGAACGCAGAGAATCAATCTGGTACCTATAGAACAGAACATTCTGGCTCAGTATCTTATAGACAGATTCGGACTGACAGAAACGGATGCACAGGATATCGCAAGACTCTCTGAAGGCAGTGTGTTGCAGGCCATGCAGAACATAAGCCTCAGCGATGAGGAGAAAGCCTGTTTCGACAGTTTCACTACACTGATGCGTCAGGCATGGCGAAGGGATATACGCTCGCTGAAAGACTGGAGCGAACAGATGGCAGCACGAGGAAGGGAAAGACACAAGATTTTCCTCAGATATGCAGCCAGAATGAACCGCGAAAATTTCATGGCCAACTTCAGAATGCCTGACATCAATTACATGAACCGTGAAGAAGCTGCTTTTGCAGTGAGATTCGCACCGTTCATCAACGAAAGGAACGTAAACGGTATTGAGGAACTGATAGAAGAAGCCATAACGCATATAGAACAGAACGTAAACCCTAAAATGGTTTTCTTCGATTTGGCTGTGAGAATGATAGTCTTAATAAAAAACAGATAATAAATGCCGGAGCAACTGTTTATGACCGGCTATTAAACATATATAATATGGACAACGAATTTAAACTGAAAAATGGTAGCGGATGTCTTGCATGCAGCGGTTGCGGAAGGCAGGACAACAAGCTGAATACATACGACTGGATGGCAGACATTCCGGGCAATGCGGACGAGCAGGACATGGTGGAAGTGCAGTTCAAGAATACCAGAAAGGGATATTACAAGAACAGCAACCGTCTGCCGCTTATGAAAGGCGATATAGTGGCCGTCGAGGCCAGTCCGGGGCATGACATCGGTACTGTGACTCTGACAGGAAGATTAGTGCCTCTACAGATGAAAAAGGCCAACATACGCCCTGATGCAGAAATCAAGAGGGTTTACCGCAAGGCAAAACCTGTTGATATGGAAAAATATGAGGAGGCAAAATCGCGCGAACATCAGACTATGATACGCTCAAGAAAGATAGCCGAAGACCTTGGCCTGAAAATGAAGATTGGCGATGTGGAATATCAGGGCGACGGGAACAAAGCTATATTCTACTATATAGCTGATGAACGTGTAGACTTCAGACAGCTTATCAAGGTTCTGGCTGACGCTTTCAAGGTACGCATCGAAATGAAACAGATTGGTGCACGTCAGGAAGCCGGACGAATCGGTGGTATAGGCCCTTGCGGAAGAGAACTGTGCTGCGCCACATGGATGACAAGTTTCATATCTGTATCTACCAGTGCTGCAAGATATCAGGACATTTCATTGAATCCTCAGAAGCTGGCAGGACAGTGCGCAAAACTGAAATGCTGTCTTAACTATGAGGTTGATGCATACGTGGAATGCCAGAAACGTCTGCCAAGCAAGGAAATCGAACTTGAAACCAAGGATGCTACATATTATTACTTCAAGGCTGATATCCTGGCCGGAAAAATAACTTATAGCACAGACAAGAGTTTCCTTGCAAACGAATGTACCATCAGTGCACGACGCGCTTTCGAGGTCATAGGAATGAACAGAAACGGCGAAAAACCTGAAAAGTTAGACGGCGAAGAAAGCATAAGGGATGAACGTAAGTCTAAAGATTTGCTGGAGCAGGAAAGCCTGACAAGATTCGACAAGAACAAAAACTCGAAAAACAAAAAGAAGAAAAACAAGAACAACCAGCAGAATCAGGGAGAAACGGAACAGCCTGTAACGGAAAAACAGAACAATCAGAATAATCAGAACAGGCAGCAGAAAGGACAGCAACAAAAGCCGCAGCAGCAAAAAACGCAACAGGAACAGCCTAATGCTGAACAGGAAAAACAGAACGACAACAGGCCTAAGAACCAGCGTAACAAATATAAAGGTAACCAGAACAAGCGACAGCAGAACGGTAATCAGGGACAACAGGGACCAAAGCCTAACAATCAGCAAAAGCCGGTAGAAGGAAAAGTAAATGAAAACAACCTTCCGCAATAACGTAGAAGTCTATTAAACGATTATAAAGCAACAGACACACAGGCAGGAATAAGTAACACATCATGCCTGTGTGTTTCATTTAGTGACAAAGGCTATAAAACTGCTATATGAAACCAAAAAACAAAACTAAATGGATATTGATGATTATTATTACGTGCATGACAGTAATCTCATGTACTACAAAAACCGTATATCATCATTACCGCTCAATAAATGACGACAAATGGAACAGAACCGATACTGTATTTTTTACTTTGCCGGACAGTATCGAGAATGGTACATATCTTACTCATATAGGAATAAGGCATACAGTGAGCTATCCTTACAGGGATTTATGGCTGTCTGTATCGCTTCCGGGGAAAACAGGACCTGACACCGTACATCTGTACCTGGCTAACGACCGTGGCAACTGGAACAGCAACGGTACAGCAAGCGGATACTACCAATATGAGACAGGCGGACCGTCATTCATGTACAGTGAAGGATGTGATTCAGTTATAAAGGTATCTCACATAATGAAAGGATTCACACTGCCGGCAATAACCGATATCGGACTGAAAATCACAAGAGAATAATTCAGGCATTTGCATTACCATATCTTGCTGCATCTATCCTTATAAACACAAAAAGCAGAATGGTGAAGCCCCAAAGCGACGAACCTCCATAACTGAAGAACGGCAACGGAATACCAATTACCGGAGTAAGTCCCAACACCATTCCTACATTTATAAACAGATGGAAAAAGAAAATACTCATCACACAATAGCCATATATGCGTGCAAAACGTGTAGGCTGCCTTTCGGCAAGAATGATAAGTCGCAATATCAATGATAGATATAGTATAAGTACAATTGACGAACCTAAGAAGCCTTGCTCCTCGCCCACCGTACAGAAAATGAAGTCGGTATCCTGTTCCGGTACATATTTAAGTTTTGTCTGAGTACCGTTCAGAAATCCTTTACCTGTCAATCCACCTGAGCCTATGGCTATTTTACTCTGATTTACATTATATCCGGCGCCGGATGGGTCATCCTTCATACCAAGAAGGACCTCAATTCTAACTTTCTGGTGAGGTTCGAGCACATTAGAGAACACATAGTCTGTAGAAAAAAGAAAAGCTGCAGAACCTATCACAAATACGGATATATACAGAAAGCTGTAAAGTCTCTCGCGAAGGAAAAAGACTATCATCGTAAAGAACAGCACCACAATCATAACGAGCAGCATATATACCATATTGAAAGGTATTACATAAAACGAAAACAGCATACCTAATATAATGCCTGATACTCCTACCCCAAGAACCATCATTGCAAGTTTACGTGCCGTTTTACAATACACCCATATAAGTCCGGAAGTAAGAATTATTATCAGCGACAGAACGGCAAATTCTCCCCACGGAGTAATGCCGTCAGCCATCGGTTCTATGGAGAATCTTATCCCGACAATAAAATATACCACAGCACACACTCCCGTGAAAAGTATTGCTCCGGGCATTCCCTCGCGATATAACATCAGAAAGAATGACATATATACCAGAGCCGAACCGGTTTCTTTCTGCATTATAATAAGAAACATCGGCACAAGAATAATGGCTAACGTAGCTATCAGATGTTTTCTGTTTGCCATCGAATAGGTAAATTCTCCCATAAACTTGGCCAGTGCAAGCGCCGTTCCGAATTTTGCAAACTCAGCCGGCTGTATGCTGACAGGACCTAATACAATCCATGATTTGGAACCTTTTATCTCATGCGGATTGAAAATCGTAGCAAACAGCAACAACAGCAGGATTCCGAATATAAGAAATGCATAGGTATCGAAAAAACGATGGTCCAATGATAATATAACAGAAGCAAGACCGAGGGAACAGGCTATCCATATCAGCTGTTTTCCGGAACGGAGTCCGAAATCGAAAAAATTCGGTTCGCCATAGTCATAGCTGGCTCCGCATATGCTGAACCATCCGCAAATAACCAACAGCAGATACAAAAGTACTGTCCACCAGTCGACATTCTTAAATATACTATCTTTCTTGTAAGCCATAATTTATTCTTCGTTTCTGTATTTCGTCAGCCTGTAACTGGCTCTGTGGCGAAAGTTCACCTTTCAAATATTTTTCCATCATCAGTTTGCCGATAGGCACTCCGTAAACTGCACCGAATCCGCCATTTTCCACATATACCGCAATCGCTATCTTCGGGTCGTTCATTGGAGCAAATCCCATAAAGGCTGAATGGTCTTTACCCTTATTCTGAGCGGTTCCGGTCTTACCACACACTTCAATGTCAGGCAGATTAGCACCACGACACGTTCCTCCTAAAACCGCAGCACGCATTCCTTGAACAACTTCCTCATAATGCGAACGGTCTACTTTAGTGAAATGCTTCTCCGAGTATTTCTTATCCAAAATATCACCCTCCACTTCTTTTACCACATGAGGAGTAATGTAATAACCTCTGTTGGCTATGGTTGCTCCAAGATTTGCTATCTGTAACGGAGTTAAAGTAACCTCACCCTGCCCTATTGAAATACTTATGATGGTAAGTCCGTTCCACGAACCACGGTAAGCCTTGTCGTAAAATGCTGCATTAGGTATCATACCTCGTTTTTCTCCCGGAAGGTCAATACCGAGTGTATAGCCGAATCCCATAGACACCATATAGTCGCGCCATGTATTCATGGCATTCTGAACGGAGCCGTACTTGCTGCGAGCTCCAATCATATAATATAATCCCCAGCAGAAATAAGCATTACAAGAAGTAGCCAAAGCCGGTATGACAGGCAACGGCGAGCCATGAGCATGGCAACCTACATGCAACCCTCTGAAATTAAAACCGTGTGAACACGGATACTGTGTTTCTGTGTTGATAATACCTTCCTGGAGGAATGTCAAGGCCTGCGAAGTCTTGAAAGTTGAACCCGGAGGATATGTACCCATAATGGCACGGTTCAACAATGGTTTCCATGGGTCTTCCGAAAGTTTCAGATGATTCTCTCCCCTGTGTCTGCCAACCATCAGATGCGGATTATAAGAAGGAGATGAAACAAGACAGAGCACTTCGCCGGTAGAAGGTTCAATGGCAACAATACTTCCAATCTTTCCCTCCAAGAGTCTTTCTCCCAAAGCCTGCAACTCGATATCAAGACTTAGCTTAAGATTCTTTCCGGCAACAGGAGTCTTATCGAAGGCCCCGTTCATATAGTTTCCCTGTATTCTGCCATGAGCATCACGTAGCAAAATCTCTACCCCCTTTTCTCCTCTCAACTGGGTTTCATACGAACGCTCTACGCCCAACTTGCCAATAAAATCGCCACGCTTGTAATAAGGGTCATCTTCTATCTCTCCTTTTGACACTTCGGCTATATCGCCAAGAATATGCGCTCCGCAATCATAACCATACTGTCTTACGGTTCGGGCCTGAATATAGAATCCCGGAAAATTAAAAAGCTTTTCACGAAATACGGCACAATCTTCCGAGGAAAGCTGGGTCAGCAGAACCTGATGTGTATATCTTGAATATCCCGGATTCAAACGACGGTTTTTTATATCCTTAAATCGTTTTACAAGAAAATCTTTTGTGACACCAAGAGATGTGGCCAATTCAAGAGTATCGAATTTCTCGACCTCTTTCATAACCACAGTAATATCGTATGCCGGCTGATTAAACACAAGCAATCGTCCCTGCCTGTCATAAATCAGTCCGCGGGGAGGATATTTTATTCTCTGCAGTAAAGCGTTGCTGTCAGCATTACGCTTATAATCGTCACTCATTATCTGAAGAGTGAACAGACGTATGATAAAAACAAGAACAATAAGGATTACTACTCCTCCAATAGTATATTTTCTTTTTTCGAGCTGATAATCCCGTTTCACTATTTCTTCCTCCCTACTAATTCTATTATCATTATAAGAGCCACAGTGACAGCTGTATCTGCAAGTGTGGCAATGGCAACATCAGATGCTTTGGCTATCGAAAACGCATCAATGGCATTCAGCACTGCAGAATGCAACAATACCGAAGGCAATACATATCTGAAATAAGGTGCAACACGCATGGATTTTATTCCTGGAACAAACGATTCTGCAGCATCACGCGATGTCTGCCATCTCAGCAACAACGGTCTTGCCATGGCAAGCCATAACGATGCAGTGGCATTAAGTCCGGGAGTATTTCCAAAAATATCGACGCATAAACCTATAAGGAATGAATAAAAAAGTAAGGACTTACGTCCTGTATCTGAAGGAAGCTTCAGAATAAACACTACATAAAGCAAAGGTACAGCATAACGCGATATCTGTACCTGACTTATTATCACACCCTGTATCAATACAAGGATGACAAACCATTTTATCTTATCTACCCATGTAGCTGTCATATTCAGTATTTTATATCCTTTTCGAGTTCTGTCAATTCCTCACGTGGAGGCAAAGCCATTACATACACATCATTCAGCCTTCCGAAATCAGTAAACAGGCGAATACCTAAAGTAAACGACATTTCATCATCGCTTTCATCTTTAGTTGCAACTGTACCTACCGGTATTCCTTCTATAAACACCGTACTGTGTCCGCTCGTTACCACAGTATCTCCAATCTCATATTCTGCATGTCGCGGCACATCAGTCATAAAGGCTGTCAGAGGGTTTCCTCCCTCCCATTTCAAGAAACCGAAATAGTCTGTACGCGCTATCTTGCAACTGATACTGCTACCTGAATTTATCACAGGAAGCACAAGCGAATAGTTTTTTGAAGTACGACATACAATGCCTACCACTCCAGTACCACTGATAACTCCCATTCCGGTGCGTACCCCATTCGCTTCACCTTTGTCAATAGCCAAATAATTGTCAAGTCGCCTTACACTGATGTTTACCACCCTTGCCGGACATACCACAAACGAACGGTCCATCAAGGTCGGAGGCTCCTTCATCACAACCACAGAAGAATCTGTACGAATAGTTTTCTGCAAACCCTGAATAACTATAAGGCTGTCATTGTTTTCTTCTTTTTGGCCTGCCAATGCCTTGTAATATTCCAGTTGCTGCATCAGATAAACATTACGTTCCGTAAGGTCACGATTCATCTTTTCAAGTCCAAAGTAGCGTGTCACCTCCGAAGCTACCTTAGTAACAGAAGCCGTTACTTCGGATGCAGAGGTAAACCACACACTTCCCTGAAAGCTATTGAACCTGAACAGCAATATTGCAGCCAGCAACTGGAGCAATATAAACAAAGCCCAATGAGAATATTTAACTATAAAATCAAATATATTACGCACGCTTTTCTATACAATAAGCTTTATCAGCTAAAAATAATACGGATTTATCGCATCAAGAAAGAGAAACGGTCAACATTCTTCAAAGCAATGCCTGTACCCTTTGCTACACTAAGCAACGGATCTTCTGCAACATGGAACTGAATGTTGATTTTGTCTGTCAGACGTTTTGACAATCCTCTTAACAATGCACCACCACCTGCCAGATAAATACCGTTATTCACGATATCGGCATACAATTCAGGAGGTGTATTCTCCAAAGCACTGAGGATGGCTGTTTCAATCTTCGCAATACTCTTTTCCAGACAGTGTGCAATTTCCTGATAGCAAACAGGAACTTCCATCGGGAGAGCTGTAATACGGTTAGGTCCGCGTACGATATAGTCTTCAGGAGCCTCATCGCCAAGGTCTGTCAATGCTGCACCAACATGTATCTTGATACGTTCAGCCATACGCTCGCTGACTTTCACATTATGCTGGCGGCTCATATATTCCTGAATATCAGCAGTAAGATCGTCTCCTGCTATACGGATTGAGTTATTTGACACGATACCTCCCAAAGAAATCACGGCAATTTCTGTAGAACCACCACCTATGTCAACAATCATGTTACCTTCCGGAGCTTCAACGTCAAGACCGATACCTATAGCTGCCGCCATTGGTTCGAAAAGCAAATACACGTCACGTCCTCCGGCATGTTCTGCACTGTCGCGTACGGCACGAAGTTCAACTTCAGTAGAACCTGAAGGCACACCGATAACCATTCTAAGCGAAGGTGTAAAAAGTCTTTTACCCGGATTTACTTTCTTGATAAGGCCACGCATCATCTGCTCGCAGGCATTGAAGTCTGCTATCACCCCATCGCGCAGCGGACGTACGGTACGGATATTAGGATTCTCCTTCTCATACATCAGTTTTGCACGTTCACCAACTGCAATCATCTTTTCTGTACGCCTGTCAAGGGCCACTACAGAAGGCTCATCAACAACTATTTTATTATTACTTATTATGATGGTATTGGCTGTGCCAAGGTCCATCGCTATTTCTTGTGTAAAAGAGAATAATCCCATCTTTTAGGTCTTATTTTTTAATATAAGTGTCAGGATCAGACTGCCTGAAAGACATTCTAATCCTGTCACCGTTTATAGAATAAAAAATTATTTTGTATTTTCTGCAAAGTAAGCGTGAATAGCAGTATCATAATGAGAAGAAACGCCGAAAGCTTCGCGAGCCAATGCCTTTCTTTCATCACGTGTTGTAACAGCACCTCTTTCGTTCAAGATATTCTGAAGGATAGGATACTGCTCTTTGCTTGCTACTATCACTACATCATTGAAATTCTTGGCAGCCGCACGAATAAGCGAGATTCCACCTATATCAATTTTTTCGATAATATCCTGTTCGCTTGCTCCTGAAGCTACTGTAGCTTCAAATGGATAAAGATCTACAATAACCAAATCTATTTCAGGTATTTCATACTGTTCCACCTGCTGACGGTCGCTTTCAAGCTCTCTACGGCAAAGGATACCTCCGAAGATTTTCGGATGAAGAGTCTTTACTCGTCCACCAAGAATAGATGGATATGTAGTTAGGTCTTCTACAGCCAAACATGGATAACCCAATGATTCGATAAACTGACGAGTTCCACCTGTACTAAGGAACTGTACTCCTTCCTCATGCAGTTTGGCGATAATCGCATCCAAACCGTCCTTGTGATAAACCGAAATAAGCGCGGTCTTAATTTTCTTTGACTCTGACATTGCTATTGTATTTTAAAATTCGGCTACAAATTTACTAAAATAGACTAATAATCATAGTATGAAAATACGAAATATTATTTTTTTAGAAGATAAAACATAATTATATCAATTGTATTTCTGCGTCAGTAGTGTATAAGTTTTTTCAGCTTACGGCAATTTGTAACATGTTTGTAATATATATTTAGAATTAAATTACCGATATTTGCACACGAAAAATCAAAGCTTAATTATTTTTTATGGAAACTATTTATTTGGGAATTGTAATATTCCTGTTCATGCTGGCAGTGTTCGACCTGATGGTCGGGGTCAGTAACGATGCCGTGAATTTTATGAACTCCGCGGTAGGAGCAAAAGTAGCAAAATTCAAGACAGTCATTATCGTAGCTGCAATAGGTGTATTTGCAGGAGCGGTGCTCAGTAACGGAATGATGGATATAGCCCGACACGGGATATTCCAACCGGACAATTTCACCTTCTACGAGATAATGTGTATCCTGCTTGCCGTAATGGTGACGGATGTGGTACTGCTGGATGTCTTCAACACTCTGGGACTTCCTACATCGACCACAGTATCCATGGTATTCGAGCTGTTGGGAGGTACCCTGATTCTTGCACTCCTCAAACTACTGTCCGATGAAACCGGTCTTACACTTGGTGACTTGCTTAACACAGAAAAAGCGTTGTCTGTGATTCTTGGTATATTCCTTTCAGTGGCAATCGCATTCATAGCCGGAACAATAGTACAATATATCTCACGTCTTATATTCAGCTTTAACTATAAAAAGAACCTTTCATGGACTATAGGTATCTTTGGTGGTATAGCCGTAACCTCCCTTTCTTATTTTATTCTTATTAAAGGACTTAAGACAGCTCCTTTCATTACTCCAGAAGTAATGGCATGGGTAGATTCGAACACAGCGATACTCGTGACAGGATGCTTTGTTTTCTTCACTATATTCATGCAGATTCTGCACTGGTGCAAGGTGAACGTCCTGAAGATAATAGTTCTCCTCGGTACTTTCTCACTGGCTCTTGCCTTCGCAGGTAATGACCTTGTAAACTTTATCGGTGTTCCTTTGGCCGGATATTCCGCTTACACTGACTTTGTAGCCAACTCAAACGGTGTAGGTGTGGACGGTTTCATGATGGAATCGCTTATGTCATCTGCAAAAACTCCATTGATATTCCTTGTAGCTTCCGGTATCGTAATGGTTTATGCGCTTGCTACTTCAAAGAAAGCTAAAAACGTAATCAAGACTTCAGTAGATTTAGCACGTCAGGAAGAAGGTGATGAGATGTTCGGTTCATCAGGTCTTGCCCGCACAATCGTACGCCGCGCCACAAGCATAAACGAATTCCTCGTAAGAGTCATTCCTGCCAACGTAAGAAACTGGATTAACAGCCGATTCAACAAGGATGAAGCAATTCTTGAAAACGGTGCCGCATTCGACCTTATCCGTGCAGCCGTAAACCTTGTTCTTTCAGGTTTGCTCATCATCATGGGTACAACAATGAAACTTCCTCTTTCCACTACATACGTTACATTTATCGTGGCTATGGGTACATCATTGTCCGACCGCGCCTGGGGACGCGAAAGTGCCGTTTACCGTATCACCGGTATGCTTTCAGTAATCGGTGGATGGTTCATCACAGCATTCGTAGCGTTTACAGCCTGCGCCATCGTTACAATAATAATGTATTACACGAACATAGTAGGTATGGTTGGATTCATTGCTTTGGCTGTATTCCTCCTTGTACGCAGCAATATTATGTACAGCAAGAAAGAAAAGGCTGAAAAACAGGACGACCTGTTCAAGCGTATGATGGCAAGCAAAGACAAGAACGAAACACTTGCATTGCTCCGCGAACATGTAAAGGAAACTCTTACAAGCTACATAGAGTTCAGTAAAGACGCATACGTCAAGATGACTGACGGTTTCATAAATGAGGACTTGAGAATGCTGAAGAAGTCGCTCAACGAGACTGACGAACAGCGCAAGCTCCTGAAGAAACGTCGCCGTAAGGAAATACTTGGTCTGAGACGTATTCCTATCACTATAGCAATAGAAAAGAACACATGGTTCCACCTTGGAACAAACAGTTGCGAAGAAATGTTGTACTGTCTCAAACGCATATGCGAACCATGTAAAGAGCACGTCGACAACAACTTCAACCCTGTAAGAAAAGACGATGTGGCAGAATTCCTTCCTATCAGAGAAGAATTGTGCGGACTGATGGATCGTACTCGTAATGCCATCATCAATAACAATTATTCTGAGGCTGACGATATCCTGAAGAAAGGCGACGAACTGAAAAACAAGATTTCGGCTCTGCGTAAGAATCAAATGAACCACATGCAGGAAGCCGATAACAGAAGTCTTAAAGCTTCAATGGTATATTTGAACATATTGCAGGAAACACAGGAATTGGTTAGTGTATGGAGACACTTGCTGCGTGCCAGCCGATTCTTCCAAGGCGACTATGTTCCTCAAGAAATACCTCAAATGGGTATAATGGACAGTAAAGCATAAGCTGATAAACACACACAATTATCGCAAACGGCTGCATCCGGAAGACTCCGGAACAGCCGTTTTTTTATTTATTTTCCTCTTCTTTACGCTTAAGATAAAGCTGATATGAATTGAACACATTATGCCATACACTGTAGAAACCGGCAGCCACAGCCGTAACGGGAGTAAAGAACGTATATCCCATCCATATGGCAAGCACTGTATTTTTCTGCCCCAATGCCTGTCCGGCACTTATGGTATCGTCATATTTCCGTCCCACTTTCTTTCCTACATAAAACTGAAGGAAGCAGGCTACACACGACACTAGGGCCAGTCCTACCTGATACCATACGGATACATCGCTGTGTACAATACTCTTCACGGTTACAGCTATTGCAAGCGTAAGTGCTATAGCCCAAAGATAGAATGACAGCCCATGATACTTCCCTATAAAGGAATGGAGTTTAGGCGATAGATAGCGCAGCAGAACTGCTAAAATGAACGGACACAGCAGAAGCGGAAACACCTTGCCAAGAATCATCAGAAACGAAGAAATAAAACCTACTCCTACTTGCGGATGTATGACAGGGACCACAAGCGGAACCAGAAAAGCAGTTACCAGATTTATAAGAATGGTATACGAAGTGAGGTGCGCAGCACTACCACCCAGCTTTCCTGTCACTACAGCAGCTGCAGTAGCCGTGGGACAGATAAGACACAACATTGCTCCCTCTACCAATATTCTGGAATGCATTTCAGGAAATATATACAGAACTCTGGCAAGAAGAATAAACGAAATACTCTGTATGAGAAGCAATACTATATGCCACTTGCATGGCTTGAGTTCGCTTATATCCACCTTGCAAAAAGTGAGAAAAAGCATCATGAAAATCAGCATTGGCTGGACAACAGCCACGGCATGTTCCACAAATGGTTTTGTAGGTTCCAGAAACGGGATATTCACATAAACAAAATATAGAATCACTCCAAGAGCCATAGCTATCGGAAGTGTCCAATTCTTAATAAATCGAATAAGACTCATGATTTTGTGTAAAAAACACGGATTACACCGGAAAAACATCCGGCATAACCCGTGTTATATTATTTATTGAAAATTTATTTTCTGCGGGCAGTTATCCCATTATTTGCAGTTTCCTGCGCAACGAGGCTTAATCTGCTTGAAGAAATCGTTTCCTTTGTTATCAACAAGGATAAACGCAGGGAAATCTTCAACTTCAATCTTCCAGATAGCTTCCATTCCGAGTTCAGGATATTCTACACATTCGATGCTCTTGATATTGTTCTGAGCAAGGATTGCAGCAGGGCCACCTATTGAACCGAGGTAGAATCCTCCGTGTTTCTGGCAAGCATCTGTAACAGCCTGACTACGGTTACCCTTAGCAAGCATAATCATACTGCCACCGTGACTCTGGAACAGGTCTACATATGAGTCCATACGTCCGGCAGTAGTAGGTCCCATAGAACCACAAGCCATACCAGCAGGAGTCTTTGCAGGACCGGCATAGTAAATAGGATGATCCTTGATATACTGAGGAAGATCTTCACCACGTTCAAGACGTTCTTTCAGTTTTGCGTGAGCAATATCACGACCTACGATGATAGTACCGTTCAAAGAAAGACGTGTAGCTACAGGATACTTGTCAAGTTCTGCAAGTATTTCACTCATTGGACGGTTCAGGTCAATCTTCACAGCATTGCCTTCGCCTGCCTGACGCAATTCTTCTGGAATAAGTTCTCCTGGGTTTGAGTCAAGTTTTTCAATCCAGATACCGTCTTTGTTGATTTTACAACGGATGTTACGGTCAGCCGAACAAGATACACCAAGACCTACAGGACAAGATGCTCCGTGGCGTGGCAGACGGATGATACGTACATCGTGTGCATAGTATTTACCTCCGAACTGTGCTCCAAGACCAATGCGGTGTGCTTCTTCCAATACCTGTTTTTCAAGTTCTACGTCGCGGAAAGCACGTCCGTATTCATTACCTGTAGTAGGAAGGTTATCATAGAAACGAGTAGAAGCAAGTTTCACTGTCAGCAAGTTCTTTTCAGCAGAAGTACCACCGATTACGAATGCGATATGATATGGAGGACAAGCAGCTGTACCCAAAGTCTTCATCTTTTCTACAAGGAAAGGAACAAGAGTAGCAGGATTAAGGATAGCCTTAGTTTCCTGATAGAGGTAAGTCTTGTTTGCAGAACCACCACCCTTAGTCACGCAGAGGAATTCGTATTCCATACCCTGAGTAGCTTCGATATCAATCTGTGCAGGCAGGTTGCAGCGTGTGTTCACTTCTTCGTACATTGTAAGAGGAGCGTTCTGTGAGTAACGCAAGTTCTCTTCTGTATATGTCTTGTAAACACCAAGAGACAAAGCCTCTTCATCGCAGTATCCTGTCCATACCTGCTGTCCTTTTTCACCGTGGATAATTGCAGTACCAGTATCCTGGCAGAAAGGAAGAACACCCTTGGCTGCAACTTCAGCATTACGGAGGAATGTCAAAGCTACATATTTATCGTTGTCGCTGGCTTCAGGGTCAGTAAGGATTTTTGCAACCTGTTCGTTGTGCGAACGGCGAAGCATAAAAGATACATCGCGGAAAGCCGCATTAGCCATAGCTGTCAAACCTTCTTTTTCAATCTTCAAGATAGGTTTTCCTTCAAACTCGCTTACTGATACATAGTCTTTAGTAAGCAGATAATACTCTGTATTGTCATGTCCGTGTTCGAACATTGGCTGATACTTAAATTCTGGTGTTGCCATATTAGTCTGAGTTTTAGAGTTATTGAGTTTTTAGTTATCAGTTACAGTTTCTTGTTCTTCACTATCATATGTCTGATAGAGGAAGTCATTATAAGGATATTTCTGCACATGCATTTCGCGAACTTTTCTGTACAGCAGATTCTTGAAGTCCTCCAAGTTGGATTTATTCTTTGCAGAAATGAATATACAATTGTCATCCATCTTAGCCATCCACGTGTTCATCAACTCTTCCAAGGTGATGTTTTCCTTCGTTTTCGGTGTAAGATCGTCCTCTGCTTTTTCTACATAGCTGTAAGCATCAATCTTGTTGAATACTATCATACTCTGTTTTCCGCTTGCACCTATATCAGAAATTGTCTTCTCCACCACCTGAATCTGTTCCTCAAAATCAGGATGCGATATATCTACCACATGAACCAGGAGGTCAGCCTCACGCACCTCATCCAGAGTAGACTTAAACGACTCAACCAAATCTGTAGGCAATTTGCGTATGAAACCTACTGTATCAGAAAGCAGGAACGGCAGATTTTCTATTATCACCTTTCTTACTGTTGTATCGAGAGTTGCAAACAATTTATTTTCAGCAAATACCTCACTCTTGGCCAAAAGGTTCATAATAGTAGATTTTCCTACATTGGTATATCCCACCAAGGCCACACGTATCATACGTCCGCGATTTTTTCTCTGTGTAGATTTCTGAGTGTCTATTTCTGCAAGTCTTTGTTTGAGCAACGCCATACGATTAAGGATAATACGACGGTCCATTTCCAACTGAGTTTCACCCGGACCACGAAGTCCTACAGAACCTTTACCACCTCCGGCACCGGAACCACCACCCTGACGTTCAAGATGTGTCCACAATCTCTGCAATCGTGGCAACATATATTTATATTGGGCAAGTTCCACCTGAGTCTTTGCATTGGCAGTCTGCGCTCTCATGGCAAAAATATCAAGAATAAGCGAAGTACGGTCAAGAATCTTCACCTTCAGTTCGTTCTCTATGTTTCTGAGCTGTTTGGCAGAAAGTTCGTCATCGAATATCACCATACCAATCTCCGTTTCTTCGTCTTCATTCATCTGTTGCAGATAATCTTTTATTTCCTGCAACTTTCCTTTACCGACGTATGTAACAGAGTTAGGGGTATCAAGCTTCTGTGTGAAACGCTTCACAACCTCTGCTCCGGCTGTTTCTGCCAAAAACGCCAATTCATCAAGATACTCGTTAGTCTTTCTTTCATTCTGATTCTGGGTAATCAAACCCACCAATACAGCCTTCTCAGTCTGTGCTTCGGATATTACAAATTCTTTCATCAATAATACATGTATATTCTGGATGCAAACTTAACTAAAAATCTCCGTTTATTTCCATTATAAAGATAAAATAACGTTTATATCTAAAGTTATTTTTTACATACACTTCACTTATTAAATCTTTTTTATTATCTTTATACCATAGCAAACAATTTAAAATCTTAAATCATGAACAACATTTCTGATATTACTATTATGATTGCCGTAGTTGCACTTGCATTATGGCCGGCTATTATAGTCTATATTTCCTGGAAAAGGGAAAAGAAAATCATCAGCAGCATAAAGAATGAACAGCCACAAGTTCTTCAAGCCAAACCTTCTACAGAAGAACTTGTTATATCCACACTCAAGAAAATGGGATGTAATCCTGAAAAAAATGAAGACGGTAATATAGGATTCATGTACCAGGGGGACGATTTCTATCTCTCCCTCCAGGAAGACGTACCATTCGTAATGATATGGTATCCGTGGTGGGGAACAATAAACACTGACAACCCTGTTCTTCCATATCTTAAAGAGATTATCAATGCAATAAATATCAGTTCTTTTATAACTACAGTCTTTATGGCCGAAAATGAAGGTGACAAGGAAATAGGAATCCATTCTCACTGTCATACCTTTTTCACTGAGAGCGCTCTCGAACCGGAAGAACATCTGAAGCTTATACTTGATTCTTTCTTCGATACACGAAATGCCATAAAGGAAAATATAGATAAACTTGGCTCGGCAATTTCGGAAGAAGACGAAGATACGAAAAAAGAAAGAGTAATAGTAAAAGGCTTCTCAGCCTACAAGGAAAATTCCAAACCTATTGAGAAAAAGGAAAAGTGATGTCACTTTTCAGATAATCTCCGCATACTGAACTCACATCCGCAATACTGCTGGTTATAAAATCCGTATTCCTTGATTATAGCGATACGGCGTTCACTCAGTCCCCCCTTTCTCCAGTTCTGCTCCCACCATACTACATCATCGTACGGCTCGACGGCATAATTTCCAGCCTCATTTATCTGGTCAAGGCTTTTCCAGCGCGATGAAGCAAGTGTGGTGGTAATAACTGTAAATCCATGTTCATGAGCATAACGCGCAGTATCGCGCAATCGCATCTTGAAACAGCGAAGACAGCGTCCTCCCCTCTCCGGTTCATTTTCCATTCCCCGTACACATTCCAACCACATAGGATGATCATAGTCCGCATCAACAATATCGAGACCGAGTGATTGGGCATACCTTGTACATTCATCCTTTCTTATATTATATTCCTCCAAAGGATAAATATTCGGATTACAATAATAAATTGTCGGACGTATCCCATGCTGCAGCAAACACTCTATAATTGCCGACGAACATGGAGCACAGCAAGTATGCAGCAATACTTTATCGGCTCCCCCAGGCACCTCTATATGAAATTTATTTTTTTTCATTGCAATCTATTTTTTTGTAAAAAGCAATTCTTGGTGTACCGTTAGCCACATAAATAATACCACATCTGGTAAAACCGTTTTTCACAAGCAGATGTTGCATAACCTTATTATCAGAATGTGTATCTACCCTTAGACATGGAGAAATCTTCGCACACCATTCTATACACTGTTTAGTAATGCCATGCACACTTTCATCTGACGCAAGACGATGTATAACATAATAAGGCTCATCATCCGGCCATTCACCATCCTCAATATAAGAATATGTAGGATCAGGTCCTTCTATAAAACAAAAAGTAGCAACAATCTTTTCATTTCCTCCACACTTTAGGCATACATAACAACGCCCCTCTGCTATCTCACCATCTATCAGCTCGCGCTGAGGATAACCATTAATCCACTGATTAGGATTTCCCGTAGAAACCATAAATTTCTTGGCTACTTCAAATATCTCCATTATTCGGTCCAGATCAGCATAGTCAGCCTTTCTTATCTTTATATCCATACCAAGATATTATTCTATTATTAATATATTATCAAATCACTAATTTACACCTATTTTTTCACTTTCACATCATTCACACTCCTCATTATAAATTATATGCAAAGGAATTTCTGCGGTATATAAACGCGAAAGTCCCCGAAGTATCTCTACCTCGGGGACCTCTCTTAAAACGG
>UQTJ01000033.1 GCA_900544075.1 uncultured Bacteroides sp.
GTTTTTTTAACTGGCGGAGATAAATTTTCTTTTGATACAAAATTAAAAAGTATCATCTTTGCAGATAGATTTTTAGTTTTAAAAGGTTTAAACAGAATACTGAATTATAATGTCAAATAAAAAGATACTCTTCAGCGTTATTTTTGCAATTGCTTATATGTGCACTTTCGCACAGTCAAGCACAAATTCTCCATACACAAGATTCGGGTTTGGGGACTTGTCAGACCAGGTCTTTACGAGCAATGCAGCCATGGGAGGTGTAGGTAACGCATTGCGCTCAAGCAGACATATCAATCCTATGAATCCGGCTTCATACACTTCTGTAGATTCGCTGTCGTTTATGTTCGACATCGGTTTCAGCATGAAAAGTTCAAACTATGAAGAGAATGGAATAAAAGCAAATGCAAGAAACTCCAGTTTCGACTATCTTGCCATTCAGTTCCGCCTTCATCCAAGATTAGGTATGGCCATCGGGTTTACACCTTACTCTACAGTAGGTTACAATTTCAGTTCTACCAATAGTGTTTCAAACAGCAGTACCACTGTTACAAACCAATTTACCGGCGACGGAGGTACAAATTACGTTTTTGCAGGATTGGGATATAAGATACTAAAGAACCTGTCTTTCGGTGCCAATATCGGTTACCTGTACGGAAATCAGGAATATAGCACTACTGCAACACTCAGCAACAATGGTGATTACACCATCAATTATAGAAATCTTAATGTAAAAAGCTATAAACTCGATTTGGGATTACAATACACCCAACCATTGGACAAAAACAACAGCATTACATTAGGATTGACTTATGGCCTCGGACATAAACTGAATTCTACCGAGGTTACAGGTACGCAGGTTACAGACGGTAGCAGCTACAGTTCTACAAATGAAAAGACTGACTACGACGGATATGGCATCCCATCAACATACGGTGCAGGTTTAGCATATCAGTTTAAGAATAATCTTACGGTATGTTTAGATTATACATTGCAGGAATGGTCAAAAGTAAAACTGTCAAACGTGGCAGGAATGTATAACAACAGAAGCAAGATTGCTGCCGGAGTGGAATACACTCCTGATCACATCGGACGAAACTTCTTTAAAAGAATATCATACAGGGCCGGTGCATACTATAACTCACCATACATCAAAATACCAAATGATGTAAACGGAAGTTCTTTCTCTGATGGAGCCAAAGAAATAGGAGTAACAGCCGGTTTAGGTTTCCCACTGTCATTGTTCCAGAGAAAAACAGTTTTGAGTATTACAGGTCAGTATGTCAATCTTTCTCCGAGCAACAGCAACCTGATGTCTGAAAACAGGTTTGTTCTGAAAATCGGACTTACACTGAATGAGCCTTGGTTCATGAAGTGGAGAGTTAACTAATCAATTAACACACAATAAACAATTAAATTAATATACGATGAGAATGAAGATGTTTACAATGCTGTGTGCCCTCTCATTAGGTGCAACAGCTACTTTTGCTCAAAAAGGAGTAGAAGACGGTTCTAGATTTGGACATGGTGAAGACAGTATCCGTTGTCTTCAGAACATCAGTATTTATACTGAATATGTTAAAACAGACAACTTCAAGGATGCATACACTCCTTGGAAGGCAGTTTTCACAGAAGCACCTTTCGCACAGGTTGGAACATATACCAACGGTGCTAAAATCCTTCGTGGTTTAATTCAGAGCACAAAAGACGCTGCTCAGCAGAAAGCTTACTTAGACGAACTTATGGCTGTACACGATCAGCGTATCAAGTATCTTGACCAACTGAACAAATTGGTAAGATCTAAATCTACTGAAGGTTCTATTTTAGGTATGAAAGTACACGATTACATCGTATTCTCAGGAAAGAACCTTGATTTGAATCAGGCATACGAATGGGCTAAGAAAGCTGTTGACATGGAGAAAGAAAAATCAGACTACTTCATGTTCCTTGATATGATGGATATGTCATCACGCAAGCTGAAAACAGACGATACACATAAAGAACAGTTCATCCAGGACTATCTGACTGTTTCAGGTTATGCAGACGCAGCTTACAAGGCTGAAAAGAAAGAAAAGATGAAAAACCTTTTCAAAACAACAAAAGACAACGTAGATGCATATTTCATCAACAGTGGAGCAGCTTCTTGCGAGAACCTGCAGTCAATCTACGGTCCTAAAGTTGCACAGAACAAAACAAATCTTGAATATCTGAAGCAGGTTATTTCTGTAATGCAGCTTTTGAAATGTACTGAAGAAGAAGCATATTTCGAAGCTTCTGAAGCAGCTCATGCTATTGAACCGACTGCTGCTACAGCTGCTGGTTGCGGATACATGTATTACAAGAAAGGCGATTTGGACAAGAGTATAGGTTACTTCGACCAGGCTATCGAACTGGAACAGGACCCTATGAAGAAAGCAGAATACTGCTACAATGCCGGTGTAATCCTTTTCAGCAAGAAACAGCTCAGCCGTGCTAAACAGTACTGCAACAAGGCTATTTCATTCAACAACAATTATGGAGATGCTTATATCCTTATTGCACAGATGTATGCATCAAGCCCTAACTGGAGTGATGAATCAGCTTTGAATAAATGTACATTCTTTGCAGTTATCGACAAGTTGCAACGTGCAAAGAATGTTGACCCAAGTGTTGCCGACAAAGCTAACGAACTTATCAGAACATATTCTGCCTACACTCCGAAAGATGAAGACTTGTTCTTCCTTGGTTTGAGCAAGGGACACACAGTAACTATCGGTGGATGGATTGGCGAAACAACAACAATCAGATAAAAATCTATGTCATATAGACAAAACTTTTTCAAAACTAAATATTTTATAAGCATAACAGTTGCCGTATGGGCAACTGTTATGTTTCTTTTTTTCCCGTCGTGTGGAAGCAAGGACAAAAAATTAGCTGCAGCTATCGACGAAAAAGACTCCCTGCCCGATATGCACACTACCGGAGTGGTATCTTATGTATCAGACTCGGGTATGATAAGATACAAGATTGTCACAGACGAATGGCTGGTTTTCAGCAAGAAGAATCCACCGTACTGGGCTTTCGAGAAAGGACTGTACCTTGAGAAATTCGACAGTCTGTTCAGGGTAGACGCCAGCATAAAGGCCGATACAGCATACTATCACGAAAAGAAAGAGATATGGGAACTAAGGGGGAATGTACACATACAAAACCAGTTAGGAGATAAATTCGACACTGAACTTCTGTTTTGGGACCAGTCGAAGGAACGAATATATTCTGACAAGTTCATAAAGATAGAACAGGAAGACAAGATTCTGACAGGATATGGCTTCGACTCGAACCAGGAAATGACAGAATATGAAATATTTACACCTACAGGAATTTTCACTGTTGAAGATACAGCTCCGCAAGATACAACAAATGCTATACAAAACACAAACAACTGATAATATACATTATTATATTGTCACCAACTTTATATATAAGAAATGGATATAATCATAGAACTAATTATCACAATGGCGTTTTCTGCATTCTTTTCCGGAATGGAGATAGCATTTGTGTCTTCAAACAAGCTAAGGTTCGAAATGGAAAAGTCGAATAACTTTTCCACTAAAATCCTGACCGTATTCTACCAGAATCCAAACAATTTTATATCCACTATGCTGGTAGGCAACAACATTGCATTGGTAATATACGGTATATTAATGGCTGAAATCATAGAGCATCATCTGTTGTACGGAATAATAAGAAGCGAAGCATTGATGGTCGTCGTACAGACTATCATTTCCACACTGATAATATTGATAACCGGGGAATTCATGCCTAAAACCCTGTTTAAAATCAACCCGAACTTTACTCTTAAGATTCTGTGTATTCCTACATATATCTGTTATCTTGTATTATATCCTATAAGCAAATTCTCCTCATTCCTTTCCACAAGCATATTAAGACTGGCCGGAAAGAAGATTAAGAAAGAGGACAGCGAAAAGGCATTTTCAAAAGTAGACCTCGACTATCTGATTGAAAGCAGCATAGACGAATCGCAAAAGGAAAACGAAATAGAGCCTGAAATCCAGATATTCCGCAATGCCCTTGATTTCTCTAATATCAAGGTAAAAGACTGTATGATTCCACGAACGGAAATCATTGCAGTTGAAACCGGAACACCGAAAAAAGAAATCATGTCGGTTTTCATTGAAAGCGGACTAAGCAAAATCATTGTATATCGCGACAATATAGACAATATAATCGGTTATATCCACTCGTCCGAGATGTTCGGAGCCACCGACGAATGGGAAAAGAACATAAAGTCAATTCCTGTAGTGCCGGAAAGCATGGGAGCAAACAAAGTGATGCAACTCCTTATGCAGCAGAAGAAATCGCTTGCAGTGGTAGTCGACGAATTTGGCGGAACGTCAGGAATCATTTCTCTGGAAGACATCGTAGAAGAGCTGCTCGGTGATATCGAGGACGAACATGACAACAAAAATATCGTTGCTAAAGAATTGAATGAGAACGAATACATTTTGTCAGGTCGTCTGGAGATAGAAGAAATAAACGAGATGTTCGACTTAAACCTTCCTGAAAGCGACGAATATCAGACATTGGGAGGATTAATCATAAACGAGTTTCAGAGAATACCTAAACCGCACGAAAAGATTGTGATAGACAGATTTCAGTTCAACATTATCAAGGCTACGAGCACAAAAATCGAGCTTGTAAAGTTGAAAATACAGAAATAAGCATTTTTTTCTACAGAAAATAGCAACTCAAAAACATTTTTCGTATCTTCGTGCGCTAAATACAGAAAAACAATAAACAAAAAATAATAATTTTAAATGGCAACTTTACAAACTATTAGAAGCAAAGGACCATTATTGGTCATTGTTATCGGTATTGCCCTCTTCGCTTTTATAGCAGGTGACGCTTGGAAAATATTCCAGCCACATCAGGGAAGGCAAGACGTAGGAGAGATTAATGGAGATAAAATCTCCGCACAGGATTACCAGAAACTGGTTGACGAATACACCGAAGTTATCAAACTGACTAACGGATTGTCTTCTCTTAACGAGACACAGTTGGCAAGCGTTAAAGACCAGGTATGGCAATCATACGTCAACAACAAGCTCATAGCTGAACAGGCTGAAGAATTGGGCCTTACAGTTACTGACGCTGAAATCCAGTCAATCATCGACGAAGGTACTCATCCAATGCTGATGAACACTCCGTTCCGCAACCCACAGACCGGTGCATTCGACAAGGATATGCTGAAGAAATTCCTCGTTGATTATTCTAACCTAAGCACAAGCCAGATGCCTGCACAGTATGTAGAATACTATCAGACAATGGGTAACTTTTGGAATTTTGTAGAAAAGACTTTAAGACAGTCTACATTGGCTGAAAAATATCAGAACCTTATCTCAAAATCTCTTATTTCAAACCCTGTAGCTGCAGAAGATGCATTCAAGGCACGTACAGAACAGAGCGACCTGCTTATGGCTGCTGTTCCATATTCTGCTGTAAACGACTCTTTGGTTAAAGTATCTGACGATGAAATCAAGGCACTTTACAAAGAAAGAAAAGAACAGTTCAAGCAGTTGGCTGAAACTCGTAACATCCGTTTCGTAGATGTACAGGTATTGCCTTCAGACGCTGACAGAAAAGCTGTTTTGGATGAGGTAACTGAATATAGCGAACAGCTGAACAACACAACTGCAGACTTCGGTACATTCGTACGTTCTACAGGTTCATCAGTAGCATATTCTGATATCCCTGTAAAAAAATCAGTTCTTCCTTCAGACGTTGTAGCGCGTCTTGACTCTATCGGTATGAACGAAGTGTTCGGTCCATACTACAGCCAGACAGACGATTCATACAACGCTTTCAAGATTATAGCAAAGGTAAATGCTCCTGACTCAATACAGTTCCGTCAGATTCAGGTTTACGCTGATACAGAAGAAAAGACAAAGACTCTTACAGACAGTATCTACGATGCTATCAAGGGTGGAGCAAGCTTCGAAGAAACAGCTAAGGTTTATGGCCAGACAGGCGAAGCTACATGGGTTAGCGCTTCTTCTTGGGAAGGCGGACAACTGAACTCTGAAAACGAAACATTCATCAAGACTCTTATCAGCCAGCCTGTAAACGAAATCGCTAAACTGAACATCGGTCAGGCTAATGTAATCCTGCAGGTTATGAACAAGAAGAGCATGCAGGAAAAATACAAAGTGGCTGTTATCAAGCGTAACGTGGAATTCAGCAACGATACATACAACGAGGCTTACAACAAGTTCAGCCAGTTCGTAGCTCAGAGCACAACTATAGACGAACTTGAAAAGAATGCAGAAGAATACGGATACACTGTTATCCCTCGCACTGACTTCTCTTCTTCTGAACACTATGTAGGTGGTGTTCCTTCAACTAAGGAAGTTATCCGCTGGATATTCGGTGCTAAAGAGGGTGAAGTTTCTCCATTGTACGAATGCGGTAACAACGACCATATCATGGTAGTTGCTCTTGACAGAATCAATCCTGTAGGCTATCGCAACATCAACTCAGTAGCTGATATGCTTCGCAGCGAAATCCGCCGTGACAAAAAAGCTGAACTTATCATGGCCGACATGAAAGCTTGTACTTCTATCGACCAGGCTAAAGCTATCAAGAATGCTGTTAGCGACACAGTTAAACACGTAACATTCTCTGCTCCTGCATACATTTCTATGACAAGAGGAAGCGAACCTGTTATCGGTGCTGTTGCATCAAAAACTGCAGTAAATGCTACAAGCGCAGCTGTAAAGGGTAATGCCGGTGTTTACATGGTACAGGTATTAAGCAAGGACAACGGTTCTGAAAAACTTGATGTCAAGTCAGAAGAAACTACTCTGACAAATATGTATGCAAGATTTGCTACACAGTTCATCAACGACCTTTATCAGAAGGCAGAAGTAGTTGACAACCGCTACTTATATTTCTAATAAGGTACGATTCAATATACGGAAGTGTGGTATGCTCAAACGGGCATACCACACTTTTTTTTATACTTTCTGAATCATCTGAAACTGTTATTACTGAAAAACAGAGGTTTATATAAAAAAAAAATAACAGTCAAACTATTGATTATATAAAGTATTTGAAGTATCTTTGCAGCCGATTTTAGTCCGCGGAGGTAAACAAGTGATTGCCGGAAGCAATCCACCTTACGGAAGAAACCCGTTTAATAATTATAATAAAATGTACGTAATCGTAGAAATTAACGGTCAGCAGTTCAAAGCTGAAGAAGGCAAGAAACTGTTTGTACACCACATTCAGAACGCTGAAAACGGCGCAACTGTTGAATTTGACAAAGTTTTGTTGGTTGACAACAATGGTACTGTAACTGTAGGTGCTCCTACTGTAGAAGGTGCAAAAGTGGTTTGCGAAGTTAAGTCAAACCTTGTAAAGGGTGACAAAGTATTGGTATTCCACAAGAAGAGAAGAAAAGGTTACAGAAAACTGAACGGTCACCGTCAGCAGTTTACTGAATTGACAATCAAACAAGTTATTGCTTAATCATTAAAACGTAGAAGAAAATGGCACATAAAAAAGGTGTAGGTAGTTCTAAGAACGGTCGTGAATCAGAAAGCAAGAGATTAGGCGTAAAGATATTCGGTGGTTCAGCTTGCAAGGCTGGTAACATCATTGTTCGTCAAAGAGGAACAGTTCACAACCCAGGTAACAACGTAGGTATGGGTAGCGATCACACTCTTTACGCATTGGTAGATGGTACAGTATGTTTCAAGAAGGGTCGTGAAAACAAGAGCTTTGTTTCTGTTATCCCTTGCGCTGAAGCATAATCTACAATCATTAAAGGTATTAAAAGCTGTCTTAACGAAGACAGCTTTTTTTGTATCCATAAAAAGAATAAAATCCATCCTATTTTCATTAAAAATCAAATATATAAATTACAGTATAATAAGATTATAACTATATTTGAAAATAAACAACAACTCCATAGTAATGAAATCGTTATACTTTGTAATATTATTTGCTTTACTGCCGGTTATATGTATGTCGCAAACCAACGAGTCGACTGTACATGAAAACGATTCTGTTCTTTACAAATCATCGGAAACAGATGTTGAAACCTTTTCCGCTACAAAAGCAGACTCGTTAAGTACACCACTTGTAGCACCGATAATGCAGCCGGGGATGTATCCGTCGTTCAGCATGTACGGAATCAGTCCCTTCTCTTATAATTACGCCAGTTGGGAACTCCATAAAGGATTCAATGCCTCATTAGGGATGCACGTCACATTCAGTCCCTCAAAATATGCTCCTTCAGGAGCAGGATTCGGACAGGATGCAGCATTCATGTATGCAGTACCTATAAACAGCAGATTCAGTGTGGCAGCAGGATTGTATGCCACAAATATGAACTGGGGCTTCATAAACTATAGGAATGTAGGAATATCAGGTGTTGCCGCATTCAAGCTTAACGACAAAATAACATTATATGGTTATGGCAACAAATCGCTGATGCCACAACGCTCTCCGATGTACTATCCGCTTCCAAACTTCTCACCGGATAAGTTTGGAGGAATGATAAACTTCAAGATAGGCGAAAGCTCGTCAATCAGCTTTGGAGTGGAAGGTATAAAAGGCTATGGACCATACTACTGGTAATACAAAATGACCGCATATTTTCTGGTGCCGACTATAGTGGGCAGCACTGCCGACCATAGTGAGCAGCATTGCCGACTATAGTGGGCAGCACTGCCGACGATGGTCGGCACCAAAAAACGTCAGGGTGTCAGCATCACCCGAACAATAAAACCATATCACAACATAGAACCAAAAGTCTTGATTATAGACAAAATAGAGAAATTAAAGAAACAATATGTCACAAAAAGTAACTGCAACTGAACTTGGAACCGAACCTATCGGTAAACTTCTTATGCAATATGCCGTACCTGCTATTATCGCTATGACGGCATCATCACTCTACAACATGGTGGACAGTATCTTCATCGGTCACGGTGTAGGTCCGATGGCCATTTCCGGTCTTGCCATAACATTCCCCCTTATGAACCTTGCCGCAGCTTTCGGCTCACTTGTAGGCGTGGGTGCATCGACACTCGTTTCCGTCAAACTTGGACAGAAAGATTATGCATCGGCACAGCACATACTCGGGAATGTGGTTTCGCTGAATGTCATAATGGGTATATTGTTTACGATAATCACCCTTATCTTCCTCGACCCGATATTGTATTTCTTCGGAGCGAGCGAGGCAACCATTCCTTATGCACGCGATTACATGGTGATTATCCTGTTGGGAAATGCCATTACGCACCTCTATCTCGGACTGAACTCAGTTCTCCGCTCGGCAGGCCATCCGCAGAAAGCTATGCTTGCAACCATACTGACTGTCATTATCAACACCATACTTGACCCATTGTTCATTTACGGTTTCGACATGGGGATAAAAGGAGCAGCCATTGCAACCATACTGGCTCAGATAATATCTCTAATATGGCTTATTAAGATATTCAGCAACAAGAATGAGCTTCTGCATTTCAAGCGAGGAATCTACCGTCTTCATGGGAACTTGGTTTCAAACATAATAGGTATCGGTATGGCTCCGTTCCTCATGAACCTTGCATCGTGCTTCATAGTCATCCTCATCAACAAAGGTCTGAAACTCTACGACGGCGACCTTGCCATAGGTGCATTCGGTATAGTAAACAGAATTGTATTCCTGTTCGTAATGATTGTAATGGGACTCAACCAGGGTATGCAGCCTATAGCCGGATATAACTTCGGAGCACAGCAGTACCACCGCGTAAACCATGTAATGAAACTGACAGTCATTGCAGCTACGATAATCACTACCTCAGGCTTTATTGTCGGTGAATTCATGCCAAGACTGGCAGTATCGGCTTTCACAACCGATGAAACCCTGATAAACCTTTCAGCCAACGGACTTAGAATAGTAGTGATGTTCTTCCCTATCATAGGTTTCCAGATGGTTACTTCCAACTTCTTCCAGAGTATCGGTATGGCACGCAAGGCTATCATACTGTCACTGAGCCGTCAGGTTCTTATACTGATACCGTGTCTGTTCATCCTGCCGCTGTTCTTCGGTTCGCACGGAGTATGGATAAGCATGCCTATATCCGACCTTGCAGCAAGCGTACTGGCTGCCATAATGCTTTACAGGCAATTCGATAAATTCAGGAAACATACAGCCTGAGTTATTTTGAATTTTAATTCATAAGAATTATATTTGTAGACAGACATTTTAAAATCTTACAACCATGAAAGATAATTTTGTAATAAACCTCGGACGTCAGCTTGGTAGCGGCGGAAGAGAAATTGGCGAGAAATTGGCAAAAGAACTAAATATAGCTTTCTACGACAAGGAACTGATAAACATTGCTTCAAAAGAAAGCGGACTATGCCGAGAGTTTTTCGAACAGGCAGATGAGAAAGCATCAAAAACTATTCTCGGAGGATTGTTCGGTTCAAGATTTCCTTTCCTTACTGAAGGAGCGTATCCGTACAATTCATATCTGAGCAATGACTCTCTATTTAAGATTCAAAGCGATGTTATTAGAGATTTGGCCGAGAAACAGTCATGCCTTTTCGTAGGAAGATGTGCGGACTATATACTCCGCGACCATCCGCGATGTGCCAACGTGTTTATATCATCTTCACCCGAAGCAAGAATAGAAAGACTGATGTCTACTCTTGAAATCTCGGCTGAAGAGGCAGAAGAACTTATGGAGAAAGCAGACAAGAAACGTTCGTCATACTATAACTACTACAGCTACAAGACATGGGGAGCCGCTGCAACGTATCACCTCTGTGTAGACTCTTCAGTTCTCGGCATTGACGGTACTGTGGAATTTGTAAAAGAATTCGTAAGCAAGAAACTCGGAATATAAATCTGTCGACAAATCATTATACAAACATTAAATGGCATTCAAGCACCGTTTAAACAGTGCTTGAATGCCATTTAATATTCACAATCTCGAAATTATTCAATACTATAAATCTTGAAA
Organism: uncultured Bacteroides sp.; assembly: GCA_900544075.1. GTDB lineage: Bacteria > Bacteroidota > Bacteroidia > Bacteroidales > Bacteroidaceae > Phocaeicola. The sequence continues at coordinate 11,019 of UQTJ01000033.1, forward strand.
TTGGCATATCTCGAATTGCGGGTGTACATCTGTCTGAGTCCTATCCTACCTTTCGTTATAGACGGAGCTGAAGAACCATCAAAATAGAAAGTTTCATTTTTTCCATCACCTGCGACATTCATATATAGCCGGTCACCATATTTTATCACTTTGATATGATATGTCACTCCTATCTTGAACAATCCGGTATTATAATATTCCGGTTTCAGGTCTGTACCGTTAAGGTTATTTCCGGGCATATATCTGCGTCCTCTGACATACTCGTCTTTGTTTTCCGACGGAACACCAGTAACGGCATAACTGATGTGATAGGTATTCATATTCCTGAAATACGTGCTCATGGCAGGAATCTTACGCAAATCGTTCCATTTTGAAATATCCTCGGCATACTCTCCCCGGCCGGAACCTGTCGCCTGAATATAAAGGATATTCACAAAATAATACTTTGACGAATCCAGTCTTGTGAAATCGTATTCTATCATTATATTACCTTCAAACTCCTTCTTTGTCCACAAGACAGTGTGATGTGCATCATTGTAAGCCTCACCACCGGCATATATCTCAAGCCCACCATTGCGGTGTACAGCCTTGGCAATATCACCGTCCTTAAACCACTGTTTCTGCCAATCTTTCTTGAAAGAGTCCTCAAAAACCAGCTTCATGTCCTTAGAAGCCAGTTTCTGAAATTCACCATAATACTTTTCTGACTGTGCAAATACTCCAATATGGAGTAACATACCGATTAATAGAAATAATATCCTCATGAAAAAACAATTTAATTATACATTAAAATCCAGGAACCAGATTCAAGCCGGCACGTATCTGCTTTGTTTTATGCTGTTTCATCCAGTCGTTAAGCAAAGCTCTGTGTCGCTTCAGTTCCGTTTCATATTTCTTTTCCACTGCTAAGTTACGCATTTCACCACGGTCGGCATTCATGTCGAACAACTGCTCGCGGTAACGTCCCTTGTCGTACATCACATATTTGAAATCCTTTGTTCTCAAAGCCCATCCTCTCGTGTTTCCGCCTTTATCGAAAAGAGTCTCTGTTACTACAAAGTCCTGATGTTCCGCATTTACATCACAACTCTCTACAAGTTTCTTGTACGAATATCCCGGCAATCCTTCCGGCATATCTATTCCTGCCCATTCGCATACGGAAGCAAAGAAATCCACACCATTGTTCACCAACTGAGGCAATTCCTTTCCGGCATTTTTCTTTCCGGGAAGAACCACTATCATCGGGATATTGATGACTTCTTCATAAAGAGCCGACTTCTGGTTCCACTGATGCGCTCCCATTCCGTCGCCATGGTCGCTTGTAAATATGATGACCGTATTTTTCCACAATCCGTTACGGTCTATTGCATCAACCAGCTTGCCAATCTCAGCATCTACATGCTCCACTAATCTGAAATAAGCATTACGGTATCTGCGCCAGTCGTCGGGTGTATAGTTTGAAGTAGGATAGGCACCATAGTTAAGACTTTTCTCATATCTGATTGCATCTGCATCGTACGGATTACGTTCATAATTGAGAGGCAATCCGGGGCAATCGGCAATATCCGCCTGTGGAGTTTCTGCATAAGGCAAATTCTGCTGACGTGCAAACTCACAGATATTATGAGGATTATCGAATGAAGCAACCAAAAAGAAAGGTGACTTATGCTTTGAATCAAGATACTCTACGCACGATTCCGCCAGTCCGAAATCATTATGGTCATGAATATTCTTAAAACCGAACTCATTGTCAGGGATAGAAGATGTATGTACGTGCCACTTACCGGCATACACACAGTCATATCCGGAATTGCTCATCAGTACACCAAGGCTTTGCTTCTTCAGATTTTCCGGCATAGGATCGCCATTACTCGGCATACCTACCTCGTGCGCGAAACATCCTGTAAACATAGATGCTCTTGAAGGTCCGCTCAGAGGAGTAGAACAATATGCATTACGGAACATCACTCCGGCCTCAGCCAAACGGTCCATATTAGGAGTGTGCAAATCCTTGTTTCCCATACAGCTCATAGCAGTAGCCGTCTGTTGGTCGGTCATGATGTAAATAATGTTAGGTCTGTCGGCAGCCTGAATCACTGCAGGGGCAATGATGCCACCAAGTATCATTAGTCTGTTCATAATTTGTATATAATTAGTTTATATGTGCCAAAAATAGACATTAAAACAGAATTCCACTTACACAACTCAACAAAAAACTTTCAAAATTGTGCAGTTGCTCAGTTTTATTCAGTCCTAAACAGATAATTCTAAACGGTATGCAAGTTACAAACAAACAGACACATTAAAAAAAGGTTGCCTAAGAAAAAATCTTAAACAACCTTACAGAATTATTTATCAGTCAGTCATTACTGCTTCATCAGATACTCCTTGAAAGAAGCAAAATCCTTGCTCATTGGCACGCTGAGTTTCTTTCCGCGCATAAACTCCTGAAGTTTCTCAGGAATCTTCACATCCGTACCTATAATGTTCTGAACAGTCTGAAGGAATTTGGCAGGATGAGCAGTTTCAAGGAATACACCAGTTTCACCCGGCTGCAATTCTTCTGCCAAAGCACGATATCCGCATGCTCCGTGAGGGTCGAGCAGATAACCGGTTTCTTCATATACCTTCTGAACAGTTTCGCTAATTTGTTCATCAGTGTAAGTCTCGCCTGAGATTTCAGCTGCAATCGCATCGTGACTTCCTCCGTACAGGTCAATTATACGTGCAAAGTTACTTGGATCGCCAACATCCATTGCATTTGCAATAGTAGCTATAGATGGACGCGGATTATACTCTCCGGTCTTGAGATACTGATAGAATATGTCATTACGGTTATTCGCCGCTATGAAGCGTTTGATAGGCAATCCCATCTTTTTTCCGAACAGTCCGGCTGTGATATTACCGAAATTACCGCTTGGCACACAAACCACTAAGTTGTCTGCCAATCCCTGTTTCTTCATCTGTGCATATGCATAGAAATAATAGAATGACTGAGGGAGGAAACGTGCTACATTGATGGAATTGGCAGAGGTAAGCTGCATGTGTGCATTAAGTTCCTTGTCCATAAACGCGTTCTTCACCAAAGCCTGGCAGTCGTCGAACGTACCGTCCACCTCTATTGCCGTGATGTTCCTTCCGAGAGTAGTGAATTGCTTTTCCTGTATTTCGCTCACCTTGCCCTTCGGGTAAAGAACATAAACATGAATACCTTCTACTCCAAGGAAACCGTTTGCAACAGCACTACCAGTATCACCCGATGTAGCAACAAGCACATTCACTTCCTTCTTGCCTTCCTTACGGATAAAATATCCCAAAAGTCGTGCCATGAAACGTCCGCCCACATCCTTGAATGCCAAAGTAGGACCATGGAAAAGTTCCAGTGAATAGATATTGTCTTTAACCTTTACGGCTGGAACATCAAAGTTCAATGTATCATAGACAATGTGTTTCAAAGTCTCTGCAGGAACATCCTCACCGAAGAAAGCATCAGCCACACGGTAGGCTATTTCCTGAAACGAAAGGTTTTCTATCTCGTCAAAGAATGATTTAGGCAAAGGCTTTATCTCGTAAGGCATATACAGACCTTTGTCCGATGCCAGACCTTTTACCACTGCTTCTTCCAGCGATGCGTCCGAAGCCTGCTTGTTTGTACTGTAATATTTCATAGGTTTGTAAGTTTGTGAGTTTGTAAGTTTATGAGTTTGTAAGCATCAACCAACTTAAAAACTCAAAAAACTGAAACTCTAATAATCTATTTCATAAATTCATTCATAAACTCGTCCCTTTCCATTGTACCATACACTCCGGATTTGCATGAAATCTCATCGTAAGTCTGTACGCTGTCAGGCTCAATTCCCGGATAATAAATCAGGAAAGGAACAGGCTCATTAGTATGGGTACGATGCTCGCATGGTGTAGGATGGTCAGGAAGTACGGCAATAGCGACAGGCTCATCCCAGTCTTTTACAGCCTCATATATCGGGCCAACCGCACGTTTATCCAGGTTTTCTATAGTTTGAAGTTTTAAATTCACATCACCTTCATGTCCGGCTTCGTCGCTTGCCTCAATATGCAGATAAACGAAGTCATCCGTTTTCAGGGCTTCAATAGCAGCTGTTGCCTTTCCTTCATAATTTGTATTATAAAGTCCTGTAGCACCCTCCACATCTATACATCTCAATCCGGCATAGCGTCCGATACCACGGATAAGATCTACAGCAGTTATCACAGAGCCCTTCTTTATCTGAGGATACTTCTGCGACAATGGTTCCATCTTAGGTCTGTAGCCAGGACTCCATGGCCATATACTGTTAGCAGGGTCCTTACCTTCAGCCACACGTTTCAAGTTTACAGGATGCGATGCCAGAAGTTCCTGAGATTTAAGAATAAGTGCATTCAGCAAATCGGCAGTTTCCTGAGCCTCCGGACATTCAGCCTTAATCATATTAGGGCGGAACGGCTGCAAAGGAATATCATGCGGTGGAACACAGTGAAGATTCTTGTTACCGCCTTTTATTACCAACAGATGACGGTACTGAACACCTGTATAGAAATGTATCCTGTCAGTACCAAGTCGTTCTTCAAGGAATTTAATCAGTTCGTCAGCCTCTTCCGTCGTGATATGTCCTGCCGAATGATTTTTAAGAGTTTCACCTTCAACACATATGATATTGCAACGCATAGCCATATCTCCCGGCTCAAGGTCAACACCGATGCTTGCAGCTTCAAGCACTCCGCGTCCTTCATACACCGTAGGCAAGTCATATCCCATTACCGACATGTTTGCGACCTCGCTGCCGGGATGAAAACCGTCAGCTACAGTCTTCAGCATACCTGTACGTCCCATAGCAGCAAGTTTATCCATATATGGAGTCTTTGCGTATTGCAATAAAGTCTTATCCCCAAGGGCAGGTACTGGCCAGTCCGCCATACCGTCGCCCAGAATTATAATGTGTTTCATTTTTAAGTTCTTTAGTTTTTAAGTTTTTGAGTTTTATAAACTCACAACTAATTAAATATTCGCTATACTCATGATATCGGCAAATACACCCGCAGCTGTCACACTTGCTCCGGCACCATATCCCTGAATGAGCATAGGATATTCATTATATCGTTCAGTAGTAATAAGTATTATATTATTTGTTCCCTCAAGGTTATAGAAAGGATGATTAGCATCAACTTCCTGAAGAGAAACGCTACCCTTTCCGTTTTCAAGTTTGGCTACAAATCTCCATCTCTTGTTGTTAGCCTCAAGTTCTTTTCGTTTAGCTTCAAAATCGGCATCAAGCTTACTGATGTTCTTCCAGAAATCATCTATAGTGCCCTCGAAGAACTCATCCGGTATGAAAAGGTTCTTCTCCACATCTTCCTGATTGAGTCTGTATCCGGCTTCACGTGCAAGAATGACAAGTTTTCTGATAACATCCTTTCCGCTAAGGTCAATTCTTGGGTCCGGTTCAGAATATCCGCCTTCCTTGGCCAGACGTATAGTCTCGCTCAAAGGAACATCACTGCTCAGCTTATTGAAAATGAAGTTCAAAGTACCGCTCACCACAGCCTCGATTCTCAAAATCTTGTCACCGCTATTGATAAGGTCATTGATGGTATTGATTACCGGAAGACCGGCACCCACATTTGTCTCGAACAAGAATTTAACTCCACGCTGACGGGCTATCTGCTTAAGTTCCTCATATATTTCATATTCTGATGATGCCGCAATCTTATTGGCAGCCACGACAGATATATTATGACTCAGGAAATCCTTATAAAGACCGGCTATCACTGGACTTGCAGTACAATCCACAAACACCGAGTTGAAAATATTCATACCAATAATCTCGTCGTGTAGAACCTGTGGAGATGAAGGAATACCATTATCTTCAAGTTCCTTACGGTAATTCTCCAGGTCAATTCCTCGACGTGTGAAATATGCCTGATGTCCGTTTGCTATACCTACAACTCTCAGACGCAAACCACGTTCCTTCATCAGTTTTTCCTGCTGACTGTGAATCTGCTCAATCAGACTGTTTCCTACAGTACCTATACCGCATATGAAAAGATTCAGTACCTGATACTCAGACAAGAAAAAAGAATCATGGATTACGTTAAGCGTCTTACGCAAAGATTCTGCCTCTACAACGAATGATATATTGGTTTCCGAAGCACCCTGAGCACAAGCTATCACGTTGATACCGTTACGTCCGAGAGTACCGAACAGCTTACCGGCAATACCCGGAGTATGTTTCATATTCTCACCGACAATAGCAACTGTCGCCAGATTGCCTTCTGCCATCATAGGCGAAATTTCACCCATTTCTATTTCCTTGGCAAACTCGGCATTAAGCACCTCGCAAGCCAATGCAGCATCCTCATTTCGTACACCTATTGATGTAGAGTTTTCCGATGATGCCTGTGATACAAGGAACACACTGATACCGTTCTCGGCCAAAGTCTTGAAAATACGGTGGTTAACACCAATCACACCCACCATACCAAGACCTGTCATTGTGATAAGGCAAGTATCATTGATTGACGAAATACCCTTGATAGGTTTGGATGAATGGTCAGAGTCCTGTTTAATGATAGTTCCCGGAGCTTCAGGATTGAAAGTATTCTTGATAAGGACCGGAATATTCTTATGGCACACAGGATATATTGTAGGAGGATAAACCACTTTCGCACCGAAGTTACAAAGCTCCATAGCCTCAACATAACTCAGCTCGTTTATAGGATATGCCGTACTGATTACACGTGGGTCGGCAGTCATAAATCCGTCAACATCTGTCCATATTTCCAGGATATCAGCATCAAGTGCGGCAGCTATAATAGCAGCAGTGTAATCCGAGCCACCACGACCTAAGTTGGTTACCTCACCTGTATTTTTATCTGTAGAAATAAATCCCGGAACAAGCGAAACTTTTGGAAGTTCAACGAAAGCTTCCCTTACCAGTGTATTCGTAAGTTCAGAATCGAGAATATGTTTGTTATGCTTCTTCTCTGTTTTTATGAATTTTCGCGAATCAAACCATACGGCACCTTCTATCAGAGTAGCAACAATTATAGACGACAGACGTTCTCCATAGCTGACAATCGTAGCGGAAGTTTTCGGTGACAAGTCGCGAATAAGGAAAATACCCTGGAATATATCTTTCAGTTCGCTCAACAATTCATTCACTCTGTCAAGAAGGACTTCCCTGTCTTTTCCTGCCGGGATAACAGTATAAACCATTTCAATATGACGGTTCACAATTTCCTTCATTTCCTTTTCATATGCCGAATCGCCTTCAGATGCCATCTTTGAGGTTTTTATCAGCTTGTCGGTTATACCACCCAATGCAGATACAACTACTATAACCTTATCATCGATAGCCTCGACAATCTTTTTCACACTTAACATGCTATTGACGGAACCTACCGATGATCCGCCGAATTTCAATACTTTCATACCTTTGAGATTATTGAATACGTTTCATTGTACGCAAAAGCAGTACAAAAAAAATAAAATGATTAAAACTTGAATAAAAAAAGAAGAAAATGCTTACGTCCGTAAGCGTGTATCACGTAGAAACACATTATATATATACTCAACCCCGAGGGGTCATCCCAGTACCACATGATGTGACGAACGTACGCCCCATTCCAGAAATTGTGATATTGTTATAATGTGCAGTCATTTATATTGAAATATTTATTAAAAGTTTTACTGTTGGCAAATATAAGAACATTTTTCTACAATCAAATATAAAAATGACATTTTTTTTCAGTAAAACCCTATTTTTAGTGACAAAAGAGAAATTTCACATTCAAACTTTTAAAAACTAACAGTCCGCCAAATACTATAAAAAGCATTTGACGGACTGTAAATACAATATCCTTTTAAGATTAACTTTTTAACTTTCCTTTCTCATATTATATCCGTAGATAACTATTACGACAAAGCATATCAACGGAAGTACGAACGAAACATTCACAGCAGGCATGCTGAAGAGCGTCTTGCAATCGATGATGGAAGCCTGAAGAGGAGGCAATACTGAACCTCCAAGGATGGCCATTATAAGTCCGGCAGCACCGAACTTGGCATCATCGCCCATTCCTTTCAATGCTATACCATAGATAGTAGGGAACATCAATGACATACATGCCGACACGCCTACAAGACAGTACATACCCCAGATATTGTTAAGCATGATTACTCCGGCTGTAAGGATTATTGCAGCTACAGAAAGAACCATGAGCAACATACCCGGTTTAACAAAACGGAGCATGAATGTACATACAAAACGGCTGATACAGAAAATAATCATTGCGACGATGTTATATTTCTGGGAAAGCACCTCGGCTGCCTGCTCTTCCATACCCTGTGACATGAACAAGTGTGTTCCGTACTGAATGATAAATGTCCAGCACATGATTTGCGCACCAACATAAAAGAACTGTGCTATCACACCGTATTTATATCTTCTTCTTGAGAATATGCGCTTCAATGTCGGTATGAAATCTATAGAATGTGACTGGTCAGCATTTCTTGGCATCTTGGAAAGACGTATCACTACAAGCATCGCAATAATTACAAGGCCTATCACAAGATATGGCGCAATAAGTACGGACAGGTCGGAATCCCTCACGGCTTCAAATTCAGCCTGGCTGAGTTGTGCCCTTTCTGCAGTATCCATCGGATTCAGCTTGTTCTGAATGAAATTCATAGCTACATACATACCCATCAGTGAACCGATAGGATTGAATGCCTGTGCCAGATTAAGACGGCGGGTTGCTGTTTCTTCAGTTCCCATGGATAGTATATACGGGTTACAACTTGTTTCGAGGAAAGACAGTCCGCAGGTCATAACAAAGTATGCAAGAAGGAAAGGATGATAGTCTCCTGTCAGTTTTGCCGGGAAAAATGCCAATGCCCCAAGCGCATACAGTCCCAGACCTAACAGGACTCCTGCCTTATATGTGTATTTTCTGATAAACATTGCTGCCGGAAAGGCCATGGCAAAATATCCCCCATAGAATGCCACCTGAACCAAGGCACCGTCGGTTACGCTCATTCTGAATATCTTGGAAAAAGCCTTAACCATAGGATTGGTTATGTCGTTTGCAAATCCCCATAATGCAAAACACATAGTAATCAATATAAACGGGAACAGATAGCTCACCCCGTCTTTGCTAATAATAGATTGTTTCATGAATAATTTTAAGTTTAGGTTAATGAATTAAGGCGGGAAATACTATCTCAGTATAAGTAAAACATCCGCTCCATAGGTTGCCATTTCTCGGATGACGTACTTCCCGGTTCGGAACACTGGAATATGGACATATAGTCTTCCCACTCCTGCTGTCTTGGCAATCCGGCAAGTTTCTCCATAGCAGAATCCCAGTCAAAGTCCAAAGGAGTCTCTACAATCATGAAAAGTCTTGTCCCCAATATATAGATTTCCATTTCCAAGATACCCACACTGCGTATGCCTTCGAGAATCTCAGGCCATATTTTTTCCTTACTATGACGCAACTTGTATTCGGCTATCAACTCCGGATTGTTTCTCAAATCCATTGTTCTGCAGTATCTCTTTACATCGCAGCCATGATTCCTTGCCGCATATCCAGTATTTTCCATCTGTATTCTTATAAAAAGTCTGTTAATTTAAATCTTGTACTAAAATATTACCTATAGCAGTAGCCTCAACAGGACCTGCATCAACTTCGAGACCTGTAGCCATGGCTGTAAGTCGGTTAAGGTATTTATTCTGAGAACCTCCACCGATTATGTGTAATTTCTCGACAGGATGAGGCAATAACCTGTTCAGTCCCTCGATACCTTTTCTGTATCTGTCTGCCAAAGACAGCAATACACATTTCACAAACTCACCCTGAGTCTTCGGAACCTGCTGGTTGCTTTCCTTACAATAAGAAGTTATAGCTTCGGCCATATTCAGCGGACTGGTGAACATATTATTGTCAACATCCACTATAGATGATATTTCCGCTTTCTCTGCTTCAGGAATAAGTACATCATATTCTGTACATTTTCCTTCTTCTGCCCATTCCGACATGAGTTTCTGAAGAATCCAAAGTCCGGTGATATTCTGGAGGAAACATATTTTTCCATCTACACCACCCTCGTTGGTAAAGCCGTTCACTCTGGCTTCTTCAGAAAGTATCGGCTCGTCTGTCATAACTCCAAGCAAAGACCATGTTCCCGAACTGAGGAATGCTGTGACTTTACCGTCTTCTGATTTTGGTACTGCATAAACGGCACTTGCTGTGTCGTGCGATGCCACCGCTATGACTTTTACATCATAATCCAGGCCTAATTCTTCCTTGATTTCAGGTTTCAGCACTCCTCTTTCCTGTCCAGGCATCACAATATCGCAGAATATATGTTCCGGCAATCTCAACTGACGGATAAGTTCATAGTTCCACTTACGTGCCTTGATATCCATCAGTTCAGAAGTAGAAGCGATGCTATATTCATTATTGGCAACTCCGGTAAGGAAATAGCTGAACAAATCAGGCATAAACAGAAGTTTGTCTGCCACTGAAAGCAACGGACTGTTCTCTTCCTTCATAGCATATAGTTGGAAAAGGGTATTGATAGACATCACCTGTGTTCCACTTACAGAATAATGCTCACTCTGATTTATAATTCCAAACACCTTTTCAGGCATTCCGTCTGTACGGCTATCACGATAGCATACCGGATTTCCAACCAGATTTCCGTTCTTGTCTATCAAGCCGAAATCCACTCCCCATGTATCTATACCGATACTGCTGATTTTGTATCCTTTTTCAACTGCCATGCGGATACCTCGCTTCATATCTTCGAAGAGTGAGAGAAAATCCCAATATATATGACCGCCCATTCTGACCTGCCTGTTCTGAAAGCGGTAAATTGTGTCCAGACAAAGTTCACCATCAGAGGTGTAGCCGGCAATTACTCGCCCGCTACCTCCTCCAAAGTCTATTGCTAATTTTGCTTCTTTCATTTTGTTTTCTTTCCTAAAACGTATGTTTCCAAATCGTCTATCTCGGCATTAGTAAGAGTCTCATACTTGCCTCCTGAAAGGATTATGATACGACATGCCATTTCAAAGAACATAGCTCTTTCGAAAGCCTGATCAAAGTCTTTTCCACAAACTACCTGACCGTGTTTTCTCAAAAGAACAGAATTATGGTCTTTCAAAGCTGCAATAACACCTTCAGCAAGTTCTTTTGAACCCGGTCTGAAATATGGTACAACCGGAATTTCTGCTCCGACATGACATGGAACTTCTGCTGTAACATTGAAATCTTTTGGCAATTCCTTCATACATGCAACTGCTGTTGCGTATGGTGACTGGAAGTGAAGCACTACGTTTACATCCGGTCTTTCTCTCAATACTCCAAGGTGGAAGCCGTGTTCCATTGACGGTTTTACACCGTTCAAGACTTCGCCTGTCTCAAGTTTGCATATTGCAACTTTCTCTTTTGGCAGAGATGGTACCCAAGACCCCGTTCCTGAAAGAAGAACTTCATCACCTATTCTCCATGAGATATTACCGCTACTGCATATTGTCAAGCCTGCATCACCTACACGATGTGCCTCTGAAATGAATTTTTCTATCTGTTCGTTAGTTATCATAATACTTTCTTATATAAGTCTAAAATAATTTCTTCTGTCACTTCACGCGGGTTACCCGGTGTACATACATCTGCATAAGCAGCCTTTGCCAAACGAGGAAGGTCTTCTGCCTTTATTCCCAACTCCGACAAATGCTGTGGTATTCCTACACGTACAGACAGTTCCTTAACAGCCTTGACAGCAGCGTCGGCAGCCTCCTCTTTTGTCATTCCTGCTGAATATACATTCATGGCCTTAGCTATCTCTACATATTTGTCGAGTGCTGCAGGAGCATTGAATTCCATGATTGTAGGTAAAAGAAGCGCGTTTGCTACACCGTGAGGGATGTCGAAGATTGCACCCAATGGATGAGCCATACCGTGTACCACACCCAAACCTACGTTTGAGAATGCCATACCGGCAATGTACTGGGCTACTGCCATTCCGTTACGTGCATCGGAATTGTTTGGTTCGTTCACTGCTGTTTCAAGATAGCGTGCTATCATCTCAATAGCCTTAATCTCAAACATATCGCTCATTTCCCACGCACCTTTGGTTATCAAGCCTTCGATAGCGTGCGTCAGAGCATCAAGACCGGTAGCTGCTGTAAGACTCTTCGGAAGGGTGTACATCAGTTCGGCATCGACAATAGCAATGGCAGGGATATCATTCGGATCGACACAAACCATCTTCTTGTGATTCTCTTCGTCTGTAATCACATAGTTGATAGTAACCTCGGCAGCTGTCCCCGCTGTTGTAGGAAGAGCTATGATAGGCACTGATTTCTTCTTAGTGTCGGCAACACCTTCAAGGGATACTACGACTGAGAACTCAGGGTTATTGGTTATAATACCAATAGCCTTGGCAGTATCCATTGACGAACCGCCACCTATGGCAATGATGAAATCCGCACCAGAAGCTGCATATGCTGCAAGACCGGCCTTAACGTTTGAAACTGTAGGGTTAGGCTTGATTTCGCTGAATACTTCATATGGAATATTTGCATTACGCAATACAGACAAGACTTTATCTGCTACACCAAATTTAATAAGATCCTTGTCCGTAGCTACAAAAGCTTTTTTCAGGCCAAGGCGTGATATTTCTTTAGGAAGAACTTCTCTGGCTCCCGGACCGAAGTAAGATACTTCATTCAATATAAATCGGTTTATCATAATAATCTGATTTTTAGTGAAGAGTTACAAACAGACAGTGCAGATTTTACTACACCGTCCGTTCATAAAGTCTTCAAAATTAACTATAATCTTATAATCACCAACAATTAATCATCAATTATTTGTAGATAGGACCATAGTTCTGACAAGCTCTATAGTCTGCACCTTCCTTATCCATACCGAATGCGTTCCATGCTGCAGGACGGAAAATCTTGTCGTCGTCAACATTGTGCATACATACAGGAATACGGAGGATAGAAGCAAGTGTAATCAAATCCTGACCGATATGACCATAGCTGATTGCACCGTGATTTGCTCCCCAGTTGTTCATTACTGAATATACATCCTTGAAAGCAGGTTTGTCGCACAAGCGTGGAACGAACCATGTAGTAGGCCATGTACGGTCTGTACGTTCGTCAAGCAGCTTGTGTATTTCAGGGTCAATTTCCACTGTCCAACCTTCAGCAATCTGGAGTACAGGGCCAAGGCCTTTCACTAAGTTCAGACGGCTCATAGTGACAGGCATACCACCTTTAGAAAGGAAGTTTGAAGAGAAACCGCCGCCACGGAAGTAATCTCTGTTAGCAGGATACCATGTAGTAGCTTCAAGACATTTTTCAACTTCTGCATCTGTGATTTCCCAAGCCGGTTTCATTGTAGGATTACCTTCTGCATCTGTCTGCTGGCCTGTTCCGTCGAGTGTAGTTGCACCTGAGTTGATAAGATGTATGATACCGTTCTTAGCCAATCCTGTAAGTTCTTTTCCTGTCACACGCTTAACAGCTTCAGGGCTCCAGTATGTGCGGACATCAGAGAATATCTGTGCACGGTTAGTCAGCAAGTGACCGAAGAGCATAGCCACACCGTTGCAAGCATCGTTTTCAGTAGCTACCACGAATGCTTCGCGGATACCATTCCAGTCGAAAGAAGTATTAAGCAAAGCTTCAGAATAGTCACCGTTAGGATAGAAGTCAGTCCACTGGCGCTGTCCCTGGAATCCGGCTGCAATAGCGTTATGTCCGAGAGCCTCTTCCTTGAATCCCATTTCTTTTAGTTTAGAATTACCAATCATAAGGTCGCGCATGATGATAGTCATCTTAACGATGAATTCCCAGTCAGCATCTTTTTCTCCACGAGTCTTTTTCTTGGCATCAACATTGAAATCCTTGCCTTCGTTCTTCTTGCAGTATTTTTCTGTCCATGCCATAGCCTTTGCAAATTCTTCTTTATCATATATGCCTTCTGTCATACGACGGATAATTTCAGTCAAGTCAACTGATTCATTACGCATACCGAGATATTCTTGGAAGAAATCAGGATTAACGATAGAACCTGCGATACCCATTGACACACTACCCATAGAGAGGTAAGACTTACCGCGCATTGTAGCTACAGCCTGTGCCGCACGTGCAAAACGAAGAATCTTTTCTGCTACATCAGCAGGGATAGTATTATCCTCAATGTCTTGTACATCATGTCCGTAAATACCGAATGCCGGCAAACCTTTCTGTGCGTGACCTGCAAGTACAGCAGCCAGATAAACAGCACCCGGTCTTTCAGTTCCGTTGAATCCCCAAACAGCCTTTGGATAGTACGGGTTCATATCCATAGTTTCAGCGCCATAGCACCAGCAAGAAGTAACTGTAATAGTAGCACCTACACCTTCACGTTCGAATTTCTCTGCGCAAGCTGCACTTTCAGCCACACGGCCAATTGTAGAGTCAGCGATTACACATTCCACCGGACTTCCATCACCATTCTTAAGATTAGAAGAAATAAGTTCTGCCACTGCCTTGGCAAGATTCATTGTTTTTTCTTCAAGACTTTCACGAACACCACCCTGACGTCCGTCGATTGTGGGACGAATCCCGATTTTCGGATAATTTTTCATTGTTACAATAGTTTTTAAAGTTTATACTCAAAATATCTTTAGTTATACTATTTTTCATTACAACCATGCCGAACTATGCTGAACCGTGCTGAAAACAAACAGCACAAGAAGAACAACTGTCAGTTATGTTTGTCATATTTAATGTTATACTGAATTACGAAGATGAACCTCAGTAGGAAGATACTCACGAACCGTTTCTCCACTAAGAATAAACTTTGCTGCCTTTTTCCCCATATCATCCCAGTTTATACTCAGTGCCGTGATTCCGTCGTCTATTACCTCATATGCTGGAGTATCATTATATGCTATCAGGCCGAAATCCTGTCCGCACTTCATTCCCTTCTCCCTGCTTCTCTTTATTATATTTACAACATCTGTCTGCCTGATTACAATATACACAGTTCCGGATTCTATGTCGTCGATATCTTCCATACCGGACACCTCAGAAATAAAATCATTGTCGTGGCAATACTGGCGGAAACTTTCTACCGATATCTGCGGATGCTTTGAACTGACCGGCAGATGAAACACTATTTTACGGTACTTTTTCAGTCTTTCCGTCAATCGTGACAATGCACCGTAAAAGGCATCATCGAAGTTCTGGCAGATATAAGAATAGTTTTCTTTTTCGAATTTGCCAAAATCCAGCAACAACAGACGCGAAGGAGCTATCTTATCGAATAACGGCGAAAATTTCTCATTGTCAAAATTCATTACTACATAGTAATTATAACGTCCTATGGCTTCATGCAATACAGTATTGAAAATATGTTCATTGTACTGATGGAACCACAAATCAACTTTGTACGATGTTGAAAGTTTTCTTACGAAGCTATTATAAAGCGTATTCTTGAAAGGAGAATATTCGTCAAGAAGAAGAAATATCTTTTCCTGACGGTTGGTAACATAATAACCTTTGCCCGGAGTAGAATCAATCAGCTTTCTCTCACGCAAATCGGAGAATGCCTTGAAAACAGTATCACGCGAAACGTTGTAAGCCCTGCTCAGATAGTTAATGGAAGGCAGGCTGCTGTCTGTCTTATACTTACCCATCATGATATCCTGTTCGATGATATCTGACAGTTGTTTTACCTTCGTGGACTGTTGTCCGAAACTAACTTTTTTATCCATATTCAAAGCGTCCAACTGTGCTGAACTGTTCTGATGCAAAGGAATGAATTTATTTTTGTTCGGCAAAAAGATATCAGTATGTTTAAAAGCAGTTTTTACAAAGATTTTTTGCCAATAAAAAATGCCTCGTCGTTTAAACCAAAACGACGAAGCGTTTAAGGTCAAACGACGAAGCATTTTAATTATGGCAATTTTGCGGGCGAAAACCGTTGAGATTTCGCCTGTATTTTTAATGTATCAATGTGTTTGTTCCTTCGACTATCTCACCGTATGAGAACACACATCTTACGTTTACATCTTTGTCGAGAATTACGATATCAGCATCCTTTCCTCTCTGCAATGTTCCCTTGCAGTTATCAATGCCAATAATCTTTGCAGGTGTCTCTGAAGCCATTCTGACAGCGTCTTCAAGAGGAATACCGGCTTTCTTGACCATAGTCCAAACAAGTTTGTCCATAGTGGCAAGACTTCCTGCCAACGAAGAATGATCCGCCAACTTGCAGACTTCATTTTCTATCACATAGCGCGGATCGTCCACTTCACCGTCGAATGCGGCATATTTTAAAGCATCTGTCACAAGGCATGTCTGCTCTACTCCCTTCAACTTATAGACAAGCTTAAGGATTGTGGCAGGAAGATGTCTTCCGTCGGCTATAACCTCTACAGACATTCCGTCAGTAAGATAAACGCTCTCTACAGTTCCTTCATACTTGTACTCTCTGCGTTTATGGAATCCCGGCATTGCATTATAGAAATGGGCTGCATGAGTAAAGCCTGAAGCAAAAGCTTTCTTTATATCCTCATATTCTGCCTCGGTATGAGTGACAGCTACCAATACACCTTTTGAAGATACATATTTTCCGAAATCATAACCTCCTGCCACTTCAGGACTTATATCCCAGCGTCGGATACATGAGGTAGAATCCAGCAAAGATGCATATTCTTCTTTCTGTGGTTCACAAAGAAACTCTCCCCACTGGGCACCGGCCATTTTAGGATTCAGATACGGACCTTCGATATGTAACCCCTGAATTACTTTATTACCATGCATCATAGCCTCGCAAGTTTCAATTGCCTTGCGGATATTGTCGAAAGTAGTGGAAGTAAGAGTCGGGAACACCGATGTTGCTCCATGGAGCAAGTGAGCCTTGGTCGCAGTTTCAAAAGCTTCCGGAGTGGCATCCGTATAGTCAGCTCCGCCGCCACCGTGAATATGCATTCCGACGAATCCCGGCACGATGTTCATACCTTTCACATCAATGACCTTAGCACCTATCACAGCCAAATCACTGTTTGTCACTTCCAAAATCTTACCGTTACTAATAAGTACGGAACCATCTTTAATCCATCCTTGCGGTGCAAGAATATTTCCGTTTATCAACTGGGTCAACATAATATCTTGATTTTATCGTTATCAGAATAAATTATTAGTTCCTTCTACCATTTCTCCCATTGCCCATACGGCACGTACGTTAAGGTCGCGGTCAAGAGCAATGATATCGGCATCCTTTCCTCTTTCGAGAGTTCCCTTTCTGTCAAGCACACCCATAATTCTGGCCGGTGTTTCTGAAACCATTCTTATAGTGTCCTCAAGTGGTATCTCAGCTTTCTGAACCATAGTTCTGATAAGTCTGTCCATGGTAGCTATACTTCCGGCAAGTGCAGAACGGTCGGCCAACTTACAAACTCCGTCTTCAATTATTACTCGAGGATCGAAAGCTTCCTGGCTGTCGCTTGCCGCACAAGCCAACGCGTCTGTAATCAATGCAGTTCTTTCAACACCCTTGATTTTGTGTACAAGGCGCAAAATTGTAGGAGGAACATGAATACCATCGGCCACTACCTCTACAGTCATATCATCAATAAGGTATATACTTTCTACTGTTCCTTCGTATTTGTATTCCCTGCGCTTGTGGAATCCCGGCATTGCGTTATAGAAATGGGTGGCATGTGTATATCCGGCCTCATATCCTGTTAGAATATCCTCATACTCAGCCTGTGTATGGCCTACAGAGGCAAGAATACCCTTGGAAGTTATGTATTTGGCAAACTGCATTGCTCCAGGCAATTCCGGAGCGGCATCCCAACGCTTGATACAGTTAGTCTCTTCGAGCAACGGGATATATTCTTCCGGGTCAGGATTCTTGATATTTTCAGGCATCTGTCCGCCGGCCATCTTCATATTGAAATAATGTCCTTCAAGATGAAGTCCGAGAACGGGACTGTTTTTCTCCTGCATCAATTTTTCCGTTGTTGCAGCAGCCGCACGTATCATAGGAATGGTAGAAGACGACAGAGTAGGGAAAATACTTGTCGTACCATGCTGCATGTGAGCCTTGATTGCAGCACGGAAAGCATCTTCAGAGCCTTCCATAAAGTCTCGGCCACCACCACCGTGAACATGAATTTCCACTCCGCCCGGTACGATATACATACCCTTGGCATCAATAAGTTTCGCACCAACTATGGCAAGGTCACAATTCGTTACTTCAAGTATTTTATTATCACGAATTATTACAGAACCGTCCTTAAGCCAACCTTGTGGCGTTAAAATACGGGCATTAATTATTTGGGTTAACATAATATATAGTGATTTATTTCTTATTTATTTTCTTATATGCCGCAAATTTAATCAATATTTATTATATCATCACATCTTTCATGCATCTTTTTTATTATATATTATACCTATCGCAGTCATATTTAATATTTATGTAACATTACGCAACCATTATTGCCAACTGCATATTTCAATACGAAAAGAAACGGTAAAATGATTTTTTATCAAAATAAAAATGTGAATTATTAGAATTAATGAATTATTATTTGTAACTTTGTCGCCCGATTTATATGGTGTTGAAACTTGGAAAGAATAGAATTATACGATATTGATTTAAAGAACTTGAGAGAATCATCCGCTATATTTAATTATAATGTAGATGACGAGTTTTTTAAACTGATAGAAGCTTCCGGATTTGAGAAAGGCAAGCTGAGTGTTTCTGTGGAAGTAAAAAAAGGCATAGGAGCATACAGTCTGAACTTTCATATAGAGGGAGTTGTTACAGGTATATGCGACAGATGTCTTGACGAAGTGGAAGTAGACATTGACACAGACAACACACTAAAAGTAAAATTGGGTAAGGAGTTCTCCGACGAGGATGAAATTCTGATAATACCTGAAGACGAAGGCATAATAAATATTGCCTGGTACATATACGAATTTGCATATCTTAGTCTTCCTTGTAGAATTGTGCACGAAGAAGGTGAGTGTAACGAACAAATGCAAGAAAAACTTAACGATTTGATAAGGTATGACAGCAACGAAGTGGCAGAAGACGCTTACGATGATGAAGAAGATGATGACGAAGAAGGAACAGAAACTGATGCAGATGACACAGAAGTAAAGGCGACAGACCCTCGTTGGGATGCATTAAAGAAAATATTAAATAATAATTAAATAAAGTTTTAGTAAAATGGCACATCCTAAAAGAAGACAATCAAAAACGAGAACTGCTAAGAGAAGAACTCATGATAAAGCAGTTGCTCCTACTTTAGCAATTTGCCCAAACTGCGGTGAATGGCATGTGTATCACACAGTATGTGGAGCTTGTGGTTACTACAGAGGTAAATTAGCAATCGAAAAAGAAGCTGCTCTTTAATTCGGGCAGTGCTTTGTCATGAACAGATTATGTTCTTGAAAAAATAAAGCCGGAGGGCTTCGGCTCTTCGGCTTTATTTTTAGGATTCAAACTAAAATTTGAAACAATGGAAAAGATTAATGCGGTAATTACAGGGGTTGGGGGATATGTACCTGACTATGTTCTTACAAACGAAGAATTGTCAAGAATGGTCGACACTAACGACGAATGGATAATGACCCGTATCGGAGTGAAGGAAAGACGTATTCTTAACGAAGAAGGTTTGGGAACTTCATATATGGCACGTAAAGCTGCCAAACAGCTGATGCAGAAAACGAATTCTGACCCGGATTCGATAGACTGCGTTATAGTAGCAACAACTACTCCTGACTACCATTTCCCTTCTACAGCATCAATCCTATGCGACAAGTTGGGACTTAAGAATGCTTATGCATTCGACTTGCAGGCTGCCTGCAGCGGTTTCCTGTATGCAATGGAAACAGCAGCAAGCATGATACAGTCAGGAAGACATAAAAAAATTATCATAGTAGGTGCAGACAAGATGTCGTCAATGGTCAACTATTCCGACCGCGCCACTTGTCCTATCTTCGGTGACGGTGCAGCTGCATGTATGGTAGAGGCTACTACTGAAGACTATGGTATAATGGATTCGATATTGCGTACAGACGGTAAAGGACTTCCTTTCCTTCATATGAAAGCCGGTGGTTCTGTGTGCCCTCCTTCTTATTTTACGATAGACAACAAAATGCACTATCTGTATCAGGAAGGTAGAACTGTCTTCAAATATGCAGTATCAAATATGTCTGATGTAACAGAACAGATAGCCATAAGAAACGGTCTTAACAAAGACAATATCGACTGGATTGTTCCTCATCAGGCTAACCTGAGAATTATTGACGCTGTAGCTTCAAGACTAAGTGTACCTATAGAGAAAGTTATGCTCAACATTCAGCATTTCGGTAATACAAGTGCAGGAACATTGCCTTTGTGCTTGTGGGATTACGAAAAGAAGCTGAAAAAAGGAGACAACATAATCTTCACTGCATTTGGTGCCGGATTTACCTGGGGAGCAGCTTATGTCAAGTGGGGTTATGACGGAAATAAGTAATATTTGAGAATCAATAAAACAAATATACAAAAAACGCATCCCTGACAGATGCGTTTTTTTGTATGCATTACGAAAATTTATATTATGCACAAAGCCGGATTTGTAAATATAGTCGGTAACCCCAACGTGGGGAAATCTACCCTGATGAACCTGCTGGTAGGAGAAAGAATATCCATAGCAACGTTCAAGGCACAGACAACACGCCACCGTATAATGGGAATCCTGAATACGGACGATATGCAGATAGTCTTTTCTGACACTCCGGGCGTATTGAAACCCAATTACAAGTTACAGGAATCAATGCTCAACTTCTCTGAATCAGCATTGGTTGACGCTGATGTCCTGCTATACGTTACAGATACAGTAGAAAAACCGGACAAGAATACCGATTTTATGGAAAAAGTGCGTAACATGAAGGTTCCGGTAATACTGCTTATCAACAAGATAGACCTCATCAATCAGGATATCCTCGTTAAACTCGTAGAAGAATGGCACGAAATGCTTCCAAATGCGGAAATCATTCCTATATCAGCCATAGCAAAGTTTAATGTGGATGTCGTAATGAAGCGAATCAAGGAACTGATTCCTGACTCGCCACCATATTTTGACAAGGACCAATGGACAGACAAACCTGCCCGCTTCTTTGTCACTGAAATAATAAGAGAAAAGATTCTCTTATACTATGACAAGGAGATTCCGTATTCCGTAGAGGTAGTAGTGGAGCAATTCAAGGAAGATGCAAAAAGCATCCGAATAAATGCAGTCATCTATGTAGAACGTGATTCACAAAAAGGAATCATAATAGGACATCAGGGTAAAGCCCTTAAAAAAGTTGCTACTGAAGCGAGAAAGACTCTGGAACACTTCTTCAAGAAATCCATTTATCTGGAAACATTCGTGAAAGTGGACAAAGACTGGAGAAGTTCGGATAAGGAATTAAAGAATTTTGGTTATCAATTAGATTAATCACCGGCTGAGACAGCCGTAAACTATTATAAACATGGGAAATTTAGTTGCTATCGTCGGACGCCCGAATGTGGGAAAGTCGACACTGTTTAATCGTTTGACAAAAACCCGCCAGGCTATAGTAAATGAGCAGGC
>UQTJ01000034.1 GCA_900544075.1 uncultured Bacteroides sp.
TAGCACCTTCAGCAGCAGCGAATGATTCGTGACCTGCCAAGAATGCGAAACATTTTGTTTCTTCGCGAAGCAACATAGCAGCCAAGTTACCGTGGCCAAGACCTACTTTACGGTCGTCAGCTACTGAACCTGGGATACAGAATGACTGCAAACCGATACCGATAGCTTCAGCAGCTTCAGCAGCGTTTTTGCAACCTTTCTTCAAAGCGATTGCACAACCTACAACGTATGCCCATTTAGCATTTTCGAAGCAGATAGGCTGAGTTTCTTCACAAGTCTTATAAGGATCAAGACCATACTGTTCGCAGATAGCGTTAGCTTCTTCGATGTCTTTGATACCGTTTTCGTTCAAAGCAGCAAGAATCTGTTTGATACGACGGTCCTGGCTTTCAAATTTTACTTCTCTAATCATAATGTTCTTTCCTCCTTATATTATTCGTGACGTGGATCAATGTGTTTAACTGCACCCTGTTCTGCTGTGAAGCGTCCGTAAGTACCTGTTACTTTCTTCAATGCTTCGTTAGCGTCTGTACCTTTCTTGATTTCATCCATGAACTTGCCAAGGTGAACGAATTCGTATCCGCAGATTTCATCGTTTTCATCCAAAGCGATAGTCTTGATATATCCTTCAGCCATTTCAAGGTAACGAGGACCTTTAGCCAATGTTCCGTACAATGTACCTACCTGGCTGCGAAGACCTTTACCCAAGTCTTCAAGACCTGCACCAATCATCAAACCGCCTTCTGAGAAAGCTGACTGAGTACGTCCATAAACAATCTGCAAGAACAATTCGCGCATTGCAGTGTTGATAGCGTCGCAAACCAAGTCAGTGTTCAATGCTTCAAGAACTGTCTTACCTGGAAGGATTTCTGAAGCCATAGCTGCAGAGTGAGTCATACCTGAGCAACCGATTGTTTCAACCAATGCTTCCTGGATGATACCTTCTTTCACGTTAAGAGTCAGTTTACAAGCACCCTGCTGAGGAGCACACCAACCGATACCGTGAGTCAAACCTGAAATGTCTTTGATTTCTTTTGATTTAACCCATTTTCCTTCTTCAGGAATTGGAGCCGGACCGTGATTAGGTCCTTTTTTTACAACACACATGTGTTCAACTTCGTGTGAATAAGTCATATTCTTTACGTTTTTATTGGTAATAAAAAAATAAGTTATTTCGTAAACCTTTGGATATGCACACTTGCTTTTTCCGAACGCAAATTTACTTCTTTTATTCTTTTTTGCAACCTTAGTGTGCAAACTTTTTCTTACATTTTAGGATAATTTTTGTGTGCAATATTGCTTTTGTAAACTCAACTTTACAATTTGATTTATACTCGCAAAAAAAATGCTTCGTCGTTTAAACCAAAGCGACGAAGCGTTTTGACTTGAATGACGAAGCATTTTTGAGCATATTACTTTTGAAGTGTAAATACAAATTCCAGTCCTCCGTTTGGAGCATTCTTTGCAAATATTGTTCCTCCGTGGAACAGTACTGCGTTCTTCACAATGGCAAGTCCCAGTCCGGTTCCGCCAAGTTTTCTTGAACGTCCTTTATCAACTCTGTAAAAGCGTTCGAAAAGTCTTGTCAGATGTTCTTCTTCCACTCCGACTCCCGAATCTGAGAAACTGAAATAATAGAAAGTATCGTCCTCACGGAAACAGTTTATAGTGATCTGTATATTGGTTCCTGCGTATGCGATTGCGTTGTCCATTAGGTTTCTGAATATGGAGTACAGCAATGAGTGATTACCGTTGATCATCAGTGCTTGTGGCATCAGATTTATTACCTTGATATGTTTTTCCTCCAGTCCTAAGTTTACTTCGTTGATAATGTTTTCTACCACAAGACTGAGGTTGACAGCTTCTCTTTCCATCATCTCCGGTGCCTCATCCATTCTTGTCAGTACTGAGATGTCGCGCAGTAGGGTTGTAAGCCTGTTGCTCTGTGCGTAGCTCCTTTCAAGGAATGTTTTTACGGTTTCTTTGGGAATGTTAGGATTACTGAGAATTGTCTCCAGATATCCTTGTATGCTGCTTACAGGTGTCTTCAGTTCATGTGCAATGTTCTGTGTAAGCTGTCTCTTCAGTCGTGCCTGTTCTTCTTCCTGTGTTATGTCGTTTATAGATATTTCGAACGACAAGTCCTGGAAGATGATACATTCTATAGTGAATGTTCGTGCATTCTTGTTGAGGTGAATAGCTACTCTTTTTTCTTCTTTGCTGTAGTTGCCTTCATTTTTGTTGAGGAACTCTATTATCGGTTTAAGCTCCGGGATTGTGAATATTTCATCGGTAGAGCTTAGGTTACGGTCGGAGATATTGTTAATGTACTGAGTAAACAGACTGTTTACTAAAATTTCCTTTCTCTCTTTTGTGAATACTCCAAGTCCTTCGTGCGAAGTTTGCAAGTGCGAAATCAGCTTCTCTCTTTCAATATATAATGCCTCCTTGGCTCTGTGAAGTCTTTTGTATATTGTAATGATGTGTTGCGATATTTCTCCCAATTCGTTTTTAGGGAAAGTCCGCAGTATATCCATGTCTATAGGCTCGTTCTTGTCGGCCTTTAGTGCGAATTGTTGCAGATTGGTTATGGATTTTCCTAATTTGAAGGTGAATCTGTAAAATATCACCATCAGTACTATACATATAAGTATGGTAAACCATATATATCCCATGTCGGCTTCAAGATGCTCTGTCAGGCTTACGTTGTAAGGCAGTGCAGAGCGTAAGATTATACGGTGTTTCGGGAAGTATTTTGCAGAATAGAAAAACTCTTCACCATCAATACTTTCAGAGAATCTGTTTATGGCATAACCACTACCATACATAAGGGCATCCTGTACTTCTTTTCTCGATGAGTGGTTCTGGAATTCCTCAAGTTTTTTGTCTGTAGAATCAAAAATAACTTTACCTTCCGGAGTTATTATAGTTACCCTAAGATTGGGAATCATGTGGGTCATTATGTAATGTTTCAGCGAGTCTAATGAACCGGCATCAGCCATATAACTGTATAGCTGTTCATTGTAGTTCTGCAATTGTGTGTTTAGCAGTTCTGTCTTGTATGATTTTTCACGTTGGTATTGGAACTGCATGAAACATGCCGCAAATGCAACGAATAGTGTTATGACAGACAGAAACAACTTACGGCTGAAAGTGAGGAGACGTATGTTAAACTTTGTCATTTTTACGTTTTCAATTAATTATTCACATTCGAAACAATATCCATATCCCAGACGTGTCACAATGTATTTGCCGTATTCTCCAATTTTCTTTCTTAATCTTGTGATATTAACGTCGATGGTGCGGTCCAGTACATATACTTCGTCATGCCATACTTTGGCCAAAATGTCTTCGCGGGAAAATACTCTTCCCTGATTCTGAAGAAGAAGCAGCAGAATTTCAAATTCTTTCTTCGTGAGTGAGATTTCTTCGCCACGTATCACTACTTTTTTCTTATTTGAATCCACTACCATCTCTTTGAAAATAAGCTGGTCGTTGCTCTTGTTTTGCACGCTTGCAGTACGTCGGATGACAGCTTTTACTCTGGCCAATACTTCCCTGAGGGAGAATGGTTTCGAAATGTAATCGTCCGCTCCTAAATTAAAGCCTGTAAGGGTGTCATTTTCAGTGTCCTTGGCAGTGATGAATATGATAGGGATATTGGCTGTATCCTTGTTCTTTTTCATCATGCTTGCCATTCTGAAACCTGATATTTCGCCCATCATGACATCCAACAGCAGGACATTGTACTGGGTGAGGTCAAGTTTCAGTGCTTCTTCAGCCGAGTTGGCTGTGTCTACCAGGTAACCTTCGGTTTCCAGATTGAATTTCAAGATTTCACACAAATCTTCTTCATCATCTACGACTAAAATTCTGTAATCGCTCATAATGCCTTTATTTATTGTTTTACAAATGTATGCAATATTATTTTCTGCTGCAAAGATGATGCGATTTTATTACTGAGGTGTGAAATAAATGTTACAATTTTGTTACAAACTTGGTTTAGTGAACTCTCCTGCAATAGAGCGGCTCATTTCGTTTCTTATCTCCCGAGGGCTAAGTCCGTGTCCAAGCAGGAACATAAGTTTCGTCAGAACACTTTCTACTGTAGCATCGTATCCGCTAATAACACCGGCGTCGAGCAGATGTAGTCCGGTTTCGTAACGTCCCATTTCCACCATACCGGTTTGACATTGCGAGATGTTCACTATTACTATTCCTCTGCTTGTTGCCTCTGCAAGAAGTTTTATGAACCATTCCTTTTGTGGTGCATTTCCGGAACCGTATGTCTTGAGAGCTACGGCTTTAAGTCCCGGGGTGTTGAGTACGGTTCTTACAAGATTTTCCTGTATTCCCGGGAAGATAGTCAGTACCAATACATTTGTGTCGAAAACGTAATGCGGGTGCATAGGCACTCCCGGTTTTACTTTCCTTATTTTGTCGTATTCATATTTGATATGAATTCCTGCTGTAGCGAGGGCAGGATAATTATATGAACGAAAGGCATTGAAATTCTCTGCATTGATTTTAGTCGTACGGTTTCCTCTTAGCAGATGATTCTCAAAGAAGATACATACCTCAGGTACTACAGCTGTTCCGTCAGGATGTTTTGCTGCAGCTATTTCTATAGATGTGATGAGGTTTTCTTTTCCGTCTGTACGCAATACACCTATAGGTAATTGGCTACCTGTCAAAATCACCGGTTTGCTCAGATTCTCAAGCATGAAGCTCAGTGCAGATGCTGTATATGCCATGGTATCGGTGCCGTGAAGTATCACGAAACCGTCGAAGTTGTCATAATTATAGTCGATTATTTTCACCAGTTTAGCCCAAAGCGAAGGCTCCATGTCTGATGAATCGATAGGAGGGTTGAATTGATATGATGAAATGCGATAATTGAATCTTTTGAGTTCAGGAACGTTTTCCTGCAACTGGTCAAAATTGAATGCTTCCAAAGCCCCTGTCTCAGGGTTCTCTATCATTCCTATGGTACCTCCTGTATATATAAGCAGGACTGAGGGATAATCCGGTTTTATCATAATGCAGTATCTGTATCTATCTTGTTTCTGTTTCTGCAAAGATAGGGAGTTTATATCTTATTTAAAAATGTTAATCAATTTAATTTTGGTGGTTGAGGTGACTATTGTCAATTAAAAGTGTTATTGAATGATGTTTTATATCCTTGTGTGGTGACTATTTGTATAGCATGGGTTTCTAATTGTACCTGTTTTGATAGTCAAAATGAATATCTGTTTTACGGGTGATAATGTTGTAAAAAAAACTAAAATGTGAATGTGAAACTATATTTATTAATTCAGAGCTTTATGAAAAATGATGATGCTTAAGGTGGAAAATTCTTAGAATTTTTGATTTATATTATAAAGATGTATATTTGCATAAATAATCTAAGTATTAATATTAAAACCGTAATAAAGTATGAAATATATTTCTCCCGGTTCATGGTTCTCGCTGGAATATCCGGCAGGATGGCATGAGTTTGAAGATACTGAGGACAGCTTTCTGTTTTATAATCCTGAAAAGTGGAACGGTAATTTCAGAATATCAGCTTTTAAAGGTCAGGACAAGAATTATGCTGATGAGTGTATGGACTACGAATTGAAGAACAACAGGACTTCCAGACTGGTAAAGGTGGGCGAATGGCCATGCGTTTATTCTACCGAGAATTTTCAGGAAAACGGCAACTGGTACACTTCTCATTTGTGGATAACCGGAAGGGGAGATATATCTGTAGAATGTTCGTTTACTGTAGCCAAAGGAGAAAGCATGAAGCCGGCGGAGAATATATTAGCTTCGTTGAAAGTGAGATGCGAAGGCGAAAAACCATGGAAAGAGATAATTTCGGTACGTGTACTTGAGATTAATGCCATTAACGAAAGCTTCGACTGGGCAGTAATGACTATCAAGAAACAGCTCACAAAGGATTTTACTTCGTCCGAGGCGGATATAGCCAACATTCAGAAAGTTATGGATAGCGGTAAGTTTAACAACAGCCAGCGTCAGGCATGGGAATCATTCGGAATGGCTTTCGGAGCTATACTTGTTAATGAAATGGATGGCATGGAATGGGTTACTGTGA
Source organism: uncultured Bacteroides sp. (assembly GCA_900544075.1). GTDB lineage: Bacteria > Bacteroidota > Bacteroidia > Bacteroidales > Bacteroidaceae > Phocaeicola. Next base: position 6,098 of record UQTJ01000034.1, read on the forward strand.
TAGACGGACAGAAAGAAATGCCGGCACTGAAATTTGCCGATACTGATGTTATGGTATATCCGCAGCAGTTGGTATGGAGCAGAGTGAAGAACGGTAAGTCATGTAGCTTGAAAGCCGAATTTGAGAAGATTAAGGAAGAGGTGGAAAGGGCAATTAATAATTAAAAATTAATAATTGTGAGTTTACAAAGTTACAGTAACAAGTTTACAAGATTCTCCGTCCGGATGGTAAACTTATCAACTTAAAAACTCATCAACTTAAAAACTTACATTTTTACATGACTCCATATTTACAGGTAGAAAATCTTACCAAATCGTTTGGTGATTTGGTTCTATTCAATTCAATATCTTTCGGAGTGGCTGAGGGACAGCGTATTGGTCTTATAGCGAAGAACGGCTCCGGAAAAACTACTTTGCTTAACATTCTTGCCGGAAAGGAGGGCTATGACGATGGAAAGATTACATTCCGTCGCGACCTCCGTGTAGGTTATCTTGAACAGAGTCCGCATTATCCTGACGATATAACTGTACTCGAGGCATGTTTCTATCATGGTACTCCTGTGGTACAGCTCATTAAGGAATATGAGAAATGTATGGAAACCGAAGGAAATCCCGGATTGGAGGACTTGCTGGCACGCATGGAGCACGAAAAGGCATGGGACTATGAAAGAAAGGCAAAGCAGATTCTTTCGCAGTTGAAAATCAGGGACTTCAATCAGAAGATAAAACAACTCTCCGGAGGTCAGCTCAAGCGTGTGGCTCTTGCCAATGTGCTTATCACCGAGCCGGACTTGATTATACTTGATGAACCTACCAACCATCTGGACCTCGATATGACAGAATGGCTGGAAGAGTATCTCAAACGTGGTACTCTGAGCTTGCTGATGGTGACTCACGACAGATACTTCCTCGACCGTGTATGCTCCGAGATTATCGAACTTGACAACAAGCAGGTTTATTCATATACAGGAAACTACAGTTACTATCTCCAGAAACGTCAGGAGAGGATTGATGCCGCCAATGCGGAAATAGCAAGGGCAAATAACCTCTATCGTACCGAGCTGGAATGGATGCGCCGTATGCCGCAGGCTCGCGGACATAAGGCGAGATATAGAGAGGAGGCTTTCTATGAGCTGGAGAAGGTGGCTAAAAGAAGAATGAACGATTCGAACGTGAAGCTGGATGTGAAGGCTTCTTACATCGGTTCGAAAATATTCGAAGCCGACCATCTCTATAAGAGTTTCGGTGACCTGAAGATTCTTGACGATTTCTCATACATCTTTGCTCGATATGAAAAGATGGGTATCGTGGGAAACAATGGTACAGGAAAATCAACCTTCATAAAAATCCTCATGGGATTGCAGCAGCCTGACAGCGGACGTTTGGACATAGGTGAGACAGTACGTTTCGGTTACTATTCTCAGGAAGGACTCCGGTTCGACGAACAGATGAAGGTGATAGACGTGATAACTGATATTGCCGAGGTGATAGAGCTGGGTAACGGCAAGCGACTTACGGCATCGCAGTTCCTGCAGCACTTCCTCTTTACTCCGGAAACCCAGCATAGTTATGTATATAAGTTGAGTGGTGGCGAAAGACGACGCCTGTATCTCTGTACTGTACTGATGCGTAATCCTAACTTCCTTGTTTTGGATGAGCCGACGAATGACCTCGATATCGTGACATTGCAGGTACTGGAAGAATATCTCCAGAATTTCAAGGGATGTGTTATTGTGGTGAGCCATGACCGCTATTTTATGGATAAGGTGGTAGACCATATCCTTGTGTTCAACGGTCAGGGTGATATCCGTGATTTTCCGGGTAATTATTCTGATTATCGCGACTGGAAACTTGCAAAGCAGGACCGAGAAAAGGAAGCAGCCAAACCAAAGGAAGAGAAAACTCAGAAGGTGCGCTTGAACGACAAGCGCCGCATGACCTTCAAGGAAAAGAAGGAATTTGAACAGCTGGAAAAGGAAATAGCTGAGCTTGAAGCAGAGAAGAAGGCTGTAGAAGATGCTCTTTGCAGCGGAACTTTGAGTGTGGACGAACTCACTGAAAAGTCGAAACGTCTGCCTATACTTACTGACGAGATTGATGAGAAGACCATGCGCTGGATGGAACTCAGCGAAATAGAGGGATAAGATATGGATTTACGTAATAGACTCCTTCAGCGTTTGAGTCAGGACGACATACACGAAATGTGTTTTCTCACTCAAGGTACGGAAAATGATAGTCTGAAAGAAGAACTATATACCCTGATATCTGATGAGGATGTCAGGGTTTCATATAATGCTTTGTGGGTGTTCACCTATTTTGATCTGTCGAACAATAAATGGTTGTATGCAAAGCATGACGAATTGATTGATAAGGCTATAGCTGAAAAGCATGAGGGAAAGAGACGTTTGCTTCTCACTCTTCTGTTGAGGCAGCCGTTTGAATGTGGCAATCTGCGTACCGATTTTATTGATTTCTGTTTTGAAACTATACAGTCATCGCACGAGTCGTATGCTAACCGTGCTTTGTGTATGAAGTTAGCTTATGAGCAGTGTAAGTTCTTTCCGGAGCTTCTGTCTGAATTAAGCAATTGTCTTGAAATAATATCTACAGAGCCTTTATCTTCAGGACTGAAAACGGCTAAACGGAATGTGATGAAGAAGATATTGAAAGATGTACGGTAGTGTGTAGATAATATTATATCTATAGATTAAAAATGATTATAAAAATTTTAATCCGCTATATACTTCTTTGTTAGATGTATAAAGCGGATTAATTTTTTATTGTTCTTTCAGTGACTTGTTTATACTGTCTATATAGTCAAGTATCTCCTGTCGTCCGGTGCCGTTTTCAGATGAAGAAACAAAATGAGGAGGGAGTTCTTCCCATTGTTCTTTCAGTTTGTTAAGGTAGTTGTTTACATTCTGTCGTGTTTTGCCTACACTCTGTTTGTCTGCTTTTGTAAAGATTATAGCGAACGGAACACCGTTTTCGCCCAGCCATTCTATGAATTCAAGGTCAATTTTCTGTGGCTCATGACGGCTGTCGATAAGTACAAAAAGGCAGGTGAGCTGTTCACGTTCAAGAACGTAATATTCGATAAGGTTCTTGATTTTCTCCATCATCTTCTTGCCTCTAAGAGCGAATCCGTAACCGGGAAGGTCTACAAGAAACCATTCCTTATTGATAAGGAAATGGTTGATGAGCAGAGTTTTACCAGGTGTAGAGGATGTCATTGCAAGTTTTGGATTCTTTGTCAACATATTGATGAGGCTGGATTTGCCTACGTTGGAACGACCGATGAAAGCATATTCCGGAATATCCGACTTTGGACACATATCAGCTCTTGAGCTGCTTATTGTGAATTCTGCACTTTTTATTTCCATATATGTATATGAGTTTTTAAGTTTTTGAGTTTGTTGATTCTGTTCTGTAATGACACTAATGTACTTTCTTATTTATACTCAATGCTGCAAGTCCCATGAATGTGAGAAGGCCGTTGAACATCAGCATTTCATAACCGAACTTATATCCTGTGGCATTGAAAGTTAAGGTATCAATCATATAACAAACCACAGGCGATGCGATTGCTATGTATGGAACGTACCTGTCGCGAGGTTTCAGTTTTGTAAACAGACCGAAACAGAACAGCCCTAACAGTGGGCCGTATGTATAAGATGCCAAAGTATAGATAGTATCTATTACGCTTTGACTGTCTATAGCCTCAAAAATCAGTATGCATATCACGAATATAGTACTAATACCGATGTGTGTGATTTTTCTTATTCTGACAGCTTCATTTTCTTTTAGCTTGTCTGTATTGAGAATATCAATACAGAAACTTGTGGTCAGTGCTGCCAATGCCGAATCGGCACTTGAGAATGCAGCAGCTATAATTCCTATGGTGAAGAACACAAGGACGGCATATCCGAGGTGTCCGCCTGCCGCAAACATCGGAAGTAGGTCGTCGCCTTTGGCCGGGATGGCTATGTTCATCTGTGTGGCTGCCACCATAAGCAGAATTCCCAATGAAAGGAAGAGCAGGTTTACCGGTACGAATGATATTCCGTAGCAGTACATATTCTTTTGTGCCTCTTTGAGATTACGGCATGAGAGGTTTTTCTGCATCATATCCTGATCGAGTCCGGTCATTACTATGGTTATGAATATTCCACTGAAGAACTGTTTGAAAAAGTTCTGCTTAGACTGCCAGTCGTCGAAAACGAATATTCGGCTTTCGCTGCTATTCTTTATGGTGTCTATCACTCCTCCAAAGTTCAGATTCAGTTTGTCTGCCACATTATATAATATCAGCCCTAAGGCAAGCAGCAGACACAATGTCTGCAAGCTGTCAGTCCAAACAATTGTACGGATTCCGCTTTTGTGAGTGTATAGCCATATCAGTGCTACAGTTCCTATGGCTGTAACGGCAAACGGTATATTGTATGCATCGAAAACATAGTGTTGCAGGATTATACATACAAGATAGAGTCTGGCTGCTGCTCCAAGCATCTTTGATATGAGGAAAAATGAGGCTCCTGTCTTATATGAGTATCTGCCAATTCTTTGTCCAAGGTATGTATATATGGACGTGAGATTCAGCCTGTAATATAAAGGAAGGAGTACGTGTGCTATTATCAGATACCCGAAAAAGAAGCCCATACACGTCTGCATGTATGTCATATCAATGTTCTTTACCATACCTGGTACTGATACGAATGTAACTCCCGATAGTGATGCTCCTATCATTCCGAATGACACTATGTACCATGGCGACTGTCTGTTGCCGCGGAAGAAAGCATCATTGTCTGAATGGCTGTGGGCTGTGATGCGGGATATGCCGAGAAGTATCCCGAAATAGATTATTATTGTTATTAGAATAAATATTCCGTTCATGCGATTAGTAATATTAAAGCACAAAGATAATCAGATTTTTTGTATTTTTGCATCTTGTCGTAAACTAACAGATTTACAAACCTAAAAACTAACAAACTTAAAAAATAATGAACCAACAATATCCGTCTGTACTTTTAGAAAAGGCCGTCGATGAGTTTTCGCGTTTGCCGGGAATCGGGAGGAAGACAGCCATGCGTCTGGTACTTCATCTTCTTCGTCAGGATACAGAAACTGTTGAGGCTTTTGGCAATGCTATCGTTACTCTGAAGCGCGAGGTCAAATACTGTAAGGTCTGTCATAATATTTCAGACACTGACGTATGTCGAATCTGTTCTACACCTTCGCGCGATTCGTCTATAGTGTGTGTGGTAGAGAATATCCGCGATGTGATGGCTGTAGAGAATACCCAGCAGTTCAACGGGCTGTATCATGTGCTCGGTGGGGTAATTTCACCTATGGATGGAGTAGGGCCGGGAGACCTTCAGATAGACAGTCTGATAGACCGAGTAAAAGCCGGTGGGGTGAAGGAGATTATACTTGCACTCAGTTCAACTATGGAGGGCGACAGTACCAATTTCTATATATTCCGTAAGTTGAGTGGGCTTGACGTAAAGATATCAGTAATTTCCAGAGGTATCTCTATCGGAGATGAGCTTCAATATACTGACGAAGTAACTTTGGGACGTTCGATAGTAAATAGAATAGAGTTTACAGGTAATATGTAATTATAAATACAAGAATATGATGGAAAAAAAGATAAAGGCACTTCTAACGTTACTTAAAATAGAATTCTATGCCATGTGGGTGATTGTCATAGGATTGATAGCAGGATATGAGTGTGGAATCCTGGAAGAAGGAGTGTTGATAGGTAATGATAACGCTATGTATGTGGCACAGCTGACCGGTGTTCTGCTGGCCATATGTCTGATACCAATGTCATTGCGTATCTTCAATCTGTCGCTTACCAAATATATCAAAACTCTTAATATAGAGAATGCACTCAAGAGTTATCGTCGATGGAGTGAGGTGAGGATTATTCTTTTGCTTGTTGTGGCAGTGTTTAATATCTCATTGTATTATTGGACAATGGATAATACCGGACTGTTATGTGGCGGTATGGCCGTATTGGCTTCTATGTTTTGTATTCCTGGCAAAAAGCGTATTCTGTCCGAACTTGATTTGACTAAAGAAGAAGAGGAGGAAGTATGATTCAAAGTATTACTCTCCGTGCGCCAGAACCTGAAGACCTGGAGGTTATGCTGGCTATAGAAAATGACCAGGACCTGTGGACTCATAACAGTGAAAACACCGGACCATATACGCGCTACCAGATGAAACAGTATATAGCCGGCAATACCAACGATATATATACTGACAGACAGCTTAGGTTGATGATTTCATTGCCTGACGGGAAAATAGCCGGTATAGTGGATGTGTTCGATTTTGATGTCCGCAACAGTAAGGCCGAAGTGGGTATAGTTGTTTTGCGTGATTTTCGTGGAAGAGGAATAGGCCGTAATGCTCTTCGTTTGATGGAGGAGCATTGTTTTGATTTCTTGGGGATACATCAGATTTATGCTTATGTAAGATGTGATAATGAAGCTGCGCTCAATGTATTCCGTTCTTGTGGATTTACAGAAGCAGCCGTACTTAAGTCGTGGATTCGCCGTGGGCAGAAGTATTATGATGTCTGTATGTTCCAGAAATTTGCAGAACCTCAATAGACTGTTTGTCAATTCATTGATGGAATAGCCGGATATTTTGCCCATGTACAGTATGGCTCTCCCATATCGTTGAGAGTGTTTTGCCATAATGTTCTGTAGTTTTCCTTGAACAGTCTGTTTTTTGAAAGTTCGCTTACAATCCAAGTGTCTTCATCCATTTCGGCTTGCAGCTGTCCTTTTCCCCATCCGGCATATCCAAGATAGAATCGTACCCTGTCTTCGTATTTTCTACCAGACTTGATATAATCCAGCATCTGATTGAAATCACCGTTCATAAACAAACCGTTGCCAAGAGGGAGTGAATCTTTTATTTCTTCAATGTCATGTATGAAGAACATTGTGTCACGCCCCACAGGTCCTCCTTTATATACCGGTATTGAAGGAAGGTCATTAAGGTCTTTTACGAGGTCATTCAATGAAACGTGATAGCGGAAATCCTTGTTAAGTATCACTCCCATATCTCCATTTTCATCGTGATTTACCATAAGAATCACTGTACGTGAGAAATGATAGTCATTAAGAAGTGGAGATGCAATAATAATTCTGCCTTGGCTTGGGGCTATATTATTTGATTTTACTTGAAATATGTCTTCGTACATTTTGTTTCTGTTTTTATGGTTAAAGAATCAATTCATAGTCTATCACGTCTAAATATCTTCCGAACTTCATTCCTACTTTCTTGAAATGTGATACACGTTCGAAACCTAATCTTTCATGGAGTTTGAAACTGCTCTCGTTACCTTCCGTGATGCATGCTATAAGTGCAAGGTAGTTTCTTTTACGGCATATGCTGATAAGTTCCTCCATAAGTGCTTTCCCGATTCCCTTGCCTGTATATTCCGGTGAAATGTAGACTGTAGTTTCAAGTGTACGGCTGTAAGCATCTTTTTCTTTCCATGGATGAACATAGCAATATCCGGCTATATTGCCTTCCGGTGTTCTGTAGACCAAGTATGGGTAAGATGATGAAAGCGACTGAATGCGTTCGGACATTTTTTCTACATTCCATTCTTCCGTATCGAATGTAGCTACACTTTCACGTACAAAGTAGTTGTATATAGCAGTTATCTGTATTGCATCTGATGTTGATACTTCAGTTATCATATTCTTCATATTTCAATATTATAACAAATATAATGAAAGTTGAATGCAGAAAAACAAGCTTGCTTGATTTTTTTGCTAAAACGCATTCTATATTATTCAAATATACGGAAAATCTTTTATACATATACCTAAAAGTATGTATTTTGCTATTAATATACAGTGATAAGCTTGCTGTCAGTGGTATTTTGTGTATCTTTGCATCCGAAATCAAAAAAATGGAAATATTATAAAGGATTATGACTATAAACACTCGTACATGGATTAGGACAACTGCTTCGTTGTTTCTCACTGTATTTGTGGTGTACTATGCCATAATCTCTGCTTATGCCCACGTACACGTAGTGAACGGTGTAATGGTGGTGCATTCGCATCCATTTTCGGACCAGCACACACATACAGCAGGACAGACTTTAGTTCTTCATTATCTCACTGATTTCCATTCGTTGGAAGCGTCTGGTTCTCAGCTTGTGTGTTCACCGTTTCAGCCGGTATTTCTTATTGATTATACAGAACATGTTCCTACATGTCTGTTGCCGGAGTTCGAGTCCGGCGTAGGTCTTCGCGCACCTCCTTATTCTTCATTTCATTTAGTTTAATAAGACATCAATAATGGTGTCCTGACTCTTCGTGTCCGTAATTCTTTATGGATATGAGACAATATGTCGTAACTTTTTATCAATTTAAAATTTTAAGAAAGAAATGAAGAAATTTACAATATTCATTTCGACTTTGGTGTGCGCTATAGTAAGTATGGCTGCCGGAGTCGATAACAGCCCAGTGAAAGAGGGTAACGTAATAACAGGACATGTAATAGAAAAAGGTACAGAAAACAGTCTTCCATATGCCACAGTATTGATAGTTGAAACAGGTGCCGGAACAGTGACGGATGCAGACGGATATTTCAAACTGAAGAAAGTTCCTGCCGGAAAATATACTCTTAAAGTAAATTCTGTGGGATATGCACAGCAGACTAAAGAGGTGAATGTGAGCAACGAATATACTGTAGATGTACATTTTGTACTTTCTGAAGAAACTATAATGACAGATGAAGTAGTGGTTTCTGCCAACAGAAATGAAACAAGCAGAAAACTCGCTCCGGTTGTTGTGAACGTAATGAATAACAAGTTGTTCGAGATGGTGAACTCTACTGACTTGGCAAAATCGTTGAGTTATCAGTCGGGATTACGCGTTGAGAATAACTGTCAGAACTGCGGATTCCCTCAGGTACGTATCAATGGTCTTGAAGGTCCATACTCTCAGATACTTATCAATAGCCGTCCGGTGATGAGTGCATTGTCGGGGGTATATGGTCTTGAGCAGATTCCAGTGAATATGATTGAGAGAGTAGAGGTGGTTCGTGGCGGCGGCTCGGCTCTTTTTGGTGCAAATGCCGTTGGTGGTACTATCAATATCATTACGAAAGACCCAGTGAACAATTCTTTCCAGGTTTCTACCAATATGTCTAATCTCGGTGGTAAATCCTGGGAACAGTATATGGGAGCAAATGCTTCGCTTGTATCTTCTGACAATACATACGGTATAGCGTTGTATCAATCATACAGAAACAGAAATCCGTATGATGCTGATGGCGATGGCTTTTCTGAACTTGGAAAATTGAACATGAATACTTTCGGACTTAGAGCATATTATCGTCCTACTCATTTCAGCCGTATCAGCTTGGAATATCATACTACAAATGAATTCAGACGTGGAGGAAGCAATTTCAATCTTCAGCCTCATGAGGCAGATATCTGCGAGCAGACTAAGCACATTATTAATAGCGGTGGTTTGACATACGATGTATTTTTCAATGAATACCGTCATAAACTCTCTGTTTATGGTTCTGTTCAACATACTGACAGAAACAGCTATTATGGTACTCAGGAACTTGATGATCCGGGTAAAGCATACGGGACTACTGATGATTTGACTGCCGTAGGTGGAGCCATGTATGTTGGCAATATGGACAACTGTCTTTTCTCTCCGGCTACTTTCACCGGTGGTCTGGAATATCAGTATAATACATTGCACGATATAATGGCAGGATATAACCGCGACCTAAAACAGGATGTGAAAGTGGCAAGTGCCTATGCTCAGAATGAGTGGAAGATGGATAAGTTCACTTTATTGGCTGGATTCCGTCTTGACAAGCATAATCTTGTGGATAATGTGATTTTCAGTCCTCGAGTAAATGCGCTGTGGAAACCATCGGATAATATACAGGGACGTTTGACATGGTCTACAGGTTTCCGTGCTCCACAGGCTTATGATGAAGATTTGCACGTAGCTGCCGTTGGTGGTGAGGCTATGATAATCCGTCTGGCCGAGGGATTGAAACCGGAGCGTTCAAACAGTCTCAGCGGTTCGGTGGACTGGAGTGCTTCATTCGGACATTTTCAGTCAAACCTTTTGATTGAAGGCTTCTACACTATGCTTAACGATGTATTCTATCTTAAGAAAATAGGTGAGGGTGAACAGCAGGGTACAACTATCCAGGAGCGCTGTAACGGTCGTGGTGCGAGAGTATATGGAGCAAATATCGACTATAAGATAGCTCATGGCAGAGAGGCACAGTTGCAGTTGGGTTTCACTGCACAACAGAGCAAATATACAGAGGCTGTTTACTGGAGTGAGGATGCTGATGTTGCGCCTACAAAGAAGATGACACGTACTCCTGACCTTTACGGATACTTCACGTTTACTTCAGCTCCATTTAGAAACAAGAATTTCGATTTCTCACTCTCAGGTGTATATACAGGACGAATGCTTGTTCCACACTTTGCCGGTTATATCGAGAAAGATGTCCTTGAAAAGACTCCGAATTTCATGGAACTGAATCTGAAACTGAACTATACATTTGTATTGAACGACCATCTGAAACTTCAGTTGAATGGTGGGGTTAACAATATGTTCAATGCTTTCCAGAAAGATTTGGACAAAGGTATAGGACGTGACTCAAAATATTTCTACGGTCCTACACAGCCAAGAACTATATTTATCGGAATAAAGTTCTTCAATTAAGTTCCGTTTGATAACTATTTAGAAACCATTTAGACGGTGTTTAGTGAACATGCAATAAACATTCACTAAACACCGTCTAAATGGTTTCTAAACTATCAGTTTTGCTTATTTTCATCTTGCGACCATCCGCCTCCAAGGGCTTTGTACAGATTTACGAGAGTAATCTGCTTGTCGCGAATAGCATTACTTAATCCAATCTGTGCATCAAGATATCCACGCTGTGCATCAAGCAGGTCGATATATCCTATCACTCCGTTTATATACTGCAGTTCGGCAAGGTCGAGTGCACTCTTCGATGCCTGCTCCAGTCTAAGTCTGGTTTCGTATATATCACGTGTCTTATTGAATTCTACAATTGCATTTCTTGCATCCTTGAATGCGTTTAGTACAGCTTTTTCATAGGCGTATGTGGCCTGTTCATATGCGGCTTTTTTGGCTTTTAGCGCTGCGCGATTCTTTCCGAAATTAAATATTGGAGTAATGAGAGAACCGGCAATAAGGTGATGTGGAGATTTAAAAATATCTTTTAATTCTTCACTTTCGGCTCCGTATGAGGCTGTCAAAGTCAGTCTTGGAAACATATTTGTGAATGCCATTCCAACTGCAGCATTAGCTGCTATGAGAGATTGTTCCGCTTGTCTTACATCCGGACGTCTTTCCAGAAGGCTTGATGGCAAACCAACAGGGAGGGTTGAAGGAAGAAGTACATCTTCCGGCAATACAGAACGGCTTATGGAATGTGGATATTCGCCTGTCAGGAAAGCTATTTCGTTCTCCTTCAGAGTTATCTTTTTCTCAAGGTCCGGAACAAGAGTTGCTGTTCTTGCCAACTCCACCTGAGCTTGACGGAAAGCTGTTTCGTTTGTCAAACCACCTTCATATCTTATTCTTGCCAGATACAGACTTTCACGTCTTGCATCAACAGTTTTTCGTACGATTGCAAGCTCATTGTCTAAAGCCACAAGTTCGAAATACGACTGCGCTATCTGAGCAATAAGACTCATTTTCAGCGCACGCTGGTTTTCAATAGAGCCCATAAACTCAGCCATACTCTTGTCGCGTGCCCAACGTAAATTACCCCATAAATCCAGCTCCCAGGAAACTCCGAATTTAATGTCAAACTGATCATCCGGTTTACGGTTGTTGCCGCCATAATTTTCCACTTCTTCTTCAGCATAGATTCTGTTTGTTATAGAAGGGAACATATTTGCCCAGTCGATACGCTTCATTGCTGCCAGTTCCTTTATGCGTGCACCGGCTATAAGCATATCCTTGTTATATTCAAGTGTTTTTCTGATCAATGCCTGTAGGGTAGTGTCAGTATAGAGCTGTTCCCAAGGGAAATCTCCTATAGAAGTGCTGTCCATGCTCATGCTGTCAAGCACTTCCGGCATTGTCATCTGTGGACGAGTATAGTGCTTTCCAAGCTGACAACTACCCAGTGTAGTTGTCAGTATTGCTATGAATGTCAGTTTTAATATAGATGCTATATGTTTCATAGGTTATGCTTTCTTAATGTTGATACTTTTCTGTTTAGCCTTTCCTGTTATTTTGTATATCATAACGAAGAAGAACGGCACAAGTACTATTCCTATAGTAACAGCTACAATCATTCCGAAGAATACACCTGTACCAATTGCCTGTCGGCTGGCAGAACCCGGACCTGAGGCTAAAACCATAGGCAACATACCGAGGATGAATGCCAGTGATGTCATCAGGATAGGGCGGAAACGGAGTCTTGCCGCATGTATGGCAGATTCTATTACATCTCTTCCTTTGTCAACTTCATCTTTGGCAAATTCTACGATAAGGATGGCATTCTTTGCTGCCAGACCTATAAGCATTACAAGACCAATCTGGAAGTAAGTATCATTTTCGAGTCCGCATAATGTTACTCCGGCATATGCACCGAGTACAGCTACAGGAAGCGAAATCAATACTGCGATAGGTACTGTCCAGCTTTCATAAAGTGCTGCCAGGAAGAGGAATACGAACAGGAATACCAGTGAAAGTATAATTCCGGTCTGACCTCCGGCCTGTTTTTCCTGATATGACAGACCGCTCCATTCCACTCCGATGTTGTCCGGTAATTTTTCTCTGGCTATCTGTTCCAGTATATTCATAACCTGTCCAGAGCTGGCACCGTTGGCAGTTGTTCCGCGTATAACTGAAGTATTGAACATATTGAAACGCTTGATACTTCCGGGTCCTGTGGTATAATCAGTTGTTCCGAGAGCTGTAAGCGGAATCATATCACCCGATGAACCTTTTACAAAGAATAGTCCGATATTTTCACGCTGCTGACGGTATGGAGCTTCTGCCTGTATATATACACGGTAGATACGGTTGAACATATTGAAGTCGTTCACATATACCGAACCTGTATAAGTCTTCATTGTAGAGAATACATCAGCCATTGGAACTCCTGCAAGTTTAACCTTGTCACGGTCTACATCGAAATACAACTGTGGAATCTCTGCCTGAAGTGATGATGACAGGCCGGCTATTTCCTTATGCATTGATGCGTAATGCATAAGTGTATCTGTTGCACGGACCAGGTCATCGTAAGTAGCTTCACCTCTGGCTTCAAGCTGCATTTCGAAACCTCCGGCTGTACCGAGTCCGGGAATTACCGGTGGAGTAGAAAGGAATACCTTGCTTTCAGGATATTTCTCCAGTTCTTTCTGCACACGTTCCATCACTTCATTTATGGTAGTGTTGTCACGTTCTTTCCATTCTTTCAGAATGACTGTAAGCTGGCTTCTGGCCTGGCTTGTACCTACGCGCGGACTGCTACCTGTCACATTCTGAACATATTCTACAGCAGGGTCTTTCATTATGAAATCAACAGCTCTTTCAGTAACCTCACGTGTACGTTCGAGCGTTGCGGTTTCCGGTAATTCAAGTTCCACTGTGAAATACCCTTGGTCTTCTACCGGAAGGAAACTTGTAGGAACAAGTCTGTGGAATACATATATGAATACAAGAGCCATTCCAAAACCGGCCATTACGCGACGAGGATTCTTTATAACCCGATTGATATATTTTACATAATGGTTGTTACCTATTCCTAACCATTTGTTTATCAAGTTGAAAACCTTGTTCTTAGGTTTGTCCGGGTCTGTAGGTTTCAGTATCAGAGAACACATTACAGGACTTAGAGTCAAGGCTACTACCGTAGACAAGAGTACTGAAACCACAATCGTTACTGTAAACTGGCGGTACAGCTGGCCTGTAATACCCGAAAGGAAACTTACCGGAACGAATACGGCTGCAAGCACAAGTGATGTTGCGATTACCGCTCCTACAAGTCCTTCCATTGCTTTCTTTGTAGCCTCATACGGACTGAGTTTTTCTTCCTCCATTATTCGTTCTACGTTTTCCACCACCACAATGGCATCGTCCACCACAATACCGATGGCAAGCACAAGGCCTAACAATGTAAGCATGTTCAGTGAGAAACCGAATATCAGCATGAATCCGAATGTACCGATAAGCGATATAGGCACTGCCACTACAGGGATAAGTGTTGCTCTCCAGCTCTGCAATGATAGGAATACCACCACGATAACCAGGAACAAGGCCTCGAACAATGTCTTGTAAACCTCATGTATAGACTGTGAAATATAGTTTGTCATATCGAAAGGAAAGTTGTATTCCAGTCCCTCAGGGAATGTTTTACTGATTTCCTTCATCGCTTCTTTCACGTTGTTCGCCACTTCCATGGCATTTGCCCCAGGAAGCATATAGATACCGAGTACCGCAGCATTTCCACCGTTGATACCACTTTCAGTACTGTATGATGAGGCTTCGAGTGAAACTCTTGCTACGTCTTTCAATCTGATGATAGAACCGTCCGGGTTTGCTCTAAGTACAATTTCTTCAAACTGAGCTGCAGAAGAAAGACGTCCCTGGGCTGTGATAGGTATAGTTATGTCTATACCGCTTGACATAGGCTGCTGACCCAATACTCCGGCTGCCGATTCGCGGTTTTGGTCTTTTAATGCACTTTGCAAATCCTTCACTGTCAGTCCGTAGTTGGCAAGCTTGGCCGGGTCTACCCAAATCTGCATTGCGTAATATCGGCTACCTATGTTCGATACTCTACCTACACCAGGAATACGCCTAAGAAGGTCGAGCACATAAAGAGTAGCAAAGTTACTAAGATAGATTTCGTCAAACTTAGGGTCGTCCGACATCAATGTAAGAGTCATGAGCTGGCTGGCTGCCTGTTTTTCAACTTCGATTCCGTTCTGAACTACTTCGGCAGGAAGTCTTGATTCTGCCAGTTTCACACGGTTCTGTATTTCCACCGATGCCATATCCGGATCTGCAGATATGTCGAAAGTTACTGTAGCAGAGAAACTTCCGGTATTTGAGCTGTTTGATTCCATATAAAGCATTCCGGGAGTACCGTTAAGCTCCTGCTCTATTGGGGTGGCGACAGCCTGTGAAACTGTTACTGCGCTCGCACCAGGATATGATGCGCTGATTTTCACAACCGGTGGCGTTATCTGGGGATACTGGTCGATAGGAAGCATCATCAGGCCTATGATGCCCACTATGACAATAAGTATTGAGATGACAGCCGAGAATACCGGTCTGTCTATGAAGAAACTTACTTTCATAAATATGTAGCTTGGTTAAAGTTTACCTATGTGTATATTCATTCGTTATTGCCGTTGTCTTCATCGTCCTTTTTCTCGGACGGATTAGGAGCAACCTGTACTTTTACTCCAGGAGTAAGCTTGTGGAATCCTTCTGTTACGATTAATTCTCCCGGAGCCAATCCTCTTTCCACTATTACATCGTTCTTGAACTCAGGGCCTATTTCGATGAAACGTCTTTCTGCAACAGAGTCACGACGCATTACGAATATATACGAACCGCCTTTTTCGATGATAAGTGCTTTCTTTGGAACAACAGTCGCGTTTTCTCTTACATCGAGAAGAACCTTAACACTTGTGAACTGTCCCGGAAGAAGAACATGTTCCGGATTTGGAAGTTCCGCTCTCACCTGGAATGTACCTGTCTTAGGGTTTACCTGAGGAGAAGCGAAGTCCACCAGACCTTTGTGCTCATACACACTGTTGTCTGGCAATGTTACAGTTACAGTCTGTTTCCATGTTCTTGTAGTATCTTTCTGTCCGAGTGTGACATTTCTTTCCTTGCTTTTCAGATAATCCAGTGCAGTCATGCTGAAATCCACGTTCACGGTGTCACTTTTCACGATAGTGGCAAGCAGTGATTTTCCGCTTGTTCCGACGAGAGTACCCGGGTCTACTAATCTTTCACTGATATGTCCAGATATAGGCGAGCGTACGATGGTATATCCCAATTCCTGTTCGGCCTGTTCCAAATCGGCCTTACTCATACCTACACTTGCCTCCGCTGTTTCGTATGCTGCGATTGCATTGTCCAGGTCCAACTGGCTGGCAGCATTCTGTTCGTACAGCGGACGGATACGGTCAAGGTCACGTTTTGCCTTAAGTGCCGTAGCCTCGTCTTTTTTCAGCTGTGCCCTTGCCTTGTCAGCCTTTGCTCTATACTGATCCTGATTAATGACAAACAGAACCTGATCCTTCTTTACATAGCTACCTTCTTCGAAATGCATTCTTTCGAGGAAACCTTCCACTCTGGCTCTCACTTCCACGAAAAGTTGAGCACGGATTCGACCAACATAGTCGCCGTATATCTCTACATCCTCCTGAACTACAGGTTCAACGCATACTATCGGTCTTTCTATGACAGGTTCTTCCTTTCTGTTGAAAATAAAATAGATGCCAACTACTAAGATAATGCAGATACATGTGTAAACGGCTTGTTTTTTCTTGAATTTCAAATCCTTCTTTGTCAAAAATCGTTTCATATACTTTGCTGTTAATGTTTTTAGATGCCATAAAACTTTCGGCAATACTTGTGCCATTATTTAGTGTGGAAGTTTATGTCGTTGATAATTAGTTTTTTATGCTTAATTGTACGGCTTTTAATATCTCCTATAAGTGTGTAATTTTTCCACAAAACTGTGGAATTGGGTTGTGATTTTTCTGTTTGTTTTCAATTTTGGGTGTTTTTTGTGCAATATTGCTCTGCAAAGATACGCATAAAATAGGAATAATTAATACCTTTGCAGCCGGAAAACAAAACTAGACTATATGGAACATCTTCAAACGACAGAAAAAGTACACGATGAGCTGTTGCTTCATCGACGAGTAGATTTACTTCTACGCACCGGAAAACTTTTGGTTGAAAGTCTTGCCGACACTAACCGTGTGGTAAGAAACATGAAGCGTACTGCCGCTTTCTTAGGTATTCCGGAAGAAAAACTTCACATCAATGTCAGCTTTACCATGCTTATGGTGAATGTCAGTGATGGTGATTATTCTTTCACCAAGTTTCAGAGAATAGAGGGTCATGGAGTAAACATGACAGCTATTTCAGCTGTAAGTAAATTGTCGTGGCGTGCCATAGAGAATGATTATACACTCGATCAGTATGAGGCAGAATTAGAGGAAATTCGTACGCGTAAGCGTAATTACACACCATGGCAGGTAGCCGTAGGAGCCGGATTTGCCTGTGGTGGATTCTGTATTCAGTTCGGATGCGACTGGGTGGCATTTCTCTATGCTTCTATAGCAGCCATCATCGGTATGAGGGTTCGTGCACACTGCAATGAATCAGGATTGAACCATTATATGGGTATAGCCATCGCCGCATTCGTTTCTACTATGCTTGCATGGGCGTCTACGTTGCTTCCGGCTTCATGGACCACTACACCGTGGCATCCGCTGTTGGCATGTGCGCTGTTCATCGTACCGGGGGTACCTTTGATAAATTTCGTTGACGATATGCTTGACAATTATATTCAGGTAGGTATTGTCAGAGCTGTAAACACATTGCTTATGGTGTCTGCAATGGCTTTCGGTATTGCATTTGCCGTTAAGATATGTCACATAGAAAACTTCTTCCCAACCATTAGCATGGTTCCTCATCACACATATATAGAATATGCCATAGCAGCAGCTATTTCGGCAATGGGATTCTCTATGATTTTCAATATCCCTCGCCGTCTTTTGTGGGTTGTAGCTATAGGAGGTATCATAGCTGTATGTACACGTAACTTTGTGAATCTCGGTCCAAGTACAGACAATATCGGTCTTGACATGGGACTTGTAATGGGTTCATTCGCAGGTTCTGTGTTGGTAAGTCTTATTGCGATAAAGGCCGTACACTGGTTCCACTGTCCTAACCATGTATTGACTATCCCTTCTGTCATTCCTATGATTCCGGGTGTGCTTATGTACCGTATGCTTTTCGGTATAATCAATATGAACGTAGAATCTCCTGAACAGATTTCAATATTGATGAAGGCTATACAGAGCGGTATCACTTCGGGTATGGTGATATTGTGTATCTCTCTTGGTGTAGCTATTCCGAATATCTTCGGACGTAAATACATTGCGAAAGAGAAGAACAAACGTCTGAAAGAGATTCTCGCTGACCGTAGGGCACGCGGAAAATTCGTTGAATGGTAATCGGATAATCAGATACTTATTTATAAAACAAGCTCCGGCATATTGGAATTCCTTCCTGTTATGCCGGAGCTTTTTCTTTACTGTCTGTATAGGGAATCTTTATTGGTCTGGATTGTCAACCTTACCTTTATATTCTTCAGGCAATGTGCTTTCTATTACCTTATACGATTCTTCCAGTGTTTCTTTTATGTTTTCTGTTCCTTTGGATTTAGGGAAGATAGGCTTGTGGATAGTCAGCTTCATAGGATGCCATGACAACAATTTGCCTGTACGCGGCAGAATGTTGAATGAGCCGTCTATGGTCAGAGGAACCACCGGAAGTTGTAATTCGTCGGCGAGCTGGAATGCTCCTTTTCTGAAAATTCCCATATGTCCGGTGAAAGTTCTTGCACCTTCAGGGAATACCACCAATGAAGTACCGTCCTTCAGAACATGAAAGGCCTGTTCTATGGTTTCATGTATCTTTCTTGGCCCTGATTTGTCTACGAAAATGAATCCGGCCGATTCGCATGCTTTTCCTACGAACGGTAATTTTCTAAGGCTTTTCTTCATCATCCATTTGAAGTTTCTTCCGAGGAATCCGTAAATAAGGAAGATATCGAACGAACCCTGATGGTTTGCTACGAACACATATGACTGTTTCTTGTCAATATTCTCGCGTCCCACGACTTTTATAGGCAGGAGAAGCGTATAACATGTTATCTGCGACCAAATTTTTCCGGGATAATATCCCCAGAAATGTCCGTTACCAAAGCGGCATCCAATCATCGTAACCAATGCCGTAAGGATGGTAGTTACAAGGAATATAGGCAGCCATACACAAATCTGATAAATAATGTAGAAAAATTTCATATTTATGAGTTTATAAGTTCTTTAGTTTTTAAGTTTATAAGTTTTTTGCTCTTAATTTTTAATTAGCTTCGCTGACCTTCGGTTCTTAACTTTTAATTTAATAACCGTTATTTCCGGCCATGCCCCAAGTCGCATGGGAAACAGTACATGCCCCAGGCCGATGTTGACATAAAGCCCTCTATCTCCATCCATATACATACCGTTGTGCTCCGGATAGATGAATGACGAAACCGAGAAGCCGAAGAAAGTTATCTGCATGTCGTGCGTATGTCCCGACAGTGTCAGTTCTATATCTGTTTTCGGCAAAACCTCTCTGCGCCAGTGTGTAGGGTCGTGACTCATGAGAACCTGAAACATTCCTTCAGTCCCGGCCGATGCGTCTTTAAGACGGGCATAATCAGGAAATGGAGGACGGCCGCTGTTTTCTACTCCTATCACAGCTATAGAGTCATTTCCTCTTTTAATGATGGTATGGCTGTTGTTCAGCATAGTCCAACCCATTCTGTTTTCGCGGGCAATGAGTGAGTCTATGTTTGCTATTCTGTCTGCTTCAGAATCCCACTTTACATAATTGCCGTAGTCATGGTTCCCCAATACAGAGTAGACACCGTCTTTAGCTTTCAGTCCGGAGAATATATCACTAAACTCTGTCAGTTCGTCAGCACGACTGTTTACAAGGTCGCCTGTGAAAAGAGCCAGGTCGGCATTCTGTCTGTTGCACAGGTTAATAGCTTTTTGGAGAGCTTCCGGATTGCCTTTCCAACTTCCGGAGTGTATGTCCGACAGTTGCAGAATACGGTATCCGTCGAATTCCTCAGGCAGGTTGGGGGAGTAGAATGTCGCTTCCCTGACCTTGAAATTCTCTTTACCTTTAATAGCTCCGAAAAGTATATATCCCAACATTGCCAATGCAGGCAAGGCAGATACAGCAGCGTGAGGGATGTTCAGACCGGTAATTCTATTCAATCCTCTAAGCAGAAGGCTGAAGATTACAAATGTCAGTTTTGGTATGCAGAAACAAAGAGTGACAATAAGGTATATGCCGAAATAGTCGTGCAGACTGTCGTGCATGGCTATGAAAATGGCTAACAGCACTAACAGTCCTATAGTCGGCCCCCATAGAATCTTTTTATAAATCTTGCTGCCTTTGTTCTTCAGATATATACGGTGTATATACCAGTCGGGCAACAGCAGCATAAGCAGGAAGAATATTGCAACTCTAAGTAATATCATTAGAATTAAAAATTAAGAACTAACAACCAATAACTAACAACTAACCAACATTCGCTCTCAGATACTTTCTCATCTCGTCGGCTGTCTTGCCACGCCTTCCGGCATAGTCGGCAAGTTGCGCTTCGTCTATCTTTCCCACACTGAAGTATCTTGACTGTGGATGCGAGAACATCAGTCCGCTTACCGAAGCATGAGGGTGCATCATTCCGTTTTCTGTCAGCGTTATTCCTATGCGTTTCATATCCAACAATTCATCAAGCAAAAAGTTCACAGATATGTCCGGTAGTGAAGGATAACCGACGGCAGGCCGTATTCCGCAATACTTTTCGTCAAGCAGTTCCTTAATGCTCAGATTCTCGTCGGGAGCATATCCCCAGACGGATTTTCTGATTGTTTCATGAATCTTCTCTGCTGCTGCTTCAGCCAACCTCTCTGCCAATGTCTTGCAGAGCATGAGTTTATAGTCGTCGCCTTCAAACTCTTTTTCCATCTCAGGGTTGATGGTTGTAGCAAAACAACCCACCGTATCTGTCACACCCGAAGCGGCAGGCCTTACGAAATCGCTCAGACACAGATACGGGTCAGAGTCTTTTACTCTCGATTGCTGCCTCAGAAGCGGAAAAGTCTTTCCTTCCATTATAAGGTTGTCACCGTCCGAATTGGCATCCATCAGGCGGTACATGGCATAGACCTTGAATCGTCCGTCTAAGTCGTTAAGCATTCTCTGTGCCTCTTTGTGCAGTTGCATTGCCTCGGAAGCTTTCGGCCTTTCATCTTCCTTGAAAGATACAAGCCACATTGCACGGCAACCGTCGCAACCGTGTATATCGGCTATCGACGAGTATTTAGGCTGAAATCCCCATGCATGGAAAAAGTAAATCCAGTTTATGTAATCAGCCAGTTCGTGTATGTCGTATTCCTTTACGGTAATGTCTGTGCGCATTTCTTGAATTAAGAATTAAAAATTAAGAATTAAAAACTAACAACTGATTTCAAAAATCATCTGTTGAATACTAATGCCTGACCTCTGTGTGCTGTATTAACAGTATCGTTTTCGTAGACTACAGTTCCGTTTACGAAAGTCTTCTCAACTTTAGAATGGAAGTTTCTTCCCTCCATAGGACTCCATCCGCAACGGCTCTTTATGCAGTCGGTAGTGACAGTCCATTCGTGGTTAGGGTTGAGTAACACCATGTCGGCCTTATATCCTTCGCGGATAAATCCTCTGTCCTTAATCTGATAAAGCTCGGCCGGAGCATGACACATTTTCTGTACAAGCTGTTCCACTGATAGAATGCCTTCCTTGACAAGCTCATATATACTTACCAATGAGAATTGCAGGCTCGGCATGCCAGATACAGCCTTCAATGCACCGCCCTGTTTCTCTGAAAGCAGGTGAGGGGCGTGGTCTGTACCTATCACGTCTATCAGATTGCTGCTTAATGCTTTTCTCAGAGCATCGCGGTCGGCGCGCGTCTTGATACTTGGATTGCACTTTATGCGTCCACCAAGAGTCTTGTAGTCCTCATCGCAGAACATAAGATGCGACACACAGGCCTCGGAAGTGATTTTCTTCTCTGAAAGAGGTTTGTCCTCGAAGAGTTCAAGTTCTTTTGCGGTACTCACGTGCAGGATATGCAGACGTGCTCCCGTTTCTTTAGCCAGTTTCACGGCAAGAGATGATGAGTTATAACAAGCCTCCTCGTTGCGGATGACAGGATGAAGAGATATATCTGCATCTTCGCCATACTTTGCCTTTACTTCGGCAGTATTACGGCTTATCACAGTCTGGTCCTCGCAGTGAGTGGCAATCAGCATTCCTGCTTCGGAGAATATCTTCTTCAATGCTTCCATTCGGTCCACAAGCATGTTGCCTGTACTTGCACCCATAAACAGCTTCACACCGCAAACGTGTGTCTTGTCAAGATTTTTCAACTGGTCAGCATTGTTGTTTGTTGCTCCGAAGTAGAATGAATAGTTCACCACGCACTTGGTAGCTGCATCGGCAAACTTGTTTTCCAGGGCCTCGATGGTAGTGGTCTGTGGATTGCAGTTGGGCATATCCATGAACGAAGTCACACCACCTGCAGCTGCAGCAGCAGTTTCTGTAGCCATATCAGCCTTGTGAGTCAGTCCCGGGTCGCGGAAGTGCACATGGTCGTCTATCACTCCCGGCAACAGGAAGCAACCTCCGGCATCTATAGTTTCGTTTATATCGCATTCAGGCGCAGCATCGCCTTCTATTATTCTGTATATAGTTTCATCCTCAGTTACAACCGAGCCTTTAAACTGTCTGCCCTCGTTTACGATGACAGCATTCTTTATCCAAATTCTTTTCATCTTTGATACTAAATTATATTAGAGTAGACAAGTTGACGAGTAGACAAGTTGACAAGGTTTTAGCTTCGCCTATCGTTAATTATGTACGAATAGAAACCTTGTTAACTTGTAACTGAAACCTTGTTTCCTTTATTCTATTTCCTCTTAGGATACTTCTTGAACCAACTGTCCCATTTCAGTTTTATCACTCCGAACACAGCCTCGCCGAAAATACTGCTGTTCATCTTCGATGTACCGAGTTCGCGGTTGATGAATATCACCGGCACTTCGATAATCTTGAATCCGCACTTGTAGGCAGTGAATTTCATTTCAATCTGGAATGCATATCCCTTGAATCGTATTTTATCGAGGTCGATAGTTTCAAGCACCTCGCGTCTGTAGCACTTGAATCCGGCAGTAGTATCGTGGACAGGTATTCCGGTGATAAACCTTACATATTTTGATGCAAAGTACGACATGAGCACCCTTCCCATAGGCCAGTTCACCACATTTACCCCGCTGACGTATCTTGAACCGATGGATACATCTCCTCCGTCTTCATGGCAAGCCTTGTAGAGCTTTGGCAGGTCGTTCGGATTGTGGCTGAAGTCGGCATCCATTTCAAAAATGTAGTCGTATTTCTTCTCTATAGCCCATTTGAATCCTGTGATGTATGCCGTTCCCAATCCTAATTTCCCTTTTCTTTCAATCATGAAAAGTCTTTCCGGAAATTCCTCCTGCAGTTTTCTAACGATATCTGCCGTTCCGTCCGGCGAGTTATCCTCGATAATAAGGATGTGGAAAAACTTCTCCAGTCCGAATACGGCACGGATTATATTCTCGATATTTTCCTTCTCGTTATAAGTAGGAATTATGATGATACTGTCGCTATTTTGCATATGATAAATTGTAAAGTTTAGACTTAAGAACAAAGGTAATGAAAAAACTCTCTATCCCTTGTTATTAATTGTTAATTGTTATGCGCCTATATTTATTTCTTTTACGATTCCTTTTTTATATCAGAATTTTTTGTCACATTTACCGTGACACGTACGTGTTCCGCCCGTTGCACGCTCGTGTTACGCGCGTTGCACGTTCGTGTTCCACGCGTGACACGTACGTGTTCCGCTATCTGTGACGAAGCGTTTGGAAAACAATAACATTAACCATATAAAACTTTAATACCATGTCTATAAAATTCGACTTGTATAATAACCCTGACAAAGAGGGTGTTACGACCTCCAAACTTCATGCGAAAGTCATTACCAATGGTGTTGTGACTACAAGAAATCTGAGTGAAAGCATAAATCAGAAATGTACGCTTACGGTAGCCGATGTGAGAGCGGTACTCGCAGCCCTTAACACCGAGATGTATAATGCACTGAGTAGTGGCTATTCTGTACATTTGGAAGGTATCGGACGCTTCAGCCTGAGCCTTAAATGTGCTCCTGACGTAAATCCGGAATATGTAAGTGCGGCAGATATCAAGGTGAAAGGCATCCGATTTACTCCTGACAAGGAACTTTCGGAAAAGTTTCAGACAGTGCAGTTTGAACATGAAACAGACGATTCTCGCCATTCCGGAAATATGGAACAGACAGAGATTATGACCAAGATGGAAAGATATTTCTCTGAAAATCAGTTTATGCGCCGTCGCGATTTTGAGAAAATGACAGGCTTCAACAAGTCTAAGGCACTGCGTACACTTAAGGGATTTGTGGCCGATGGTGTGCTGAAGAATGTTGGAACAAAAGAGTTGCCTATGTATATTAAAAACTAAAATAAAACTATAGTTATGAATAAGTTAAATGTATTTCTTGCTGCAATAGCTTTTTCGTTAGGTCTTTCATCGTGCGAAACTTCAAAGACTCCTATCAGTGAACTGTCTTCTTTAGTGGAAAAGGTTGAAGACCGATATGATGAATTTACTGACGAAGACTGGGAAAAGATAGTATCTGAATATGAAAAAATAGAAGAAGAACTTTCCAAATATGATTATTCTGAAGAGGACTTGAAGGAGATTGGAAAACTGAAAGGCAGGATTTTTGCCAAAATGACCAAGAATGCCGTAAAAGATTTCTCGAAACAGATTGAGGATTTGGGCAAGCAGATAGAAGGTGGAGTGGAAGGCTTCTTTGAAGAGTTGAAGGAAGACTGATGTTTCCTTGTCGGATATGATTCAGCAGCCGTTCGGTGAATGTTCACTGAACGGCTGCTGAATTTTAGGTTACTGAACTGTTATTATATTGAATTCACTCAACGGTATCTCATACCCGGCCCACGGCCAGCTGACGAAGAGTTCTTCTGTACGTGTATCTTTCTTGATAGTAACCTCATCGAATACTCTTAAATTCCTAAGGAAAGGATATGCGTCAATCGGGATTGAGTATTCCTCTATTCCGTCGGTTGTCTCAATAGTAAGAGTAAAGAGCTTGCGGCTGATTGTTACGTCCTGAATGGCATAGTCATCGTCAAGGTATTCCGTGTTAAGCCTGTCGAGCAGTGTCTCTGTAAATAATTTCAGAGAATCATTGTCATCGAATTTGCGGATAATGTTCCACCAAACCTGCTCGTCCCTTTCTGCAGGTTTCTCTCCCGTAATTCTTTTGAGTCTTGACGGTATGTTCAGGAAATTCTCATTCCCGTCATTCCATTTAATTGTTATTTCGTTGCTGACGTCGTCGTACTTATACAGCCCGTAATACACGGTATAGTCTTCGGCTGCAGAATTAATAATGTTGCATGCCTGAACAGTGGCAAATTCATCATCGTCATTTCCTTTGTTCCAGAAAATCAGTGAGAAGTTTTCTTTCGGAATGAAAGTCTCGTTATCCTTTCCGGCTTCGAAAGTCTGACCAATATACATGCCGTGTAGTGGTGAGTTCGACTCGCGGAAGAACAGAGTCCATAGCCTTTCCCCTTTGGAATAAGCCACACCGGTTTCATGCCAGTAGCTGAAATCCTCCCATTCAGCGAAGGCTGCTCCAAGTTCAAGAATACTGTTTATATAATCCGGGTCGGCAAAGTATCTCAAAACATGAATATTGTTCACCATCAGCCCCCAAATGCACTGTGGAATATTTCTGATGGTATTGTCCGAGAGATAAGCCAATGAAGTGGAATGTCCTATAGCATTTTCCGGGATGTGTAGTTTGAGAACGGAACAAATGTGCGAGGTATGTTCTTTCAGCAGATTGTGGAACTGCGCTGTGTTTCCTGCATACGGATCAACCTTTTTCATCTTTATATACATCACCATCACGGCGCCGAAGTACACGTAGGGTCTGTCCCTGCATAGTTCGTCCAACTGCGGTATGTAAGGGCTGAAATATTCAGGATAATCTTTGAAGTCACGTGTCACGAAGTCCGTCAGAATCCAGTCCGGGTCAGAAGTTTTGTCGTAATAAACATTTCCATCCTTTATTGCGTCATATAGAATCCTGCCTACTCTGAACATCTCAGTGATGTCAATCAGGTCCGAATAATCCAAGTCGAAATGAGAGCAGATATCATCAATGATATTGTCCACCGTAGAAGTCCGGATATTCCCTTCTTTCAGTCTTGAGAAAGCCATCCTCCCTTTATATCCGAGGCGGCTTGCAAGTGCGGATGCTGAAGATTCGAAAATCCTGTTGTCGATGAGATATGTAAGAAGTTCTTTATTGTCCGGCATAGTATGTATGACTGTTTTGTATCAATAATCAATAGTTCTGATACAAAAATACGTTTTCCTTTTTTTATACGAAGAAAT
>UQTJ01000035.1 GCA_900544075.1 uncultured Bacteroides sp.
CCCTTTCAAGAATGAAAATCTTGCGTCCTAACCGATAGACGAACGGGCCATCCTATGTTCCGGAAAATCCGGTTTCTTTGTCGCATCGGTATTGATTTCCGATTGCGGGTGCAAAGGTACGAATATTTTTTTAATTTGCAAATATTTCGGGATAAAACATGATGAAAAAAGGACAAAACCTGATATACTCTCATACGCAAATATTGAAGAATATACCAGATTCTGTATTATAATTTCCTTAAAACAAGCTTATTATACTGTTAAGGCGATGTATCTGACATTTTTATGCCGATATCATATTTTTTTTACCTCTTCCAGATTTTTTTCTATTTCTTCCTCGCTTAATTCATAGTTTGTGAGGTTTCCGGACAAGTACTGGTCATAAGCGCTCATGTCTATAAGTCCATGGCCTGAGAGGTTGAACAGGATAACTTTCTCTTCTCCTGTTTCTATACATTTCTTTGCTTCGTTTATGGCAGCAGCAATGGCATGACATGATTCCGGAGCCGGAATGATACCCTCGGCTTTGGCAAAAAGAATACCTGCATCGAACGTGTCGAGCTGTTTTATGTCTACAGCTTCCATCAGTCCGTCTTTCAGCAGCTGCGATACTATAACTCCCGCACCGTGGTATCTCAACCCCCCGGCATGAATGTTGGCAGGAGCAAAATTATGTCCTAAAGTGTACATTGGGAGCAGAGGAGTATATCCGGCTTCATCACCGAAATCGTATTCAAACTTACCTCTTGTCAGTTTAGGGCATGAAGCAGGTTCGGCTGCTATGTATCTTGTTTTCTTGCCTTCAAGGATTGTGTGACGCATGAACGGGAAGCATATACCGCCAAAGTTAGAACCGCCACCGAAACATCCTATTATTATGTCAGGATATTCGCCTGCCATTTCCATCTGCTTTTCTGCTTCCAGTCCGATTATGGTCTGGTGAAGTGTTACGTGGCTTAGAACAGAACCGAGTGTGTATTTACAGTTCGGAGTAGTTCTTGCCAGTTCTATTGCTTCTGAGATGGCTGTTCCCAATGAGCCCTGATGGTTAGGGTATTTTGTAAGAATATCTTTTCCGGCACGTGTAGACATAGAAGGCGAAGGAGTTACCTGTGCACCGAATGTCTGCATGATGCTTCTTCTGTACGGCTTCTGCTCGTAGCTTATTTTCACCTGATATACTGCCGCTTCAAGTCCGAACACACGTGCGGCATATGATAAAGCTGCTCCCCACTGTCCGGCACCTGTTTCGGTAGTAATGTTCGTTACTCCTTCCAGCTTGCAGTAATATGCCTGTGCAAGTGCAGAGTTCAGCTTGTGTGAACCGATAGGGCTTACGCTCTCATTTTTGAAATATATGTGTGCCGGTGTACCCAATGCCTTTTCCAGTCCGTATGCACGTACCAGAGGAGTACTTCTGTAGTATTTGTACATTTCTCTTACTTCTTCCGGAATCTCTATCCATGCGTCAGTCTGGTTCAGTTCCTGATGACACAATTCCTTTGCAAAGATAGGGTAGAGGTCTTCTGCTTTCAGAGGTTTTTTAGTCGCAGGGTTTAGTGGCGGCATAGGTTTGTTTTTCATGTCCGCCTGTATGTTATACCAGTGTGTAGGTATCTCATTTTCCTTAAGGAAAAATCTTTTCTGTTTTTCGCTCATGGCTTATTGTTTTAAAGTTTTGCTCAAAAATAGATAAAAAAGTTTATTTACCAAAGAATTTATCGAATATTTGATACTATAATTGTTGATTTTGTAGAATTATGTAATTTGAGGAGGTGGTAAGGATGTTATTTTGTATTATTATACCTTTCGGTTCAAGTTTTTCTGTACTATTGATTGCTTCATAATATTTTTGTGTAAATTTGCATATCTCTATAAAACAAAGAAGTACATGGATAATTGGGAACGTCTTTTATTATATAGAAAAAAGCTTGTATTGCCTCGTGTATATCAGTTGGTAGACTGGTTCTCCTGGCTTGCTTGTTTTTTCGCAATATTGTTTATTGCATCTATAGTTTACCGTTATGGATTTACTGTCACCGAGGAAGTTCACTCGGTGCTACACAGTGTTTCAAATGCAGTCTGGATTGTTTTTCTTATCAATACCACATTGAGTCATTTGTTTTCGAATGATGGTTCTGCCAAGTTTACGGTCTGGACATGGCTGCTGGATGTCTGCCTCTATCTGACTCTTCTGCCGGTGGTATTTCATTTGTCGGAACCGGGTAATGCAGCTTACTGGATATGGATATTCTTTAATAGTACTTATTACAAGGCTGCTGTACTCCTTCTCATGTCGCTTACACTGCTGTCCGGTTTCTTTGTACGGTTGTTGGGGCGCAAGACAAATCCATCTCTCATTCTCGCATCGAGTTTTCTTATAATCATTTTGGTCGGAGCCGGACTTCTGATGCTGCCCCGGGCCACCTATAATGGAATATCATGGATAGATGCATTGTTTATTTCAACGAGTGCAACGTGTGTCACAGGCCTTGTGTCGGTAGATGTGCCTTCCACATTCACCCTTGAAGGACAGATTATAATAATGCTGCTCATCCAGATTGGAGGTCTGGGAGTAATGACCATTACGAGCTTCTTTGCCATGTTCTTTATGGGAAATACATCCCTCTACAATCAGTTGGCTGTAGGCGATATGATTAGTACCAACTCTCTCAACTCGTTGCTGTCCACATTATTATATATATTGGGATTTACACTTGCCATCGAGGGGATAGGCATGGCTCTGATATGGTTTGACATACACGGCACATTGGGGATGACACTGTATGAGGAACTCTATTTCTCAGCCTTCCATTCAGTATCGGCATTCTGTAATGCCGGTTTCTCTACTCTGCCCGGCGGTATGGGAAATGATATGGTGATGCACAACCATAATTTCTTATACATAGTACTGTCCATGCTTATCGTTTTGGGCGGAATAGGTTTCCCTATATTGGTTAATATGAAGGATACGCTTTTCTACTATCTTCGTCATTTCTATTCATGGATATTTCATCGCCGACGCAGATTTGTAAAGAAAATTCATCTGTATAATCTTAATACGAAGATTGTTCTGTTTATGACGGCGGTACTTTTATTGGCCGGTACACTGATAATTCTTCTTTTCGAGTGGAACAATGCCTTCTCCGGAATGGATACTGCCGATAAAGTTGTTCATGCATTCTTCAATTCCGTATGTCCGCGAACGGCAGGTTTTGCCAGTGTCGGACTGACAACTCTTTCCACCCAGACCCTCCTGCTTATGATAATTCTGATGATGATTGGTGGCGGAACACAGTCTACGGCAGGTGGTGTGAAGATAAATGTATTTGCCGTTATTCTTATAAATCTGTTTGCCGTGCTTCGTGGGGTGGAAAGAACGTATATACTCCATCGTGAGATATCCTACGATTCAGTAAAGCGTTCAAATGCGGCTTTGATACTGTATCTGCTTATAGTCTTTGTGTCTATATTCATCATGACAGTAGTCGAACCTCAGGCCTCGGTTATGGCATTGGTTTTCGAATGTGTGTCGGCACTGAGTACGGTAGGCTCGAGTCTGGATCTCACTCCGTCATTGGGCAATGCAGGGAAAATGATAATAATAGTTCTGATGTTTGTCGGCCGTGTGGGAGCATTTACTCTTGTCAGCGGACTAATCAGACAGGAGAAAAAGAAGAACTATAAATATCCGAGTGATAATATAATAATAAACTGATTAATCTATAAAAAATACGCGATATGAAATATCTCATTATAGGGTTAGGCAATTATGGAGGAGTGTTGGCCGAAGAGCTTACAGCCCTTGGTCATGAAGTCATTGGAGTGGATTCTGAAGCGCTTCAGGCGGAACGATATAAAGAAAAGGTTGCCACAACATACGTTCTTGACGCTACGGACGATATGGCTCTCTCGGTTCTGCCGTTTAATGGTGTGGATATAGTTATAGTGGCCATAGGGGAGAATTTCGGAGCCTCAGTAAGGATAGTGTCATTGCTTAAAAAACGAAATGTGAAACATATCTATGCCCGTGCAGTGGATGATGTGCATAAGGCTGTGTTGGATGCATTTTCGTTGGACAGGATACTTACCCCCGAAAAGGATGCTGCCAGACTTCTTGTTCAGTTGCTTGAACTTGATGCAGAGGTAGAGCATTTCTCCGTAGATGACAACAATTATGTTTTTAAGTTTGCTGTACCGGCCAAGCTGGTAGGTTATAAAATCAGTGAGCTTAATTTAGAGCAGGAATTCAGACTTCGTATTATTTCTGTCGTTATGGGAAAGCAGACTTCTAATTTCCTTGGAATATCAAAAAAAGAGTATGTTTCTACAATAGATTATTCCGAGGATTATGACTTGAAGGAAGAGGACGGTTTGGTTTGCTATGGACAGTATTCCGATTTTATGAAGTTCTGGAAGTCTGTAAAATAGTCCTTTGACGCTAACTTAAATACTGTTTAAATGGTTTTTAAATACTGTTTAATCACCATTTAAAACTCGGTAATGATTATAATCTGAACTCCTGTGAACACTAAATGAATGCTTAGTGAACGTTAAATGAACGCCCGGTGAACGATAAACAGTCAACCAAAATCAGGAAAGGACAGTTTCATAGGGCGTTCATTTGCCGTTCATTTTGTGTTCATTTGCCGTTCACTGAAGAGCTGTCAGAAATATAAATCTGCATGTTTGGGTTGCAGTTTATTTAATATTTCTTCTGTTCAGCGCCTGCTGGTATTTTCTGGCATTTCTGTTGTGCTCGCTAAGGTTGGAGGCAAAGTTATGGGTTCCCGAGAAGTCTTCCTTTGCGCACATGTATATATAATTATGTCTGGAATAATTCAGTACACTGTTGATTCCTGCCACTGAAGGTATTCTTATAGGGCCTGGAGGAAGTCCGGCATACTTGTATGTATTATAAGGGCTGTCTATTTCCAGATGCTTGAACAGAATCCTTCTGAGTCCGAAGTCCTGATGGCTGAACTTTACTGTTGGGTCAGCCTGGAGGAGCATTCCGCGTTTAAGTCTGTTGATATATAGTCCGGCCACGAGAGGCTTTTCTGCATTATTGGCTGTCTCTTCGTCCACTATAGAAGCGAGAGTACAGACTTCCTCCTTCGTCATATCAAGCGATTTGGCTTTCTCCGTACGTTCTGCATTCCAGAAAGCCTTGTTCTCCTTTATCATTCTTTTGATGAAACTTTCGGCAGACATATTCCAGTACACCTCGTATGTGTTTGGAATGAACAGTGCCGGAATGGTGGCCTTACTGTATCCGATGGAATCTATAAAGTTGCTGTCGTTCAGCAATGTTATTATGCTTGTAGAGTCTGCCATAATCTGTCCGGCAATTCTTGACGCTAATTTATCCATCGTTCTTACGCTTGGCACAACAAGTCTGACAGGTGTTTGCCTTCCGGCTTTCAGCGTTCGGAATGCTTCAAGTGTCGTTGTTTGAGAACTCATCCTGTATGCCCCGGGGAATATATTGCTGTCATATCCTTTTATCTTTGCCAACAGCTTTATACCTGTCATGCTTTCAGGGTGCAGGTTTGTCTCAATCTTTGCGAACACAGAATCGGCATTGTCGTCTTCGTCTATATAAATGAATGTTGGGCCGGCTGTTCTGAACGGTTTGCTGAATAATAATGAATATGTACTTATGGATATACCGGCCAGTATTATAACTATTATAGAGATGGATATAAATAAAGTTTTCTTCTTCATATAAAACAATTTTTTGAGGTGCAAAGATACTGATAAAACTGTGTTATACAAAAAAAGAGCGGTTTTAGCCGCTCTCGTTTCTTTGTTATATCCTGTTTTAATCGAATAAGCTTCTGAACTTCTTGAAGATTTTCTCTTTCAGGCTTGTGTTAGGCTTGAAGCTTTCAGATTCCTGCCATTTTTCCAGTGCCTGACGTTCTTCTTTTGTCAGAGTTTCAGGGATGTAGACACTTACATTAACCAACAGGTCACCTGTTCCTGTACTATATCCGTAGCTGTTGATATTAGGCAGACCTTTGCCTCTCAGGCGGAGAACCTTTCCTGGCTGTGTTCCCGGTTCAATCTTGATTTTAGCCTTGCCGTCTATTGTAGGGATTTCCACTGTGCCTCCAAGTGCTGCCTGAGGAACGCTTAGGAGCAGGTTATAAATAAGGTCGCTTTCATCTCTTATCAGTTCAGGATGCTTTTCTTCTTCTATCAGAACCAGCAAGTCGCCTGCCACACCGTTGTGCTTTCCGGCATTACCCTTACCGTTGATAGTAACCTGCATACCTTCTGCCACTCCGGCAGGGATTTTTACTGTAACGACTTCTTCGCCGTAAACCACACCTTCGCCGTTACATTCCTTACACTTGTTCTTGATGATTTTTCCTTCACCGTTACACTGAGGACATACAGACTGTGTCTGCATCATTCCAAAGATACTCTGCTGAGTGCGAGTAACGCTACCTGTACCGTGACATGTAGGACATGTTTCAGTACCGCTGTTGCCCTCGGCACCTGTTCCGTGACAGTGTGAGCAAGGAACATATTTCTTTACCTTGAACTTCTTTTCTGTTCCTTCAGCAATTTCCTTCAGCGTAAGTTTTGCCTTTACCCTGAGGTCTGCACCACGGAATTTGCGCTGTCTTGGCTGGCCTCCGCTACCTCCGAAACCGCCAAAGCCTCCGAAGCCTCCGTGTCCGCCGAAGATATCGCCGAACATAGAGAAGATATCGTCCATAGACATTCCCTGTCCGCCGAAACCGCCATAACCGCCTCCGGCTGCTCCGCCTACACCGGCATGACCGAACTGGTCGTAGCGTGAACGTTTGTCAGGGTTGCTGAGCACTTCGTATGCCTCTGCTGCCTCCTTGAACTTTTCTTCAGCTTCCTTGTCTCCCGGATTCTTGTCAGGGTGGTACTGTATTGCTTTCTTACGGTACGCTTTCTTTATTTCGTCTGCTGTGGCTGTCTTTTCCACGCCAAGCACTTCGTAGTAATCTCTTTTTGTAGCCATATTTGCGATGTGGTTTTATTGTATTATTGTGCAACTACCACTTTGGCGTGGCGTATAACTTTGTCGTTCAGTTTGTAACCTGTCTGTACACAGTCCAGAACTTTACCCTTCTGTGCTTCTTCAGGAGCCGGAACAAGAGCGATAGCTTCGTGGAAATCTGTATCGAAAGCTTCTCCCACCGGGTTCATCTTTTCAAGTCCTTCGTGTCCGAGGTTTTTCAGGAACTTCTGGTGTATCAGGTCAATACCTTCGTACATAGCCTTAACGTCGTCTGCCTTCTGCATATTCTGCAAAGCACGTTCCAAGTCGTCCAGAATAGGGAGGATAGCCGAGATTGCCTTTTCACCACCGTTCTTGATAAGCTCTGCCTTTTCCTTCATTGTACGTTTGCGGTAATTGTCAAATTCAGCCGACAGACGCAGATATTTGTCCTTATAATCTTCAAGAGCCTGTTTTGTTTCTTCAAGCTCTTTAGCTATTTTTTCTTCTTCTGAGATTTCAGTTTCTTTTTCTTCGCCGGCATTTTCAGCAGAATTTGTTTCTTCTGTCTGAGTTTCAGCTCCCTGCTGCTGGTTTTCAGCTTCTTCGTTCTTCAATATTTCTTCTTCCGGATTTTGATTCTGATTTGTACTCATGTCTTTATGTTATTTTTTTATTATTAATCTGATGGTTTGTGTGCCGGACTTTTCAGGTACGGCCGAAGGTTATACTACAAAAACCGTGCCTATGCCGTCAATCCGTTGAAAACAGCCGCAAAATTACTAAAAAACTGACATACTGACACAAAAAAACTTATAAAAAGCCGTGTTCTGGGAGTGATATGCCTTTCACTGCATTGTAAATTAGCGGGATATTTAGTACCTTTGCACGCAAATTTCAGAATAACAATATTATAAGGTATATACATACAAACAAGCTAAAAAATGATTACAGTTTCTAATGTAGCCGTTCAATTCGGTAAGAGAGTATTGTACAACGATGTGAACATGAAGTTCACAAACGGTAATATTTACGGTGTCATAGGTGCCAACGGTGCGGGAAAGTCAACATTCCTTAAGGTTATTTCAGGTGAGCTTGACCCTACTAAGGGAAGTGTTACGCTGGGGCCGGGCGAACGTCTTTCTGTACTTAGCCAGGACCACTTTAAGTTCGACGAGCATACTGTACTGGATACAGTTCTCATGGGACACACTGTTCTTTGGGATATCATGAAGCAGCGCGAAGCACTGTACGCCAAAGAAGATTTTACCGATGAGGATGGTATCAAGGCTGCCGAACTTGAAGAAAAGTTTGCCGAACTCGAAGGATGGAATGCGGAAAGCGATGCTGCAATTCTTCTTAGCGGACTTGGTATAAAGGAAGACAAGCACTATACGCTGATGGGCGACCTGAGCGGTAAGGAAAAGGTGCGTGTCATGCTTGCACAGGCATTGTTCGGTAATCCTGACAACCTGCTTCTGGACGAGCCTACCAACGACCTCGATATGGAAACTGTAACATGGCTGGAAGAGTATCTTTCCAACTTCGAGCATACAGTACTTGTAGTAAGTCACGACCGTCACTTCCTCGACTCAGTATGTACTCACACAGTGGATATCGACTTCGGTAAGGTAAACCTCTTTGCCGGTAACTACAGTTTCTGGTACGAATCAAGCCAGCTTGCTCTCCGCCAGCAGCAGAACCAGAAGGCTAAGGCTGAAGAAAAGCGTAAGGAACTCGAAGAGTTTATCCGCCGTTTCTCTGCCAACGTGGCAAAATCAAAACAGACTACAAGCCGTAAGAAGATGCTTGAGAAACTTAATGTGGACGAAATCAAGCCTTCATCTCGTAAATATCCGGGTATCATCTTCACTATGGACCGCGAGCCGGGTAACCAGATTTTTGAAGTTTCAGGACTTCGTGCTGAAACTGAGGACGGAGTGGTTCTTTTCAACGATGTAAACTTCAACGTAGAGAAGGGCGACAAGATAGTATTCCTGAGTCGTGACCCACGTGCGATGACTGCATTCTTCGAAATCATCAACGAACGCCGCAAACCACAGGCAGGTCATTTCAACTGGGGTGTGACTATCACTACCGCATACCTTCCGCTTGACAATACTGATTTCTTCAACTGCGACCTTAACCTCGTTGACTGGTTGAGCCAGTACGGACAGGGCAATGAAGTGGAAATGAAGGGCTATCTCGGACGTATGCTGTTCTCAGGCGAAGAAGTGCTGAAGAAGGTGAACGTACTTTCTGGAGGTGAGAAGATGCGATGCATGATAGCACGTATGCAGTTGAGAAATGCCAACTGTCTGATTCTTGATACTCCGACAAACCACCTCGACCTGGAATCTATTCAGGCATTCAACAACAATCTGAAGCAGTATAAGGGTAACGTGCTGTTTGCATCACACGACCACGAATTCATTCAGACTGTTGCCAACCGTATCATCGAACTTACACCTAACGGTATAATAGACAAGATGATGGAATACGATGAGTACATCACGTCAGACCATATCAAGGAAATGCGTGCACGCATGTACGGTGATGCAAAGTAAAGAAGTTATCGTATAATATATATATAAAATAAGAATGCCCGATGAATGGCTACCATAAAGCCGGTTCATCGGGCATTTGTTTCATTCCTTCATTCCGGAAGCAACCTGTAAGGATAAGGTAGCAAACGGGCGTGTATCTTTGTTGTTTGACAGTTGTCGGGCATATGGACGACAGCTGTCAAACATATGTCCGACACGTGTCGGACGATTGACTGACACGTGTCAAGCAACGAATTATTTCAGTCATTAAAATACGGATACCCTGTTGTGGAACAATGAATTAATCGAATATTGTATGTATAGGGAGGATTGTCAATAGATGTATTTATCGACAAAAGCCTTTACCCTCTTTGTATATTCTTCAGGATAGTTTTTATATGATGTGGCATGGTCTGTTTCCGGTACAAGCCATATTTCTTTCGGCTCTGATTTTGCCGCATATACTTCGTTCACCATGTATGTAGGTACGAAGTCGTCCTTATCGCCATGTATGAAGAACATCGGTTTTTTGCATTTCTTCACCTGCTCTATAGCCGAAGCCTCATGGAAGTTCCATCCGTTCTGAAGTTCGCAAATCCAGCTTGCCATGTATAGTAGTGGGAATGCCGGAAGGTTGAACTGCTCCTTAAGCTCCTTTTTGAACTGTTCCCAGACACTGGTATATCCGCAGTCCTCTACAAAACATCTGATATATTCCGGCAGGACTTCGCCTGAGGTCATCATCGTGGTTGCTGCACCCATGGATATTCCGTGAACTACAGCCTGGATAGAATCACCGAAAATACCCGGAGTGAGGTTTATCCATTCCTTTACGTCAAGACGGTCCAGCCAGCCCATCTGTATGGCATCGCCACCGCTCAGTCCTGTGTATCTCAAGTCCGGAATAATGATGTTGTAGTCCAATGACTCATTGTACATATATCCGATGTGGAACATTCTTATGGCGCTGTCAGTATAGCCATGTACTATTACCGCTGTCTTTTTTGTCGGGCGTGATGCGTATGCATAATATGCATGCAGCCTGATTCCGTCAGGTGCGGTGATGAATGTGTCTTTCAGCAGTTGGTTTCCCTGAAGACTGTCTAACCATCCGTTTATCTGAGGGTAAGTGTCGCGCATATAGGCTTCCGAGCCTGCAAGGTCCTTGCCTCTGTTTTCCGGGCGAAGAGAGTAGTCTATCATGTAAAGACTTCCGCCCACCAATCCGCCTGCTATCACAACGATGATTACAGCAAGGCTGATGATTAATTTCTTATGTTTCATGCTGCAATATTATTTGTTCCATATTTCCCAAGCCCCGAATGCCTGAAGCAGAAGCATTTCGAGTCCGTTTTTTACTATGGCTCCTCTGTCCGAACCGTTTTTCATAAATAGAGTGGTATCAGGATTGTAAAGAAGGTCATACAGTAAGTGTTCCGGAGTCAGACATTCGTAAGGAATATTCGGACATTCGTCAGCCTTGGGATACATGCCTGTCGGAGTACAGTTCACTATCACCTTATATTCTTTCATCACTTCCGGTGTAAGGTCATCGTATGTGATTGTATTTTCGTTTCTTTTCGACCTTGATACGAATTTTGTTTCCAGTCCTAATTTGTGCAGACCATAGTTTATGGCTTTCGATGCCCCCCCTGTACCTAAGATAAGCGCTTTCTTATGGTGTGGCTCAAGCAGTGATTCTATAGACTGTGTGAAGCCCATTACATCAGAGTTGTAGCCGGTCAGTTTCAGTTTACCCTTATTCTTCTCTATCTTGATTACGTTTACTGCCCCTATTGCCGCAGCGTCTTTGTCAAGTTCGTCCAGATATCCTATAACTTGCTCCTTGTATGGTATAGTCACATTAAGTCCGCAGAGAGTAGGGTTCGCCTTTATCACTTTGTTAAAATCCTCTATTGTAGGAATCTCAAAATTTACATACTCTGCATCAATGTTTTCCGAGTGAAATTTCTCGTTGAAAAAGTTTTTTGAGAAAGAATGTCCCAAAGGGTAACCGATTAAACCAAATTTCTTCATCTTAGTAAAAATTTTAAGTTATTTAGTTGCAAAGTAGAGTGTGCAAATACCTAATGTGAGCCTTTTGAATGTCACTTTGCTGAAACCTGCCTTGTATAGAATCTGTTGCATTACTTCTCCCTGTGGAAAAGCCTTTATGGATTGCGGCAGGTATGTGTATGCACTGTTGTCTTTCGATAGTAATTTTCCTATTGTAGGAATTACAACTTTCGAGTAAATGGCGTAAAGCTGTTTCATCGGGAATGTTTCCGGTTCGGACAGTTCGAGTATGACCAGATGGCCGCCGGATTTCAGGACGCGGTGCATTTCTGTCAGACCTTTGTCAAGATTCTCGAAGTTGCGTACCCCGAATGCCACTGTTATGGCATCGAATCTGTTGTCTGGGAAGGAGAGGGAAGTACAGTCTTCCTTGGCGAAGGAAATCTGCTTGTCCATTCCCGACTGTTTCACCTTTTCACGTCCCACATTCATCATACCCTCCGAAATGTCGGTACCTATAAGTTCTTCAGGCTGAAGCACGCGGCATGCCTGTATGGCAAAATCGCCTGTACCGGTAGCTACGTCCATCATGTGCATCGGGCGGTATGGCTTGAGCATATTGATGGCCTTGCGTCGCCAGCTCTTGTCAATACCAAGCGAAAGTACATGGTTCAGATTATCGTAAGTAGGAGCGATATTGTCGAACATTTTTTCTACCTGTGCAGCTTTGCTTTCGTCCTGATTGTAAGGTTTTATATTTTCTTGAGGATAGTTTGACATGTTATGGGTTAGTGTAGGATTTGTGGATAGAATATATGATGGGCGGGAAAAGCCCCGCCCGGTCATAATTATTTCAAGTATTCAGTAACGTTCTTTTCGATGCGTGATGCAAGCTCTGCTGTATCAGCCTTAACGAAAGTTTCACCTGTGATGTGTTCGTAAAGTTCGATGTAACGTTCGCTGATAGAGTTTACTATTTCCGGAGTCATTTCAGGAACAGTCTGTCCTTCCTTACCCTGGAAACCGTTGGCCATCAGCCATTCGCGTACGAATTCCTTAGAAAGCTGTTTCTGAGGTTCGCCTTTTTCGAAGCGTTCTTCGTAACCTTCTGAGTAGAAGTAACGGCTTGAGTCAGGAGTGTGGATTTCGTCCATCAGATAAATCTGACCGTTGTGCTTACCGAATTCGTATTTAGTGTCAACGAGGATAAGACCGCGTTCAGCAGCCATCTTTGTACCGCGTTCGAACAAAGCCAGAGTATATTTCTCCAATGTTGCATATTCTTCAGGAGTAGCAAGACCTTTAGCAAGGATTTCTTCTTTAGAGATATCCTCATCGTGCATACCCATTTCAGCCTTAGTAGTAGGGGTGATGATTGGTGTAGGGAATTTCTGGTTCTCACGCATACCTTCAGGAAGTTTCACGCCGCAGATTTCGCGGACACCGCTCTTGTAAGCACGCCATGCGCTACCGCACAAATAACCGCGAACAATCATTTCTACAGGGAAACCTTCGCACATTACACCTACAGTAACCATTGGGTCAGGAGTAGCGAGCTTCCAGTTTGGACAGATGTCAGTTGTAGCATCAAGGAATTTGGCTGCAATCTGGTTCAACATCTGGCCCTTGTAAGGAATACCTTCAGGCAATACAACGTCGAATGCCGAGATACGGTCTGTTGCAACCATGACTAATTTTTCACCGTTGATGTTATAAACATCGCGAACTTTTCCGTGGTAAACACTCTTCTGACCAGGAAAGTTGAAGTCTGTTTTTGTTAATGCTTTACTCATCTTTTCTATATATTTTAAGAAGTAAATATGTTGTTTCTATTGTTGTTTGGCTGTCGTTTTCTTTTCTGCCTTATCCTTTTCCTCTTTATCGGCCTTTGCTTTTTCGGCCTTCTCGGATTTGACTTTTTCCTCGAATTTCTCGTAAGCCTCCACAATTCTTGTCACGAGTTTGTGTCTTACGATATCCTTCTTGTTAAGCTCTATGAAGCTGATGCCTTTCACTCCTTTCAGAATTTTCATTGCCTGCACCAGACCCGATGTCTGCGACGAAGGAAGGTCAATCTGTGTCATGTCGCCTGTGATAATCATCTTTGTGTTCATACCCATACGGGTGAGGAACATCTTAATCTGCTGTGTGGTAGTGTTCTGAGCCTCGTCAAGGATTACTACCGCATCATTCAGCGTGCGTCCGCGCATGAAAGCCAATGGGGCTATCTGTATGATGTTCAGTTCCATATATTCCTTCAGCTTTGCGGCAGGAATCATATCTTGCAGAGCATCGTACAGCGGTTGCAGATAAGGGTCAATCTTATCCTTCATGTCTCCCGGCAGGAATCCAAGTTTCTCTCCTGCCTCTACAGCCGGACGGCTTAATATGATTTTTTTGATTTCCTTGTTCTTGAGAGCCCTAACAGCCAGAGCTATTGCGGTATAAGTCTTGCCCGAACCGGCCGGTCCTATGGCGAATATCATATCGTTTTTTTCGAAATCCTTTACCAGTTTCAGCTGGTTTGGACTTCTCGGAATTATAGGTTTTCCGGTAACACTGAACACGATTGCTTCGCTGTTCTTTTCTATTTTAGTGTTTTTGCCTTTTACTATGTCCAATATAACCTCTTCGTTGAGCGAATTGTATATCGAACAATGTTTCTCTAATGCTGTCACAGCTTCTTCGAAGGCACACATTTCCTCTTCGTCTCCCATGATTTTTATGACATTTCCTCTTGCCACTATTCTCAGTTTGGGAAACAGAGCCTTAATCATTTGCATGTTGGTGTTGTTCACACCATAGAAGATAACCGGATCTATATCTTCCAGTACAATATGTTTTTCTATCATTAAGTTTAAATCAATATGCTTATGTTTGGTTTATTTTTTCTGCAAATTTAATGAAACCTTTTGATTGTTTTGTAGAAAAGTGTATAAAAAATGCCGACTTAGGGTTAAAGCCGGCAAAAAAATGATACGAAAAACGGTACCGTAAGGTCTATCAATATCCCGTGGAATATGGCCACAGGTATCATGTCTTTTCCTGAGTATCTTGTTATTATGGGCAATACCACATCCATGGAATTTACTCCGGCGGCAGAAATCGGTGCCAGTTTGCCGAAATATTTCACTAACAGCGGCGTGCCTAACAGAGCCATCATCTCGCGGAAGATATTCGACAGTAGCGCTATTGTTCCCAACTCTGTAGCAAGCTGAATTCCCAAAGATGCTTCCTTGAACTGTGTTATCAGGATGGACGACAGCGAGTAGTATGCAAATCCGCTTCCCACAGCCATACAGTCGAATATGCTCCATTGCGAAAGAAGCAGACTTGCTACGGCCGAAAACAGCAATGTTCCGATAATGGTGGCAAGTGGAATCAGAAGATATTTCGGACGTATATCCTTGATTATGGATTTCAAATCCTTGCTCGAACCTATGCTCAGTCCCACCTGTAGCATAAGTGCATAGAGGATATACATTGACAGGTTGGTTTTCTGCAAGTCGAGAGGTATTATGTCCAATACTCCCAACAAGCATCCTGCCATAAAAAACAGAAGAACTATCAGACTACCCTTCATGGCTTTCTCCTTTCTTGAAAAACAGTGTCAGTACTAACCATGCAGCGATGATACTTCCACAAGTAGCCGAGAAGGCTATTATGGCTGCCTGCCATCCGAAACTGTCTAAATTTTCTATTATTCTATCATTCGAACCTACGGAAAGGCCCATAATGAAAAGCAATAATACAATAGTGTATGAGATGGTTTTTTCTGTTTTTCTCAGAAAGTCCATGTTTCTGAATATATAACCTAAGATGATTCCTGTAAACATTGTTCCTATGATTGTAAACATAACTGTAGCTTTTAAAGATTTATGAATATGAAAACGTGATTATCCTGAGTTACATAATATTTATGATGCAACTCTATATCAATTGTGTAATGAATGGAATGTAACGGTTATGTTTATTGGAATCCGCTGAACCAATGAACGGACGCACTGCGGTGTCCGAATGTCAGATATATTCGGAGCGGAGTGTGTGGCTGTATGTATGTCAGAAGTTTGTTCATTGGTCATTTATTTTTTCTTTTGCGATGCAAAGGTATGATGAAATTGCATATTTTCCAAATATTTATAAGTTTTTCCTTCTCTCGGGAAATTATTTCCCCCTTTATATGGTAGATAATTGTTTGAAAGTAATAACTTTGCAACTATTAATAATAAAGAAAGTAAATATTTGATATGAATACAGCGTTTAATTTTGTGTCTTTATCCTACAGACAGAGCAGGACATATCTGTTTTCTGTACTTTTCGTTTTGGGAAATATACTTCTGCCTCAGTTATGCCATTTGGTTCATCTTGGTGGCCCTACTATGTTGCCTATTTATTTTTTCACTTTGGTTGGAGC
The DNA here is from genome assembly GCA_900544075.1 of uncultured Bacteroides sp. Taxonomy (GTDB): domain Bacteria; phylum Bacteroidota; class Bacteroidia; order Bacteroidales; family Bacteroidaceae; genus Phocaeicola. The sequence goes on from UQTJ01000035.1 coordinate 15,962, forward strand.
CTATAAATATGGGATGAGGCTTGGTCTGCTTGTAGCCATACTTTCCCCTCTCGTAAATTCATTTTTCTTCGGAATGCCCGTACCGGCTTTGCTTCCGGCCATAATATGCAAATCTGTGTTGCTTGCTGTTGCAGCAGGATTCCTGGCAGAACGTACCGGAAAACTTTCCATATTGTCACTGACAGGTGTCGTACTGTTTTATCAGACAGTAGGCGGAATGGCAGAGTGGGCTATCACAGGAAGTCTTGATGCGGCTCTTCAGGATTTCAGAATAGGAGTTCCGGGAATGCTTCTTCAGGTTTTCGGAGGATATTGGCTTTTAAAATCTATTTCAAAGGTTTAATCTATAAATATAATTTATGACTACATTATTGTTATTGGGATTGGGAATGCAGGAAATAATTCTTATTGCACTTATTGTCCTGCTTCTGTTCGGAGGAAGAAAGATACCTGAATTGATGAAAGGATTGGGTAAGGGAGTAAAAAGTTTCAAGGACGGAGTGAAGGGTATCGAGGAAGATGCTGACTTGTCCGATAAGGGAAATAAGGAAAAGAAAGAACAATAAAGTGGAGCAGAACGATAAAGTAATGACTTTTTGGGACCACTTGGACGAGTTGCGAAGTGTCCTTTTCCGTATAGTGGCTGTAGTGGCCATATTCACTATCTTGGGATTTTGTTTCAAGGACCAGCTCTTTGCCGTTGTGCTTGCCCCAAAGGAGTCCGATTTTATTTTTTACAGATTTCTTTGCCGTTTGTCGGAGTGGCTTTCAATGCCCGGCCTGTGTCCCGGTGAATTCAATTCTACGCTTATCAATACCCAGCTGGCCGGTCAGTTTATGATGCATGCCATGGTATCAATATATGCAGGTCTGATAGTGGCTTCGCCATATGTCATTTATAAACTGTTCCGTTTTATTTCGCCTGCATTATATGAGAATGAGCGCAAGTACTCCATTCGTGTCGTTACAAGCGGATATCTGCTGTTCGTCACAGGCGTATTGGTAAACTATTTCATCATATTCCCGCTTACATTCCGCTTCCTGGCATCCTATCAGGTAAGCTTTGAGGTTCAGAACACCATTATGCTTTCGTCGTATATCGATACGCTGATGCTTCTGAGTGTGCTTATGGGAATTGTATTCGAGATACCTGTGGTATGCTGGTTCCTTGCCAAGATAGGCGTGCTCCATTCTTCGTTCATGCAGAAATACAGAAAGCATGCATACGTTGTGGCCCTTATAGTGGCAGCTGTTATCACTCCCACATCCGATATATTTACATTGCTGCTCGTTTCGGTACCTATCTTTGTACTGTACGAAGCAAGTATTCTTATAGTTAGAAAGGTTGATAAGAATGTCGATGACTGATTTGAGAAAAACTTTTTTTGCCATGCTTTGTTGTGTTGCTTCGGCTTCATACGCCGGTGATACTATAAAGTATTGTGCGCCATTGGATTTTCCGTTATTGCTCAGCGCCAATTTCGGCGAACTGAGGCCAAACCATTTTCATAACGGTCTTGATTTCAAGACCAAAGGTACAGTCGGACATCCCGTGAGATGTATTGCCGACGGATATGTGTCGCGTGTAGCCGTCCAGCACGGAGGATACGGCCAGGCCATATATATCACTCATCCCGACGGACATACATCCGTCTATGGTCATGTCCTTTCGTTTGCTCCCGAAGTGGAGAAGTACGTCAGGGAGTATCAGTATGCCAACGAAACTTTCGTCTGCTATCTATATCCCGAACCCGGACGTTTCAAGTTCAAGAAAGGCGACATCATAGCGTTGAGCGGTAATGAAGGTTCTTCTGCCGGTCCGCATCTTCATCTTGAGATAAGAAAAACCGGAACAGATGAGTATCTTGACCCTATGCCGTATTTCAGAACCAGAATCAAGGATACAAAGGCTCCTAAGGCAAGCTTTATCGGACTTTATCCTGTCAGAGGTAAAGGAGTGGTGGAAGGCTCGACCAATAAAAAGATTTATCCGGTAGCATCAATCAAGTCGCCCGTCATAGCATGGGGACAGATATATGCAGCCATAAGTGCCAAGGACTATATGGACGGCACATCCAATTTCTATGGAGTGCATTCCGTCACTCTGTATGTTGATTCTGTTGAGGTGTTCAGCAGTAAGACCGACAGAGTTCTTCCTGATGAAAACAGAATGATAAATACTTTTACCGATTATGACGAACTGGTTCGTACACGCAGATTGCTGATGCGTTCGTACAAATCACCCGGAAACAAACTTCGTCTGCACCATGTAGGTGAGGGCAGGGGTATTGTGAACATTGACTGCGAAAAGGACTATAAGTTTGTCTATGTCCTCGAAGACAACTTTGGAAATAAAAGTACATACCGGTTTACAGTGAGAGGACAGAAGCAGGATATACCGGAATATAGAATGACGGGAGAAGAACTTCTTCGGGCATCGCATACGGCTATTATCCAGCGTCCCGGTATGGAATTTATCATACCTAAAGGAATGCTCTACGATGATACTGAAGTAAGCGTAGGCATTACTGCCGAAGACACAACAGCTGTTTCGCTTGAATATGACATTGATGCCGGAAACGCTCCGCTTCACGGTTACTGCCCTTTGGCGATAGGAGTGAGGAAACTGAATACCGTATCTCCCGATAAATACTATATCAGGCAGATTGATGGCAGGAGGACATATTATGTAGGAGGAAAATACGACAATGGCTGGATGAAAGCCAAAGTGCGTAATTTCGGAAAGTACTCCGTGGCTGTCGATACTGTTCCTCCTTCTGTTGTTCCGCTTGACAAGGCTAAATGGCGTACCACTTCTAATATCCGTTTCAAGGTTTCCGACAAGGCTACCGGAATCAGTACCTACAAGGTATATATCGACGGAAAGTTCGTTCTCTTCGGTCTGAAGAAAGGTATCCTTGTCATCCAGGACAAAGAGAAAGTAAAGAGGGGAGTTCCTCACAAGCTTGAAGTAGTGGTGACCGACAATTGCGGAAACGAAACACGTAAACAATTAAATTTCTAAAATAATAATTCAATCACAAACGCTTATGACAAACAGATTGTTGATGGCTGTAGTACTGCTAACAGCCTTTGTAGTAAACGGTTGGGCTTGTACCAACTTTATTGTCGGCAAGAAAGCGTCTGCCGACGGTTCTGTAATAGTGTCCTATTCTGCCGATTCTTACGGAATGTTCGGATGGTTGTATCACTATCCTGCAGCTACACATCCGGAAGGAACGATGCGCGATATCCGCGATTGGGATACCGGCAAGTATCTCGGACAGATTAAGGAAGCCAAGCAGACATATAATGTAGTGGGCAATATGAATGAATATCAGGTAACTATCGGCGAAACTACATTCGGCGGTCGTCCTGAACTGGTGGATACTACAGGTATCATGGACTACGGAAGCCTTATCTATGTAGCTCTCCAGCGTTCTCGTACAGCCAAGGAAGCCATCAAGGTTATGACTGACCTCGTAAAGGAATACGGTTACTACAGCAGCGGTGAGTCTTTCTCTATTGCCGACCCTAACGAGGCATGGATTATGGAGATGATTGGTAAGGGACCGGGTGTCAAAGGTGCAGTATGGGTAGCAGTCCGTATTCCTGACGACTGTATAGCAGCCCACGCCAACCAAAGTCGTATCCACAAATTCAACCTCAACGACAAGGATAACTGCCTTTATTCTCCTGATGTAATTTCATTTGCACGCGAAAAAGGCTATTTCAGCGGAAAGAACTCAGAATTCAGCTTTGCCGATGCATACTGTCCTCTTGAATTCGGTGGGCTCCGTTTCTGCGAGGCACGTGTATGGAGTTTCTACAATATGTTCAGCAAGACAACAGGCGAGGCATATCTCCCGTATATCCTTGGCAAGAGCAAAGAACCTATGCCGCTTTACATAAAGGCAGATTCAAAACTTTCAGTTCGCGATGTCCAGAGAGCTATGCGCGACCATTACGAAGGTACACCGCTCGACATCACTAAGGATATGGGTGCAGGTCCTTTTGAAACTCCTTACCGTCTTTCTCCTCTTACATTCAAGGTTGACGGAGTGGAATACTTCAACGAACGTCCTATCTCTACACAGCAGAGTGCATTTTCTTTCGTAGCACAGATGCGTGCAAACTTACCAGACCCTGTAGGCGGTGTGTTGTGGTTCGGACTTGATGATGCGAATATGACTGTCTTTACTCCGGTTTACTGCTGTACAGACAGAATTCCTGTCCCATATGCTGAAGGAAATGGCGACTGCATCACATTCTCATGGGATTCTGCTTTCTGGATTTACAACTGGGTGGCAGACATGATTCGTCCACGCTACAGCCTGATGATAGACGATATGCGTGCCGTACAGAATGAGCTTGAAAATACTTTCGAGGCAGCTCAGGAAGGTGTTGAGTCTGCAGCATTGAAACTGTATCAGGAAGACCCTGCAAAAGCCCAGGCTTTCCTTACTAACTATACAGATATGACTGCACGTACTACTATCGACCGCTGGAAGAAACTTGCAGAATTCCTTATCGTACGTTATAACGACGGTGCAAGAAAATTAGTCAAGAACGGCAAAATGGTTGCTCCTGAAACAGGAAATTGTGCTCCGCTTGAGCGTCCGGGATATCCTGAAGAATTCCTTAAGGAACTCGTGAAAGCTACAGGCGACAGATATAAATCACAGGAATTTAAATAACATATACCATATAAAAATAGCCGTCCGAATCCGGACGGCTATTTTTATATGGCATTTTTACTCTTTTATTATTTCTATCCATGATTCGTCAAAGTTCAATGAACTCAAAATAGCGTTTTTGGTCAGCAAAGGAGGTTGTTTAATTTTGAATTTCAACGCATTGTCAGGAACAATTGTATGAATTGTAAATTGAGAACCATGTGGTTGCCAAGTAAAGCATATTCTACCAGTTTCAATTTCCTTTCCAATCAAATTCCCGTTACTGTTTACTTCCCACACATAATCGCTTGTTCTGTATCGATGGTTTTCTTCCTCAAATAAACAATAAGAAAGCAAGTCGTTGCTTCGGATAAGAATGGAGGTACGTACAGGGTTGTAATTGTCTTGTGCTATATTGATTCGTTCGTTCCAAATTCCTAACACAGCCCTTCCCGTTTCCTGAATGTTTTTATGTGGGTCGGTGATGCCGTATGAGTAATCAGGCGAGCAGCGTCCGCTTATGAGCCTTATGTTTCTGCAACGGAAAGGATTGGCATTCTTCACCGTTTTCATGGACCAAGCCATTTTTCCTAAAATGACATCTGCAATACCAATTGGAGAGTCCAAGTGTATGCCTCCTACAGCAGCAGAGAATGAGTCTCCCCAATCGCTTCCCGTTAAGTCTTTTCTTCCAACATATAAGAGATAAACAAAATGTCCACCGATTTTTGTTATCAAATCTTCAGGTATTTCGTTTATTGGATAAGGTTCGAATGTCTGTAACTTGTATGAATCTCGTAATTTAGGCCGTTTCATTATATTCTTTCTTTATGATGTTATCTAATTTTTTTGCAATGGCTCTGATCATAGGTACGGCAACTGAGTTCCCGGTCTGCTTTCTGATTTCTTGATGTGAAACCACTATCTTATAAGAATCTGGGAATCCCTGCAAACGTAATAATTCTCTGGATGAAGGCCTACGATAACCATTTACCAACAGATAATTATAAGAAGCTCCGGTTCGTAGGGCACAAGCATAGTCCAAAACAGAAATATTGCCCGACTTGTTTTCATGCCAAATTGACGGATAGAAGACTTCTTTGTCCCTTGTCTTTTCTAATCTCTTTTGGACGATTTTTTCTGATGCGAATAAGGATTTGTCTACCTCATTGTCCTTTTCCAGTATATCGGCTAAATTATATTTTCGCGTGGAAAAATCGAAATTGAAGTTGAAAAAATCCTGTTCGTTACGAAACCCTACGATGATCACTCGCTCACGTTTCTGGGGCAGGCCGAAATCCAACGCGTTTAGTACTTTCCATTTTATAAAATAGCCTAACTTCTCCAATCTGGATAAAATTACTTTGAACGTTCTGCCATTGTCATGCGTTGTTAGCTGTTTGACGTTTTCCAGTAAGATAACGGGAGGCCTGTGATAAGATAATATTCGTTCTATTTCGAAAAACAAAGTTCCTCTTGTGTCTGCAAAACCTTGCATTTTACCCATAATGGAAAAGGCTTGGCAAGGAAACCCTGCTAATAATAGATCGTGAGAGGGAATATCTTCGGCAGAAATTTTAGTAATATCTCCAGCAGGATATTCACCGAAATTCGCTACATAAGTGTTGCATGCGGCTTTGTCCCATTCGGATGAAAACACGCATTGGTATCCTAATTCGTCAAATGGAATTCTGATACCTCCTATGCCTGCAAATAAATCTATGAATCTTATCATTATCAGTAGTTACATTATTAAATTATGGCAACAAAAATACAATAAAGTATTGATATTTAAAAGATGGTTTTTGATTATTATTTCAATTAGATTATAGCGGATTATTTTAGTGAAAGTTTTCGTTGGCATGAGTTTCTTGCTTTGATAAACTGACAATAACAGAAAAAGAGGCCCGAGGGCCTCTTTTTCTGTTATTGTCAGTTGCGGAAACTCAATCCGTCTCCACCACGTTCCACTATGATTGGTTTTGTTCTGTCCACTTCCTGTGAAAGAAGTTTCTTTGACAAGTCGTTGAGCAGATAACGCTGTATCGCACGTTTTACCGGACGGGCACCGAACTCAGGGTCGTAACCTGCAGTAGCTATGAAGTCTACAGCCTCGTCAGTCATCTGGAGTTGTACACCGTTCTCTTCAAGCATCTTTCTAATGCCGTTTATCTGCAGACGTACAATCTGTTCTATCTCATTCTTGTTCAATGGCAAGAACATGATGGTTTCGTCTATACGGTTCAGGAATTCAGGACGGATAGTCTTTTTAAGCATATTCATCACTTCGTTCTTGGTTTCCTCTACTATCGTGTCATGATTCATAGGAGTGATTTTCTCAAACTGGCTTTGTATGTATGCACTACCTAAGTTTGAAGTCATGATGATGATAGTATTCTTGAAGTTCACCGTACGTCCCTTGTTGTCTGTCAGACGACCGTCGTCCAATACCTGAAGCAGGATGTTGAATACGTCCGGATGAGCCTTTTCGATTTCGTCGAACAATACCACAGAGTAAGGTTTACGTCTTACTGCCTCAGTCAATTGTCCGCCTTCATCGTAACCGACGTATCCCGGAGGCGCTCCGATAAGTCTTGACACAGAATGTTTCTCCTGATACTCACTCATATCTATACGAGTCATCAGCGATTCGTCATCGAACAGATATTCTGCCAGTGCCTTAGCCAACTCAGTCTTACCTACACCGGTTGTACCGAGGAAGATGAATGAACCTATCGGACGTTTAGGGTCCTGCAATCCTGCACGGCTACGTCTTACGGCATCAGATACAGCCTGTATAGCCTCGTCCTGACCTATGACACGCTTATGCAGTTCGTCTTCCAGATGAAGAAGTTTCTCGCGTTCGCTTTGCAGCATCTTGCTTACCGGTATTCCTGTCCAGCGTGATACTACGTCGGCAATGTCTTCTGCGGTAACCTCTTCCTTAATCATGGCGCTGTCGCCCTGCTTGTGTTTCAGGTCTTCCTGAATATTCTTTATTTCAGCTTCCAGAGCCTGCAACTTACCGTAACGTATTTCAGCTACACGTCCATAGTCACCCTCACGTTCAGCCTTGTCTGCTTCGAACTTGAGTTGTTCTATTTCCTTCTTGTTCTGCTGAATTTTATTTACAAGTTCCTTCTCACTCTGCCATTTAGCTTTGTAAGAAGTTTCCTGCTCTTTCAGTTCGGCAATCTCCTTGTTAAGCTGTGCAAGCTTGGCTTCATCCTTTTCACGTTTGATGGCCTCACGCTCAATCTCAAGCTGTTTCAACCGGCGTTCTATTTCGTCAAGCTCTTCAGGCAATGAGTCACGTTCCATACGCAACTTTGCTGCAGCCTCGTCCATAAGGTCGATAGCCTTATCCGGCAAGAAACGTTCTGTGATATACCTGTTACTCAATTCTACGGCAGCTATGATAGCCTCGTCTTTGATACGCACCTGATGGTGGTTCTCGTATCTTTCCTTCAGACCACGAAGGATTGATATTGAGCTCTGAGTGTCAGGCTCGTCCACCATTACAGTCTGGAAACGACGTTCAAGCGCCTTATCCTTTTCGAAATACTTCTGATATTCGTCAAGTGTGGTAGCACCGATACTTCTCAGTTCGCCACGTGCCAATGCCGGTTTCAGAATGTTTGCAGCATCCATTGCGCCTTCGCCTTTACCTGCACCAACCAGGGTATGTATCTCATCGATAAACAATATTATGTTACCGTCCGATTTTGTTACCTCATTGATGACAGATTTAAGTCTTTCCTCAAACTCACCTTTATATTTGGCACCTGCAACCAGCGCACCCATATCGAGTGAGAACAGCTGTTTGTTCTTCAGGTTTTCAGGCACGTCACCACGCAGAATACGCTGTGCCAGACCTTCCACGATAGCTGTCTTACCTGTACCCGGTTCACCTATCAGGATAGGGTTGTTCTTTGTACGACGGCTCAGAATCTGAAGTACACGTCTGATTTCCTCGTCACGGCCGATTACCGGGTCCAGCTTTCCTGTACGTGCAGCCTCTATCAGGTTTATAGCATACTTTGAAAGTGACTGATAAGTGTCCTCGCTTGACTGTGAAGTAACCTTCTGTCCCTGTCTCAGTTCGCTGATTGCGGCACGCAATTCCTTGTCTGTCATTCCGGCATCTTTCAGAATAGTTGCCACTGTACTCTTCACATTGAGCAAAGCTAAAAGTATGGCTTCAAGTGAAACGAACTCATCGCCAAGCTCTTTTGAGTACTCAACTGCCTTTTGCAATACATTGTTCGTATCGCGGCTCAGATAAGCCTCACCGCCTGAAACCTTAGGCAGAGATGCAATCTGACGGTCAAGAACTGTAGCTACCTGCTGGCCGTTTATTCCAAGCTTCTGGAATATGAAGTTGGTCACGTTTTCGCCCACCTTCAATACACCTGCAAGTATGTGTTCCGGCTCTATGGCCTGCTGTCCGCGGCTCTGTGTCAAGTTCACAGCCTCCTGAACAGCCTCTTGCGATTTGATTGTAAAGTTGTTGAAATTCATATATGTTCTCCTTTCTTATTTTATACTTTATTTGTTATCCAAAAATCTTTTTACCTGTTATTCCAATACCCTGTTATCCTTATCTTTACCTTTTGTTTTTAATCACGCTTATACTACTCCAAACTCCTTGCCAAACCTGTTTTTCTAATGATTATATGTCTAAATGTCAGATACTTAGCGTCCGGGACTGCAATTTTGTCCTTTTATAGGACAGTTTGTCTGTAAAGTTTTTAGTATCTTTACACGGTAATTGAATTTTTATGGAAAAGAAAATAGAATTTGCACCAAACGTGATGCTTATCGATGCATCATATCTTGATAGAGTAGGCCGCGATATGGCCGAACATTTTTCACCTATATTAAATAGAGAGTTGCCGAAAGCCGACCTTGCCTCATTGCTCGAATGTCTTGCGCTCGATGCAGGAGTAGTATTGGGCGACAATGCCGTTCAGGTGATTTTCATATACGATTCAGCAGAACCACGCATGTCGTTCTGTACACCTTCCGATTTGGAGAAGGAACTTAATAATGTAGCTTTCAAGAGTCAGCTTGGCGAGTTTTCGCTCTATTCGTTCCAACCGTCGGATATGGCTACATGCGAGGAACTTTTCAATGAGGCCCTTATGTTGGCAGGAGAATCCAAAGGTGTGAAAAGGGTTATAGCTGTAGCCGATGAAGACGCTTATCAGCAGAAAACCCATTCCACACTCAATAAGATAAAGGGAAAAGACAGTGTGACACTCTTCGGTATGAATCCACCTAAGGATGAGGCCGCATATTCCTTTGAAATGTTAGGCTTTGCCGTCCTCCAGTCTTTGGGAATAAAAGCAGAAGAGTTGTAGATTAGTTTTTAATTATTAATTTTTAATTCTTAATTATCTCCCCCTCCATGTCCGATTTCCGTCTAAAAGTATTCTACAGCGTAGCCAAGAACCTCAGTTTTACCAAGGCTTCTCAGGAACTGTTCGTCAGTCAGCCGGCAGTGACGAAACATGTGCATGAACTCGAAAGCATGTACCATGTCCGTTTGTTCGACCGTACAAACAACAAGATTTCCCTGACCGAAGCCGGAAAAATGATGATGGAACATTGCGAACGCATACTTACGGAATACCGCAAGATGGAATACGACATGCATCTGCTCAATAACGAGTATGCCGGCGAGCTGCGTTTGGGAGCCAGTACCACCATAGCCCAGTACATTCTTCCTCCCATACTTGCCAAGTTTACGGAGAAATACCCCCAGATAAAAGTTTCGCTCATAGATACCAACTCCCGCAATGTGGAGAATGCCGTATCTGAACACACTATAGATTTAGGCATGGTGGAAGGAGTATTCCGTACTCCGAATCTGAAGTACGAAGCATTCCTTTGCGATGAATTAGTCCCTGTGGTACGCTCCTTGGCCCTTCCTGCGGATGTGGAGGAAATCACTCTTGAAGAGTTCTGCAAGATTCCGCTTGTCCTGAGGGAGAGAGGTTCAGGTACTCTCGATGCCATAGAAACAGTTCTTGCCGAAGAAGGTCTGAAACTCTCGTCGCTGAATGTAAGAATGCATTTGGGCAGCACAGAGAGCATCAAATCATTCCTGGCATGCAGCGACTGTATGGGTATAATATCCATAGCAGCCCTGGTGAAGGAGTTGGGCGAAGGTCTGTTCCGTGTGATAGACGTATCTGGACTCCAGTTCACCCGTCATTTCTGCTTCGTGTCCGCACAGGGGCAGGAGATAGAGGCAGCACAGCTTTTCATGCGTTTCGTGCGTACCAGCCTCGGAAAAGAAAATAAATAACATATATATAATAATGAGTACAAGAGAAGAACAGATGCAATCATTCGGCCGTCTGCTTGATGTGCTGGACGAATTGCGCGAAAAATGTCCGTGGGACAGAAAACAGACAAATGAAAGTCTGCGTCCAAATACCATAGAAGAAGTTTACGAACTTTGCGATGCCCTGATTCAGAACGATAAAAAGAACATCTGCAAGGAGCTTGGCGATGTACTTCTGCACGTAGTATTCTATGCCAAGATAGGCAGCGAGACAGGCGATTTCGATATAAAGGATGTATGCGACAAACTGTGCGACAAACTTATATTCCGTCATCCGCACGTGTTTGGCGAAGTGAAGGCAGACACTGCAGAGAAAGTTTCTGAAAACTGGGAACAGATAAAACTGAAAGAAAAAGACGGTAACAAATCAGTTCTGAGCGGAGTTCCCGCGGCTCTTCCTTCATTGATAAAGGCATACCGCATCCAGGACAAGGCACGCAATGTCGGTTTCGACTGGGAGGACAGGGAAGATGTCTGGAAAAAGGTGAAAGAAGAAATCACAGAGTTCGAGGCCGAGGTGGGCAGTATGGACAAGGATAAAGCCGAAGCAGAGTTCGGCGATGTCATGTTCAGCCTTATCAATGCAGCAAGACTCTACAAGATAAATCCTGACAATGCGCTGGAGCATACAAACCAGAAATTTATCCGCCGTTTCAACTATCTGGAAGAGCATACCATCAAGGCCGGAAGAAATCTCAATGATATGACACTCAGCGAGATGGACGAGCTGTGGAATGAGGCAAAAAGCAAAGGACTGTAGATTTTTGCGATATTTTAGTGTATAATTCTTTCGTTTTGAAATCAATTGACTATCTTTGCCGAAAATTAGTAATTAAAATTCAATAAAAGATGAATAAATCAATTATCACCGTAGTAGGAAAAGATACTATAGGTATCATCGCCAGAGTATGTACATACCTGGCAGAGAACAATGTAAACATTCTGGATATCTCTCAGACTATCGTTCAGGAATATTTCAACATGATGATGATTGTCGACATGTCAGCCATTAATAAACCTTTCGAGCAGATTGCTACAGAAATGTCAAGCTTAGGAGAAACAATGGGTGTACAGGTAAAATGCCAGAGAGAGGAAATCTTCGACAAGATGCATCGTATTTGAGATACCTTTAAGTTGTTAGTTTTTAGATTTTAGTTGTAGGATAAAAACATATAGACTCAATGATAAACATATCCGAGGTTATTGAAACCAATAAAATGATAGAAAAGGAAAATCTTGATGTCCGTACCATCACGATGGGTATCAACCTACTTGATTGTGCCGACGGAAATCTTGATGTCCTTTGTCAGAATATATATAACAAAATTACCCGTCTTGCCGGAAAATTAGTAAGCACAGGCGAGGAAATATCAAAGGAATTCGGTATTCCTATCGTCAATAAGCGTATCTCCATTACTCCTATAGCCCTTGTAGGAGGTTCGGCATGCAAGACTTCCGACGATTATGTAAAGATAGCTCAGACTCTTGACCGTGTAGCAGCTGAGTTGGGAGTGAACTTCATAGGAGGTTACTCTGCCATAGTATCTAAAGGTATGAGCCATAGCGATGAACTCTTCATCCGTTCCATTCCTAAGGCATTGGCATGCACAGAGAGAATATGCAGTTCCGTAAATGTAGGTTCTACCAAGACAGGCCTCAATATGGATGCGGTACGTCTTATGGGCGATATCATAAAGGAAACAGCAGAATTGACAAAAGACCGCGACTCTCTCGGTTGCGCCAAACTTGTAGTGCTTTGCAATGCTCCGGACGATAATCCGTTCATGGCAGGTGCATTCCACGGAGTATCGGAAGACGATGCTGTCATAAACGTGGGAGTAAGCGGCCCTGGAGTTGTGAAATATGCACTCGAACAGATACGTGGAGCAAGCTTCGAGGTCCTTTGCGAAACAATCAAACGTACAGCATTCAAGATTACCCGTGTGGGCCAGCTTGTGGCACAGGAAGCATCACACCGTCTTGGTATTCCTTTCGGTATAATCGACCTTTCGCTTGCACCGACACCTGCAGTAGGCGACAGTGTGGCTGAAATCCTTCAGGAGATAGGTCTTGAATATCCCGGTGCACCTGGTACAACAGCAGCCCTTGCACTTCTCAACGACCAGGTGAAGAAGGGCGGTGTAATGGCGTCATCATACGTTGGCGGTCTTAGTGGAGCATTTATCCCTGTCAGCGAAGACCAGGGAATGATAGATGCCGTAGTGGCAGGAGCTCTTACTATAGAGAAGCTCGAAGCCATGACATGCGTATGTTCTGTAGGACTTGACATGATAGCTATCCCTGGCGACACTCCGGCTACATCTATCGCCGGTATGATTGCCGACGAGGCAGCTATCGGAATGATAAACCAGAAGACTACGGCAGTCCGTGTCATTCCTGTGGTAGGAAAGACTGTGGGCGAAACAGTAGAGTTCGGCGGTCTTTTGGGGTATGCCCCTGTAATGCCAATCAACCGTTTCAGCTGCGATGCATTCGTAAACAGAGGCGGACGTATTCCGGCTCCTATACATAGCTTTAAGAACTGATGAAAAAACGCTTCGTTGTTTGGACTAAAATGACGAAGCGTTTTTATTAAAACGACGAAACGTTTTTATACAACATAATAAGCTCGATCATTGTATTCAGTGGTCGAGCTTTTTTATTGAGAGTATTTGCTTGATATATATGACTCATTTTAAAATTAAAGATATAAGCTTTAATCTTATAAAATACTTTGTTTCAGATAGTGGAACACGTACGTGTAACGGGTGGAACACGTTCGTGTTACGCTAGCGTCACGTTCGTGTTCCGCGCGTTACACGAACGTGTCACGGTTTTCGTGACAGTACGTTTTCCTTGTTTATTTAGGTCGTTTAGAAAGATTCTTCGGTTTTTTATCTTTTTTCAATGGGATTCTTTTTCTCTTACATGACTTTTTATGAAAGATTTGTTCTTCCTAATATTATAATAAGGTATATTCGATATCGCAAAAACATTCCTTTGTAATACTATTGAAAAAATATTATTATATTTCTCCTTGATTGACAGCTGTTTAGATATTGAGTAATAATTTTTCTTGAAAAAAAGTTGCACAAAGTATTGCAGGAATCAAAAAAGTGCGTACCTTCGCATCCGCAATCGAAAATAAAACGGTTGCTAAACAAAAAAGAAGTTCTTTGAAAG
>UQTJ01000036.1 GCA_900544075.1 uncultured Bacteroides sp.
TGATACCCTTAAGACAATGGAATATTGGCTTCCACAGCTTTCATTCTATTGTCTTTTGGGGTATCTTTATTTTTTTTATTGTATCTTTGCAAGCAAATTTGGATAAATAACGTAAAATCAAATATATAAAGTACATCGCTATGGAATATAATTTCAGGGAGATAGAAAAAAAATGGCAACAGAAGTGGGTGGAAAATAAGACCTACAAAGTTTCGGAAGATGAATCAAAAAAGAAGTTTTATGTGTTGAACATGTTCCCTTATCCGTCGGGAGCAGGACTTCACGTAGGTCACCCGCTGGGATATATCGCCAGCGATATATATGCTCGCTATAAGCGACTTCAGGGTTTCAATGTGCTTAATCCGATGGGTTACGATGCATACGGATTGCCTGCAGAACAGTATGCAATCCAGACAGGACAGCATCCTGCAGTGACTACAGCTGCCAATATCGCACGTTATCGTGAACAGCTCGACAAAATCGGCTTCTGCTTTGACTGGGATCGCGAAGTCCGTACTTGCGAACCTGATTATTATCACTGGACACAGTGGGCTTTCCAGAAGATGTTCAACAGTTATTATTGTAATTCATGCGGTAAGGCTCAGCCGATAGAAAATCTGGTTAAGGCGTTTGAAACAAAAGGTACTGAAGGACTTGACGTAGCTTGCAGCGAAGAATTGAGTTTCACTGCCGAAGAATGGAACGCTAAATCAGAAAAGGAACAGCAGGAAATCCTGATGAACTATCGTATCGCTTATCTTGGTGAAACTATGGTGAACTGGTGTCCTGCACTGGGTACTGTATTGGCTAATGATGAGGTTGTGGACGGTGTTTCTGAACGTGGAGGACATCCTGTAGTGCAGAAGAAGATGCGCCAGTGGTGCTTGAGAGTTTCTGCATATGCGCAGAGATTGCTCGACGGACTTGAAACTGTTGACTGGACAGACTCTCTGAAAGAAACACAGCGTAACTGGATTGGCCGTTCTGAAGGTGCTGAAGTTCGTTTCAAGGTTAAGGACAGTGACATGGAATTCACTATCTTTACAACACGTGCGGATACTATGTTCGGTGTTACTTTCATGGTTCTTGCTCCTGAAAGCGAACTTGTTCCACAGCTTACTACTGAGGCTCAGAAGGCTGAAGTTGAGGCTTACCTTGACCGCACAAAGAAACGTACTGAGCGTGAACGTATATCAGACCGCCGCGTGACAGGTGTGTTCAGCGGTTCGTATGCGGTAAATCCGTTTACAGGTGAGGCTGTACCTATCTGGATAAGCGACTATGTACTTGCAGGTTATGGTACAGGTGCTATTATGGCCGTTCCTGCTCACGACAGCCGTGACTATGCTTTTGCAAAACATTTCAACTTGCCCATCGTACCATTAGTTGAAGGATGTGATGTAAGCGAAGAAAGCTTCGATGCAAAGGAAGGTATCGTTTGTAACTCTCCAAAGGCCGGAGCGACTCCATATTGCGATTTGAACCTCAACGGTCTTACTATCAAGGAAGCTATCGCTACTACAAAGAAATATGTAAAGGAACATAACCTCGGACGTGTAAAGGTTAACTTCCGTCTGCGTGACGCTATCTTCTCACGTCAGCGTTATTGGGGCGAGCCATTCCCTGTTTACTACAAGGACGGTATGCCATATATGATTGACGAAAGCAAATTGCCTTTGCAGTTGCCTGAAGTTGCCAAGTTCCTTCCTACTGAATCTGGCGAACCTCCATTGGGACATGCTACTAAGTGGGCTTGGGATGTAAACGCCGGTGAGGTAGTTGAAAACTTTAAGATAGACAATGTAAACGTATTCCCTCTCGAACTTAATACTATGCCTGGTTTTGCCGGTTCAAGTGCATACTATCTGCGCTATATGGACCCACACAACGATAAGGCTCTCGTTTCTGAGAAGGCAGACAGATATTGGCAGAATGTTGACCTATATGTAGGTGGTACAGAACATGCTACAGGTCACCTGATATATTCACGTTTCTGGAACAAGTTCCTGTTCGACCTCGGTGTAAGTGTTAAGGAAGAACCATTCCAGAAGCTTGTAAACCAGGGTATGATTCAGGGACGAAGCAACTTCGTATATCGTATAAAGGATACAAACACATTCGTTTCTCTCGGATTGAAAGATCAGTATGACGTTACTCCTCTTCATGTCGATGTGAATATCGTATCAAATGATATCCTCGATGTTGAGGCATTTAAGAATTGGCGTCCTGAATACAACAATGCTGAATTTATCCTTGAAGACGGTAAGTATGTATGCGGATGGGCAGTTGAGAAGATGAGTAAGTCTATGTACAACGTAGTAAACCCTGATATGATTGTTGAACGTTACGGAGCGGATACATTGCGTATGTATGAAATGTTCCTTGGCCCTATCGAACAGTCTAAGCCATGGGATACTAACGGTATTGACGGTGTTCATCGTTTCTTGAAGAAATTGTGGAGCCTGTTCTATAGTCGTAATGACGAATTCCTTCCTCAGGATAGTGAAGCTACAAAAGAAGAGCTTAAGGCTGTACACAAACTTATTAAGAAGGTTACAGGAGACATTGAAACATTCTCTTACAACACTTCAATCAGTGCATTCATGATTTGTGTAAACGAACTCACTTCATTGAAATGTCGCAACAAAGCAGTCTTGAGCGACCTTGTAGTTGTTATAGCTCCGTTTGCTCCACATTTGGCTGAAGAGCTTTGGGCAGCTCTTGGACACACTACATCAGTTTGTGATGCTCAGTGGCCTGCATTCAACGAAGACTATCTGAAAGAAGATACAGTGAAATATACAATCTCTTTCAATGGTAAGGCTCGTTTCACTATGGAATTTGCTGCCGATGCAGACAATGATACAATCCAGTCTGCAGTTCTTGCTGATGAACAGTCACAGAAATGGATTGAGGGTAAGACTCCAAAGAAAGTGATTATAGTTCCTAAGAAGATAGTAAATGTTGTTCTGTAAATCATATTTATGGAAGCATTGTTAAAAAGAAAATTTGGCCGGGAGACGAAAGACTACCTGGCCATAACTTTAGGTTTGATATGTTACTCTATAGGTTGGGCTGCATTTCTTTTGCCTTATCAGATTACTACAGGAGGAGTGACAGGTATTGCAGCTATAATCTATTATGCGACAGGTGTTGAGATTCAGGTTTCATATTTCATAATTAATGCCGTATTCTTAGGCTTTGCATTGAAAATACTCGGACCTAAGTTCAGTATAAAGACTATATATGCCATAATCATGCTTACGTTTCTGTTATGGTTCTTCCAAATGTTATTTAAGGACGATAGTGGAAAATTGCCAATTTTGCTTGGTCCCGGACAGGACTTTATGGCATGTGTCATAGGAGCCGGACTTTTAGGTTTTGGTATTGGTCTTGTGTTCTGCCATAATGGTAGTACCGGCGGAACTGATATCATTGCATGGATTATCAACAAGTATAAGGATGTCACTCTTGGACGTATGATGATGTATTGTGATATAATCATTATATCCTCCTGTTATTTTATCTTCCATGATTGGCGACGTGTATTGTTTGGCTTTTGCGTGTTGTTTGTCATGAGTATAGTGATAGATTATGTGATTAACAGTACCCGTCAGTCTGTTCAGTTCCTTATATTCTCAAGAAAACATGATGAAATAGCTCAGGGTATTTCCACTCAGATTAACCGTGGAGTAACTCTTCTTGATGGTAAAGGATGGTACAGCAAGCAAGATATCAAAGTAGTGGTTGTTCTTGCAAAGAAAAGTCAGTCGCTCGATATTTTCCGTCTTGTGAAGGATATAGATCCTAATGCCTTTATTTCTCAGAGTAACGTTGTTGGAGTTTACGGTGAAGGTTTTGACCCATTGAAAGTTAAGTAAATTATGAAGAAACTGGTTTTTGCAACAAATAACGCACATAAGCTGGAGGAAATCCGTGCTATATTAGGCGATAAGGTAGAGATTTTGAGCCTTAATGATATAGACTGCCATGCCGATATCCCTGAAACAGCAGATACGCTGCAAGGTAATGCAGCATTGAAGGCACAGTATATATATGAGAATTATGGTCTTGACTGTTTCGCCGATGATACAGGCCTTGAGGTTGAGGCTCTGAACGGTGCACCCGGAATTTATTCTGCCAGATATGCCGGAGGTGAGGGGCATGACTCTGAAGCTAACATGAAGAAACTGCTTTCTGAAATGCAGGACAAGGATAACCGTAAGGCTCGTTTCCGTACTGTTATCTGCCTGATTGAAGGCGGTAAGGAACATTTCTTCGAAGGAATAGTAAACGGTAGCATAATTCGTGAGAGAAAAGGCGGAGCCGGTTTCGGATATGACCCTGTGTTTATGCCTGACGGCTATTCGGAAACTTTTGCCGAAATGGGCAATGATGAAAAGAATAAGATCAGCCATCGCGCAAGAGCAGTCCAGAAACTTTGCGAGTATTTATTATAAAACAAAAAAGTCAGAGATTTTCTCTGACTTTTTTGTTTTATAATAATTTTATTCCGCCAAGACGAAATCAAGCTGTTTCTTTTCCAGATTTGCGCGTGCCACTTTTATCTTGATAGCATCACCAAGGCTGAATTTTTGATGATAACGTCTGCCGATAAGGCAATAGTTCTTTTCGTCGAACTCGTAATAGTCATTGCCAAGGTCGCGCATGGCTATCATACCTTCACATTTGTTTTCGTTTATTTCAACGTAGATACCCCATTCAGTTACTCCGGAGATTACTCCATCGTAAGCGGTTCCGATATGCTCGCTCATGAATTCCACCTGCTTGTATTTGATGGATGCGCGTTCTGCACTTGCGGCTGTTTGTTCCATGGCCGAGCTGTGTTCACACATACTTTCATACTTGTCGGCCTGTGCACTACGTCCTCCGTCCAGGTAGCGTGTTAGCAGACGGTGAACCATAAGGTCAGGGTAACGGCGTATCGGTGAAGTGAAATGAGTGTAATAATCGAACGCAAGACCATAGTGACCGATATTGTGGATAGAATACCTTGCTTTCTGCATTGAGCGCAAAGATACTGTTTCTACCAAGTTCTGTTCGCCCTTTCCGTTTACATCCTTCAACAGACGGTTGATAGACTTTGATACCTCAGTCTTTGTTCCGCTTGTACGGATTTTATATCCGAAACGTGCGATAAACTGATTAAGGTTGTCCAGTTTGTCAGGGTCAGGCAGGTCATGGATACGGTATGGGAATACCTTTGCCTTTTTGTTCTTAGGTACTTTTCCTATATGTTCCGCTACGGTGCGGTTTGCTAAAAGCATAAATTCCTCTATCAGCTTGTTTGCTTCCTTCGACTGCTTGAAATAAACGCTCAAAGGTTTTCCTTTTTCGTCTATCTCGAATCTCACCTCGCAACGGTCGAAGTCGATAGCTCCTGCAGCAAGGCGTTTCTCACGAAGAATTTGTGCCAGTTTGTTCAGTTCGAGCACTTCTTCCTTGAATTCACCTTCACCGGTCTCTATGATATTCTGAGCCTCTTCGTATGTAAAACGTCTGTCCGATTTTATCACTGTATGTCTGATACGATAGTTCTTGACCTCAGCCTTTTCGTTCATATCGAATATCACTGAATAAGCCAATTTCTCTTCGTTAGGACGCAATGAGCAGATGAAGTTACAAAGACGTTCCGGCAACATAGGTATCGTGCGGTCCACAAGATAAACGGATGTGGCACGCTTCAGTGCTTCCTTGTCTATGATGCTGCCTTCCTTGACATAATGTGAAACATCGGCTATATGTACTCCTACCTCCCAAAGTCCCGGTTTCAGTTGTCTGATAGAGAGCGCGTCGTCGAAATCCTTCGCATCCTTAGGGTCAATAGTAAATGTAGTGACATCGCGGAAGTCCTCGCGTTCGGCATAATCCTCTTTTGTGATTTCTGCAGAGAGCTTCTCAGCTGCAGCTTCTACAGACTGTGGATAAGTATATGGCAGTCCGTATTCAGCCAGTATGGCGTGCATCTCAGTGTTGTTCTCGCCGGCCTGTCCAAGCACATCTATAACCTCTCCGAAAGGATTCTTTGCTTCGTCCGGCCATTCTGTAATCTTCACTACAGCCTTATCGCCATTCTTTGCTCCTTTAAGTTTTTCTTTAGGTATAAAGATATCGTTGGCAAGCGTGCTTGTTTCTGTGATGAGGAAAGCGTAGTTTTTCGAAACCTTCAGAGTGCCCACAAAAGTGGCTTTTGCTCTGTCAAGTATTTCTATCACTTGTCCTTCTATCTTCTGTTTCTTACATTTTGCACAGAGGGAAATCTTCACCTTGTCATTGTTCATGGCATGGGCCGAGTTTCTTTCAGCAATGAAGATAGGTTCTCCGCCATCATCAGGTATAAACGAGTTCTTGCCGTTGCTTTTTCTTACGAAAGTACCGGTCATAATCTGACCTCTGTCATTCAGTTTCCATCTTCCCTTTTCTGTTTCAATCAGGAAGTTGTCTTCTGCCATATCCTTCACTATGTCGGTACATAGCATTTTGGTAGGATGTGTTGTTAGTTTCAGTCCCAGGAATAATTGCTTAAGGCTTATAGCCTCAGTCGGTTTGTTGCGGAAATAGTTTATGATGAGTTCCGACATCTCTTTTTTCTTCATTCTTTTTCCGCCTTTTTTTTCTTTTTTATTTTTAGCCATAGCTATTCCTCTATTTGTTAGTTTCTACAAAGTAAGCAAAATAAATGGAATAAAGATATAATAGTCCGATTTATTTTCTTGTGAACCTGTAAAAGTGCCACAGTTTCTGATTTTCTGAACTATATATGTAATATTACAGCTTCTCGGTTATTACGCCTGGCTCAATCTCCAGCTTTGAGAATGCAAACATTTTCTTGCCCAAGTCTTTCAGGGAAGCACCGATATGATATACTTCTTTATCGTCAATTATCAGAAAACGGTCATGGCTGTTACGGTAAGTTCTTATATTAACAGGTGGGTATTGGTCGTTATGTTTGTCAAGGTCAAGCTGTAGCTGTTTTGTTATCTTTTGTGTATAGATGGTGGCGGACACACCAGGATTGCGTTTACTCAACATGAGTAAAACAGATTCATCTACATAGTTGTCTATCAGCAGTAGAGATTTCTTGGCAGATTTAATAAGGTCGGTTGCAAATTTGTAGGCATCGAATATCTGTCCGTCGAAAAAGATACCTTCTACAGGCGGCAATGATGTACGGACAAAGAAATCAATCTTTCTCGAATGTTCAGATAAAGTTTCTTTTATTCTTGTAAGCTCTTTTCCCATATCATTAAGGCGTTGATTGACGGAATATCCTTTTAACAGATAATCTTTCAATACTCCATTTGCCCATCTTCTAAACAGAATCCCTCTGTAGCTTTTTACCCTATATCCGACAGAAAGAATTAAATCAAGATTGTAATATTCAACTTGTCGAGTAACGCATCTATCACCTTCTTTTTGAACTGTCGCAAATTTTGCGACAGTTGCCATATCTTTTAACTCTTCTTTTAAGGCATTATTGATATGTTTACCGATTGTTTTTATGTCACGACCAAATAATTCAGATAATTGTTGGCGGTTTAACCAGACTGTTTCATTTTCCATTCTGACCTCCAACCTGGTTGTTTCGTCCGGTTGGTATAATATTATTTCTCCTTGTTCCATATCCCATTTATTTTATAACATATCTTATTACTTCTGCTTCTTTTGTGATATAATCCGTGCAACTGTATAGCTTAATCAGCAGAATGTTATATACGCAAATATACTTACAAAAACTAAAAGATGCAATTAAACAATAGTAAAGTCCAATTGTCCTGTTATGGATTTAAAGTAATATAGTCTGCACTTCAGTTCCAAAAGTCTGAAAACTTAGTTTTCACTTTGTGCTTCACTCGGTTTGCACTATCTTTGTGCCTTTATAATACGGAAAGTTATGAATTACAAAATATTAGTAACAGGAGCCAGCGGATTTATTGGCAGTTTTCTTGTCGAAGGAGGTCTTGCAGAAGGAATGCAGGTATGGGCAGGAGTGCGCAGAAGCAGTAGCAGGAAGTATTTGCAGGACGGGCGGATACGTTTTGCGGAACTTGATTTTACCGATTCGGACAAGCTTGCGTCGCAGTTGCTCAAGCATAAGGAGGAGCACGGCGGATGGGATTATATCATCCATTGTGCCGGTGTCACCAAATGTATAGACAAGGCCGGTTTTGAGATTGGCAACTATTGGGCTACACGCCATTTCATCGAGACTCTTGTGAAACTTTGTATGACTCCGAAGAACTTTATCTTCATAAGTTCCCTCAGCATTTTCGGACCGATACGCGAGAATGATTATTCCTCGATATGCGAAACGGATACTCCTGTTCCGAACACGGCTTACGGAGTGAGCAAGCTCAAGACAGAGGAATATCTTCAGGGATTGAAGAATTTTCCGTACGTCATATTCCGTCCTACCGGAGTTTACGGCCCTCGCGAGAAGGATTACTTCCTTATGGTCAAGTCCATAAGCAATCATGTGGACTTTGCAGCCGGATTCAAGAGGCAGGACATAACATTCGTCTATGTAAAGGACCTTGTTCAGGCCGTCTATCTGGCTATTAAGAAGGATGTGAAGTACCGTTCATATTTTGTAAGCGATGGAGAGGTCTATAACAGCAGCACTTTTTCCGACCTGATACGCAAGGAACTTGGCAATCCGTGGATGATACGTTTCGTATGTCCGTTGCCATTGCTGAAGGTGATATCTTTCGTGGCAGAAACATGTTCTCGCCTCGTAGGAAAGACAAGTACCTTGAACAGAGATAAATACAAGATTATGAAGCAGCGCAACTGGAGATGTGATATTCAGCCTCTGATAGATGAATTAGGGTATAAGCCCGAGTATAATCTGGAGCTCGGAGTAAAGGAAACAATAAGCTGGTATAAGAAAGAAGGTTGGATATAAATTAATATAAAACGCATTTTATGAAGATTAGAAATATAGATTTGGGAGAACAGCCTGTGCTTCTGGCTCCTATGGAAGATGTTACAGACCCCGCGTTTCGCCTCCTTTGTAAGGAGTTTGGAGCCGATATGGTATATACCGAGTTCGTTTCCAGCGATGCCTTGATTCGTTCGGTTGGCAAGACCATGCTTAAGCTGAATATCAGCGAGAAGGAGCGTCCCGTAGCCATACAGATTTACGGTAAGGATACAGAAACTATGGTTGAGGCAGCAAAGATAGTAGAGCAGGCAAAACCTGATATACTGGATTTGAACTTCGGGTGTCCTGTCAAGCGTGTGGCCGGCAAGGGAGCCGGTTCGGGCATGTTGCAGAATGTACCTAAGATGCTTGAGATAACCAAAGCCGTAGTCAATGCCGTGAATATACCTGTCACTGTGAAAACTCGTCTTGGATGGGATTCGGAGCATAAGATAATAGTTGAACTGGCAGAACAGTTGCAGGACTGCGGTATCGAGGCTCTGACTATTCACGGACGTACACGCGCGCAGATGTACACAGGCGAGGCTGACTGGACCCTCATAGGTGAGGTAAAGAACAATCCGCGTATGCGTATTCCTATCATAGGAAATGGCGATGTAACCACTCCGCAGCGGGCAAAGGAATGTTTCGACAGATATGGCGTTGATGCCATAATGATAGGCCGTGCCAGTTTCGGTCGCCCGTGGATATTCAAGGAAGTGAAATACTATCTGCAGACAGGAGAGGAACTCACAGGACTTGATTTCGGATGGAAGATGAATGTCTTGCGTCGTGAAGTGCAGGACAGTGTAAATCTGCTTGACGAACGTCGCGGAATCCTGCATGTACGCCGTCACCTTGCCGCATCACCGCTGTTCAAAGGGATTCCTAACTTCAAGGAAACACGTATAGCCATGCTAAGGGCAGAAACGCTTGACGAACTGAATTCCATTCTTAATCACATAGAAGAAACTTTTGCATATTGAATTAATCTTCTTACGGATTAATCGAAACTTTCTCTGAAACATTGAGAAATATCTATTGCTTGACACGTGTCGGACGTTTGTCTGACACGTGTCAAACATATATCCGACAGCTGTCAAACAATTGGACGACACGTGTCAAACAACAAAAAATCGAGACTTTCATATCAGGAATTTTATTCATAAGTATCAACTTTCTTCCGTGAAACTTCTGTTTAGTAATATATATCGATATGTAGTGGAATATTTTTCGTACCTTTGCAGCCGTAAATCAATGAAATATAAATAAATGAATTATTCGATTAAAGATTTCGAGATAATGGCGCCTGTAGGCTCGCGCGAGTCATTGGCGGCAGCCATTAATGCCGGAGCGGATTCCATCTATTTCGGTATTGAAAGCCTTAACATGCGTGCCCGTTCGGCAAGCACGTTCACGATTGACGATTTGCGTGAGATTGCAGCCCTGTGCGATGAGCATGGAGTGAAAAGCTACCTCACCATAAACACTATAATTTATGACGAGGACATAGAGCTGATGCGCAAGATTGTGGATGCAGCCAAGGAGGCCGGTATCAGCGCGGTAATAGCAGCCGATGTGTCTGTCATGGCATACTGTAACGAGGTAGGTCAGGAAGTTCATCTCTCTACGCAGCTCAACATCAGCAATGCCGAAGCCTTGAAGTTCTATTCGCGTTTTGCCGATGTAGTGGTATTGGCTCGCGAACTCAATCTGAAGCAGGTACGCAAGATATACGATGCCATCCAGGAACAGAACATCACAGGCCCGATGGGCGAGAAAGTAAGAATAGAGATGTTTTGCCACGGAGCCTTGTGTATGGCAGTATCCGGCAAATGCTATCTGAGCCTTAACGAGCTGAATGCTTCTGCAAATCGTGGCGCATGCATGCAGGTATGCCGCCGTTCATATATCGTAAAAGATAAGGAGAGTGATATAGAACTGGAAGTTGACAACCAGTATATCATGTCTCCCAAGGACCTTAAGACCATACATTTCATGGACGAGATGATAGAGGCCGGAGTACGCGTGTTCAAGATAGAAGGACGCGCTCGCGGACCGGAGTACGTGCGTACGGTAGTGGAATGTTATAAGGAAGCTATCCGCTCGTATCTGGACGGCACGTTTACAGAAGAGAAGAAGGCAGACTGGGACACGCGCCTTAAGACAGTGTTCAACCGTGGTTTCTGGAACGGATACTACTTGGGACAGCGTCTTGGCGAGTGGAGCAAGAACTACGGTTCCGAGGCCACGGAAAGGAAGGTATATGCCGGACGCGGCATAAAATATTTCTCGAATATCGGTGTTGCCGAATTCCTCATCGAGGCTACAGAAATCAAGGTCGGCGACAAGCTGCTCATCACCGGTCCTACTACCGGAGCAATGTATGTAAACCTGGAAGAGGCACGTGTAAACCTCAAGCCGGTGGATGTGGTGAAGAAAGGTGTCCATGTATCGTTCAAGGTACCTGACAGAATCCGTCCCAGCGACAAACTCTATCGTATAGTTCCTGCCGAGGAGCTGAAGAAAAAATAATACCTCTTCTTGTGAAAGATGTGAAAGTGAAACAGACGTAGTTTTACGCACACATATTAATTAACACCCATGTTGATAACTATGTTGGGATAGTAATCGACGTGGGTGTTAATTGCAGTTATTACTGTTTGTGTTTTAATGATACGGCATACTTTCTTTTATAAGATGTGTTATTCTTTATTTCTTTGCAAACAATAGAATTACCCATTTCTATAATATTAAGAATTTCATCCAATGATTCATTCTTGAAAGTGGCATGATATGGATAACTATTAATTTCATCGTCATTAATTATAAAATCTACATTATATATTTTACTGAGTCTTTTGAATACCTCTTCAAGCTTTGTATTTCTGAAAATGGTAACACCATCTATCCATGCATATCTGTTGTAAATACAAGTTTTGTCATCTATGAAATATGTATTACTTTTTTTATCCATACAGATTGTTTCACCTGGACTCATATGTAGAATATTTTTGTATTGCGTTCCGGAAATCTCGACTTTACCTTTATCTAACGATACGTATATATTTTCATCCTCAGGGTAAGAACTTACGTTAAATCTCGTACCTGTGGCTATTACATTAATATTTTCTGTGTTAACAATAAATGGATGTTCTATATCTGAATTAACTTCAAAAAAAGCTTCACCTTTAATAAGTTCTACTTTTCTGATTTTTTCATCAAATTGAATCGGATATTTAAAGCTTGAGCCTGCGTTAAGCCATACTTTTGAACCGTCCGGCAGTTCTAAGGATGAAATCATACCATAAGGAATATTTATAGTCTGATAGGCTTGTATGATTTCAGAATAATTGTTACGTTGTTGTACTTTTGTATAAAGATATATTGTGGATAATACTAATGGAATAAATAAAATTGCTGCAACTCTATATATAAAAGTTATCAACTTACGTGTTTTATTTTCTCTTTCTCTCTTCTTTATGTTATTAAAGAATGATTTACTGGCTTTATTTATATCAATACTTTGTGGGTCAAAGGTAGGGTGTGTTAAATCCCATAAGTTCTTTAACTTATAGAATTCCTCTTCGTTCTTTTTGCTCTGATTTAACCAATCATTAAAACTTCTGATATCAGTATTGTTTGCTTTTCCAGAAAGTATCTTGATTATGAGATTTTCGTTGTCCATTTTACCTTAGTTTTAAAATTAAACTTAATACCTATGAATATTGTCATTAACATAAAAGACATTGCGTTTTAATATAAATGTAATACCTAATTATATTTTTATGACGATTCTGTAGGCTCTTTCCACATTTATAACTTTGTAAATATGAATAAAATAACAAAAAAATCCTTTAATAAGAGTTTTAGGCGTTTCAAAGATTTTGAGATTCTGACCTCTACCGTTCTTACGGAAATGTTCAGTTCGTCTGCTATCTGTTGATATTTTATCCCTTTTATTTTACTCATCTCGAATGCCGTTCTTTCATCTACAGGTAATTTTTGTATAGCTTGCTGTATTTGTATATTGAGTTCTGAATACAAGATGTATTCTTCTGTATCATTATTGAAAATATTGTTCTGGGTGAGAATAAAAGTGTTGTACTCATTCATAATTTTATTATGTTTGATTTCATCAAGGCAACTGTTCCTAACTGCCCTTATAAGATATGATTTTAAGGAATCTATTTTTATGTTTTTTCTATTCTCCCATATATAAATAAATATGTTTTGTACTATATCTTCACATATTTCCTGGTTTGGTATGATTGTACCTCCATATAAGACTAAGTCTTTATAATATTTGGAGAAAAGGTATGAATATGCATTATGATCTCCATCCTTGATGGCGGTTATAAGATCAAATTCATTTTCGAACTTAGTCATATTTTTAATTCGTTTAATTTATTTATTATCTGAATGTGTGTGGCAAAGATATAACATTCAATCAAAAAACAAAAAAAAATTTTTTAATTGTGAATGTGGATTAATGCTTCTTAATCGTCATATAATAAAATGCGATAAAAAAACCTTTATTATTAATTTTAAATCAAAATGCCTATGACAAAATTCGGTTATTATCTTCTTGATTAAATTCAGTATATATTATAATACTGTTGCTTACATTTACTTTGGATGTGTAAGAGACCATTAATTTAATTCTATGTCTTATTTTAGAAAGGATTATATGCAAAAACGCAAAAGATTTTTATTGATAGGTTTATTCAGTACGCTTCTGATAAGCCCAATGTTCGGACAAAGTTCAAAATTGTCCTTAAACATGAAGAATGCTAAAGTGGAAAGTGTCCTTCATAAAATTGAAACAGAGACAAAGTATAAATTCAGTTATAATGAAGAACTTGTGGATGTAGACAGGCGTGTGTCTATTGTTGCTAATGACAAGAGCATAGAATATGTTCTTAGTTCTATGTTTAGTGGTACAAATGTTCAATATTCCATAACTGGAGATCAAATAGTATTGAAAGTTATACCAAAAGAACACTCGAAGAAAGTAAAGGTAAAAGGTAATGTAAGGGATGAAAGTGGTGTGGCAATGCCTGGAGCTACAGTCGTGATAGATGATACAACAGAGGGAACTGTGACAGATATGGATGGTAATTTCGCTTTGTCTGTTCCTGTAGGCTCCTCTATTAAAATTTCTTCAATAGGTTTTAAGACAAAATATTTGCGAGTTAGTAAGGACTCAAATTTCAACATTGTGCTTCTTGAAGACAGGCAGATGCTTGATGAGGTTGTAGTTGTGGGTTATGGTACCCAAAAAAAAGTTAACCTTACAGGTGCTGTGACAACTGCATCTAAAGAATTGCTTGAGAACAGACCTATCGGTAATATTGCCCAAGGTTTGCAAGGACTTGTACCGAATCTTAACATTACATTCAATAGTGGTCAGCCAAATGAAGAGGCAAAGATTAATATTCGTGGTAACACATCCTTGAATGGTGGAGATGCTCTTATTCTTGTAGATGGAGTAGAAATATCTGATTTGTCATTGATAAATCCACAGGATGTAGAAAGCATTTCAGTTTTGAAAGATGCGTCATCTGCCGCTATATATGGAGCGCGTGCGGCTTTCGGTGTTATGCTTGTCACTACAAAAAAAGGTCATGCTAAGCAGAAAACCAAGATATCATATACCAATAACTTCTCATGGAGTTCTCCTGCACGCTTGCCGGAGATGCCTCGGTCAGATGTTTGGGCAGAAATGTGGAATAAGGCATATGAGTATGATAGCCCGGGCACGTATTATTTTAATGATAAGTTTATGGAGGCATTAAAGGCATATATAAACGACCCTGTAAATAATCCTCCTGTCCTTGTGGATACTGAAGGTATTCAGAACTCAATTTATACTCCGGACAATCCGGGATGGGCATATGTTGGAAATACAGACTGGTTGGATGCTTTTTATAAAGATGCGGCTTTCATGCAACAGCATAATGTTAGTATTTCAGGTGGAACTGAGAGAAACAGTTACTATGCGTCTTTAGGATATAAAGATCAGTCAGGTATTTTCCGCTTTGGAAATGATAAATACAATAGATTTAATTTATCATTTAACTTTGATACAAAAGTTTTCGACTGGCTGGATTTGGGATTCTCTACCAGGATGAATTATATAAAAAGTGACGAGCCATATATGGATAACCAAGGTTCTGACGCCGTAACATGGTTTTATGAGGTTTATAGAATGTTCCCTACATTGTCTATTTATTTGCCGAATGGAGACTTTGCAGGATTATATCTGAATTCAGGAAACTATAATGTGGCGGGACGTATGGCATTGGCTGGAAGGAATGTCGATAATACATGGGATCAGTGGTATACGGGACGTTTTGACATACATCCTATAAAAGGATTGTCTATAAAAGGAGATTATTCTTGGAATAGATATTCTATTAATAACAAGACAAATCGTACAGAATTGACACAGACATTCCCGGAAGGCCGTCCTGCTTATGTAACAGAAACCCCTAACTATGTTATTAATAGTAACAGTAATAATATATATAAGGCGTTTAATGTATGGGCAGAATACAATAAGGTATTTAATGAATCACATGATTTCACGGTCATGCTGGGATATAATCAAGAAGAAAAGACTTACTCCTCAACATCATATACAATGACGGACCTCTATATAAATGATTTACCTGTATCAGATTTGGCGATTAATTATAAAGAGAATAGTGAGTCTATTGATATATGGAGAATTCAGGGAGCTTTCTTCAGATTGAATTATAATTATAAATCCAGATACTTGTTGGAAGTGAACGGCAGATATGATGGCTCATCAAAGTATGCAAGTGATGACAGGTGGGCGTTTTTCCCTTCGGCTTCTGTTGGATGGAGAATATCAGAAGAACCTTTCTTTAAACCTGCATCCAATTTTGTGGATAATCTGAAGCTGAGATTTTCAATGGGTTCATTAGGAAATCAGGTAACCGACAGCAATCATTCATATATGTCAATTTTGACTGGTAAATCGATGGATAATTATATGATGAATGGCTTGGCTATTAATGCATTAAATATACCATCATTACCAAGTTTAGTCTCTTGGGAAAAAGTGGAATCAAAAAATATTGGTTTGGACTTTACTTTGCTTAATAACAGATTATCAGGTTCGTTTGATTATTACATAAGAGACACGAAAGGAATGGTAAGAGAAGTTACATTACCTGCAGTTTTAGGTACAAGTGGTGGAAAAAAGAATTTGGCTGATATGAGAACTAAGGGTTGGGAAGTAGAATTAAGCTGGCGTGATAGGACCGGAATGATTCTGAACAGCCCAATTAACTATTATGTAACTTTAGGCCTGTCGGATTATCAGGCAGAAATAACAAAATATGATAATCCAAACGGTTCTTTGGCAGACGGTATGTATTATGAGGGACAGAAGCTTGGAGAAATCTGGGGATATGTGACTGATGGGTATATTCAAGATGATTTTGAAGCAAACCGGATGAATTATATACAGAAATTTATATCAACCAAATGGTATCCTGGAGATATAAGGTATAAGGATATTAATGGTGATGGTGTTATTGATAATGGAAACGTTACTTTAGATGATCCTGGTGATAAAACAATAATTGGAAATTCAACACCTCGTTATAGATATAACATTCAAGGAGGTATTGAATGGCATGGATTTAGTATAAGGGCTTTGTTTGAAGGTATTGGGAAAAGAGATTTATGGACAGGTAGTGATTTGTTCTGGGGCTTTTCACGTGGTATATATAACTCCAATGTTACTCAGTATCATATAGACAATACCTGGACATATGAGAATCCAACAGCATATTATCCAAGACTTAACGCCAACGGTAATAAACGAAGCAAACAGGTTCAGACTAAATATTTACAGGATGCTTCATATATTAGGCTGAAAGATCTGACAATAGGTTATAATCTGCCGAGAAAATGGGTTAATCGTATAAAGGCTGAAAATATAAATATTTATGCGAGTGGTCTGAACTTGTGGGAGAAAACACATATGCCTCCGTTTATGACTCCGGATATTGTTGATCAAATAACAGGTGATGGCAAGAGTATACAAAGTGAAAATGCCGGAAAGGAATATGCTTTTATGAGAAGTTATTCTTTTGGAGTAAATATTACGTTCTAACATTATTAGACAATTTCTAATTCATAAAAAATCAAGAATATGAGAAAGTACTATTCTATATTGATTTTAACTATAGCTGCTATTATGAACAGTTGCGATTATCTGGATACAGTTCCGGGTGACGCTATTGACAGTGATACATTTTGGAGTACGGCTAATGCCGCAGCTTTAGAGCAATATTGTAATTTGTATTATCCTAAAATAATAAAAGGTCATGGCGACCCTCAAAGTTGGACAATTGGTGATATGATAAATTCTGAATACCAGTCTGATAATTTGTTGGGTTCAGCTCCAAGTATTGTAACTTATGGACAAAATACAATGTTGACAAGCAACAGTGACTGGAATTGGTCTGTTGTGCGTGGTTGTAATGACTTCTTAATGAATTATGAGAAATCTCCTGCATCCGTTAGCGATAAGGAGAAATATGCCGGTGAGATTCTGTTCTTTAAGGCTTTTGATTATTTTAATAAAGTAAAATTGTTTGGTGATGTTCCATGGTACGATGGTGTCTTGAATGCAGAATCTCCGGAGTTGTATAAAGGAAGAGATTCCAGATTGGTTGTAATGGATAATATCCTTAGTACTATTGATAAAGCAATAGAGTTTCTTCCAAGGAAAACTAATGTTTATAGAGTAAGTCGTGATGCTGCTTTGTTGCTAAAAGCGAGGATTTGCCTTTATGAGGGAACATATAGAAGATATAGGGATATTGAAGGTGATGTTAAATTCTTGGAGGAGGCATACAATGCATCCGGTGAGTTGATGGAATACGGATATTCGTTATATGACAAAGATGGAGTGGATGAGAGCTATTTTGAGTTATTTATTCAGGATAATTATAATGATAATAGTGAAATAATACTGTCAAGGGAATATGATCCTAGTATAAATATGGGGCATCAAGTCACAAACTCAATCCCGAACGGTGAATTGGGTATGAGCAGGGATTGTTTTGAAGAGTATTTATGCTCAAATACAGGTTTACCTATTTCACTTTGTGGATGTCATAACCCGGATATGGGATATATTGATGAGATGAAAAACAGGGATGGACGATTATTGCAGACTTTGTGTATCCCTGAAGCTGATAATCCTAATTCAAGATATTTATTCCGTGACGGTTTAGGTGGAGCGCCAAATATATTCTCTATTTTGCCGGCATCTGATACAAGAGCATTTTATGGAGCATCAAGTACGGGTTATTGTTTGGCCAAGTTTTATAAAAAGGAGGAACATTTGGTGGGCAATTTTAAAGGTGGTACGGATGCTCCGGTAATGAGATATGCAGAGGCTTTGTTGATTAGAGCTGAAGCCGGTGCTGAACTTGGTAAGGATCCGGAACTTAATAAAACTATAAATAAATTAAGGGCCCGGGTAGGATTCCCATTTATGTTGGATGAGAATCCTGTTGAAGATCCGAATTTGGTTAAAGAGTATCCTGTAATAAAAGGACCAAATAAGAATTTAATCAGAGAAATCAGAAGAGAAAGAAGGATTGAATTGTTTGCTGAAGGATATCGTTGGGATGATGTTTGCAGATGGAATGTCGGTGAGATAGTATATAATAAAGTAAGGAGAGGTGCTAAAATGGATCCGACATTATATACTCAAAATGAGATAAATACTATTAAGGAATTGGTTGGTTTTGACGCAGATGGTTATATTACTCCTTATGCAAAACGTGCTACTTATAGTATGAACTTTACAGAGAAGAATTATTTGTATAATATTCCTCTTGATGAGATTTCATTGAATCCTAATTTATTACCTAACAACCCAGGATGGGAATAAAAAAATAATATGCTTATGAAGACTTATATTTATTTTAAAACAGTACTATATTTTCTGGTATTAAATTTTACCAGTTTATTTACTCTTTGTAGTTGTGCAGAGGATGAAGTGGAGGTTAGCCATAAAGGAGCTACATTGCAAATAATGCAGAATATAGCAGATAATGTCCCATACATACAATCGGTGGAAAAAGAAGATGCGTATCAATTGATAGACGGTATAAATATTGTAGATGTTACTTTTACTTACTGTCAGAAACCGACAAGAATGATTATTGCTGAGATCGATCTTACAAAAGATCTTACTATAAGTGTTTCAACACCTGATAATCTTGATGAAGTCGGATCAAAACTACAGACTGTTGCAGAACAGGCTATGAGTGCTGAGGCTGCCGGAAAGGTCGTTTATCTTGCAACTAATGGTGATTATTTCTCGGAATCAACAACGTCGAGTGGTTGGATACCTGGAGGTTTGGTTTATAAGGACGGTAAGGCTTTGTGGACAAAATCGGGATATGAGGCCGATTACGCTTTCTATATGTTGAAAGATGGTACAGCCCATATCTCAACAGTTGATGAGTTTAATAAGAATGAGGAGAATGTAATGAGCGCATTATCAGGATGGCAGAGAATGATTTGTGATGGGGAGCCGGTAAAAGAATTTAGTGTAAATGATAACTCTATGGATTTTCATCCAAGAACGTTTGTCGGTGTTTCTAAAGATAATCTGAAAGTATGGTTATTTGTATTGGATGGCAGACAGCCTGAATATTCAAATGGAATGAGGCTTGAGGATATGATTCTTTTGTGTCAAGGAGCGGGTTGTTATCAGGCGTTAAATCTTGATGGCGGTGGCTCTTCCACTATGGTTAAAAGATGTGAGGAGGGTGGTAACGTGACATTTGAATTAATGAATAAGCCATCGGACAATCCGGTAAGAAAGGTACTTAATGGTTTAGTTGTAATTAAAAAATAATATATTATGAAACTGATATTAAGAGCAAATATGTTTATTCTTTTTATTTTAATGTTGTTGTCGTGTAACGATGATAATTTGGTAAAAAGATTAGATCCTGGAATTGAAATAAATGAAGAGTTGACTGTAGGTCCGGCAGCGTCAAGAGAAGTTATACACTTAAAATCTACATACCCATGGTATGCTGAAACTTCAGTATCATGGATAAAGATGGTTCGTTATAGAGGGCAATATACAAAGCCTGATTCTATAGTAATGGAAATTCAGGAGAATCCTGATATGGAAGAACGTGAGAGTTGGATTGAAGTACGATTAATGGATCAGATGTCTACAAAAATTCACGTGCTTCAAAAGGGAAGAGGAAGCCTGATAACATTGTCTAAGAATAATATTATTTTTAATAAGAACGGTGGTGAGGCAACTATTGATGTGTCTACACAGCTTGAATGGGAAATTGATACTGAGGGTCTTGAAGGAATAACCGCAACGAAAGAAAATGAAAGTCAATTTAAGATTGTTATTTCCGAAAACAATACAGGAAATGAATTGACAAGAGAGTTGTTCGTGCGTAGTGTTGATAAGACGACAGAAGCAAAACTTGTTATAGTTCAGGCAAATGTGGAAGATATATTATCAATATCTTTAAGTAAGGAAGAAAAAGATATCTTGATTGAGAAAGCTGCCAATGAACTTGATATACCGGTATCACTTAATATGGATTATCAGTGTACTGTGTCCGATGACTGGATTAGTGTAACGGAAAATCCAAATTTTGAGGGAGATATTGTTCAGGATATTAATATTAAAGTTTCTGTATCTGCAAATTCAGGTGTTGAAGAAAGATATGGTTATGTTTGTATTAAGAACTTAGATGAGTCTGTTACTGATACATTCCATATATCTCAGATGGCACATAGTAAACGTATTTATGTAAAGGCTGGTAATGTAGACGGTGATGGTACAAGTTGGGAACGTGCCTTTGGAACAATGGAAGAGGGAAGAGCGGCAGCTACTGATAATGGAGATATGGAAATTTGGGTGGCTAAAGGTGATTATCAGTTATCTGGCTGGCATCAACTTAAGAAAATAAATTATTATGGTGGATTTGATGGTACGGAAAATAAGCTGAAAGATCGTAACACAAAAAACAAATCTACATTAATTGCAGCTCCAAATGAGATATATGCTTCTGTTTATGGTTATAGTACAGGAGGTAATGTTTGTATTATAGATGGATTTGTTTTTACAGGTTCTAACGCAACATATTCTTCTGGTGCTGATGGAGCTTCTGTATTATTTTATAACGCTTGGGTTTTTAGAAATAATATTGTTACAGGTAATAACTGCTATAGGGATGCTGGAGGAGTATATTCAGGTTGTGAAGTCTATAATTGCTTGATATACAATAATAATACTACAACCTCTTCGTCTACTGTAAATGTTACAGAAGGTACAAAGGTATATAACTGTACAATAGTCAATAACACAAGTAGTGGTAGTAGTAGCGGATTAAGACTCGGTAATAATACGGGAGTTTATAATAGTGTAATATGGAATAATGTACATACTGCAGGCTCAAATAACAATGTATATTTGGATTCTCAAGGTTCAGGTATGTTGAAGAACTGCGCTGTTGAAGGACGATTGACGTTTAATAATGCTCCGTCAAGTACAGAAGGCTCATTTATACTTGGTTCAAGTAACACAGCGGCAGACGGTCCGAACTTCGTATCTGTCGAGAACAATGATTATTCATTGAGTCCGGTATCACCATTAATAGATAAAGGTGCTGAATGGAGTGGCTTTAATTTAATTTGGGATATTATAGGAAATGACAGGAAATGGGGCGGAGCCGTTGATATAGGAGCTTATGAGTTTATAGGCAATGAGTAAATATTTATAATGTTTAATAAACTATATGGGGTTTCCCATATAGTTTATTTTTAAAGTAGTATAAATGATGAGAATAATAAATTTAGGTATAGTCATTTTTATTTCTTTGACTGCATATTCAAAACCGGTAGAGAAGGTTATATATAAAGATTCGTCTTATCCTGTTGAAAAGAGAGTGGACGATTTGTTGAACCGGATGACTTTAGATGAGAAAATAGCTCAAATAAGTCATCTGCATTCGTGGAATGTATTCGATGTACAGTTATTAAATGAAGAGAAACTCCGGAAGCATTGTGGTGATTTAAGTTTTGGCTTTTATGAAGGATTTCCTTTGAGTGCGGAAGCTTGTAAAAAGGAATTTCATAAGATACAGAAATATTTTGTTGAAAATACAAGATTGGGTATTCCTGCTTTCTCTGTGGCTGAATCTCTTCATGGTGTAGTTCATGAAGGAGCAACCATATTTCCTCAGAATATAGCTTTAGGAAGTACATTTAATCCTGGATTAGCTTATGAAAAGGCAAGAATGATTTCCGGAGAACTTAATACTATCGGTATAAAGCAGGTGCTGGCTCCGTGTGTCGATGTAGTAAGAGATTTACGATGGGGAAGGGTTGAAGAATCATATAGTGAAGACCCTTTATTGTGCTCGTTGATGGGATGTTCTGAAGTAAAGGGATATTTGGAGAATGGTATATCTCCAATGTTGAAGCATTATGGACCTCATGGTAATCCTTTAGGAGGACTTAATCTGGCTTCTGTTGAATGTGGTATAAGAGATTTGTATGATGTTTATCTTAAACCATTCGAGTATATCATAAAGAATACAGATGTTATGGCTGTAATGTCAAGTTATAATGCATGGAACAGAGAACCAAACTCTTCCTCTTATTATTTGCTTACAGAGATTTTGAGAAATAAATTTGGCTTTAGGGGATATGTATATTCTGATTGGGGCGTAGTAGATATGCTAAAATCGTTTCATAAAACCGCAGAAAATGATTTCGATGCTGCTTGTCAGGTATTGAATGCCGGTTTGGATGTTGAGGCTTCAAGTTCATGTTTTGTTACCCTAAAAGAAAAGATAGAGAATGGTTTAATGGATGAAGAGGTTATAAATCAGTCTGTAAGGAGAGTACTGAGGGCCAAATTCGAATTAGGCTTGTTCGAAGACCCATATATGCAAAAGGCATCATATAAATTGCCATTGAGAAATAAAAGCAGTGTAGAACTTTCAAAACAGATAGCAGACGAGTCTGTTGTGCTATTGAAGAATGAAAATAATATTCTGCCATTAGATATAAACAAGATAAAATCCATAGCAGTAATAGGTCCGAACGCTAATCAGGTGCAATTTGGAGATTATACATGGAGTAAAGATAATAAAGATGGAATGACTCCATTGGAAGGAATTAAACAGAAAGCAGGAAATAAAATAAGAGTAAACTATCAAAAGGGTTGCAGTATACATTCTTTAGATGAGAGTGGTATACCTAAGGCTGTAGAAGCCGTAAAAAACAGTGATGTGGCTGTTGTTTTTGTGGGAAGTTCAAGTACTGCTTTTGTAAGATATAGCCAGGAACCATCTACAAGTGGTGAAGGAATAGACTTACATGATATATTCTTAACAGGATGTCAGGAGAAATTGATAAAAGAAGTATATTCTGTAGGGAAGCCTGTTGTGGTGGTATTGGTAGTGGGTAAACCATTTGCTATTCCATGGGTAAAAGATAATATACCGGCAATTCTGGTACAGTGGTATGCCGGTGAAAGAGCTGGTGAATCGATAGCTGATGTGTTGTTTGGCGATGTTAATCCATCTGGCCGTTTGTCGTTTTCTTTCCCCAAGAGTACGGGACATTTGCCTGTTTATTATAATTATTTGCCAACAGACAAGGGATATTATAAAGAACCGGGATGTTATGACAAACCAGGTAGAGATTACGTATTTTCAGATCCTAAATGTTTGTGGCCATTTGGTTATGGTTTGAGTTATACAAACTTTAAATATACTAATGCTAAGGTAAACAAAGAGTTCTTTAATGTTTACGATACCATAAAAGTAGATGTAGATGTAGAAAATGTTGGAAAAGTAAAAGGAAAAGAAGTAGTACAGTTATATGTGAGAGATGTTGTAAGTAAGGTTATGTCTCCAGTTAAAGAATTAAAAGCCTTTAAAAAAGAGTTATTATATCCAGGAGAAAAAAAAACTATCAGATTATCTGTGCCAGTGCATAGCTTATATTCTACAGATAATCATGGCAAGAAGTATATAGAGGAAGGCCAATTTGATATATACATTGGTGGAAACTCTGAGGAAACAATTGCTATATTATCAGTTTATATAGGTAAAAGGGATAAGGAACAGGCAGAGAAGAATGAACAGTTATTAATTACTACTAATTCAAATAATGGAAGAAAAGAAATAATTTTCAAAGGTACTGTGAGAGATGTGCAGGCAACTCCTATAGGAGGAGTTAAAGTTCAGGTAGATGATGAATTTGTATATACTGATAAGCATGGTAGATATCAAATGAGAATAAAGGAGAATTCTTATGCACGTTTTACAAAACCTAATTATAAAGAACAGATTCTCCATGTAAATAGTGATATTGAATTAAATCTTAGAATGATAAAAGAATAATACGGTGATAGTTATCAGATTTTATTAAAGATTCTTTAGAATTGTTTTTGTTTGATAAATGGATATTATATGAGATTGCATGCATACATAATTTTCATGTTTATTATACTCCCTAATATAAAAGCCCAATATAGAGGAATTGTTTTTTTTGATAAAAATTATAATAATAAATACGATATTGGAGACGAAAGTTTAGATGGATGTTTAGTTACAAATGGATTTGATATAGTAAAAACAGATAGTGAGGGTTTTTTCCAGTTAGATTATAACGAGAAGTCCAGATTTGTATATTTAACTCTACCTTCAGGATTTTATGCAGAAAAACAGTTTTATAGAGAAATAGATGAACATGTCGATTTCTATGAATTCCCCTTGTTGAAGTTAGAAAAATTAGGTGTATCTAATAAAAAACATAAATTTGTTCATTTGTCTGATACAGAGATCTCTAATATTGAGGGGAACAGGTATTGGGTAGATGGATTGAAGGAATTTTGTTCGAATAATGATATTTCTTTTATTGTCCATACTGGAGATATCTGTTATGAAAATGGGTTACGTGCTCATATACAATTAATGAATACTGCAAACATGGAAGTACCAGTATACTATACTTTGGGAAATCATGATCTGGTAAAGGGGGAATATGGCGAAAAACTATATGAAGACTTGTACGGCCCTGTATATTATTCTTTTGAGGTTGGCAATGTACATTATATAGTATTACCAATGTTGTATGGTGATTATTCTACTCGTTTTACAACATTTGATGTCTATAATTGGTTTATAAATGATTTATCTTCAGTAGAATTAGGACACCCGATAATTATATTTTGTCATGATCTTTTGTTAGATGAAAATAAAGTGTTACATTTCGATGATAAGTATTCTGTTGATTTAGGTAGCTTTAATTTAAAATCATGGGTATATGGTCATTGGCATATGAATGATGTCAAGGATATTAAAACTACTTATTGTATTTGTACTTCTTCATCTTATAGTGGAGGTATAGACCATTCTTTGTCAGCATTCAGGGTTTTTAATATAGATAATTTATCTGGTGAATTATATACATATTTACAATATCCATTTATTAATAAGATGCTTAAGATAAATTCATTGTATAATGAACGCATTTCTATTATTAATGGGAATAAATTACCGATAATTGTTAATGCTTATAATTCTTCATCGTCAATAAAATCTATAAATTATAGAATAATCAACAAAAGAGGGCATACGTTATATTCAAGAAAATTAAATAAAAAAACTAATTTCACTTGGAGTGATGAATGTGTATTAGCTAATGATTATTTAAATATGAAATTGTCTCTGGAGATTACTGCTAAGTGTTCAAATGATGAAGTATTAACTACAATGGAAGAATTTATTGCAGACAGGTCATCTGATAACATTAAGATTGGAAGTGATTGTTCAAATTTCTTGTATAACTCAGAACATTCTGGAACAAATGATTCTAAGATTGCTCCTCCTCTGAAACTTAATTGGGTAAAAAATCTTGGACAAAATATATACATGTGTATGCCTCTTTCAGAAGATGGCAGTATTGTTATTGGAACAGGCAATGATGATTTTATAAGCAAAGGTCAAATTGTATGTATAGATTCCAAATCAGGGAATGTTAATTGGACTTATAAGACAAATGGAGCAGTTGTCAATAATATGACAATATCAAATGGCTGTGTAATAGCTCAAGATACAAAAGGATATGCGTATTGTATTGAGGTGGCAACTGGAGATATGAAATGGAACAAATCTTTAGGATGGAATGTAATTCCTTCGTTAAAAGAGGGAGTAGTTTCATTAGAAGGTACTGTGTATTTGGGAAGTGGAAAATGTTTATATGCTTTAAATGCCACGACAGGTGATGTGATGTGGAGGAATAATGAGTGGAATATGAGTCAAGGATGTGTAACAACTCTAACTACAAATGGAGATATCTTGATAGGAGGGGCTCATTGGGGCTCGTTGTATGCAAATGACGCAAAAACAGGTTGCCTAGTATGGAAAAATGAAGAAAAAGGTTTAAAACTCAGGTCTTCTACTCCTGTAATAATTAAAGATACAGTTTATACATTATCTGATAAATCATTATATAAAATTAATGTTAATACTGGTGAGATTTTATTGAGAAAAGAATTAGAGTATAATGTTGATGTCGCTTCTACTCCTTTATTTTTGTCTGATGTTATAATATTTGGAACTGTAGGTAATGGGGTTGTAGCATTGGATGCTAATACATTAGAGGAAAAATGGACTTTTAAAACAGGTAAATCTTTAATATATTCTGCACCTTATAGTTGTAGTCCTGATTGTACTGTTGAAGCAAGTCCGATATTATCATCTAATACGATTTATATTTCAGCATCCGATGGATGTCTTTATGCTTTGGATGTAAGGAGTGGAAGAATGATATGGAAACATTTTAGTGGTTCACCGCGATTTTCAACTGTTTTAGTGACAGGGAATACGTTGTATTCTACTGATTTTGCAGGTAATGTTTATTGTTTTAGTAGTATTAATTAATCTAATAATTAGTTGAGATTATGTGGAAATTATCATATAAAAAAATAGTGTGTATTATAATTGTTTTAATATGCTTTTGTAGTTCTATTTTTTCTCAAAAATTAAGCAGCGAATATCCTCTAAATAATTATGATGAACTGACAATACAATCTTTCAAAATAGATTCTAAAAAGTGGGAAAATGCTAAATTAATGTCTTATGGTTTAGAATGGGGTAGTATAGATGTTCGTTATTCTAAGCATGATTTGCCAAATTTGAAAGGCAAAAGAAATAAACTTACAGGATGGAGAGGAGAACGAATAAGTGCCCAGGCTATACTATATACTAAAATTAATCTTGAAAATGTAGTAGTTAATACTAGTAATCTAAGAAATAATCATAATATTATATCAAAAAATAAAATTAATAGCCATTTTGTGAGATATGTTATGGCTGATGAATTTAAGAGTGGTGATAAAGGTGGTTGTGCAGCAAGGGAAGATAAAACTGAATGGGATTCGTTGTTGGTAGCAGACGTATTGGATATTGTAGATAGAATTGATGTAAAGGCATATTCTGTTCAGCCTGTCTGGTTTACTATAGATATACCAGAAGATATACCGCATGGAAAATATACCGGTACTGTAACTGTAAGCGGAAGTAATTTCAAGCAGATGAATTTGTCTATTGATGTTGAAGTAATAGATAGAACTTTAAAGAAACCATCAGAATGGGATTTCTGTCTTGACTTATGGCAGAATCCATATTCAGTTGCCCGTTATTATCAGGTTCCTTTATGGAGTATAGAGCATTTCGATGCAATGCGTCCTTTAATGAAAATGTTGGCAAATGCAGGGCAGAAGTTTATAACAGCAAGCATTATGCATAAACCATGGAATGGGCAGACTGAGGATCATTATGACAGTATGGTTACTAAAGTGAAAAAGATAGATGGAACATGGGAATATAAATATTCTGTATTCGACAGATGGGTGGAATTTATGCTTAATGATGTAGGTATAGATGGA
The DNA here is from genome assembly GCA_900544075.1 of uncultured Bacteroides sp. Taxonomy (GTDB): domain Bacteria; phylum Bacteroidota; class Bacteroidia; order Bacteroidales; family Bacteroidaceae; genus Phocaeicola. Next base: position 27,954 of record UQTJ01000036.1, read on the forward strand.
ATGATATCGTGTTATACATTAATACCTTGGAATTTATCTTTTGATTATTATGATGAGGCTACCAACCGAATGCAATTTATAAAAGCTGGTCCAACCGATTCAGAATATTCAGAATATTGGATCCCATTTTTGAAAGATTTTGCCGCTCATCTGCGTGAAAAAGGTTGGTTTGAAAGGACTATGATTTCAATGGACGAAAGAGCGTTGGATGATATGATTAAGGCTATAGAAATAATTAAGATAGCAGATCCTAATTTTAAAATAAGTCTTGCAGGTAATTATCATGGTGAAATAGAAAATGATTTGTTTTATTTAACTATCCCATATGGGAACGAATTCCCTATAGATATAAAGAATAAAAGGGATGAAAATAGTATGATTAGTTCTGTTTATACATGTTGTGTGGAGCAATTCCCTAATATGTTTACTTTCTCTCCTTCTTACGAATCTGCATGGACTGCAATTTATTCTTTAGCAAATGGCTTTGATGGATATTTAAGATGGGCAGTAAATAGTTGGCCTATAGATCCATTACGTGATTCACGATTCAGAACTTGGGCTGCAGGTGATACATATTCAATCTATCCTGGTCCAAGAAGCAGTATACGTTTCGAACGTTTGATAGAAGGAATACAAGCTTGTGAGAAAATTAAATACTTAAAGGAATTATTCATACAAAATGGCAATAATAGAAAAATGACAGAATTGAATAATCTGTTGAACCGATTTACACAAGAAGGGCTGAAAGAATCAGGAAATACTCCAGATAAGGTTTTAAATGATTTATATGTTTTCTTGAATAGTAAATGATTTTATCATTGAAATGGTTGTTTTTATTTATGAGTCTCTTTTAAAAAGTTCATTTTTTCAATCCTCCCCTCCTCAAAGGTATCTGTACAATGTTAATTTCTATTAAAAATAACCATCCAAAATTGGCGTATTGACTAGCATGTTTCTTTCTCATACCTTCGTGCTAAACTTAAAACTCGAAAGATTATGTTTAGCGAAAAAGATTTT
>UQTJ01000037.1 GCA_900544075.1 uncultured Bacteroides sp.
AAGGTGCTCGAACTTGCTAAAACTATAGTGACTATACAGATTACATTGCCTCAGAACAAGCAGACAATCAACAGAACTATGCTGATGAAACGCCATCAACGCATTGCGCCATTGTTCACAGATGAATTTTGGGTGACACGTTGACGAAGTCAGGAAAAAGGGAGGATGTTATGATAATCTCCAGTGATGATGAACATTATATTTCTTTGTCTGAGTACAAAGACAATCCGGAAATAATAATGCAGAAGAAGATACTCCTAATCACTCACGTCAGATTCTGGACTGACCTTATAAACTTCTTCCTTATCTATAAACCGACTTCAGAGGTTGATGTATTCGATGGTGATTTCAGGAAGCTTATGATGAGGAATGATCTGAGAGGGTACATAATATTTGATGAAACCCCTACATTCATAAAGCCATTTGCCGTCTTCAGTCCGGTTATGATGGGAAACTTCATAAAGATGGATAATAATGGGGAAATTGTATGCAAATCAGAGAGTGAGATAAGGTTGTTTTACAATAAGTTTATAAAAGATACTCCTTCTGATATTTTCAACCATAAATACAGGATAGGCAGAATCAAGAAAGAAGTGTCATAAACAAAAGTTTTTCCATTGGATGTTTTTTTTCATTAATGCACTTAGTTTTCAGATTTTATCGTAGCATCATCTGACAACTATAGCGAAATAAATTTAAATCACTGCAAATAAAATGTCTTAATATGACAAAAAAGTAAACTTATCTGCCATTAAGTGAAAATAACTTGACAAGAACAAATATGCTTTATAAATTTGTGAAATTAACATTTATAAAATATCTGTTTGAACAAACAATCTATTTACATTAATTATAACTATTATAATAGTCCGTTAAAAATTCAACATATCGGCTAAGCGGCTTCCGCCACAAAGCCAAAGAGTTCTTTGATAAGTTTAGTATTAAAAGTTCTGTTCGGTTTCAGACCGGACTTACTAAAAATTCTTTTGAGTATATAAACATTACTCAGATAGGCCTTTAGCAGTCCGATGGAAAGCGACGGATAGTATCGTTGGCGCATGACCTTTGCGATGTTTACCGAGGCCAGTGAAGCATTGAAAGCGAAGTCAAGTTTCCTCAAGTCTCTTGCCTGACAATCGTTGAGTCCGGTAAACTGCTTGGAATCCCGAAAGCAAAACTCAATTTGGAATCTTGTACGGTAGTATTCGATGATGTCTTTGGCCGACATGTCAAGGTCGGTGGAGAAATAAATTTTATGTCCTCCTGATTCCGGATAATGAACCACGACTTTGATGTTGCGTTTCATTGCCTTTGAATAGGCCTTGACTGAGTAAGCCCTTCCTCCTTCAATGTCGAGAATTTCACAATACTGAAGGTCGAGTTTCTCAAAATCAATCTTCTCGCTTTTGATACGCGGCCGTCCACGTTTGCCTGTTCGGACACCGTTATGTGAATACCACAAGGCGGCATCATCACGCAGGCGGCTGATGACATGGAATCCCATCAGGCAGGTTTCACCCACGAACTTTGCCTTTGAGAACCAGGCGTCTGCAACGACATAACGTGTTATGCCGAGCAACTTGTCCTTGTATTTGCGGAGCACGTCAAGATACCAGTCCACAAGGCTGTAATCTTCGCCTTGCTTTTCCAGATACGTCTTGTCCGGTGTCTGTTCCGCACGCAGCGTCATACAGTCCCGACTGTCAATGTCGACAATGCCGATACCGAGAATTTCCAGACCTCGTTTCATAGCAGAAGCGCATCCCGACCAGAACTTGCCAATATAAGGAGTCTTCTTTCCCGACTTTGAAATGTAGCTCGCGTCTATGGCAATGGCTTTTCTAGCATTTTCACCAAACCGCTGCCGCATAAGGAAGAGATTGAACTGCATCCAGTCAAACTCACGTTCAAACAACTGCCGGAAGCGTTGTTCCGAACTGTCCGAGTAACGGCCCATTTGGGTGAAATTTATCTTTCTTGGCAGTGCCATATACAAAATCATGAGTTGGATGAATGCTGTTTTAAAACTTTTGCGTAACTTCGCTGAATAACTTTTCAAAGCATCGGTTACGATTTCCTCATATTGGTCAAGTGCTGTTCCTTTCATTGCTTTAATGTGTGGTAGGATACCATTAAAGATAATGAAAATCAGACACTTGACCTATTTTATTATGCTAAACTTTATCAATCAGCGTGCTTATTTTCAACGGATTAGTTACAAATTTAACGAAGTATTAACTATTAAAAAAACGTTACAAAATGAAGTTTTCTATTTTTTTGATTTCCTGCTTATTGTTTATCGCAGGAATTGGATTTGCACAACATGCAAGCCTCAGAAACGAAGATGCGCTTAAGTATGTTGATCCATATATTGGTTCTGACTATCACGGACATGTGTTCGTTGGAACAAATGTTCCTTACGGAATGATACAACTCGGGCCAAGTAATATCCATAAAGGATGGGACTGGTGTTCTGGTTATCATTATTCAGACAGCATTCTCATAGGCTTCTCACACACTCATTTAAGTGGCACAGGATGCACAGACCTTGGCGATATCCTTATCATGCCATTGAACGAGATACGTACACCAAGAGGCAACCAAGACGATATACAAGGCGGTTATGCCTCAAAATACTCACACGACAACGAAATTGTCCGTCCTGAATACTACTCCCTATTAGTTGACAGATATGGTATAAAAGCGGAATTAACTACTACAGACCGTGTAGGATTTCACCGATATACATACCCTGAGGGCAAACCAGCCTCAATACTTATAGACCTACGTGAAGGTAACGGCTCGAACGCATATGACAGTTATATCCGCAAGATAGATGATTATACCGTTGAAGGATATCGATATGTGAAAGGTTGGAGTCCTTCAAGAAAAGTTTTTTTCGTATTGAAAAGTAACTGCAAGATTGAACAGTTCATAGCCTATGACGACAATACCCCTAAACAATGGGAACAGCTGAAAGCGGAGTCGGTAAAAAGCATACTTACTTTCGGTAATAAAAAAGAAGTGAAAATAAAAGTATCACTCTCGTCGGTTAGCTGCAATAATGCAGCAATGAACCTCAAAGCGGAGATACCTCACTGGGACTTTGACAAAGTCGTGAAAACAAGTGCGGAAAGGTGGAAGAAAGAGTTATCGAAAATGACAATAGAGACGAAAGACGAATCAATAAAACGCATTTTCCACACCGCTCATTATCATACAATGATAGCTCCGACGCTATATTGCGACGTAAACGGAGAATACAGGGGAATAAACGATATGATTTATACAGATTCGCTGAAATCCAACTACACTACATTGTCGCTATGGGATACTTATCGAGCACTACATCCTTTGATGACCATCATACAACCGGATATGGTAAACCATATTGTCAACTCCATGCTTTCCATTTACCACCAACAGGACAAACTCCCCATCTGGCCATTAATGAGCGGTGAAACCAACCAAATGCCAGGTTATAGTTCTGTTCCTGTGATAGCCGACGCCTATCTTAAAGGATTCGATGGGTTCGACACTGAGAAAGCTTTGAAAGCGATGAAAGCTACTGCCACATACGAGAGACAGAAAGGTGTACCTTATGTGATGAACAAAGGATACATACCTGCCGACAAAATCCATGAAGCCACATCCATAGCAATGGAATATGCTGTGGCCGACTGGGGAATTGCTGCCATGGCATACAAAATGGGACAAAAAGAAGATGCAACGACATATGCACAGCGCGCTTCGTATTACAAGAACTACTTTGATCAATCAATCGGATTTATACGCCCTAAGCTTGAAAACGGTTCATGGAGAACTCCTTATGACCCTGCAGAGTCCATCCATACGGTAGGCGACTTTTGCGAAGGTAATGGCTGGCAATACACTTTCTTTGTTCCCCATGACCCATACGGTCTTATCGAACTATTTGGTGGAGATAAACCTTTCACGAAAAAGTTAGATGAATTTTTCATCAATAACGACAGTATGGGAAAACTTGCTTCAAGCGACATCACGGGTCTTATAGGCCAGTATGCCCATGGGAATGAGCCAAGTCATCACGTAGCATACCTGTACACATATGCAGGCGAACAATGGAAAACAGCGGAGAAGGTACGTCTCATTATGGACAAATTCTATACGGACAAGCCTGACGGCATCATAGGAAATGAAGACTGCGGACAAATGTCGGCTTGGTATATCTTATCGGCAATGGGACTTTACCAAGTCAACCCATCAGACGGTATTTTCGTTTTCGGAAGTCCATGCCTTGACGGAATAAAGATAAATATCCGCAATGGAAAAACATTCACAGTAGAAGCTGTAAACAACAGCAAAGAGAACATTTATATCCAAAAAGTATTCTTGAACGGCAAACCATACAGCAAAAGCTATATAACGTATGATGACATAATGAAAGGCAGCACTCTGAAGTTCGTAATGGGCAAGAAGCCAAACAAGAAATTCGGGGAAAAGCCTATCGACAGGCCTGCAGCCTTGAACAAAATTGAAGATGTGCAAGACTAACACTGAAGTCCACTACATAATTAGGGATATTCAGTAAATGTCCCTATAATATATGATGGCATATGAAGATGATGAAACATAATCACTCCATATGCCATTTTTATTGTAATTTTTCTGTATTTTCTCTCTTGAATCAAACATATAACACTGAATGAAGCCTGCCAAGCTCACTCTCATTAAAACTCTTGCGATATTTTTCCAGAATATAAAATTCTGTAAAACCCAAAGTAGGGTGAATTTCTGAAATTTTTTGTATCTTAAGCCATATCTTTATTGGGGGATTTCCCCCGTTTTGGCTGCTAAACCTTATTTTCGGGGGGAATACTTAAAGATACAAAAAAGCCAACTAACCCGCGATACTTTGTGTATGAATTAGTTGGCTAATTTTATTGTATTTAATGAATGTCCATAATTAATACAAAAAAAACGACTGCCCCCGAAAGCTTGTATAAAAGCTTAAGAGGGCAGTTAAATCTTCCCAACTCAGCAAAAGTAATACCGTTTATGGCAATGGGTCAGGTAAAGAAGGATTCTTAGGGTCGTAAACGGCAACACCAACCTTTGAATCGGCACATCCATAATACAAATACCATTTTCCTTTAAAATAAACCATTCCTTCAATGAATACAGTTCCGTCAACATATTGTCCACTTTTCTCGAAAGAATCCATTGGTCGAAAAAAAGGTTCATCCAAACGACTGATAAGATGAGTTGGATCATTAGCGTCAAAAAGAGCCTGTCCTGCCGCATAAACATTTGGCGTATAACGTTTATCTCCCTTTCCTGAATGGTTTTTCCCGTTATATAAAAGCACTATTCCCTTTGGTGTATATATGGCTGGAGGTCCACATTCTGTCAGTTGACTGTCAAAATATCCGTCACGAGGTGAAAACAATTTTTTCAAAGAACCATCAATATTTACTATTGGAGTCCAATTAACCAAATCCTCAGAAGTGGCAGCAAAAACATGTTCCTCGCCCCAATACATGAAATATTTTCCACCTACCTTTTTTATTACTTGTCTTCCGTCAATCAACTCAGTGAGTATAGAACCTGATTTGCATGCCATATTGTAAAATTTCCCGTCATAAGCTTTGGCAAAAGCAGGTCCATATTTTGTCCAATGTACCAAATCTTTGGAAGTAGCGACCGCAAGACGGGGAATGTCCCTGTTCCATTGAGTGTACATCATAACATATAACCCGTCAACAGTAACAGCAATCCTCGGATCTTCGCAACCTCCTGGCCATTCAAGACTCTTTTGCGAATCGTTGTCCGGATAAAAAACCGGGGTACTTCTGCGCTGAAAAGTCACTCCATCAGCTGATGTCGCATAGCCAAGACGTGAAGTACGACGTCCAATACCAATACCTGACTTATCCTCAGCTCTGTATAATACGACTATTTCCTCGTCATATATCGTAGCTGCCGGATTGAATGTGTCATTTGACTCCCATGCTACCGAATCTTCAGTCAACGGGCAATAAAACCACGTATTATCTATAGGTGATATAACCGGATTTACATTCTCCGGACGTTCAAATCCGCCAAAAGCCCAATCTGGCAATCTTCCTACACCATCTTCAGACTGCCTCCCTCCGGAAGTACATGAAATAAAAGTTGTAATAAATATAAGCAATAAACTCTGTTTCATATTATTAATTATTATTTTAATAGTTATAACCGACCATAACAATAGACCATAGCCGGCAATCTTTTATTTAAGTTTAACTTTGCTGACATTCAGTTTCAATGGAAGTGATAAAAAATTTTTCTAAATGATATAACTTTTCTTATTAGATAAAAAAACTGTCACTTATAAAAAACTTGATAACTCATAACTGAAGCCTTGTCTAATATAAAGTTGAACATGCGAATCAACAATAAAGAAAATTAAATTCAATCTTTTATAAAAATCAACGTATGCTATTCAACAAATCCGCCTTTCCATCGTTTACTAGTTTAAGAATCAATTCGCCAAACAATGTATTTTGCCATGCAAACCATGCACGTGTAAATTTTTTAGGATCATCTTTATGGAATGATTCGTGCATGAATCCTGTTCCGGCATCTGTATCCATAAGCATTTTTATACAGATCTTTATTTCCTCGTCATCTTGGCTTGTAAACGCCCTCATCATTATACTCATCGGCCAAATCATGTCATATCCTATATGCGGTCCGCCAATACCCTCTCCTGCAGTGCCTTTAAAAAAATAGGGATTATCCTCGCTCCATACAAACTTTCGTGTATTCTGATAAACAGGGTCATCTATATCCACGTCACCCAAATAAGGCATAGCGAGCAAACTTGGCACATTTGCATCATCCATCAACAAATGGTTTCCGAAACCATCAACCTCGAATGCATATATTTTGCCGTATTTTGGATGATTGTATATGGCATGTTTTTTCAAAGCTTTTTCCACTTCATCTGCCAACGATTTGCATTCGTCAGACAGTTCGTTTTTTTTGTTCACTTTAGTTAATATTTCCGCAGCCTTGCGCAATGATGTTACAGCAAAGAAATTAGAAGGAATAAGGAACTGAAAAGTGGTTGCATCATCCGACGGACGGAAAGCCGAGGCTATCAACCCAACTGGTTTCACAGGATTCCCCCATCCGTCGTTTGTTAGTGTATCAAGTGCTCGTTCTGTCTTGCGTTGAAAACGATAAGGTCCCTTTGAATCATCCTTACGTTGTTGTTCTTTGAATGTTTTTAGAATATTTGCGATAGCTGAAAGCCATTCGTCAGAAAATACGCTTGTATCGCCTGTTACCTTCCAATAATGATAGGCAAGGCGTATAGGATAACACAATGAATCTATTTCCCATTTCCTTTCATGCAGTTCAGGCTTCATCTCAGTCAAGTCGCTCATCCATTCTCCCCTTTCCGCATTCATATTGAAAGCATTTGCATAAGAATCAATATTAATGCATTTGAACTGACGTTTTATAACTCCTGCCAACATTCTTTTCAATTCAGGGTCTTTGTTGGCCAGTTGCACATAAGGCCATACCTGTGCCGCAGAATCACGTAACCACATGGCATGAATATCACCTGTATATACAAATGTATCATCTTTGCCATCGAAATAAACTGTTGTGTCAAGCGTATTAGGGAAACAATTCTCAAACATCCATGACAAACGCTCATTAGTCAACAATCGTTTAATTCTTATAATCTGTTCTTCGACAGCTTTTGACACAAACAAGCGCTTGGATAGTTCCGGGCGGTTGGTCTGATATTGGAACACCTTTATATTGTCTTGCTTGACAATAAAACTATCTTCAGCCATAGCATGTATGTCAGCCATACCCAAAAGAGCTATGGAAAAGCAAAAAAACTTTGTCTTATTCATGGTATTTAAGTTTTTTAATGTTTAAGTTTTTTATTTTGTAAATTCTTGAGTTGGTAAATTTCCGCAAATAATTCCACAAGGCAAGCATTGTCAAGTAACCACTTGTATCGTTCATTGTTATGCCCAGACCAGTCCCTGCCCATCAGTCCGTTTTCATCCCTGTAGTTATTCCAAGCATATTGTGCATTGTCTGCCATAGCATCCACATACTTGCTGTTTCCGTCTATCTCATACAATGCCTTCAATCCTCTGAACAAGATTACATTAAACCACGACATATCCTTATGAACTTTTAATGTCGGTTTTTTCTTATCTGCCTTTGTGCGGAAAAAGGCATCCGTATTTGCAGCAGTACGTTGTGCATCTTCCAGATACTTTTTGTCACCTGTTTCTTCATAGAGTAATACTCCTGCCTGGATCATCTGACCGCTGTTATAAGCATACTTTTCTTTTGCTATTACACCTTTCAAGTCTACATTGTCCCAATAAAGGAAGTCCAATGGATCACATAACCATTTTTTTGTCCATTCATAAGTCTCCTTGGCCTTTTTTAGGTATTTGTCATCTTTTGTCAGCCTATACAGTTTCACACAAAGTACAGATGAAGGAGCATTGGAACAAGAATGTTTGGAAGCCTTATTCTGCTCGCACCAAAATATACCTCCCCCCAATTCTTCAGTCCATCCGCTGTATATGTAATGAAATAAGGCTATTGCTTTACTTAGGTAATAGCATTTATGCGTCAATTCATAGTAATCACAATAATCCAATGCAATCCAAATGTTGTCGTCATAATAACGTCCATGCTGACCATATTTCACCGGATACGATTGGTAAGATGGAGGCTGCCGTTCGTCATCCCAATATTGTTCCAGTCCTGGCAAGATTTTCTGTACCATCAGTTCATCATACTTCTTGTTTCCTGTAACCTTATACAAAGACACACATGCAGACAGCATCCCAGAATACGGCCACAGGAAAGAAGACTTTAGTGAACCCTCGAAAGAAGTACCTTCCGACAAATATGTTATTTTTTGTTCAGGATTTACTGGATAAGTCTCAGTAAGAAGTCCGTCGTTTGTCTTATAAAGTTCTAAGATATTAAACAATATAGAATCCGCAACAGAAAGATAATAGTTTTTCTCTTGTGCATGTCCTACAGAAAAGACAAAGTAAAACAACAGGCTGGCTACTAAATGTATATTTTTCATATATCTGAATTTTGAGTTGGCAGTTTCACACTTACATCAGCGTAGAACTTCAAGTTCAACTACGACGGGGAAATGATCAGACGGCACACGTGCCTGACAATCTTTTACATCTATTTCACTTGGGCAGTCGTTTGTCTGCATGTTTTCGTTGTTTGCACTTACAGTCCTATAAGTATCAGTCAGTACACCGTATTTCTTGACATGAAAATCCGGAGACACAAAAATATGGTCTATTCGACTTTTCGTAAAACTAATAGGGTCAAAATTATTGAACGTACCATTTGTAGCATAACGAATGTCACATTTTTCATAAGAATCACAAAGCGTACCCTTATTAACAAGCACATCGTATGGCTTATGGGTTTGGTCAACATTAAAATCCCCCGTCAATATTACAGGAAGCCCATTTCCGATTTCTTTTATCTTTTTTTGCACGAGCAATGCACTTTTCACGCGAGCATCCTTCCCAATATGGTCCATATGCAGATTAAAGAAAAGGAACTCAAATCCTGAATCCTTGCATTTAAAATGCCCCCAACTGCAAATACGTGGCAACACGGCATCCCAACCTTTGCTTGGTACATCAGGGGTCTCCGACATCCAAAAGTCACCTTTATCTATCACTTCAAACTTATCAGTACGGTAAAAAATTGCAGAATGTTCGCCTTTAGTCTTGCCGTTATCCCGTCCAACTCCGATATAATCATATTCTGACAAAGCCTTTTTCATGTCTTCCAATTGATGAATGAAACACTCTTGTGTTCCAAAAATGTCGAAGCCGTGATATTGCACAATTCCCACTATCACAGGGTAGCGCAATCCCCATCCATTTCCATTTACTGAGTCATTGTGGTTTGCATTCCTTAAGTTATAAGATGCTGCAATAATTGACACAGGACACTTCTTATCATTACAAGCATAAAAAACTATTGAAATTATGAAAACAGACAATAATACTTTTAGTTTCATAAATACTTAATTAATTGTTATTACGATGCTAAAATAATACTTTTACTCCAAAGATAACGAATAAGGTACATCCTTTTCGGAGATGCCGCGTTTTTTATTGGGTGTCTTACTCATTCTGAACTGTATGTTTGCACCATCAATTAATTGGTCATGAGTAAGGTAATTACGTGAATATGACTTTCCATTTACTTTCATATCATTTACATAACGATAATCGTTTCCTGTATTGTCTGATTTTATGACAATTGTATTGCCATTTTCCAAGTGCAATTTTGCAGATTTGAATATTGGACTACCAATTATGTATTCATCCGTTCCGGGACAAACTGTATAAAAGCCCAACGCTGAAAATACATACCATGCAGAAGTCTGTCCATTGTCTTCATCTCCGCAATATCCATCGGGTGCAGCCGAATACAACTTATTCATTATTTCGCGTATCCAATATTGTGCCTTCCATGGTTTGCCTGAGTAATTATATAAATATACCATATGCTGGATTGGCTGATTACCATGGGCATATTGTCCCATATTCATTACTTGCATTTCGCGCATCTCGTGGATAATGCCCCTGCTCTCCAGTCCTAACCTGCTTGGGATAACAAACACTGAATCCATCATAGTATTGAATTCTCTTTTACCACCCATTAAGTCGATAAGTCCCTGAGGGTCGTGGAACACACAGAAACTCCAATGCCAACTGTTTCCCTCGCAGAAATCTCCGCTCCAGTCAACGGCCCTAAAATTCGGATTGAACGTACCTTTATCATCCTTTCCCACCATAAGTTTATATTCTTGATGATATACGTTCTTATAATTCATAGCACGTTTTTTATAAATTCCTATTTCACTGTCAGGCTTTCCTAACTTCTTTCCCAAAGTATAAATGGCCCAATCGTTATAAGCATATTCCAAAGTACGAGCCACACTTTGTCCTATGCCAATATTGTTCGGGACATACCCCAAACTGTTATAAGCATCATAAGCCACACGCCCAGAAGCAGTGCCCTTCAGATGTGCGTTCGCACCATGCTTCAACGCTTTCCATAAAGTCTCAATGTCATAACCTCGTAAACCTTTAATATAGGCATCTGCCACTACGGATGCGGAATTGTTTCCTACCATGCAATCCCTGTGTCCTGGGCTCGCCCATTCTGGCAAGAAACCGCTTTCCTTGTATGCATTCACAAGCCCCTCCTGCATTTTTACATTCATCGAAGGATATACCAGATTAAGCAATGGGAACAAAGAACGGAATGTATCCCAAAAACCTGTATCAGTAAACATATACCCTGGAAGCACCTTACCATTATACGGGCTGTAATGCATCACTTTGCCGTCTTTGTCAATCTCGTAAAAACTGCGTGGGAACAGCAAAGAGCGATATAGACATGAATAAAACGTACGAAGGTTGTCTGTGTTATCATCATCTATATCTATCTTACCCAATTCGTTGTTCCATTTTTCTTTTCCTTCCGCAACAAGCTGGTCGAAAGTTTTGTCGTCAAGTTCATTAAGGTTCAGTTCCGCTTGCTCGTGGCTGATGAACGACGATGCAATCCTTACATGTACCATTTCTCCTTTTGTTGTCTTAAATCCCACTACAGCCCCTGCGTGGTTACCTTTCACTTCGGTTTCTTCAGGATATATGCTGTTGTCCATTGCCGTGGCTACAAAAGTGAACGGCTTGTCAAATTCTATTACGAAATAATTTTTGAAATTTTCAGGCACACCACCGCTGTTTTTAGTGGAATAACCTACAATCTTGTTTTTTTCTGGAATTACTTTTACGTATGATCCCCTGTCGAATGCATCCAATACCATATAGGCATTATTTGTTTCCGGATAGGTAAAACGAAACATCGCAGCACGCTCTGTCGGGACAATCTCTGTTGTCACGTCATGATCTGCAAGATAGACCTTATAATAATATGGTTTTGCAACCTCAGCTTTGTGCGAGAACCAGCTGGCACGCCTGTCTTGGTCGAACACAAGTCCACCGGTAACAGGCATTACTGCAAACTGACCATAATCGTTCATCCACGGACTTGGCTGATGAGTCTGCTTGAATCCACGAATTTTATCAGCGTTATAAGTATATGTCCACCCATCGCCCATTTTACCCGTCTGAGGTGTCCAAAAATTCATTCCCCATGGCAATGCTATTGCAGGATAAGTATTACCGGTTGACAATTCGAATTTCGATTGTGTGCCGACTAATGTGCTGACATAATCAACAGGGTTTTTAACTGCATAAAATGGTATAGTGCACAAAATGGCACAAAACAAAATCAGTAAACGTTTAATTGAAAATGAAAGTGTTTCCATGAAATAATAAGTTTAATGGATTAAAAAAATTTGAGACAAAAATAATGATAAAAGAAGCCCTTACTATTATTATTAGATTATAAAAAAGGAATTTGTCTATAACATTAACTACTATGTCGCAAATCTTTACCTATATTTTTTCCTGCAAAAGAATTTACCAAAAGTTTTTTTTACTTTTGCAATATAAATAGAAAATAATTTTTAATATTATGAGAAAACAGACAATCCTTATTTTATTAATTCTGACAAACATTTGGAACAACATCCATTCATATAACCTTAAGCAAATAGCAGACAAGGAATATATGACAAATAGTTCCATCACTTCATTGTGTCAGGATGATTACGGTATGCTATGGATTGGCACATGCGATGGCATGAATGTTTACAACGGTCAAAAGATAGAAGAGTTTAAGATTGCCAATGCCATAGACTATCTTACAGGCAATCTAATAGATCGCATCGTTTACACCGGCAATGACATATATTGGGTTCAAACTTATCATGGGTTAAACCGTCTAGACCGTAAAACAAACGGAATAATCCATTACAGCGAGTTTCAGAAACTATTCTTAATGGATAAGGATAAATATGGAAACCTGTTTATCATACAAGAAAGCAATAGTATTTACTATTGCCCGAAAAATGAAACCAAATTCAAGAAAATCAGCATCACAGGAGTGCTAATATCAGACATTTTAAATTTTTTTATTGATGAACGCAACCTGATATGGATAACCATGGCAGGCTACAACCAGTGCTTTGAAATTATCCATGAGCCTTCCGGAGAAATAACTTTAGAGTCACGGCAACCAGAGCTAATCTACAGGTCAAGCCTACTATATTGTTTCAATGACGATGAACATCTGTTATATATAGACAAGGAATACAACTTTTTTTCTTACAATTTAAAATCCAAGGTTAATACACTAATATCCAATTTAAGGAAGGAAATACAGACCCATGGGAAAATATCATCAATAATCCGCTATCACGATAAGTTTTTTATCGGTTTCCTCATGGACGGACTTTTAATATTGGAAAAACGGGATGATTCCCAAGAATATGACATCCAGCAAATTCCAATAAACAGCGGAGTTTTCTGCATGATAAAAGACCACTTTCAAGATGCTATTTGGATTGGTACAGACGGGCAAGGAGTTTATCTTTACTCAAACCCTCTTTATTCCATAAAATCAGTTGTATTAAGCAATTTATATAGAAAAGCCGTAACCCCTGTAAGAGCACTGCATATTGACGATGAACGGACATTATGGATAGGAACAAAAGGCAACGGCATCATCAAGGCATATAATTATGACGCGAAGAAAGAGATATTCGATTGCAAGACCGAAATGCTTACAATCTCGAACTCAGATATAGGCAGTAATGCCGTCTATTGCTTTTCCAAAAGCAAGCATAACCTGTTATGGATTGGCAACGAGGAAGGCTTATGCTATTACTCATATAAAGACAAACGCATCAGAAGACTTCCAGTCATAATTAATGGCAAACATTTAAAATACATACACGACATATATGAGACCAAGAACTCAGAGTTATGGATAGCAAGTGTAGGCATGGGGATAGTTAAGGCGCGGCTGACAGGGAGTCCCGACACTCCCAGGCTTGAGGATATGCGTATTTATACTATTAATGAAGGCCAGATAGGATCAAATTATTTTTTTACCATTTACCATGAAGACGAAAACCCACCTCTTTTCGGTAATAAAGGTTATGGAGTATTCCGATACAATGAGAAAACCGATGTACTTGAGCCTGTCGCTACCCACAAATATGATAATATGACACTGAACAACATTCTTGCAATCAACAAGGATAGTTGCGGAAGCTATCTCTTGGGAACAAGCTACGGACTTATCAAGCTATCCCCAGATTCGTCATACCATCTTTTCAATACCAAAGACGGATTCCCAAACAGCACGATACATGAAATACTGAAAACCTCGCCGTATAATTTTTGGCTGAGCACAAATATGGGAATGATAAATTTTGACACACGTAGCAACGTGTTTAGGACGTATGGGGTCGGCGACGGCCTGAGAGTTGTGGAGTTCTGCGACGGGGCAGCTTTCCGTGACCCACAAACAGGCGTGTTATATTTTGGAGGTATAAACGGATTTGTTACAATTACAGCAGACGGACAAACAGAACATCCATACATGCCACCTATATATTTTGACAAGTTATCAATATTCGGAGAGCAATACAGCTTAGGAGAATACATAACTTTGGAAAACGGAGAAAAAAAATTGAATTTGGATTACAATCAGAATTTCTTCTCCGTATCTTTTATATGTGTGGATTTTTTGAACGGCAACAATTATACTTTCTCATACAAGTTAAAAGGATTAAGCGAACAATGGATAAACAATGGTACGGAAAGTAGTATTGCTTTCACAAACATGGCTCCAGGGGAATACACATTACAGGTAAAATATTACAACAGTGTTTTCGATAGTGAGAGTAAAATATATTCATTGACTATATGTATTGCCAATCCATGGTACACATCATGGTGGGCAAAAATAATTTATTCAATATGTGTTCTCACAATAATAGGACTGTTTGTTCACTCTGCCACTATGCGAATGAGACGTAAAAAACAAGAAATGCTAAATGATATTGAAAGACGCCACCAAAAGAACGTATTCGAGTCCAAGCTCAGCTTTTTCACTAACATAGCACATGAATTCTGCACACCACTGACATTGATTTGCGGACCTTGCGAGCGCATTCTTTCCACAAAAGGATTAAACAAATTAGTATCGGACTATGTACAGATGATACAAGTAAATGCAGAGCGATTGAAATATTTGATTAACGAGCTGATAGAGTTTCGCAGAATAGAAACTGGACACAGGGAACTCATAATAGAAACATTAGACGTATCGTTACTCATGAAAAGCCTAACAAGAAGCTTCGTAGAAATAGCAAAATCAAGGAATATCAGATTTATGAGCAAAATATCCGAAGACATGTCGTGGAATACGGATAAAGGTTTTCTAAATACAATTGTCATTAATTTGATTTCGAATGCATTCAAATACACACCATCGGGTAAATGCATAAAAGTAAGCTTGGAAACCAAAGAAGGATTTCTGAAGATTTGTGTGGCAAACGAAGGCAGCTACATTAAAGACAGTGATTTTCAGAGGCTTTTCAATCGCTATACCATATTGGATAGTTTCGAGAATCAGGATAAGAAAAATTTCTCACGTAATGGATTAGGATTAGCCATTTCGTATAACATGGCGCAGTTATTGGATGGCGAGCTAAAAGCAGAGAACTCACCTGACGGATGGGTTGTGTTTACTCTGACATTACCAGCTCTCAGTCCTGACAACCAGAAAGAAAAGCGCATCACATCGGAATATATTCCTGAAAAAATATATATGCAACCAATGATTAAACTGCCTGATTACGAGTTTGACAAAATGCGTCCGACGATTTTGGTTATTGACGATGAAATAGAGATTTTATGGCTTATTGGAGAAATCTTCTCGAACGACTTCAATGTGGTGACGTTACAAGATGCAGGCAAGACTGATGATGTGTTGAATGAGATGTCTCCAAACGTTATTATATGCGATATTAAAATGCCAGATACAAACGGAATAGAACTGGTAAAAAGAATAAAGTCGCAAAAAGAAACTTCGCATATACCAATAATAATCATTTCCGGACACTACGAAATGCAACAGCAAATGGAAGCTATTTCCTCCGGAGCTGAGATGTATATCACGAAACCGTTCAGTACGGAATTCCTACGCATATCTGTCATGCAAGTAATGGAACGCAAAGAAAGACTAAAAAGCTATTTCAGTTCGCCAATCAGTTCTTTCGAAAAAACAGAAGGAAAGCTTATGCATAGGGACTCGAAAAAGTTCTTGCAATCGGTACTGAAAATCATAAATGACAATATAACAAATAGCGAACTGACAACAAATTTCATCGCCGAAAAATTAGCTATGAGTTCAAGAAGCCTATACCGTAAAATGGAAGAAACTGGCAACGGCAGTCCTACCGTTCTGATTAAAATCTGCCGTTTGCATGTGGCTAAGGATTTACTACTAACGACGCACAAAACGGTTGATGAAATAGTGTTCGATTCAGGTTTTTCCAATAAAGTATCCTTTTTCAAAGCCTTTCGCGAAATGTACGGCTGCACGCCAAAAGATTTTAGGAAGAGGCAATTCAAAGAGATAAACGATGACAATGATAACGAATAAATAACCGTGATAAAAAAATCTTCGTTGTTATGGATCAAACGCTTTGTCGTTTCAATCAAAAAGACGAAGCGTTTGATCCGTATTTTTTTACAGTTTTTCCATCTGATTTGCAAGACGGTTGAACAAGTTAGCATCGACAGACCAACGACCAATTTAGTTCTTGCAGACTTTTGCACGTTGCAAAACTCGAGTAAGTAAAACATTGTGATAATGTAGTAAATAATCGTGCCAATGACAAAAAAACAACGAACTAACTATTCTTATTATTCCTCTGCCATTCTATCTTTGCCACAACGTCCGAGACGAACAATATTTTTTTATTATTAACTAAATCTTTAATATCTGATGAAAATGAAAAAGAAATTTGCATTATGGCTATTCACAGCTCTGCTGTTTCCTATCATCGCCACTTCATGCGACAAGGAAGAGGAGCAAAAGACTGTACAGCCGGCAGCAGATCTTGTCATCGACAACTGTGCGGTGACACTATTGCAAGGTGACGAAATCACCGTAAGTATCACTTCCGGAAACGGAGACTACTCTGTAAAAACTTTCGACGAATCAGTAGCTACGGCGACAATCGACGGCGATAAGGTGACAATCAAGGCGACAGAAAACAGCGTCCTCAACGAAAATAACCGTGCTGAGACAACAATCTTAGTTATAGACGGACGTAAAAAGACTGCAAGGATAAAAGTGCAGGTAGCAAAACTTTGGGATTTGACAACCGACATTCCTGAAGAAGGAATTGGGTTGTTTATCGGAGAAAAGAAAACGATAGAAATACTTACCGGAAACGGGGACTACAAGATTACGATGCCAGAAGGTGCCGAACGATATATAAAGTTAGACGAACTATCTGGCCAGGTGTTTTCCGTAACAGCCATAGAAGAAACTCCACAGGGTGAACCCGTACAAATCACCATCACCGATAAAAAACAAAAGACAATTGCCATTCTGATAATTGTCAATATAGTTGACTTGACGCTGAAATCAACCGAAGCGACATTTGCGGAACCCGATGCGGAAGTACAGACCATAGAGATAGAAAAAGGCAACGGTGGTTACACTTTCACATTCCGAACTGATGAAGGTGAGCCAACAGCAACATCGACCATCGTGGAAGCTACGGAAGAGGACAATTTCATCACTCTGAAGCCTTTAGCAAGGGGGGATGTAACAGTGATAGTAACAGATCAGAAAGGCTCTAAAGAAGAGATTGCCGTCAAAGTTAATCCTTACGAAATAAAATTAGACGGAAACCTTACGGAACTGTCCTTGGACGGCTTTGAAAGTACCAAGAAAATCAATATATCTCGCGGAAACGGCGGCTACCAATTGGCTGAACTAACGGCAGACAACTTGAAATATATAAAGTCTGCAAGTATTAATGGAGAAAACTTAACAATAGAAGCCAAATGGATGGGAGAAACTACACTGACTATTACCGACGATGCGGGTAAGACACTGGAATTACCGGTGAAAATAAACTCTATGGCGGCAAAACTTAGCAGCGATTATTGCTTCAAGATAGGCTCTAAAGACTTTTTTAATCAATCACCATATAACAATATGCAGCAACTTACTTTTGAAATGGTGTTCTATCCAACATATTCACGTGCCCTACAGTCTTTTATCGGTCTGGAAGGTGTATTTCTGCTCCGATGTGAAAACAATGGAGACACAGACCTTAAATTCGAGATAGCCACCAAAATTGACGGAAAAAGTGATCCACGTTTCCGTAGTCAGCAAAGAATGGGAAATGATCGCCAAAATAATGGCCAATGGTATCATATAGCTATTGTGTATGATGGGACAAAGAATAGTACAAAGGACGCTTACCAGATGTATATAAACGGAGTTAAAGAGGAATTAACGCCTGCCGAAGATTCCTATGCTGATGTAGCTCCTAATACATATCTTAACCTTTCCGAAGTAAGAGGAGACGAGGCATTGATGATTGGACGCTCAGGAAACAGCGAATACCGTCTAGGATACTGCAACGTTGCCCAGGCACGCATGTGGAAGATTGCCCGTACGGAGAAACAAATCAAAGAGGACATGTGCAAATATTATACTCCTGAAGAAGCAAGAGCAAATGAAAACTTGTTAGGTTATTGGATTCCTGGCAATGGCATAGAAACAGGAACATTCAAGAACTATGGTTTTGCAGGAGAAGTATTGGATGCAAAAGTTTATACACAAGGGACAAACATTACAGAGACTAAGATAAAGGCAGAACAGTTTGCATCGACAGCATGCCCTCACACATATTAAAAACAAATTATAATCAAACAATAACTGTATGAAAACACACAAATTTTTCAAAGTTGCCATGCTGCTTCTCCTTACAGGACTGGCAGCCTGCGACAACGAACGCAATCCCGGGTTCAACCCTAACGACTATGAACCTATCGTTGCTCCCGACCCCGTGCATACTCTTGATGCTATGGCGAGCGGTGAACGCGTAGTGCTTTCCAGTTCGTCTCTCACGGACATCGTACTGAAATGGACTCCCACCACTGCACATGGCAATACGGTATATCGCTACGAGGTCTTGATAGACACAATAGGTGGCGATTTCACTAACCCTGTAGAGATCTCATTATCCGACAATAATGGACTGGAACCGCAACTAACACTGTCACACTACCAAGCTAACGCAATAGGAAAACTAGCCAAGTTCCGCTGCAACACGAACGGGACTCTGCGCTGGAAAGTACGTGCTTACTGTGGGCTAGACGATTCGATAAGTTCGCTCGAAGGCTTTTTCATAATCTTCATGATGGACGGTATAGACAACATACCTTCGGAAGACGAACCGATTTATATAACCGGTGCAGGCACGGAAGACAATGGTGACGAAACGCGGGCTCTGCAAATGTTAAGACAAGACGATGGCATTTACCAGACCTTCGTCCGGCTGAAGGCTAATCAGCCTTACGTTTTCATGGCAAATGTTGGTGGCCAGAAATGTTATTACTACTCCGACGAAAGAGGCATATTACGCGAACGAAACGAAGGAGAAAAATATACGATGCAGGTAGATAAAGAAGGCATATACCGGATAACCATCAACATGGGCGAGCAGAGCATCTCGTACGATGAGATAGGCGATGTTTGGCTATATAACATTTCGGGCAACTATAGGCAAGACTTTAACTACCTTGGATATGGCAAATGGGGTATAGTGAACTACACCGCACGCAAACAGACAGAAAGTTGGGCTGCAAGTGGAGAAACACGCCACAGTTTCAAGATGATGATAAATGGTACGGAATACCGTTGGGGTAACAGAGGAAGAGATGAGGGCGCACCAAACTTGGATACTGACGATAATTATTATAACCTTTATCTATTGGCAACAGGCACAGATGGATGGGATTACAGTTTCAGATTCTGCGACGATCTTCTACAATGGGGCGAACCAAGCAACGGTGTATATCAAGCAACGGTAAAAACAGACATAACCCTTTATTTTAATGCGGATTTTGGCGTTTACACCCACCGTTGGGTGGCTTCTGAAACAAACGGAAACTAAAAAATACGAATAATTATGAAAAGTAATATACTATCATTTTCAAAAACAATCCTATCGTTTTGCGGAGGATTTATGCTGTTAACTTCCTGCGATGACGGCAGTCTGGAAGATATTTATAAAGGAGATTCTTCAGGCGAATATGTATCAGACGTAAATTGGACGGATGCAGCCAACAAGAGTACTGAAACGTACATCAAATACTTCTTTGAGAATGCAAGCGGACGCGACACCTTTGGTGGGGAAATATACTGGGAAAAGCCCAACACCCCGAAAACAGGTGAACCGACAAGTTCTCAAGGCAGCGGTGGATGGTCGCAGGGTCATGCACTGGACATCGTGACGGACTATTATATCCGCAATGCAGGAAATGCCGAAATCCAAGCGAAGATATACAATGATGTAATGAAACCTTTCCTGCCGGCTTTCGATGAGTGGAACAGAACCTGCGGTTATGGAGGAGCAGATTTCTGGAACAATTTCTACGATGATATGGAGTGGATGGCATTGGCATGCCTGCGCGTATATGAACTTACTGGCGACACCGACTATTACGACGCTCTTATGAAAATGTGGGATCACATAAAAGGTGCGAAAAATGGTTATAAAGGACAAGGAGGACTTGCGTGGAAGACCGACCTACCCGCTTCACGAATGTCGTGTTCCAACGGCCCAGGATGTCTGCTTGCAATGAAATTATACCAGCTCACTGTGAAAGAAGCCAAGGAAGGATGGGAAGCAGAAGCAGAATATTACCTGAACTTCGCAAAGGAAGTTTACACTTGGATGACAGCCTACTTATGTGACATATCCACCGGACAAGTATATGACAACCTTGGCATTAATGATGATGGGACAGTAGGAGATCCCGACAAGGTGGCACTTTCGTACAATCAAGGAACATTTATGGCTTCGGCTCTAGAACTTTACAATGCCACAGGAGTGGAGGATTATCTCCGTAATGCCGTTTCGTTCGCCTCATATCAGGTTAACCATAAGATGGATTCCAACTATCCTGTGTTCAGCGGTGAAGGCGGCAGCGGTGACAACCTGTTATTCCGTGGAATATTCGTCCGCTATTTCCTTGACTTACTGAAGCAGCCTACAGGAGAAGCGTATCCCGAAAAAACAAAAAACAAGTTCATAGCCGCACTGCGCAGCTGTTCAGACGTGCTTTGGGTAAACGGGCATCCAGAAGGTTGGTACGTGTGGGAATACGACTGGACAAAAGCACCTGAGTTCGGTAATAGAAACGACAACGAGAACCGACTGACAATATCGCTTAACGCCGAGGTACCTGGAGCTACACTTATTGAAATCCGCGCCCGCTATGAAGACTGGGTACAGGGCAAAGAAACAGAAAAAGCGAACTGGATAGGACCGAACTTCGCAAAAGGAGCAGAATAATTTTTCTTAAGTTTGCAAGTATCTTAGTTTTTAGTAATTTGACCTTTACATAACTAATTTACAAGATGAGGTCAACCAAACTAAGCTTAAATTTACAGACCAATATTAAAAAACTACAAAAATTAAAAAAAATGATACATATAAAAAGAAATATATGTCTGATGACTGTTTCTTGTGCATTATTAGCAGGTATTCCGGCACAGGTCATGGCCGAATGCGAAACTGTAAAGGAGATTTCACAAAGCAAGAAGGTTACAATAACCGGTGTAGTTTTGGATAAAGCTACCAACATCCCTCTTATCGGTGTGTCCGTCATAATGAAAGGTTCAACCAATACGGGAACCGTTACAGACATAGACGGTAAATTCAGCATTAGCCTGCCATATGCTGAAGCCCCATTGGTATTCTCATATTTGGGTTATCAACCGCAAGAAGTTATACCCGGAACTGGCAAAGAACTGAAAATATTGTTGAATGAAGATACCAAAGCCCTTCAGGAAGTTGTCGTGGTAGGTTATACAAAGCAACGTAAAGAAACGATGGTGGGTTCAGTGGCTACCATTACTACAAAAGACCTGACACAAAGCCCAACAGCAAATATCAACAACG
The DNA here is from genome assembly GCA_900544075.1 of uncultured Bacteroides sp. Classification (GTDB taxonomy): domain Bacteria; phylum Bacteroidota; class Bacteroidia; order Bacteroidales; family Bacteroidaceae; genus Phocaeicola. The sequence goes on from UQTJ01000037.1 coordinate 22,211, forward strand.
CACTTGCGGGACGTTTGCCGGGTTTGATTGTAAACCAGTATGCCGGAGGTGAACCGGGAGTGGACCAAAGCGAACTGTTCATACGTGGTAAATCCACTTATGGTAACCAAGGTGCAATAGTAATAGTCGATGGTATAGAACGCGACATGAGCTATCTCGCCCCCGACGAAATAGAGACATTCACAATCCTGAAAGATGCATCGGCAACGGCGGCATACGGTATCCGTGGAGCAAACGGTGTAATTGTCATCACTACCAAACGAGGTAAAGCAGCGGAAAAGGCAACGGTTAATCTGAAGGCTTCTGTCGGCATTAACCAGCCCATAGGCTTCCCTGAATATTTAGGTTCAGCTGATTATGCTACTTTATACAACGAGGCAAAACTGAACGACGCCAAAATGACTGGAGCCGATATCAGCAGTCTCAGCCTGTTCTCACAAGAAGCCATAGACAACTTCCGCAGGGCAAAGGGAGACAATTCTGACGGATTGGGATACAACTGGGACTACTATGATTTTGCATTCAAGCCGGGAATGCAAGAGGACATCAGCCTGTCAATAAGAGGCGGTACGGACAGGGCGCGCTACTATGTGTTGGCTAACTACTTCTCACAAGGAGGCAACTATAAGTATTCCGACGTGAGCGAGTATGATACACAGACACGCTTCAGTCGCTACAATTTCCGTTCTAACATAGACATAAATATCAACAAATATCTGAGTACGAAATTGGACTTAGGTGCTCGCATTACAGACCGTAATGCTCCTGGAACAACGGCAAGTCGTCTTATGACAATCTGTGCCACACAGCCGCCTTATCTTCCAATCCTCGTTGAGGAGAACTCGCATCCGCAAAACGAGGAGTATATCCAGCAGAACCCTTACGGAATGCTGTACGGTGACAATGTTTATCGTTTCAATCTTCTTGGCGAATTGACCCGTACCGGCTACCTTAACGAGAAAAACACTTACCTGAACGGAAGCTTTGCTATGAACCTTGACATGGGGTTCCTTACCGAAGGACTTAAAGCAGAAGTGATGTTCTCATATGATGCCTCAGAAGGACGCTGGATAAATCGCAAACTGGATACTTACAAGGACGGCTACAGAGAATACCCGCAATATGCCACATTCATGCCGATAGAAGGCTCGGACGTATATATGGAAGGAGGACATTACACCGGAGCATACAAGACGGGAAACAAGTACGACATAGACCAGACCATAAGCAACGGATTCAGCCACAACGCATCAGACGCACGGTCTTATTATCAAGTGCGTTTGGACTATAACCATACTTTCTACGAAAAGCACGAAGTGACTGCAATGTTGCTTGCAAATCGCAGCCACCGCACTGTGAACAACGAATTGACTTACCGTAGCCAAGGTCTTACTGGACGCATGGCATACTACTACAACCAGAAATATCTGTTAGAGTTCAACTTCGGTTACAACGGTTCTGAAAACTTCGCTCCCGGCAAACGTTATGGTTTCTTCCCGGCAGGTTCCTTGGGATGGGTAATCTCGGAAGAGCCTTTCATGTACGACACATCATCATGGATAGACTTCCTGAAAGTGAGGGTTTCATATGGTCTTGTTGGTAGCGACAACGTAAGTAGCCGTTTTCCTTACCTCGCATTTTACGGCAGCGGTAGCGGATATGACTTCGGAAACAACTTCGGAACTAACGTAGGAGGTACGGCAGAAGGTAACTTGGCAAATGAGAACCTAACATGGGAGAAGGCAAGGAAGCTCAATGTGGGTATTGATTTCACGACATTGAACCAACGCCTGTCGCTTACAGTGGACGCTTTTCACGAATATCGCTTCGACATCATCACTGATATGAGCAGCGACGGCATTATGGCATATCCCGATATCGTAGGAAAAGATGCGGCACTTCAGAACCTAGGGATAGTGACTAACCGTGGTGTAGACATAGAACTGAGTTGGAACGACAGAATAGGAAGAGATTTCCGTTATTACATCCGTCCTAACCTGACTTTCGCACGCAACCGTCTAAAATACAAAGCAGAAGTGGCACGCCAAAACCATTGGCGCCAAGAAACCGGGAAACGGCTGTATGAGAACTTCGTCTATGTATTCGACCATTTCGTGGCAAACCAGGAAGAAGCAGACAGATTGAACGAAATTGGCTATCAACCTTGGGGAACACTTATCCCAGGTGATGCCGTTTACAAAGACTTGGATCGCAACGGAGTAATCGACGACGAGGACCGTACCGCAATGGGAAACCCACGAAGCCCTGAACTGATGTTCGGTATTCCATTCGGATTCCAATATAAGAACTTCGATTTCAGCGTGTTACTGCAAGGTGCCACACTGACCTCAATATTGCTAAATGGGGCAGCTGTATATGATTTTCCGCAATTCGACCAAGACAAGATAGGTAAGGTAAAGAAAATGCACCTAGACCGCTGGACACCGGAAACGGCTGAAACCGCAAAATATCCGGCCCTGCATTATGGCACACACGACAATAACAAGAACAGCAATAGCAGCCTCTTCCTGTACGATGCTTCGTACCTGCGCGTGAAAAACGTGGAAATAGGCTATAACCTTTCTCCAAAATGGCTGCATAAACTGAACATACAAAAAGCCCGCATCTACCTGCAAGGCTTAAACTTATTTACATTCGACAAGCTGGGAGATGTGGACATTGACCCTGAAACAAAATCAGGAGACGGTGCATCCTGGTATCCGATACAGAAAGTTTTCAATTTTGGTATAGACGTTACATTCTAAAATATAAGCAAACATGAGAAAATCATATATATTAATACATGCATTTTTATTGTCCGCAACACTGTCTATTTTTACCGCTTGCAGCGACTATCTTAACCGTGACGATGACGATAAAATAACGGAGGCTGACGCATTCTCTCGCTACGAGAAAGTGAACGGCATGGTATCGGATGTGTATGCCGCTGCCAAAAAAGCCGACCGTCCATTGGTGTTCTTCGAACATTTCAGCAACAGTGCCATTACCGACGAATGTGAAGGTACAAACGTGGAGGGAAACATCACCAACAACTTCAACAACGGTGCATGGAATCCAAACTCACTGCCCGGCAGCTGTGGGCAGTATTGGGAAAGCCTATATGAAGGAATCCGCAAAACAAACCTCATAATAGAGAACGTAGAGAAATATGACACACCTGACAACCCGCAACAGGATGGTGATTTGAGAAAACGCATCGGAGAAATGTACTTTATGCGAGGGTATTTCCACATGTTGTTAGCACGAATGTACGGCGAGATCCCGTATATCGACAGGGTGATACACGCCGGAGACAACATGGACTTCAAAAAAGAGTCAGTACACTCAATTGTTGAAAAAATCGTGACAGATGCTCAGACAGCATTCGAAATGGTGCCAAACAAATACATAAAGACTTCCGAAAACTTCGGACGAGTGGACCAAGGTGCATGTCTAGGACTTATCGCTTACGTGCGTTGGATAGCAGCAACCCCACTGTGGAATGGTGCATCCGACTACGGATATACATTGAGTCGTATTTTTGAAAGCGAATATGCTTACGACGCGGACAGATGGAGAAAGGCAAAAGATGCAGCTGAGGCTGTATTGAACTTCGAAGTTGGAGGAACAAAACGATATTCCCTTTATGAAGAACACGACGAAACTGATTTTAAAGATCCTGCCGGAGGGAACTTAAACGACAGCCGCGTTTATGCACGCCTTTGGGATATGTTCTACGATATGGACGCATTTGCAAACGAATACGTGTTCTTTATGACTAAAAGCAAAGACCAGGCTTGGCAAGGGGATATTTATCCGCCAAGTCGCGAAGGCAGTTCGCGTCAACAACCAGTTCAGGAACAAGTAGACGAATATGAATACATAGTAGGTGATTACGGTTATCCGATATATTCGGCAGAAGCACGTAAGGGTGGTTATGATGACACAAATCCATACGCCAAAGGTACTCGTGACCCACGTTTCTATCGTGATGTCATTTATCATGGTGCGCCATACCGCAACAATAACAACGAACAGAAAACGCTGAATACTGCAACCGGATCTGACCAGATAGGGGCAACCAATGCCACCACTACGGGATATTACCTGCGAAAATTCCAACAGGAATCATGGAATAAATCTGGTAACTTCAGTATAAATGCTCCTGCCATATGGCGCCTTCCGGAGTTCATTTACATATATGCTGAAGCTTGCAACGAACTGGGTGAAGACATTGATAAAGCATACGACTTGGTGAACGAGGTAAGAGCACGCTCTTTTATGAAGCCAATGCCACCGACAGTAAAAACAGACCAGGACTTGATGCGCGAATACATCAAACGCGAACGACGGGTAGAACTTTTCTACGAAGGGAAACGCCCTTGGACATGCCGACTATACCTGGAGCCTACAAGCAGAGAGGAATTATCGAAAGAAAGCATATGGAGAGCAAGCGGAAGCGACAACTCTGAAAGGACACAGAAATATTGGGCTGCAAACAACGGAGCGCTGCCACGCTGCCAAAGAATGATTAATGGTATGCGCCCTGTCCAGGATAATAACGGAAAGATTGAAATAGATGGTGTAAAATACAGAATGGAACGTTTCTGCGTAGAAGAACGTACATTCGCCATACAACACTACTTGTTTCCAATCCGCCAAAGCGAATTGCAAAAGACACCTACCATTGAACAAAATCCTGGATGGTAAAGCGAGACAGTAAGGTAAGTTTATGAGAATTAATAATTTAAAGTTCAAAAACTCACCTTACTGAATACGTATAACTTTAAATAAAGAAAAATATGAAACTATTTTTAAGATACATAGGATTGTCGCTCCTGTGCGTAATACTAATTGCAAACACTGGATGCGGTAAGGAAGATGCCATACAAGTACAAAAAGACCTTTATGAAGTAATTGTGGACAAACCAGTAGTACGCATAGGGCATAACGAAGAAGTAAACGTGAACGTTATGCTTGGCAACGGGGGATATTCCGTAAAAAGCTATAACGAACAAGTTGCCACAGCCACAGTAGACGGTGAACAGATTACAATCAAAAGTGGAATACAAAATGGAGCGACCACTGTGGAAGTGACTGACGCGGAAGGCATAAAAACAGATATATCCGTAAATGTAGGACTGTTTGAACTAGAGTTCAACGAACAGACCATCGAAATGGAAGTAAACGAGGAAAAAGAACTGATTGTCACAATGGGCAACTTTTCGAGCAACGATGAACTTACATACTCCATAAAAGACGAAACTGTTATCAGCATAGAGAATACAGACCAACTAAGGCCTTACTATACTATAAGAGGAGTGAAAATAGGGGAAACTGCTATAACATTCACAGATGCTAAAGGGAAACAAGCGACTGTAAACGTAAAAATCAATCCTGTCTCGATAGACGTATCGAACCTGACACCCAAAGTAGGTGTAAACAATAAAATAGTAATTACCGTAGAGAAAGGTAACGGTGATTACACTATCGAGGCAACTGACAATACGATAGTAAGGATTATACAAGTAAATGATAATAACTTCAGCTTAGTTGGGCTGAAAGCTGGCACTACTGATCTCATCGTGAGAGATAAAGAAGGGCAGGAACTTACTTTGTCTATAACAGTTTCTGAAGCAGACAAGGTGGTAAAGCTTGGAAGTAACAACAGTTTTGAAGTGCCGTTTGAAGTCAATGGTGTGAAAGACCAAACGCTAACTTCGTTAAATTCGATAACATTCGAAGCACGCATAAAGATTGATGACCTCAACGGAAGCAGTGATGCTCACATCAACACGGTTATGGGAATAGAAAAGATATTCCTACTGCGAGTAGATGTACGCAAGAATGGCTCTAACCAAGACGACCGTTATTTGCAACTGGCGGCAGACGAAAAAGGTGGCATACGATACGAAAGTAAAAGTAAGATTGAAAAGAATAAATGGTATAACGTGGCTGTAGTATTGGATGGCAATAAGACTGGAGAGGAAAGGATTGCTTTATATATAAACGGTGTAAAAGAAGAATTCGGATACAAGGCAGGAAACCCAGACGACCTGAAAGGAATTGATCTGACGGAAAATTTCTACATAGGGCAGTCCGACGGGAAACGCTGGCTTAACGGAAGCATCACCTATGCTCGCATCTGGAACAAGGCATTGAATGCAGACGATATATCCAACCAAAATGGCGTATTGCTAACAGAAGAGAAAGATGGATTAGTAGCAAACTGGATTTTCAGCAATGGAAATGGAAACACTAACACATTTACTTCTTTAAGCGGCAATGCATTCGAAGCCAAAGCTCTTAACACGGTTTCCATCTGGACTGAAGACCCAATACTAACAAACGTACCTTAAGGCGATTATCAGAGATAACAAGGACCAGAAGACCTATGAACCAGCACGTGCCAGCACTATACCGGATCCGTGTCATGCTATCCATAAAAAACGAGAGGAGAAAAATAAGTACAACCTTTCGCAATAGCGTATAAGTTATAATCAAGAGGCTGTCTCAAAATACTTTGAGATGGCCTTTTTTGTGTCCGCAAAAAAATCGGGCAAGTCCTAACTTCGCTAAGCCAGAACTTGCCCGTTTCCCTAATTTTTTGTATCTTAGGGAATCAAGTCTAGATATCCCAAAGATAATGTTTAAAAGTTACACATCCAACGATAATCTGCTTTTACC
>UQTJ01000038.1 GCA_900544075.1 uncultured Bacteroides sp.
TAGAGCATCTGACTGTTAATCAGAGGGTCGTTGGTTCAAGTCCAACCTGAAGAGCAAAAAGGTTCACTTTCCGGTGAACCTTTTCTGTTTTATATCAGGAAGCTGAAATCTCCTATCCTATAGAAATAGACACCCATAAAATCCGTCATACGATGTTTTTCAATTATTTATCTTATTCCTTTTTCAAGATAATTTCTTATTTTTGCAAACATAACTTTGACAATGTAAATATTATGAGACAGAAAGCATTCAGATTAAGTTCATTGGACGACCCTTCAGACGAGCAATTGTATGCCTGGATGAAACAGGTCGGTGAAGCTGCACGGGAAAGTTCACGTAGAGCGGAAAAAGAGATGAAACGCAGGTTGCAGAACGTAAAAGAGATGTTGATTATCTACAAAAAGGCAGGTTCAAAATGAAAAAGAAACGTCCTACACTTTGTATAGTTGCCGGACCGAATGGCTCCGGAAAAACATCTGCCACTATACAATTATTGCACAATGAATGGGCTGAAAACAGTATTTATATCAATCCCGACAATATTGCGCAAGAACAGTTTGGAGACTGGAATTCTCCTTCAGCCGTATTGAAAGCAGCAGAACTGGCTACACAAATGCGCTATGACTGTTTAAGACAAAAATATGTAGAGGACATACCTGAATGGGCAAAAGTTCTAATTTAAAATATAGAGCAATATCCTCCTTCATGCACTGAAACAGATACATATTCACAATCATACGCTTATACAAATCATGCGAATCTAAAAAAATTAGAACTTCTTTATCAGGAAGCTGAAATCTGTCCTCAGATAGATACCGGCCAGAAAACTGACGGAGTTCGGAACAGATGAATATACAGTCACCGGGATTCCATCCTCGCCAGTGGATATACATTCCGTATCGGCCGCAAAAGTATTGTACACATCGGCATGGACGCCAAGTGCAAACCCTTTACCTATCTGATGAGAATATTCAAGACTTAAAAAGGCTGTTTTAGGGTTGTTATAGACAAGATTTCTGTTTGACATTGAAACAGCCCCAAACAAAGGGTCGCCCATCAAAGATACAAAATCATGACACTGCCAATATCCGGCATGGAGACGGAAGCTCTTCAAATCGGCTACAGCCTTGCCATAAAATCCATAACCATTGTCGAAAGGGAAAACACTGCCTTTCTGCTGGGCATAGTAGGCTGCATCCGCTTCGATATTCAGTTTTGTGAAGTTACGGAAAGGCATCTTTATATCCAAACCAAATCCGGCTGCCGCATTCAGCCAGGTTTTCACACCGCGTTCTGTAGCAGTGGTATTTATCTCTCCTCCCTGATGCTTGAACAGCAACTGCAACGGAACGTAAAAATGTACGCTATTGTCTTTGAGCGAAGGAGAATTTGCCTTTATGCGCGAAGACACCCCGAAAGTAAATTCCTCTTGCTGATTATCTCCCTGAAAGATAAAGCTTTCCCAGTTCACCCACATGTCAAGATTGAAATGGCGTGTATTCCAAAGGAACTGCACTCCGGCCTCAGGGTCGGACGTCATAACCATCTCCTTATTATATAGAGGTGAGATAAGACCATGATTGTTACGGCCATATATATTCCCCAACACCAACGATACGCCGGGAAGCGGAGCATAATGGACACGGAAAAAAGGAACAGCATGGAATGCACTTTGAGTTTCTCCTGACTCATAGCCCGGAAGATTTGCATAATATGTATTAGGATATTTGCTCTCGCCCCAGTAGCGCAACATATAGGCACCGGCTTCTATTTTAAGAGTCTTTAGCGGCTGATACGAAACTGTAGGAAGAACCCACAAGCCGGGCAAAGTATAGCCTTTCACCAAGCTTCCCTTATATTCATTGTCGCGGAAAAAGTTAAGATTACGAAAACGGAACCTCAGTTCGCGCACTCCTTCAGACGAGAATGTGGTATCCTCGGTATATACAAGTTTTGATATATCCTGCGAATGCACCTCGCCAAGACAAAACATAACAGCCAATAGTAAGGCAGATATAAACTTATTTTTCATTTTGCAGCCCAAATATATTTTCACAATGCAAAAATAGTAAGTTAATATTTCAGAGCCGTATTTTATCATAAAAAAACTGTTCACTTTTTCACTTTAAGAATCACGAGAACTACCTCGCTCGGAGTGAAAAGTCTTATATCCCTTCGCGAAGTCCCCAATCCGTTGCTGATAATAACCGGAATGCCTGACGAATTATACTTTTTGCCTGTCAGGAAGCGGTTTCCGTACTTTGAGAACTTGGCAGGAGTCCATCTGTTGAACAGGCTTATCTGCCCGCCGTGAGTATGACCGGCCAGTGCCAAATCAGTATTACTTATATCCGTATCTTCCACATAATCAGGGGTGTGAGTCAGCATTACGACAAAATCCTCGGGTTTCAACGAGAGCGTGGGCGACATGCCGTTACGTCCAAGGTCGAAAGGGTTTCTGATGCCGGTTATAAGAATGAAGTCCTCCCCACTCCACAATGTATCAGTGGCATGTTCCAACAGTTTCACACCTGTTTCAGCCATAGCCTTACGCACCAGACTGTCATTTTCGCCATGCTCATGATTTCCCATCACCGCATATGTTCCGTATGGAGTTTCAACAGTCTTCAAAGCATAGAACAGTTCGTCTACGTTTCCACCATTTCGCCCTCTGTAATCGCCGCCAAGCAGAAGCACATCTGCATCAAGCGAACGCAGGGCATCCGCCATAGAATGAAGACGTTTATGAGAAAAACGGCTCTCATAGTGAAAATCAGTGGCAAAGGCCATACGGAAGCCGTCAAACGAGGCCGGCAAATCGGACGACTCGATGTGATAGGTCTTTATTCGCCCTACTCCTTTGTATCGCGAAAAAGAGGCCGTTGCGCAGGAAGAAAGTACAAATAGCGACAGCAGCAATAACAGGTTTACAAATCCGGGAAACTTCATGGTGTTTATTTTATCTGTTTTTACGCAAATGTAGCGTTTTATGTAGTAACTTTGCAGCAAGTTTCAGAAAAAAGATTATGACAGTAAAGACTAATTCCATAAAGGCCTGGGTTCTTGCAGCACGTCCCAAGACACTGACAGGAGCCGCCATTCCGGTTATGTTAGGATGCGCATTGGCATACACTTACGGCCATTTCAACGTAACAGCAGCCGTACTGTGTTTCCTGTTTGCCTTCCTAATGCAGATAGATGCCAATTTCATAAATGACCTTTTCGACTTCCTGAAAGGAACAGACAGAGAGGACCGTTTAGGTCCGGAACGTGCTTGTGCACAAGGGTGGATTTCACCCAAAGCGATGAAAACCGGTATATGTGTGACTACAATATTGGCCGGAATAACAGGACTGTCGCTGTTGAATTTCGGAGGATGGGAACTGATACCCGTAGGGCTGACATGCATGATATTCGCCTTCCTGTATACGGCAGGACCTTATCCGTTGGCATACCACGGATGGGGAGATGTGCTTGTACTGGTTTTCTTTGGTTTTGTACCTGTGGGATGCACATATTATGTCATGTCGCACGGATGGAACACTTCGGTTACAGTCGCCTCGTTGGCATGCGGACTAATCATTGACACTTTGCTGATGATAAACAACTTCCGCGACAGAGAACAGGATGCCATAAGCGGAAAGAAAACCATAGTGGTAAGACTTGGCGCAAAAGCGGGACTTATACTCTACTTCCTGCTCGGACTTGCGGCATGCTGGCTTTGCTTCTATTTTCTGACAATAGGAAAGATTTATGCGGTACTGCTGCCACAGTTCTATCTGGTAATGCATATAATGACCACCATAAAAATGGCAAAGATAAACAAGGGAAAAGCTCTGAACATGATTCTCGGCGAAACCTCGAGGAATATGCTGATATTCGGAATTATGCTGACTTTAGGACTGGTTCTGTAAATCCAACTCTTGCAGAACAACATTCGAAGAGCGTTCGAACAGCATTCAAAACACGTTCATTCCCCGTTCAGCAGGCGTTCACTGAACAGCTACTGAACGGGGAATGAACGAATATTGAACGATAAATGAATAATCCTTGAAATGCAAACGGAGTAAAAAAGCAAATTTAGATACTATTTAAATAGCATTTAAATACTGTTTAAACACCCTATAAACTCATTGCTTTTCTATCAGAACAGTGGCATAAGCCGAAATTCCTTCTTCGCGTCCTGTGAATCCAAGTTTCTCAGTAGTAGTTGCCTTGATGGAAACGTCTTCCGCATCAATGCCCATGACTTTGGCAAGCACCTCCTGCATCTCAGGAATTCTCGCTTTCAGCTTCGGACGCTCGGCACATACTGTAGCATCTATATTGCCTACGGTATAGCCTTTCTCTGCTATAAGCTTTACTGTGCGGGCAAGGAGAATCTTGCTGTCTATATTCTTGAACTCACCTGCGTTATCCGGGAAATGGAATCCTATGTCGCGCATATTGGCTGCTCCCAAAAGAGCGTCACAAATGGCATGTATCAGCACATCGGCATCGGAGTGACCGAGCAGTCCCAATTCATGCTCTAATTTTATTCCGCCCAACCACAATTCCCTGTTCGGAACAAGGCGGTGTACGTCAAAACCAAATCCTACTCTTATTTTCATCGTATATAAAAATCTAATACTTTTTCGTTTTCAAGATATCCCTCCAGATGATTGTCTATACTCACGGGGCCTACTCCTACCGGTGTTCCTGTAAACAGCAGGTCGCCAATCTTCAGAGTACAGAACTGGCTGACGTATGCTATTATCCTGTCTACACCGAAGAGCATATCGCGTGTGTGGCCTGTCTGCACAGTCTTGCCATCTATGTCAAGATGGAAATGAATATCCTGTATATCCTTGAACTTTTCAATACTTACCCAGTCGCCAATGGCAGCAGAATTGTCGAAACCCTTACACAGTTCCCACGGTTTTCCTTCGGCACGGAACTTTCTCTGCAGGTCGCGGGCAGTAAAGTCTATACCTACGGTGACAGCGTCGTAATATCTGTGGGCAAATCTCTCGGAGATATTCTTTCCGAGTCGGTTTATACGCACCACGAGTTCTGTTTCGTAATCTATCTGCTGCGAGAAATCAGGAATAAAAAACGGCTTGCTGTCCTTGAGGAGAGCCGAGTCCGGCTTCATGAAAATGACCGGTTCCTGTGGCAGGGACTCATCCGCATGGAGTTCTTTGCAGTGGAGGGAATAGTTCATCCCTATAGCGATAATCTTCATATATATAAATAATGATTATTTTAATTCATTCAAACGGTTGAACATGACAGCCAAGTGGGCATACAGCGAGGTATTCTGCACTACTATATCTTCCGGCACACGAATTCTGAAAGGAGTAAAGTTCCATACAGCCTTAATACCTCCGTCTACCATATAGTCCGTAATGCTCTGGGCTATACTGATGGGAACAGTAAGTATTCCGATGTTCACATCAGAGTTTTTCATTATTTCGGGAAACTCGTCCGTATGATAGACCGGTATTCCGGCAATGGTAGTGCCTACCTTCTTCGGGTCGACATCGAATGCGCCAACGATTTCGAGTCCGAAGTGGGACAGACCTGTATCCTGAAGCAATGCCGCACCAAGACTACCTACTCCGAAAAGATATGCCTTATGCATATTGGTGAAGCCGAGAAAGTCTTCAAGCACATTTATCAGACAGTCGATGTCATAACCGACACGGGTACGCCCGGAAACAGCCACATAGGACAAATCTTTTGCCACCTGCGAGGCATCGATGTTTATCTGACGGGAAATCTGAGTGGACGACACATACTTTTCCCCCTGCTCCCTCATCAGTTTTGCACAGGACAGATACCAAGGCAATCGACGGAGAGTGGGTTCAGGTATTTTATCCGATATTTTATGAACTGGCGCTATCATGACATAAATAAAACTAAACTGTTTATTGCAAAATTACTCTATTTATTTGGAAACGCACACATAATAAAGAAAAAGTTTATATCTTTGATTGAAAATAAACATTTGCAGGAAATGAAAAATAACGACTGGAAAGAAAGACTGAACATTGTGTATTCCACAAATCCAGACTTCAACTATCAGACTGAGGATGAAGAAGAAATAGAAACTCCGGAGAAAAAGAATCAGAAACTGAGGGTTTCGATAGAGAAAAAAGGACGTGGAGGTAAAACCGTGACTCTGATAACAGGATTCATAGGTAGCGAAGACGACCTTAAAGAACTCGGAAGGACTCTGAAGACAAAATGCGGAGTGGGCGGCTCGGCCAAAGACGGAGAAATCATCATACAGGGTGACTTCAAGCAACGTGTCATAGAGCTGCTGAAGGCCGAAGGATATACGCAAACCAAGTAAAAACAAAACGCTTCGTCATTTGGATTCAAATGCTTCGTCGTTTTAATTCAAATGACGAAGCGTTTTTCTGCCACTGAATACATAAAAAAACGCTGCCCATCGCCGGGCAACGTTTTTTAGAATGAATGAAAAACAAGTGAATGTGATTTTTTTCTTAGAATAGAATTATTTTCTTTAGTATTCAGAGTAAAAAAAACGATTAAAGAGATACGGGTTATTTAATATATAAAACTAATAAACAAATAATTTCATTAACTTCAGTGCAAATATAGAAACTATTTCTTTAACAACAAAAATATTGAGCACTTTTTTATTAAAAAATTTAATTATACCCACTCTATATTATTTAAATAGATAAAGAAACTACAGTTTTATTGAAAATAGAATTAACTCAGAACTGAGGTAAAAGAATAAATTTGTACTTTTGCCTTTGATAAAAATTTTATACTTTTTCTTGGTATGGCTTTAATTAAATCAGTAAGAGGATATACCCCAAAAATGGGAAAGAACTGTTATCTTGCAGACAATGCTACGATAATAGGCGATGTAGTAATGGGAGATGATTGCAGCATATGGTTCAACACTGTATTAAGAGGAGATGTAAACTCCATACGGATAGGCGACAGAGTAAACATACAGGACGGAACTGTACTGCATACGCTATATGAAAAGTCGGTTGTCGAAATAGGGAATGATGTTTCAATAGGCCATAACGTCACTCTGCACGGTGCATGCGTGAAGGACAACGCACTTATCGGGATGGGGTCTACCCTGCTTGACCATGCCGTAGTGGGAGAAGGAGCCATAGTTGCAGCCGGAGCATTGGTATTGGCAAACACACGGATAGAACCGCACACTCTGTGGGGAGGAGTGCCGGCCAAATTCATCAAAAAGGTTGACCCTGAACAAAGTAAGGAGTTAAACCAGAAAATAGCCAACGGGTATCTCATGTATGCATCGTGGTTCAAGGAGGAAGAAAATAAAGATTAATTTAAACTAACCATATTATATAAATAGATGAAGGAATTTTTCAATCTACTCAGACGATTTGTCTCGCCGTATAAAAGATTTGTGGCATGGGCGATAATGCTGAACATACTTTCGGCCATATTCAACGTATTCTCGTTTTCACTGCTGATACCGATACTGAACATTTTGTTCAAGACAGACGGTGGAAACAAGGTATATACATTCATGGAATGGGGAAGCGCGCCTCTGAAAGACACTGTTGTGAATAACTTCTACTATTATGTGTCACAACTGATAGAGATTTATGGTCCTTCTACCACACTGTTGTGGCTGGGATTGTTCCTTGGAGGTATGACACTGCTCAAGACAGCCTGCTACTTCGGCTCGTCAGCTGTAATGATTCCGCTCCGTACGGGCGTAGTGCGCGACATAAGAACGCTGGTATATTCAAAAATCATGTATCTGCCACTGAATTTCTTCTCCTCGGAAAGGAAAGGTGACATAATAGCCAGAATGAGCGGCGACGTGACAGAAATAGAAACATCCATAACAAGCTCGCTGGATATGCTGCTGAAAAATCCTATTCTCATCCTATCGTATTTCGCGACACTGTTTGCTACCAGCTGGCAACTTACTGTATTTACACTCCTCGTACTGCCTACTATGGGATGGGTTATGGGACAGGTAGGAAGAAAACTCAAAAGAAAATCCCTTGAGGCACAGGACAAGTGGAGCGAAACTATGTCGCAGCTGGAAGAAACTCTTGGCGGACTGAGAATCATAAAGGCATTCGTGGCTGAAGAGAAAATGATAAACCGTTTCAACAAGTGCAGCAACGAGTTCAGACAGGCAACCAACAAGGTGGCTACACGCCAGGCTTTGGCTCACCCTATGAGCGAGTTCCTTGGCACAATCCTTATAGTCATTGTATTATGGTTCGGAGGTTCACTGATATTGGGAGAGAAATCATCCATCGACGCACCTACATTCATATTCTATATGGTGATTCTGTACAGTGTGATAAACCCTCTGAAGGACTTCTCAAAGGCAGGATACAGCATTCCGAAAGGTCTTGCATCAATGGAGAGAGTTGACAAAATCCTGAATGCACAGAACAATATAGTAGAAAAGAAAGATGCCCTACACATAAGCGAGCTGAAAGAGGAAATCGCATTCGAAAATGTATCATTCAGCTATGGCGAGAATGAGATTCTGCACGAGATTAACCTTAAGATAAAGAAAGGTGAAACCATAGCCCTCGTGGGACAAAGCGGTTCCGGAAAATCGACATTGGTAGACCTCATTCCGCGTTTCCATGACGTGCAGAAAGGAAAGGTCATGATAGATGGTGTAGACATCAAAGATTTGGCAGTAAAGGACTTACGCTCGCTTATTGGTAACGTAAATCAGGAGGCAATTCTGTTTAACGACACTTTCTTCAACAATATCACCTTCGGAGTAGAAAATGCTACAATGGAACAAGTGATAGAGGCTGCAAAAATAGCCAATGCACACGATTTCATCATGGAAACCGAAGAAGGATATAACACAAACATCGGTGACAGAGGATGCCGTCTGTCGGGCGGACAGCGTCAGAGAATTTCAATAGCAAGAGCCATACTGAAAAATCCTGCCATACTGATACTGGACGAGGCTACATCGGCACTCGATACCGAAAGCGAAAGATTAGTACAGGAAGCTCTGGAAAGACTGATGAAGACACGTACGACAATAGCCATCGCACACAGACTGTCTACCATCAAGAATGCAAATACTATATATGTACTGTATGAAGGAAGAATTGTAGAAAGCGGCAAACATGAAGAACTGCTGCAAAAGAACGGCTATTACAAAAGGCTGAACGACATGCAGGCTTTGTAAGCCCAAAACACTAACAGAAGAAGATGAAAATAGTTGTTGACAATAAAATCCCTTATATCAGGGAAACGTTGGCAAAGATTACTGACAATGTAGTTTATCTGCCGGGGAATGAGATTGATGCAGAATCAGTAAAAGATGCAGATGCACTGATTACAAGAACGAGAACTAAATGCAATAAACAGCTTTTGGAGGGCAGCAATGTGAAATTCATAGGAACTGCCACTATCGGTTTCGACCATATTGATACCGAATACTGCAAGGAGGCCGGCATAACATGGAAAAACTGTCCCGGATGTAACGCCGGGGCTGTAGAGCAATATGTACACGCGGTTTTAAGTCTGCTTGAAAAAGAAAAAGGAATGGACTTGGCAAATACCTGCATCGGAATAGTCGGTGTGGGACACGTAGGTTCCAGGATAATGCGACTTGCCGGAAGATTGGGTATGAAAGTACTGCTTAATGACCCACCAAGAAAGGATAGCGGAGAAAAGGGATTCGTAGACTTGGAAACTTTGGCAAGAGAATGCGATATCATTACTTTCCATACACCTCTTATAAAAGATGGCAAATACAAGACGTTTCATCTGGCAGACAGACAGTTCTTTGAATCTGTACGCAAAAGGCCGGTGATAATAAATACGTCGAGGGGCGAAGTGATTGATACGGAAGCTATCCTTGATGCTTTAAATAAAGGACTTATCTCAGAAGCTGTAATAGACGTGTGGGAGAACGAACCGAACATTAATCTGGAACTGCTAAAAAGAGTTTTCGTCGGTACTCCGCATATAGCAGGCTACTCGGCAGACGGAAAGCTTAATGCCACTACTATGACATTAAAATCTTTATGCGATTTTTTCGGAATAGATATGAATATCGACTTGTCACTGCCGGAAGATTTGATTAAGCCTGAATCATCAGTGAGTGAGAATGATATACTCCTGAACTATAATCCTAAAAATGACTACAATATCTTACTGGCTCACCCGGAGGATTTTGAAAAATTAAGAGGAAATTACAGACTCAGAAAAGAGTAATAAACAATTTTTTTCGGTTTTTGAAGAGATTTTCATGCACAATATACATGTTTTTGTGCAAAAAAGTGCATTTATTTCACTAAATATTTGGTGAAAACAAGAAATATTTATTCCTTTGCAGCGAATATTTAATCAAAAAACAATTTTATAAACTTAAAAATTTAGAATTATGTCTGAAATTGCATCAAAAGTACAGAAAATTATCGTTGATAAATTAGGTGTAGAAGAATCAGAAGTTGTACCAACAGCTAGCTTCACTAACGATTTGGGTGCTGACTCTTTGGATACAGTTGAATTGATCATGGAATTCGAAAAAGAATTCGGTATCTCTATTCCAGATGATCAGGCAGAAAAGATCCAGACTGTAGGTGACGCTATCTCTTACATCGAAGCTAACAAATAATTAATTCTCTAATTTATGGAATTAAAGAGAGTAGTAGTAACAGGTCTTGGTGCATTGACTCCACTTGGTAACACTGTTCCTGAATTCTGGAACAACCTTATCAACGGAGTGAGTGGGGCAGGACCTATTACTCACTTTGATGCTTCAAAGTTTAAAACTCAGTTTGCATGTGAAGTAAAGAACTTCAATGCAGCAGACTATATGGACCGTAAAGAGGCTCGCAAAATGGACCTCTATACACAATACGCAGTAGCTGCAGCCAAAGAAGCTGTAACAGACGCTGCTATTGATGTAGAAAAAGAAGATTTGAATAAAGTAGGTGTTATTTTAGGTGTTGGTATCGGCGGTATCCGTACCTTCGAAGAGGAAGTAGGCGGATATGAACAGACAAAAGATACTATCGGTCCTAAATTCAGCCCTTTCTTTATACCGAAAATGATTGCCGATATCGCATCCGGACAAATCTCAATCATGTACGGTTTCCACGGACCTAACTTCACTACTACATCTGCATGTGCTTCATCATCAAATGCCATTGCCGACGCTTTCAACTATATCCGCTTAGGCAAAGCTAATATAATAGTAACAGGTGGTGCTGAAGCAGCTATCTTCGCAGCTGGTGTTGGTGGTTTTAACGCAATGCACGCTCTCTCTACTCGAAATGATGACCCAACTCGCGCTTCACGTCCATTTAGTGCAAGCCGTGACGGATTCGTTATGGGAGAAGGTGCCGGTATCCTGATTCTTGAAGAACTGGAACACGCAAAAGCTCGTGGAGCCAAGATTTATGCAGAACTTGCCGGTGTTGGTGCTTCTGCAGATGCACATCATCTTACAGCATCTCATCCTGAAGGACTTGGTGCAAAATTAGTTATGATGAATGCATTGGAAGATGCAGGAATGCAACCTGAAGACATCGACTACATCAATGTTCACGGAACATCAACTCCTGTAGGCGACGTATCTGAAGTAAAAGCTATCAAAGAAGTTTTCGGCGAACATGCTTACAAGCTTAACATTAGCTCAACTAAGTCTATGACTGGTCACTTACTTGGAGCAACAGGTGGTGTAGAAGCTATTGCAAGTGTTTTGTCTGTTAAGAATGACATTGTACCTCCAACTATCAACCACGAAGAAGGCGACAACGATGAAAATATCGACTACAACCTTAACTTCACATTCAATACAGCACAAAAACGTACTGTACGCGCTGCATTGAGTAATACATTCGGTTTCGGTGGTCACAATGCTTGTGTAATCGTTAAAAAATACACTGAATAAACTGTGTTAGCAAATATTACAGATAGAATAAGACTCTTTTTCCGCAAGGAAAAGGAGCCTTATTTTCGTTTTTACAGGATATTGGGATTCTACCCTCGCAATATAGAAATATACAAACAGGCCCTATTGCACAAATCGTCTTCGGTGAAGACACAAGGCAGACTCATCAATAACGAACGCCTTGAGTTTTTAGGAGATGCAATACTGGATGCTATAGTAGCGGACATAGTGTATAAAAAGTTTGAGGGTAAACGTGAAGGTTTTCTCACAAATACACGTTCAAAAATAGTACAGAGAGAAACCTTGAACAACATTGCCATTAATATTGGCTTGGACAAACTTATCAAATATTCTTCAAAACAGTCCTCTCATAACAGCTATATGAGCGGAAATGCCTTCGAAGCTCTAATCGGAGCAATCTACCTTGACAGAGGTTACAGGGCATGCAAAAAGTTCATGGAGGAGCGTATTATTGGCCAGTATATCAATCTTGACAAAATCTCACGCAAGGAAGTAAACTTCAAATCAAAACTTATCGAGTGGAGCCAGAAAAATAAATTTGAAATAGAGTTCCGACTGATCGGTCAAACTTTGGACGACAACCAGAACCCTGTTTTTGAAACTCAGATAATAGTTGAGAACATTCCTGGTGGTACAGGCAAGGGATATTCAAAAAAGGAATCACAACAGGAAGCAGCCCATATAACAATGAGTATGATTAAAAAGGACTCAGTATTCATTGATGCTATATTCGCCGCTAAAAACGAAAGAGAAAGCCTTGAGAAGCCTGCTGACAGCAATGTACAGGAAAGCGTAGAAATGAAGATTGAAGAGGAATACAAATTCGACTCTATCGAAGAGACATATAGCGATGAGGAAAGAATAATATCTGAAGCAGAGGAAGCTGCTTTTGCTCAGGAAGAGGATAAGAAAGAATAACAGACAGGTATCTATACAAGAAAAGCGTGAATAACTTACCGATTAGGAAGTAATTCACGCTTTTGTATTTTTATTGAACTAACTCAATTATTCAGCACGCAAAGTAAATCGTTTGAAATCTGTGATAGCCAATTCCGGATCAGCAGCCTTCAATGTATCAGCTACAGTCTTCTTAGGATCCATAATGCTTTCCTGGTTCAAAAGACAAACTTCTTTCAAGAATTTGCCCAAACGACCTTTAGCAATATTTTCAATCATAGCCTGTGGCAAGTTAGCAGCTTTTTCAGCAGCTACAGTTTCTTTGATTTCTTTAGCCTTAGCTACGTCTTCAGCAGTAATCCATCCCTTAGCCATGTTGCTTTCCATGTGTTCTTCGCTGTCAACGTGAGCTGGGTTGATACCAGCTTTCTTCAAAGCTGCTTCTACAGCTTTCTGAACCTGTTCTGCTTTAGTCTTTTCAATAGCTACATTGATTTCTTCCTGCTTTACAGATTCTGGAACACCAGCTTCATCAATTGCGATTGGGTTCATAGCTGCAATCTGCATACAGATTTCATGTGCAAGCTGCTGATCGCAAGGCTTATTGAAAGCTACCATAGTACAAAGCTGATTCTTGCTCATGTGGTTGTAAACAGCAGTATTAGCTCCTGTTACTACGAAATAACCATCCAATTCCATTTTTTCACCAGTGATACCACTACGGTCAACTACTGCGTCAGCGATTGTAGCGTTACCCATTGGAAGAGCCTTAACTTCATCCAAAGTCTGGCACTTGTTAGCGATTGCAGCATCAAGGATAGCCTGAGTCAAAGCAACGAAATCAGCATTTTTAGCAACGAAGTCAGTTTCACACTTCAAAGCTATCATTGCAGCATAGTCACCTGTAGACTTAGCCAATACACAACCTTCTGAAGTTTCACGGTCAGAACGTTTTGCTGCTACAGCCTGTCCTTTTTTACGAATAATTTCCATTGCCTTGTCGAAATCGCCTTCAGCGTCGTTCAAAGCATTTTTACAGTCCATCATACCAGCTCCTGTCAATTTACGAAGCTTGGTAATATCTGCCATACTTACAGCCATAATAAATTCTTTTTATTAAGAGTTAATAATGTCGTTATAAAACAAAATTGAGAATTGAGAATTGAGAATCTGAGCATATATGTTCCATTCTCAATTTTCAATTCTCAATTTTATATATTTAAGTTTCTGAATTAAGCTTCATCCTCCTTGCTAACGAAAGCAGCAGCTTTAGCAGCGTTTATAGCATCTTCTTCAGCTTTATCCATGCGAGCTCTACCAGCTTTTTTCTTAGGAGCCTTAGGAGCAGCTTCACCAGCAGCATCCATATCTACCTTTTCAGCTTTTCTTTCTTCCAAGCCTTCAGCCATAGCAGCGCAGCAAGCATCAAGAATTACTTCTACAGACTTAGTTGCATCGTCATTAGCTGGGATAACGTAATCTACGTTAGAAGGGTCAGAGTTTGTATCAACGATTGCGAATACAGGAATACCAAGACGGTTAGCTTCGCGTACTGCAATATTTTCTTTCAAAACGTCGATAACAAACAAAGCTGATGGAAGACGAGTCAAGTCAGCGATAGAACCAAGGTTCTTTTCAAGTTTAGCACGCTGACGAGAGATCTGAAGGATTTCTCTCTTAGACAAGTTTGAATAAGTACCATCGTTAGTAAGTTTGTCGATAGTTGCCATCTTCTTAACAGCCTTACGGATTGTTGGGAAGTTAGTCAACATACCACCTGGCCAACGTTCGATAACGTATGGCATATTTACAGAAGCAGCTTTCTCAGCTACAACCTGTTTAGCCTGTTTTTTAGTAGCAACAAACAGGATTTTCTTTCCTGATTTTGCAATCTGCTTCAAAGCTTCAGCAGCTTCTTCAACTTTTACAACGGTTTTGTTAAGGTCGATGATATGGATACCGTTGCGTTCCATGAAAATATAAGGAGCCATTGCTGGGTTCCACTTTCTCTTCAAATGTCCGAAGTGGCAGCCTGCTTCCAATAATGTATCAAAATTTACTCTTGACATTGTTTTTAATTTTAATCGTTTACTTTCTTTTTTGTTTTTAATTTAACCAACTGTCGGGTAGTCTCTCCGCAAACAATTGTAGGAAGAATCCTGACAGTTTAGATACTAAACGCTTTAACATTTAAGTTTTTGAGTTTCTAAGTTCTTGAGTTTAGTCTGAAGTTTCGCAAACCGATTACTTGCAACAAACTTACAAACTTAAAAACTAACAAACTCAATCGCTTAACGTTTACTGAACTGGAATCTTCTACGTGCTTTAGGACGTCCTGGTTTCTTACGTTCAACAGAACGAGAATCACGAGTCATGAAGCCTTCTGCACGAAGAGCCTTCTTGTCGTCTGCATTGATTTTAACAAGTGCACGAGCGATAGCCAAGCGCAAAGCCTGTGACTGTCCTGTGAAACCACCACCGCACAAGTTAACTTTAATATCATATTTTTCAGCCACCTGAAGAAGGTTAAGAGGCTGTTTAACTACATACTGCAGAATAGTTGATGGAAAGTACTCTGCAAGGTCTCTCTTGTTAATAGTAATCTTTCCTGTACCTTCGCTAACGAAAACGCGAGCTACTGCGCTTTTACGTCTGCCTAATGCATTTACTACTTCCATTCTTTATTATTTAAGTGTGTTAATATCAATAACTTTCGGAGTCTGAGCTTCGTGTTTGTGTTCAGAACCTTCATAAACATACAAGTTGCCAAGCAATTTAGCTCCCAGACGATTCTTAGGAAGCATACCTTTAACAACTTTCTTCATCAATTTTTCAGCGCCGTTTGGTTTAGCCATCAAGCGAGCAGGAGTGATTTCGCGCTGACCACCAGGATAACCTGTGTAGCTCAAATACACTTTGTCATTCCACTTATTACCTGTAAATTTAACTTTGTCTGCATTGATGATAATAACGTTATCACCGCAGTCTACGTGAGGAGTAAAGTTTGGTTTGTACTTTCCTCTCAACAGTTTCGCAACTTTAGCACCGAGACGGCCAACAACCTGATCGGTAGCATCTACTACAACCCATTCTTTAGTTGCAGTTTCCTTGTTTGCAGAAATGGTCTTGTAACTTAAAGTATCCACTCTTAAATCTTTTTTAAAATGTTAACTACTAAAAAACAATTTCCTCACACTCCATCCGTCCCGGACAAAGATGAATAAAGTGCTCAGAATCTTAATTTTATCACTATTTGATAATAATCGGCTTGCAAAGGTACAACTTTTCCCGAAATAGACAAAGTTTTTCAGCTTTTTTCTGATATAATTAGTTGATACTATGTAAAAAAAGGACAGCCGCCAACACTTGACAACTGTCCTTATATATACAATACAATATAAAACTACCTGATAATATTTTCCGGATATTCGTCCGGCATTTCCACTTTCTTCCAAGTTTCGTAACACCAGGAATCTATTTTGTTTCCATTAATATCTTCCTTTAGAAAATATTTCACCACCATTATCCCTTCATCCATCATTTCGAATTGCATAAGATTCTTTTTACCATTCAGCTGTGGAAGATGCAGATTCCTTTCAACAATCTCCGTATAAGAATTCTCAGAAGTCATCTCATACCTACCCTCACCTATAATAATAGCCCCATGAGGCATCATTACCATATTGGTAAAACGACCGTCATCAGAAAGAATTTTCAGTGAATTACTTGTTTTGAGTTCACCGGCCACTGTTGGTGAATTTGAACGATAGAAACACATTTGCCAGATACCGTTAAGGCTAACAGGAACTTTTTCGGTTTTCTGCGCCAAAGCACTACCAGATGCAACCAGCATCATCAATGCCATAAGAATAAAATTGCGCATTTTCATAACACTATATATTTAAGTTTATTAATAGGTTTCTACAAATATATAAAAATAAATATTAGAAAAAAAACACAGAAGTCTACTTTTTTGTTTAAAGTCAAAAATTTAATACATATTACAAAAAACGAATAACCGGACTATCCCAATTTATTATTATTGAAAAACAAAAAATGGCCTTATCAAATCCACACCAGTGGAATGATAAAGCCATTTTCTATCCTTTTTTGATTATCTAACTTATAAGATTAGAATTCAGCATTTCTCGGAGTACGAGGGAAAGGAATCACATCACGGATATTAGACATACCGGTAACGAACAGCAACAAACGTTCAAAACCAAGTCCGAATCCAGAGTGAGGACATGTTCCGTACTTACGAGTATCAAGATACCACCACATATCCTTCATCGGAATACCCAATTCCTGAATACGGGTAAGCAACTTATCATAATCAGCCTCACGTTCAGATCCACCGATAATTTCACCAATCTTAGGGAACAAAACATCCATTGCACGTACTGTCTTGCCATCCTCGTTCTGCTTCATATAGAAAGCTTTGATTTCCTTAGGATAGTCTGTCAGAATAACCGGTTTCTTGAAATGTCCCTCTACCAGGAAACGTTCGTGTTCTGAAGCCAGGTCAGCTCCCCAGAATACAGGGAACTCAAACTTATGTCCTTTAGCAACCGCGTCTTCAAGAATCTTGATACCTTCTGTATAAGGCAAACGTACGAAGCTATCTTTAAGTACACTCTGCAAACGTTCAATCAATCCCTTATCGAACATGTCGTTCAAGAATTTCACGTCATCGTAGCAGTTATCCAAAGCCCACTGCACACAATACTTGATGAATTCCTCAGCCAAATCCATATTGTCATAGATATCATTGAATGCCACTTCCGGTTCAATCATCCAGAACTCAGCCAGATGGCGAGGAGTATTTGAATTTTCAGCACGGAAAGTAGGACCGAAAGTATAGATTGCACCAAGTGATGTTGCAGCCAACTCTCCTTCCAACTGGCCAGATACTGTCAAGCTTGCCTGCTTACCGAAGAAATCATTATCATATACGATAGAACCATTTTCATCCTTCTTCAAATCATACAGATTCATTGTAGTAACCTGGAACATCTGTCCGGCACCTTCGCAGTCAGAAGCTGTTATGATAGGAGTATGAAAATAGAAGAAACCACGGTCATGGAAGAACTTATGTATTGCTATAGCCATGTTATGACGAATGCGGAACACAGCACCGAAAGTATTTGTACGTGGACGCAAATGTGCAATTTCGCGAAGGAACTCCATGGAGTGACCTTTCTTCTGAAGCGGATAAGTATTGTCACATACTCCCAACACCTCAATTTCGCGAGCCTGAATTTCGGCAGCCTGTCCTGCACCTACAGATTCCACCAATTCACCGTTTACGCTGATACATGCACCGGTAGTGATCTGTTTCAGCATTTCTTCGTCGAAGTTGGCCAAATCAACAACCACCTGCACATTATTTATAGTAGAACCGTCATTCAAGGCGATAAAGTTTACCTGTTTGCTACCGCGGCGGGTACGAACCCAACCCTTAACATTGACCATGCTTCCGAAATCGCGTGATTTCAGCACGTCAACAATCTTTGTTCTACGAATCATTTCCATCATTTAATAATTTAAATTATTCAAAAGACCCCATACGGAGCATATTTACCTCGTTTTCAGTCAGGAATCTCCAGTCGCCACGACGCAATCCCTTCTTGGTAAGTCCGGCAAAATAAACTCTGTCAAGTTTAATCACCTTATACCCCAAGTGTTCGAAAATACGACGTACGATACGGTTCTTTCCTGAGTGTATTTCTATTCCAACCTGTGATTTATCTGTATCAGAAGCATAGCTTACGGCATCGGCATGAATTTCACCATCTTCCAGAGTTATGCCCTGTACAATCTGATCAAGGTCAGCCTTAGTAACATTCTTATCACAATACACGTGATAGATTTTCTTCTTCAGATACTTAGGATGAGTAAGTTTTGAAGCCATCTCACCGTCATTAGTAAGCAGAAGAACACCTGTAGTATTACGGTCAAGTCTTCCAACCGGATAGATACGTTCCTTACATGCATTCTTCACATAATCCATCACTGTCTTACGTTCCTGAGGATCATCTGCTGTAGTTACGCAATCTTTAGGCTTATTGAGCAGCAGATACACCTTTCTTTCGATGTTTACAGGCTGGTCATGGAATTTAACCTCATCATTGCGATGTACCTTAGTACCAAGTTCAGTTACCACTACCCCATTTACAGAAACCACACCTGCAGTAATAAATTCATCAGCCTCACGACGTGAACAGATTCCGGCATTAGCCAGATACTTGTTCAAGCGGATTGGCTCATTAGGGTCAGTAAGCACATCCTTGTACTCTATCTGCTTCTTCATGCTATATTTAGCATTCGGATTGTAGTCGTTTGTACGCTGTCGGAATCCACCCTGACGGTTGTTACCGTATCCGCCACCCTGCTGACGATATCCGCCCTGCTGTCCCTGACGAGGACGGAACGAGCGCTGTTCGCCACCATCATTATTATTATTGAATCTTGGAGTAAACGGACGCTGCTGACGGTCGCCACCGTTATTGTTGAAGCGTGGAGCACCATACGAACGTTCACCGCCTTCATTGTTTCCATAAGGGCGATTACCATACGGACGCTGCTGACGGCCATAGTTATTATTGTTCCCATAACCACCACGCTGCTGACGGTCGCCACCATTATTATTGAATCGAGGATTGAACGAAGAACGGTTCTGACGCTGTTCGCCACCATCAAAACCATTATTCGGACGACGTCCATAATTACCTCCCTCATAACGATTGTTTCTGTTATAACCTTCTCTGTTGTTGTAAGATTTTCTACCATCGCGGCCAGACTGGTTCTCACCATTTTGTCTGAATTCTCTTTCTGCCATAATAAAAATAAAATCAAAAAATTAATACTTTACCCTCTCGGGCTAAAAATGTCTCTATATAATAATGTAAAATTAAATACCAGTATAATTATGTGGAGTTATAACGCGAAGTTCTTTCTTGATATCCTCGCTCACTTCCAATGTTTCAATAAAGTCTTTGATTGAAGCTTCATTGATAGCCTGATTTGTACGAGTCAGAGCCTTCAAAGCCTCATACGGATTAGGATAAGCCTCACGGCGAAGAATAGTCTGAATAGCCTCAGCCACCACACTCCAGCAGTTATCCAAATCTTCATAAATCTTATGTTCGTTCAGCAACAGTTTGCCAAGTCCCTTAAGCGAACTCTGGATAGCAATGATAGTATGTCCGAAAGGAACACCTATATTACGCAACACTGTAGAGTCTGTCAAGTCGCGCTGCAATCTTGATACAGGAAGTTTTGACGACAAGTGCTCGAATATAGCATTAGCCACACCCAAGTTACCTTCAGCATTCTCGAAGTCTATCGGATTAACCTTGTGAGGCATTGCGCTTGAGCCTACTTCTCCGGCTTTGATTTTCTGCTTGAAATACTCCATTGAGATATACTGCCAGAAGTCACGGTTCATATCAATCATTATAGTATTGATACGCTTCATAGCATCAAATATAGCACCTAAGTTATCGTAGTTAGAAATCTGAGTTGTATATTCCTCACGTTCAAGTCCCAATTTTTCTGATACAAATTTGTTACCGAAAGCTTTCCAGTCAAATTCAGGATATGCTACATGATGCGCATTGTAATTACCTGTAGCACCACCGAACTTAGCAGTAATAGCGCAAGCTTTCAGAATGTCCAGCTGACGGCGCAATCTATATACGAACACCATAATTTCCTTGCCAAGTCTTGTAGGCGAAGCAGGCTGTCCGTGAGTTTTTGCCAGCATAGGAATATCTTTCCATTCCTCAGCATAAGCAGCAAGTTGGTCGATAAGTTTCTGTATCTGCGGATAATACTCTTTCTCTAAAGCATCCTTTATTGACAAAGGTACAGAAGTATTGTTTATATCCTGTGAAGTAAGTCCGAAATGAATAAACTCCTTATATTTTTCCAATCCGCCAAGTTTATCAAACTGTTCTTTAATGAAATATTCAACAGCCTTAACGTCATGGTTAGTTACACTTTCAATTTCCTTAATACGCTGAGCATCAGCTTCTGAAAAATTACGGTAAATATCACGCAAAGATTCAAAACGCGACTGGTCGAAACATTTCAACTGTGGCAAAGGTAGTTCGCACAAAGTAATAAAATACTCGATTTCCACCTGTACACGATACTTAATCAGCGCGTACTCAGAAAAATATTCAGCCAAAGCTCCCGCCTTGGATCTATATCTGCCGTCAATAGGAGAAACAGCAGTGAGTAAGTCAAGCTCCAACATTGTTATTCAGTTTTTCTAAATTAATGATCATTAAAACTGTGCAAAAGTAATGCTTTTTCCCGACTTAACCACCCTAATAATAAAAAGTTTAGTAATTATTACACAAAACTACAGAAATAAAGCGTAACTTTGCAGCCGAAAAAAAATAAAGACAAATAAAGAATATGGAACTACCAAAAGATCCGATGATGCTATTCAGCCTCATCAATATGAAATTAAGGGACTTCTACCCTTCTTTAGATTCGCTCTGCAAGGATTTAGACCTTAACAAGGAAGAAATAATATCACGTCTGAAAGACGCCGGTTTTGAATATAACGAAGAGCTGAACAAGTTCTGGTGATACACATCATCTCAAAAGGTCTATAAGTCATAGTTTTATATAATCACTATAACTTATAGACCTACAAAAACTAATCTTTCAATAATCTTTTTAACTTCTGATACCTTTCATGGATATCAAAACTATATTCATGCAACAAAGGCTCTTTATCACCTTTTATTTCTTTGACAACCGCTTTAAAGTTTCCGCAACACATTTCATCTACCAATCCTGTATCGTATAGTTTTTTAAGTTCAGGCAAAAGTTCTACTGCTTTCAGATTCATCAAATCACCTGTCATCAGTCCTATAAGCGTCCCGTCACAGCATTCACATTTCTCCAGTCTGCCATCATAGAACATAAGCAGTTCGCGGAACCATTCTATAACTTCATCACGACGCTCTGGTTCTTTCAATGCAATCGTGACAACCGTTTCAGTAACTCTGATTCTTGCATAAGGATACAGTCCTGGCATTTTCATGTACGCCATAAAATCATCCGGACGGTTCTTGCCAATCATATAAAGGGTTGAAACATACACATCACTCAAAGAGTCACCGAAATGATAATCATAATAATCTGCATTCTGACATAAAGTAAGCAAAACAGTAGGAAGCGAAGCCTCATCACCCAACTCACCCAACAACAGCATGCAATGCAGTATCACAGATTTATATTCTCCATTCCATCGTTCCTCACTAATGCCACCATAAGTCTGTCCGGTCTCATACAACACAATATTCTCCAGATCATCACGAAGCTCATCATGCGGCAATGCCAATATTCTACTCAAATCATCGTCCGTAAGATAGACACTCTTTTCCGGACTATACAACATTTCAGCCAGCCATTTATGCTTCACATTCAATTCTGCCGGATATTCAGGATGAACAAAACTATAAACCTCTTCAGGCAATTCAGAACGTTTCTTCATTTTCTCCAAAGCAGACATCATATTATCCATAAAAGACAAATCAATATATTCACTTCCCGGTTTTGCTTCTTTCATCCCCGGCAAAAGATAGAAGAAGTCATCCCCTACAGCCTTCTTTAACACCGGAGCATATTTCGACAACTCGATACGGTCGTTAGCACACAGAAAATACTTTCCATTCCTACCGAAATCATACTCAATCAGAGGTACCTCGTCCGTATCTTCCTCCAATATATATTGCGTAAGTTTGAAAGACTCATCTGGTTGTATTCCTCCTTCTTCAGCAAAAGCTACAGCACCATATACCAAGTTATGTACCTCTTCATATGACACTTTCATCATTCGCGACTTTATATCATTCAATATTTCCTCATACTTAAATTTATCAATACTGAAATGAAAGAAACTATCCTTTACTCCAAAACAATATGTATCTACAACATAAAATCCCAAGGTATATGTACCCTGTGGATGAATTCTTGTCACCATTATCATAGCCTCACCCACATCTTTCCAATCGTTCGACATATAACAATCTCCTATTGGCAGACTACGAACTTTGTAGCGTATATACTCACGTGGAGTCATTTTCTTCTGGTTTTGTCCCTTCTTATATACCATATGTTTATTCCTTTAATTATATAGGTGACTAAATCTGTACAAGATTACACATTTTATAAATACCAAACAAGAGTTTTAAAAAGGAAACACACACTATATTAGCAAAAAACCTGTGGAACAAGAAAAGTACAATTCTTCTCATCCCGCAGGCATTCATAAATATTTATTTCACAAAAAATCAATATCCTTTATTCTGCTGTTGTGCTATAACAGGATTGGCATTAACCTCACTTACCGGAATTGGGAGTATAGCCCTAAAATAAGTCCTGTCAAACTTTCTTGAATCTTCGTTCAGAGCATAATGCCATCCTATATTATCCTGACTTTCATAACGAACAATAGTTTCATTGTTTCGCATAGCATCAAAGAAGCGGTGGCCCTCACCAACCAGTTCTTTACGACGCTCCATCAAGACCCTCTCAAGGGTTATATCACCCGCATCAACCACATTTGCCGAGTTAGCATCTACCGAGCGTGCCTTGATAAGTTCATTCAGATATCTGACAGCATCATCCACTGCGCTTCCACCCAACTTCACTCCAGCCTCAGCAGCATTCAGATACACCTCAGAAAGTCTGAGTATAGGAAGATTCTGCAAACGCGGATCTCCTTGCTGCCCTTTCGGGAACTTATTTATAAACACAGGCTCCTCACCATATTTCTTGTAAAGGTCAGTCGGTTTACCTTTATCGTCTGTTTTCACCTGAACAGGCAGTATAACATTGATTCTGACATCATTCTGATCAGCCTTTAGCATATCCACAAACGATTTTGTACAAATAGCATCTGCATATCCGTCTTCATTATACAGATAGCCTATACCTTCTCGGTCAGCCCAATCGTCAGTACCATTATTTATAAGCTCAAACATCATCTCCTTTGTGTGCTTGGCGCTCATCTTATCCCATGCATCCGCATATTCATCAGCAGCCCACAAATCGTATGGAGAGTTCTCTATTATATTCTTGGCTGTTGACAAAGCCAAAGCGTCTTCGCCTTTATACAGATAAACACGAGTAAGCAAAGCCTCTGCAGCCCACTGGTCAATAAATCCCTGTTTTTCACCTACCTTCACCGATTTATGCAAAGCGCCGGAATTAACAGCATCTGTCAAGTCCTCAATAACTTTCTCATAAATCTTGGCTACAGTTTCTCTACCTTGCTGAGCATCAGTCGGCAGTGCAGTATCAACAAACGGAACACCTAAAGAATTCCCATTATCACTTGTATAAGGATTTCCATATATTCTCACCAAATCAAAATGTACCAATGCTCTCACAACCTTGGCCTGCGCATAAATATCATTTATTTCCTTCTGATACTTGTCTGCATCAGAAATCGTTTTCTTCTCTACAGCTTCTATAATCCTGTTGGCACGGCGTATCACATTATACGGAATATTCCATATTGCCGGAGCATCATCTACCGTATATCTCATCTCGTAACACGATGATGTACGCATACCCTGATCCCTTGCCTGCATATCGTCACCGCGGACATCTCCATAATAGAACATTCTTGCTGCATAATATTCATTATACTTGGAATTACCCTGAAGCCCGTCGTACATTCCATACATGGCAGTTTTGGTATCATTATAGTTAGTTATGGCCTGACTAGTAGGAATACCGTTCGAAGGAGTCTGATCCAGCCAGTTGTTCACACATGACGAAAAGCCCAATGCAGCCACCGTCAATATAAACGACTTATATATTTTAGTTATCATAATCTTTCTTGTTTATTAAAATTAAAATCCTATTTCCATACCGAAAGTAACCGTTCTCAACGACGGAGTTTCAAAAGTACAAAGTCCGTTAACAGGAGTTTCCGGGTCTACATATAGGTCTTTCGACTTCCAAGTAAGCAAGTTATTAGCCGCTACATAAGCTCTAACCTTGCCTAACCCTAATTTACTGCTCAGATTAGACGGGATAGTAAAACCGACAGTCAGATTCTTTATACGCAGATGGTCTGTCGACATCAGCCAGCGGGAAGAAGAAATATTCTTATTTCCATAAGCAAATTGCGGAAGCTTAGCATTATCATCCGGTTTCTGCCATGTATCCTCTATCTTATAGTATGCAGGTACATTACCTATATAATTATAAGTACCTCCATTAGACTGCAACCATGTAGCATAGTCAAACGCATGTCCTCCAATAGAATACGTCAATGTCATATTAAAGTCAATGAACTTCCAGCTTACAAAGTTTGTCAATCCGCCCTGAACCTTAGGCTCTATAGCACCAACAATGGTTTTATTTGCTTCCGAAGAGTTTGTGGTAGTTTCACGACTTCCATTCTCACCATTAATATAATACAGTTCCTTACCGGTCTTAGAATCAACTCCGGCATATTCATACGCATATATAGAATAATAAGGCTCTCCTACTCTGTGGATAAGCGGTCCGCTAATCATTTCATTCTGGTTACCATCCAGTTTCAGCAAAGTATTTCTGTTATGACTGATGTTGAAAGTAGTAGTCCATGTCCAGTTTTTATTCTGAATGTTAGTAGATCTAAGTTCAAACTCAACACCACGGTTTCTCATCTCTCCTACATTCATCAAAGTATTTGCAACACCTTTCTGGTCAATGATACCGGTAACACCTGATATAGCTTTATTCATCAACAAATCCTTTGTATCACGGTTATACCACTCAATAGTCATCGACAGTCTGCTCCACAGAGTCACATCCAGACCAATATTAGTGGCATAATTCTTCTCCCATCGCATATTCGGGTTTTCTACTCTCATTTCTGCAGAGCCACCATTACCCTTATAGTTATATCCGAATCCGAAAACGCCCAAATAACCATAATAGTCTGTCGGCTGAGTACCGTTTACACCATACGAAGCACGCAGCTTTACATCAGTCAGCACATCTTTTACATCATCCATAAATGATTCTCCGGATATTCTCCACGAACCTGATACAGACCAGAAATCTCCCCAGCGGCTGTCGCGCGACAGTCTTGAACTACCATCACGACGATAGCTTCCACTGAAATAATACTTATCAGCAAAATCATAATTCAGTCGTCCAAGGAAAGAAGTCATCCTATATTTACTTACGGAACTTGACGCTCTGGTGTTACCGGCATTCTCTATCTCAGGCAAATACGATGGATAAGTATTACCATTCGCATATACATACTCATAGCCGTAATCTTCCGTTTCAAATCCAAGCAAAACATCAAAATTATGATTTTCAGCGACAGTCTTGTTATAAGTCAGCTGAGTCTGAGTATTCAGCTTTGCCAAATTCGTCATAACCCTCTGCATAACACCATTCGATGAGCGACCGTCATTTGAGCGTGGGTCCCACCAAACCCTTTCATTATTCTGACTGAAATCATAACTTATTATTTCCTTCAGATTAAGATTCTCCCATATATTCCATGTAGCACCTAACGAACCCATAAAACGGTTCACCACACTTCTGTTATAGTTATAAGTTTCTGTCTGTACCGGATTGGCACCATTCAACGCCGGGAAGACAGTACTGAAAGAGCCATCCTCGTTATAAGGGAAAGTAGACGGAGAAGCCGTCATAGCATAACACATCACAGGGTTTGCAAAACTTGTAGCTTCGTTATTAACATTCTGAGTAGAATTTGTAAACATGGCACTGGCATCAATAGACACACGGTCAGCCTTATGATTAACACTCATTCTACCGGTAAATCTTTCGTAACCCGAAACATTAGTAATACCATCTTGCTTGGTATATGAGAATGAGGTATAGAAATGAGTCTTTTCCGAACCACCCTGAGCGCTTACTTCATAATTTTGATGGGTACCTTTTCTGAAAAGCACATCTTTCCAGTCCGTATAACCGGACCATGGCTCAGCAGCATACGAATCAATCTTACTGTCCGCATAAGCAATCGCCTCAGCCTCCGACTTTCCGGCATTAAGCATATAATTCTTCAATCCCAGATGAAGAATTTCACGTCTTTCCACACCATTCAGAATAGGACGATAATTAATAGCCATATCAGACATACCCCAGTCGGCCTTCACATTGAATTTGGTTTTTCCTGCAGAACCGCGCTTTGTGGTAATAATAATAACCCCATTAGCAGCACGCGAACCATACAGTGAAGCCGCTGCCGCATCCTTAATCACAGTCATGGATTCAATATCATTACTATTAAGAGTAGCCATCAAACTGTTCCCGGAATTTGAATAAGAAAATTCGCTGACATTACCATTCAGCATAGGCACACCGTCAATAACATACAGAGGTTCGTTACTTGCATTAATAGAACCCATACCACGTATACGCACAGAAGCTACCGAACCAGGCTGTCCTGAGGTGGACGTAATCTGTACACCCGACACAGAACCGGCCAATCGGTCCTGAACACTAACCGAAGGAACATCCTTAAGTTTCTCTGTAGATACATTCGAAGCAGAACCCGTAAACGAAGATTTCTTAAAGTTTCCATAACCTGTCACTACCACTTCATCCAGAACCTCCGTATCAGGATGCAGCACCACGTTAAGAGTAGGAGCAACAGCCACCTCCTCTGTTTTCATTCCAATAAAAGAAACGACCAATGTTTTTGCTGTTTCCGGGATGTTAGAAATACTGAAATTACCATCGATATCAGTCACAGTACCCACAGTAGTACCTTTCACTAATACAGATGCACCTACAACAGGTAAGCCATCCTCACTTGATGTAACCGTACCGGTCACATTCGAGACTTGAGCATTTACCATACCTACCCATACGACGAGGCAGGAGATTAATAGCATCAATTTCCTTCTCATAAATCTCTCTTGAATTTTAAATTTGTAAATAGTTTAGTTTGTTTAGTCAATCACAAACTTATGAATTTTTTCTGAATATCTTTTCATTTTCATAGTAATAGCCTTATTTCTTAGATTTTTAATACAAAATTTGACGTTTTTCTTCTAAAAATTGTATTTTAAAGCTGTTTTATAATATTTCTTTTAGAAACACATTAAAATTCAGTGCATTATGTTATAATTTTAAAAGACAAACAATACAATATGTTATTTTTATACCGATTTTATACAAATAATAACATATTAAAGAAAGTGACTAATATCATTAAATACACAAATAACATTCAATGAACGGATAATAAACACAAAATGAATACTTAAAAGGAACGAAACAGGTACAATTTTCTATCGTTTGACAGCTGTCAGACATGTGGACGACAGCTGTCAAACATATGACCGACACGTGTCAAACATTCGTCCGACAGCTGTCAAACAACAACGGACTTTAAGCATTTTAAAACTACATACAAACAGTTTTTGAACAAAACAACAAGCAAGCCCAAAGCAGATTATATGAACCTGTGAAAGATGTGAAAGTGAAATTACACGTGTTTTGCCCCTTTATACACGTAAGTGTATTGCTTTTGAAATTCTCTCTTCAAAAGCAATACAATGAATTTAATTTCAAACTAAGGTTTTTATAAATATTCTGAAAGCTCATCTATTCCGATGTTCAGTTCTTTAGCAATATCACCATCAGAAAGCCCCTGTTTTCTGAAAAGTCCTATCATATTAGCAAGCATCTTGTTTTTAGCAGATAGTTCCTGGCTTTTGCTTTCAAGTTCTTGGCTTTTGCTTTCAAGTTCCTGGCTCT
>UQTJ01000039.1 GCA_900544075.1 uncultured Bacteroides sp.
CAATGGCCGAGCGGCATTTTTTATATTTAATCGATTTTATCGGACAGCAATAATTGATATAACTAAAACTATCTGTTTACAAAACTTCAGGCCTTTTTCTCCTTAATATCTGTATGTGCCTCTACGACATTCACTACATAATCGCCAAGCTTCTCACACTCTGCTATGATGTCCATATAGTGCACACCCATCTGATAGTCATATTCCTTATTGTTTACATCCACCACGTTCTGTCCTTTCAGTCTGTTTCTGTAATTGTTTATCTCGTTCTCAAGATTGAACGACTTGTTTACATCCACAGCGTGGTGTGTATCCTCTACTAACTTTATCATCTGCACCAGAGCATCGTCCGTCAGGCTCATCATCTGGTGTATATGCTCGTACTGCGCCGATGTGAAATCGTTGTTTCCACGGTTCTTACGGTTTATTGTACGCGCAATATTGTAACAGCTGTCGCCGATACTTTCTATTTCGGTCACCTCGCGCAACATGCCGCGTATCTGCACCTTACTTTCGGAGCTCAACCTTCCTTCGGACACATGGTTAAGATACTTCGCTATTTCTATCTCCATGTTGTCGCTTATGTTCTCATACTTCTCTATACGGCTGAAAAGCTTGTTGAAATCCGATTCGTTTTTGGTATGAAGCAAATCCATCACCATACCGAACATGCGTCGTATACGCTCGGCGAAAAGATTAATCTCCTTTCTTGCCTGAAGTATTGAGAGTTCGGCTGTAGAAAGCATACCTCCCGAAATAAACTGAAGACGGTATTCCTCCTCCTGCTCTTTCTGAGGTAT
The DNA here is from genome assembly GCA_900544075.1 of uncultured Bacteroides sp. GTDB lineage: Bacteria > Bacteroidota > Bacteroidia > Bacteroidales > Bacteroidaceae > Phocaeicola. The sequence goes on from UQTJ01000039.1 coordinate 801, forward strand.
AATCTTGCATACGGTCTTTTCGATAAACTTGACAAACCATATAAGAATAAGCACGTTACATATATTAAAGCATGTATGGAAGGCCGAAAGTTTGAACGAAACAGCAACTCCACCTGCTTCGGAAATATTCATAAGGTCGCTTATAATCCACTCGACCATTGACAGGAATGGACGGAAGAGAATGAGCACCCACACAACACCGAAAATATTAAACATCAGATGCGCCATAGCGGCTCTTCTTGCCTGAGTGTTGGCTGTAAGTGCTGCCAAATTGGCTGTTATCGTAGTTCCGATGTTCTCGCCCAGGACCAATGCTGCTCCAAGTTCAAAACTTATCCAGCCGTTGGCACACATGATAAGTGTTATCGCCATCGTGGCAGCAGATGCCTGCACTATCATGGTCAGAACTGTTCCTATGACTACAAACAGCAACACGGATATGAAGCCCATGTCTGTGTAATTCTGTACGAAAGCAAGCATATCAGGATTGTGGCTCAAATCCGGTGCGTTGGTCTTAAGCAGATTAAGACCCATGAAAAGAAATGCGAAACCGAAGATAAATTCACCTACAGACTTGCGCGAACTCTTCTGCGAGAACAGCAAAGGTATTCCGAACGCAAGCAAAGGAAGAGAAAATGCAGAGATATCTACCTTAAAGCCTAATGCCGAAATAATCCAGGCCGTGACTGTGGTTCCGATGTTGGCACCCATGATAACGCCTATGGACTGTCCGAGTTCGAGAAGACCGGCATTAACAAAACTTACTACCATGACTGTAGTGGCAGACGAAGACTGTATCAGCGCAGTGATAAACATACCCGTAAGGACACCGGTGACCCTATTGGTTGTCATTGCCGTTAAAATACTCCTCAGGCGGTCGCCTGCAAACTTCTGCAGTCCCTCGCTCATTATTTTCATTCCATAGAGAAACAAGGCAAGCGAACCAAGCAGCTTTAAAAAATCATAAAATGAATATTCCATCTGTAATTATTTAGTGGTAACATATAGGCTATCTGAATATTATTGACTAAATTGACTGCAAATTCAGCCAATCTGTAATACATATTACATTTATGTTACAAATATATTGCAAAAATAACAAAGAAACAAGAGAATTTCCCGAAGGAACTTCTCTTATTGACATTTACAAAGGTTTCGGACTGAATATGCCGTACGGACCGGTAAGTGCAAAAGTCAACAACAAAGTGGAAAACCTTGACTTCAGAGTATATTACAACAAGGATGTAGAGTTCCTTGACATAACGAGTGCATCAGGAATGCGTACTTACGTGCGTTCACTGTGTTTCGTTCTTGTAAAAGCCGTAGAGGACCTTTATCCATGCGGCTCAATATCACTGGAACATCCGGTTTCAAAAGGATATTTCTGCAAATTGCACATTGACAGAACTATAGGACTTGACGATGTGGCACGCATAAAGAAGAGAATGCAGGAAATCATAGACGAAGACCTGCCTATCACAAGATACGAGCAGCGCACAGAAGATATTATCAGGATATTTCAGGAAAGGGGAATGACGGACAAGGTTAAATTACTGTCCACTTCCGGAAAGCTTTACTCATTCTATCAGAAATTGGGCGATACGGTAGACTGTTATTACAGCAGTCTCGTTCCGAGCACAGGATATATAAAGAAGTTCGACATAGTGAAATATTATGACGGATTGCTTCTGCAGATACCTAACAGGAATAACCCGGAAAAGATAGAGGAACTTATAAAACAGGAAAAGATGCTTGAAGTATTCCGCGAACATCACAGATGGAATGAAATTCTCGGAATAAGTACTGTGGGCGATTTTAATGTGGCATGCAACGAAGGCCATGCCATAGACCTTATAAACGTATCGGAAGCTCTGCAGGAAAGGAAAATCGTAAAAATAGCGGACGAAATTTCTGCACGCCAGGAAGGCGAGGACAGAATAAAAATCATTCTGATTTCGGGGCCGTCGTCATCTGGAAAAACCACATTCAGCAAGCGTCTGAGCATACAGCTGATGACCAACGGACTCAAGCCGTACCCTATTTCGCTCGATGACTATTTTGTGAACAGGGAGAATACACCACTCGACGAGAACGGAAAACATGATTTCGAATCATTGTATGCAGTAGACCTACCATTCTTCAAACAACAGCTCGACACCATACTCACCGGAGGAGAAGTGGAACTGCCTAAATTCAATTTCACAACTGGAAGCAGAGAAAGCAAAGGTACGAAGTTCAGACTTGAAGACAACATGATTCTGATTTTAGAGGGAATACATGCACTGAACCCGGAACTTACTCCAAACATTCCTGCTGCGAACAAATATAAGATTTATGTTTCGGCACTTACTACCATTCTGCTTGACAAACATAATTACATCCCTACTACTGACAACAGACTGCTAAGACGAATCATACGCGACTCCAAGTACAGAAACAGTTCGGCTGAATCGACCATCGCACGCTGGCAGAGCGTACGTGCCGGTGAGGAGAAATGGATATTCCCGTATCAGGAAAATGCAGACGCTATGTTCAACTCTGCATTGCTGTTCGAACTGGCTGTTATTAAAGACCACATAGAGCCGATACTTAGAAAAGTACCTAACAACTGTCCTGAATATTCGGAAGCACACAGACTGCTGCACTTCCTGAGCTACTTTGTTTCCATACAGGACACTGAACTGCCGCCTACATCACTGTTAAGGGAGTTCCTTGGAGGCAGCAGCTTCAACTACTAAGAGCGAACATTTCACGATATGACATAAAAAAAGAGATAATCTCAACAGAAGATTATCTCTTTTTTTAGTTGCGGAGGCCTGACTCGAACAGACGACCTTTGGGTTATGAGCCCAACGAGCTACCAACTGCTCCACTCCGCGATGTTATTTCTTAATTGGTTGCGGAGGCCTGACTCGAACAGACGACCTTTGGGTTATGAGCCCAACGAGCTACCAACTGCTCCACTCCGCGATGTTATTTCCTAATTGCGAGTGCAAAGGTACGGGTTTTTACAATAAGTTCCAAATATTACACGAAAAAAAAACATATAACTTAGATTAAAATCGGTGAACAATGCATAAAAACGTAACAAAAAAGAGATAAAAGACTAATCTTTTATCTCTTCAAACTCTATATATTCACCTTCATTGTCGTCAAATACTTTCTTTTTGCTCTTCGAGGTTTCTTTTCTCGTACGTGTATATCCACCACCCTGTCCGGTGTTATAATCTTCATTATTCTGTCTTGCCGTCTTCTTGCCAACATTAAGAACCGATTTTACTATCTTATAGACTAACACAAGTCCTATAAGCAAGACAAATATTATTATAAAAAATATAAATCCTAAAATATGAAACATAGTTATTGTTGTTTTTATTTATTATCAATACAATAACCGTGCCACGATTAAAGTATTACGCTTTTTTGTAAGTAATGACAGATAATAATATATACCACAGTATGACAGCAGCCAGACCTGTTATCCCCCAAAAGACAAGCAACAGGACACTTACCAGAAGAAATATATATCTTATCTTATTACTCTGGAATGAAAGATTCTTGAATTTAAGAGCAAACATAGGCAGCTCGGAAACCAAAAGCAAAGACATGACAATGACCAACAGCAGCAGGTACAGTGCATTGAATGCCTGCATGAAGCCATCATTCTCATGTAAGCTTATCGCCAATGAACTCCAGAAAAGAGCATTTGCCGGAGTCGGCATACCTATAAAAGAAGAAGTCTGACGTTCATCCAAATTGAATTTGGCAAGGCGCAATGCCGAGAATACAGATATTATGAAAGCACAATACGGAACGTATTCAGATACACCTGACAGGAAATCAGGCATAGACACTTCCTTGAACAAGGAAAAGACAATAGCGGAAGGAGCAAGTCCGAAAGTTATATTGTCTGCCAAAGAATCCAACTCCTTACCTATCGGTGAAGAAACCTTCAGAAGCCTTGCAGTCATACCATCGAAAAAATCGAAAACAGCACCAAGGACTATGAACAACATGGCCATTCTGAAATCGCCTCCGAAAGCCATATACGATGCTATACATCCGCAAAACAGATTACAGCTTGTAATACTGTTAGGTATATTCCTTGTTATAATATTTGACATAGGTCTTATTATTTTAATTTTGCTATCACAGTTTCATTACCTGTAGTTTTCTGGCCCATCTGAACACAAACCTCAGTGCCCAAAGGCAAATAGACATCTACTCTGGAGCCGAATTTAATGAATCCCATATGCTCGTCTATGTAGCAATCCTCTCCCGGAGTGGCATAGGTAACAATTCTTCTTGCCACTGCACCTGCTATCTGACGGGCCATAACAGTATGACCTTCCGGAGTTTCTATTATAATAGTCGAACGTTCGTTCTCGGTACTTGCTTTTGGCAACCATGCTTTCATAAATCTTCCACTATGATGCTTAACATACTTTACAAAACCATCTACCGGGTACCAGTTGGCATGTACGTTGGTAATGTCCATGAAGATAGAAATCATCAGTCTTTTATCATGAAAATACTCATGCTCGTCCACCTCCTCTATCACGACTATTCTTCCGTCAGCAGGAGCAACAACAGTTTTTTCCGTTTCCCCCTTAAACAATCTTATAGGGCAACGGAAAAAATTCACCATAAGCAAATATAAAACCACGCTTACAGTAGCCAAAATGTAAAATGGAATCTTATTGTCGATGAGGTAACAGAAAGCAAGATTTACAGCCACCAACACAAGTGCGCTTGTGATAAGTATGTTTGTTCCCTCGTGATGTATTCGGATCTTTTTCAGTTTTTTTATTCTATTCATGATAGTAAAAAGTAATGATATAGGTCTTTTAACATGCAAAAATAAGCGTATTTTAATTACTCTGCAAATAAAACATAAGAAAAAAAACGTTTTGTAATGATTTTGCAAACACTTTGCAAGCTTTTATACAGTAAGTATAGACAAAAAAAATCCCGAAATGACTTACCGCCATTCGGGAATTTTAATATTATTCATTCAAACTCGTCAGATAGACAAAGCATTCAATACATTAACAAGCTCTCTGTCGATAGGTTTGTCGTTCTTGATAGCCTTCGCAAACGGAACGTACACTATCTTGTCGTTCTCGATACCTATCATTACGTTTCTCTGGCCTTCCATCAGCGCTTCTATACTTGCCACACCCATACGGCTCGCTATAATACGGTCGTGTGCTGTAGGGCTACCGCCTCTCTGTAAGTGCCCGAGGATAGTTACACGCACGTCATACTGCGGATATTCATTCTTCACACGTTCTGCATAGTGCATTGCACCACCGGTTATTTCACTTTCGGCAACAAGTACTATAGAACTGCTCTTTGACTTACGGAAACCGTTCTTTATGAATTCTTCCAACTGGTCTACCTCAGTGTTGAACTCAGGAATGATAGCAGCTTCTGCACCTGCAGCAATAGCTCCGTTCAATGCAAGGAATCCGGCATCACGTCCCATTACTTCAACAAAGAACAGACGTTCATGCGATGTCGCCGTATCTCTAATCTTATCCACTGCGTCAAGGATTGTATTTAATGCTGTATCGTATCCTATTGTAGTATCTGTACCATAAAGGTCATTGTCAATAGTACCGGGAAGACCGATACAAGGCACGTCAAATTCTTCTGCCAACAATCTTGCTCCTGTCAAAGAACCGTCACCACCGATTACCACCAATGCATCTATACCTTCACGTACCATTGTTTCGTATGCAATCTGGCGTCCTTCAGGAGTCTTGAATTCCATACATCTTGCAGTCTTCAGGATAGTACCTCCCAACTGTATGATATTACTTACATTCTGAGTCTTAAACTCTTGTATTTCACCTGTTATCAGTCCTTTATACCCTCTATAGATACCTTTTACCTTAAGACCGTTGTATATTGCAGCACGGGTTACGGCACGGATAGCCGCATTCATACCCGGAGCATCTCCTCCAGAAGTGAGGATACCAACACATTTAATACTTGCCATATTGTTGAATATTATTAGTTTGTTTCGATGTTGCAAATTTACAAATTCCGTTGTTATGTTGTATTAAATTCATGTGTATTTTAATCTAACAGAATATGCAAATTCTTTAATCCACTCCCAATATTACATTCCTGCATTTATCCATCAGCCATTTGGGAGTAGATGTAGCTCCACACACACCAATGGAACGGGCATCCTTAAACCAGTCCATATCGATATCTTCCGGCTTATCTACCTGATAGGTCCTGTCGTTTACTCCCTTGCATTCCTGATACAGGATTTTGCCATTTGAACTTTTCTGACCGCTGACAAAGAGAATGACATCGTGCGATGCCGCAAACTTTCTGATATTAGGCATCCTGTTGGCTACCTGTCTGCAAATCGTATCGAAATACTGGAATGTGGCATTCGGCGATATGTTTTTCTCTATATAAGAAACTATCTCCCTGAATTCGTCAAGCGACTTCGTTGTCTGCGAATACAATCTCACGTCTTTATTCAGGTCAATTTTGCTAACTTCCTGTATTTTTTCTATTACTATAGCCTCACCGTTTGTCTGCCCCACAAGGCCAAGCACTTCAGCATGTCCGTTCTTGCCGTAAATAACTATCTGTTTGTCCTTTTCCGGTTCTTTGGTTGTATATTCCTGCTTTATTCTCTTTTGAAGCCTTAACACTACAGGGCATGTGGCATCTATAATCTCAATATTATTCTCGGCGGCTATCCTGTAAGTTTCAGGCGGCTCTCCATGAGCGCGGAGCAATACCTTGACATTCTTCAGTCTGGCATACTCCTCATGATTTATAGTAATAAGACCTAACTTTTTAAGACGTTCGCACTCCTGCCCGTTGTGAACTATGTCACCAAGGCAATACAGAGGTGTACCTTTTGCAAGCTCTTCTTCCGCCTTTTTTATGGCAGTGGTTACACCAAAACAGAAACCGGATTCTTTGTCTATTTCGATATTATACATTGGCCGCTCTTTGAAATTCGTTTTTCAACCATTCTTTTTGTTCAGCTATAGTCATATTGCTGTTATCCAGAACTATGGCATCATCTGCTTTTCTTAAAGGACTAACCTCGCGGGTCTGGTCTATTCTGTCCCTTTCCTGCACATTATTGAGGATTTCATCGAATGACACTTCCTGGCCTTTCGCTTTAAGTTCATCGTATCTTCTCTGAGCTCTGATTTCGGCAGAGGCAGTCACAAAAATCTTAAGTTCCGCATCCGGGAATACCACTGTCCCTATATCGCGACCGTCCATAACAATACCCTTGGCCTTGCCCATTTCCTGCTGTTGTCTTACAAGGGCTTCTCTTACAAAGCCAAGTGCAGCAACAAGACTGACGCGCGATGAAACATCCATTGTTCTTATTCTTGATTCTACGTTTACCCCGTCAAGACATGTTTCCGGTCTGGAAGTTTCCTTATTCAGGACGAATGAAATTCTGATGCTGTCTATTCTTTTTTCAAGCTCGGCTGAATTTACGCTACCATCGGGATTAAACAGATTATTCTCTATACAATATAATGTTACAGCTCTGTACATTGCACCGCTGTCAATGTATATATACCCGATTTCCTTTGCCAAATCTTTCGCCATCGTGCTTTTGCCGCAAGAGGAAAAACCATCTATTGCTATGGTTATCTTTTTCATAAGACGCTTTATTTATATAATAATGTATAATCAATATTGTTTTCAAGTCAAAGATAGAGAAAAGTTTTTACTGTTTTAGCTGCATCTGCAGAAATATTTAGGTTTTAATCTATTTTTATCATTTTAGAGTTGTATTTTAAAATAAATGTGCTACATTTGCACACAGAGAGTTATTAACAATTTATCAAATCATTGTATGGAAGTTAAAAAATCGCCCAAAGCAGACCTCGAGGGTAAGAAATCCACGTGGATGCTGATTGGTTACGTGCTGATATTGGCAGCAGTGTTTGTGGCTTTCGAATGGACAGAACGCGACAAGCAGGTGACTACCGATACTGGTGTCGTTGAACCGATTTTTGAGGAGGAAATGATTCCTATCACAGAAGAACCGGAGCAAAAGCAAGCACCTCCTCCACCAGAAGCTCCGAAAGTTGAAGAAGTAATTCAGATTGCAGAGAACGATGCGGATGTAGAGGAAACTACTATCAAATCTAGTGAAGATGACAATACAGCCGTAGAAATCAAGTACATCGAACCTGTAGTTGAAGAAGAAGAACCTGTAGAAGAAGAAATCTTCATGGTTGTAGAACAGATGCCTGAATTCCCGGGCGGAATGGCGGAACTTATGAAGTTCCTTAGCAAGAACATCAAATATCCGACTATCGCCCAAGAAAATGGCATTCAGGGACGTGTAATCGTTCAGTTCGTCGTAAACCAGGACGGCTCTATCGTTGACCCTGTGGTCATGCGTTCTGTCGATCCATATCTTGACAAGGAAGCTCTTAGAGTCATCAGCTCCATGCCAAAGTGGAAACCGGGCATGCAGCGCGGTAAAGCTGTACGTGTAAAATATACAGTGCCTGTAACATTCAGATTGCAGTAATAACTTTATAACATTAAAAAGGCTGTCCGCAAAAGGGCAGCCTTTTTGTTTTTTTATCCCAAAGACAAAAAACTATGAAGCAGTACGAAGACAAAGAACTATTAGAAAAGATTCAGAAGTATATCGGAGAAATGTCATATACTCACGAACCGGAAAATCTATACAAGCCAATAGAATATGTACTTGGATTAGGCGGTAAGCGTATCCGTCCGGTTTTGATGCTAATGGCCTACAACCTATACAAGGATGACGTTGAAAAAATCTATCAACAAGCTGCGGCACTGGAAACATACCATAATTTTACACTGTTACACGATGACCTCATGGACAAAGCCGACATGAGAAGAAACAGACCAACCGTACATAAGAAATGGGATGAAAATTCCGCAATTCTTTCCGGTGATGCCATGCTCATACTTTCGTTCAAAATGATGATGGAATCATGTCCTGCCGAATACATATCAGAAGTCACATCCACTTTCAGCAAGGCTGCTCTGGAAGTTTGCGACGGACAACAGTGGGATATGGATTTCGAAAAAAGACTCGATGTGACAGTTGACGAATACATGAACATGATTTGCCTGAAGACATCAGTCCTACTTGCCGCCTCACTGAAAATAGGCGCGATACTAAGTGGAGCAAGCGCAGAAGATGCAAATCTGCTTTACGATTTCGGTATAAAAATGGGACTTGCTTTCCAGCTTCAGGATGATTATCTGGACGTATATGCCGATTCATCTGTTTTCGGGAAAAATATAGGTGGTGACATCTGCTCAAACAAAAAAACTTTCATGCTTATTACAGCACTGGAAAAATCAGCTGGAAATGAGAAAGACGAACTGCTCAAATGGATTGAGGCAGAAAATTTCAACACTGAAGAAAAAATCAAGGCTGTAACACAAATATACAATAATGTAGGAGTTCCTGACATTTGCATGAACAAAATCAATTCATTATATAATGAAGGATTGGAGATTTTAGAGAAAGTATCAGTAGAAGAATCTCTGAAAAACAACCTTAGACAATTCACCGGTAAATTAATGAAAAGAGTATTATGATAGGATTAATAGATACGCATACGCATCTCTTTTGCGAAGAGTTCGACAATGACAGAGATTTGGCCATAATAAGAGCTAAAGAAGCCGGGGTTACAAGACTTTTCATGCCAAATATCAATGACGAAAGTATTGAAAGCCTGCTATCTTTATGCGACACGAATTCGGGATGTTATCCTTTAATGGGCCTACACCCTACATCTGTTGATGCCAACTGGGAAGAAAGGCTTGCAAAGGTAGAAAAAGTGCTGCGCTCGGGCAGAACATTCTACGGCATTGGCGAAGTAGGATTAGATTTATATTGGGACAAAACTTATGTAAATGAACAGAAACAGGCATTTGCTATACAGGCTGAATGGGCTTTGGAACTGAATCTTCCACTGATAATCCACTGCAGAAATGCCCATAACGAACTGATCGATGTAATGTCGAAATATAAAGACACTTCTCTTAGAGGTATTTTCCACAGTTTCGGAGGAAGTATTGACGAGGCGAAAGAACTTTTATCATTTGAGAACTTCATGCTCGGAATAAATGGCATAGTCACGTTCAAGAAAAGTACTCTTCCGGAAACATTGAAACAGCTGCCTTTAGAGAGAATAGTATTGGAAACAGACTCTCCATATCTGGCACCGGTTCCATACAGAGGAAACAGAAACGAAAGTGCGTACTTAGTTTCAACGGCAAATAAATTGGCCGGGATTTTTGATACCACAATTGACGACATAGCACGCCACACTACTACAAATGCATTAAAAGTGTTCCAAAATGCCGACTAAAGTCTTTAAATAATATTAATTTTATGCGTTATCGCAAACTTTTTCGTCTTTTAGGCTATGTAAGAAAAAAAAAAAGAATACATTTGTGACTGAAAAAGGACAAATGAGTACCGATTACGGATATAATTAAATATGTAAGAAGGGAAAAATAGGTGCTGAGGAGAGGTGCTCGAGTGGTTGAAGAGGCACGCCTGGAAAGCGTGTATACGTCAAAAGCGTATCACGGGTTCGAATCCCGTTCTCTCCGCGATAGTCAAAGAGAAAAAATAACAAATAAGAATAAACAATAAACTATTAATTAATTAATCTTAAAAAATTAGACACACAATGAAAAAGTTATTTGCAATTCTTGCAGTAATGGGAGTTCTCTCATTCGGAATGACTCAGTCTGTTATCGCACAGGACGCTCCTGCGGCAACTGAAACAGTAGTAGTTGAAGAAGGTGGTATGCACAAAGAACTTAAGACTAAGTTCATCGAAGGTGACGCCGGTTTCATGTCTTTGGTTGCTATCGCATTGGTACTTGGTTTGGCTTTCTGTATCGAACGTATCATTTACTTGAGCCTTGCTGAAGTTGACACTAAGAAATTGATGGCAAAACTTGAAGAAGCTTTGGAAAAAGGTGATGTAGAAGGAGCAAAGACTATTTGCCGTAACACACGCGGTCCGGTTGCATCAATATGCTATCAAGGTTTGATGAGAATTGATGAAGGTTTGGATGTCGTAGAACGTTCGGTTGTATCTTACGGTGGAGTTCAGGCCGGTTACCTTGAAAAAGGATGTTCATGGATTACACTGTTTATCGCGATGGCTCCGTCACTCGGATTCTTGGGTACTGTGATTGGTATGGTCATGGCGTTCGACCAAATCCAGATGGCAGGTGATATTTCTCCGACAGTCGTAGCAGGTGGTATGAAAGTGGCCTTGATTACTACTATCTTCGGTCTTATCGTTGCTTTGATTCTTCAAACTTTCTACAACTACATCTTGTCTAAGATTGAAGCTATCACAAGCCAGATGGAAGACTCTTCAATCACTTTGCTTGATATGATTATGAAGTACAACTTGAAATACAAAAAATAATAAGAACGATGACTAAATTATCATATAAAGTATCATACTACGTGTTTTATGCATGTATTGCCGTAATCTTGGTAGTACTAGGCATGTTCTACGGAGTAGGATACAGCGAAACAAACGCAGCAGGTTTGACAGAACCTGCCAATACTCCGGCTTTGATGTATTTAATGTACGGATTGTTTGCATTATGCGTGGCTGTGACTATCATAGCAGCGGTTATCCAATTCGGTGCCGCACTAAAGGATGACCCAAAAGCTGCTTTGAAATCATTCTTGGGATTTATTCTTTTGGTAGTTCTACTGATCGTAACTTATAATATGGGTTCTGACGAAACCGTAGTTTTAGGTGGTGGCGTAACCTATGACAATAAGTTCTTGATTAAGGTTACTGATATGTTCTTGTATTCAACCTATGTACTGCTCGTAATAGCAGCAATAGGTACTTTGCTGAATTTATTAGGCGTATTCAAGAAAAGATAAAGTTTTAATTTTATTGTAAGATAAAAAGATATGGCAAAAACAAAAAGAAAAGTGCCAGGAATCAATGCAAGTTCCACGGCCGATATTTCTTTTATGTTGCTTATTTTCTTCCTTATAACGACATCAATGGACACCGACCGTGGTTTGGCAAGGCGTCTGCCCCCACCACCGGAAAGTGAAGAACAAAAAGATGACATTATCATTAAGGAAAGAAACATTCTCCAGGTTAAACTTAACAAAGATGACAATTTGATGGTTAACGGAGAAATTGGTTTTGACATAAGACAACTTAAAGACAAAGCAAAAGAATTCATTGCCAATCCGAATGATGACCCTAATATGCCGGAAAAGCATAGAAAGAATCTACCATTCTTTGGCGATGTTATGACAACTGAAAAGCATGTAATTTCTGTACAGAACGACGTTGGTACAAGCTATGATGTTTATATCCAGGTTCAGAACGAATTGGTAGCTGCTTATAATGAATTGCGTAACGAATTAGCGATGTCACAATTCGGCAAATCATTTGCAGACTGTTCAGAAGAACAAAAAGAAGCTATCATAGATTACTATCCACAGAAGATTTCTGAAGCAGAACCTAAAAAATATGGAGGAAAATAATAATGGGAAAGTTTAATAAAACAGGTAAGCGAGAAATGCCGGAGTTGAATACTTCGTCTCTGCCTGACCTTATTTTTACCATTTTGTTCTTCTTCATGATTGTGACTACTCTTCGTGAGGTTACATTAAAGGTTCAATTTAGGGTTCCACAGGCAACAGAATTGGAAAAGCTTGAAAAGAAGTCATTGGTTTCTTTCATCTACATCGGTAAACCATTACCTGAGTTCCAGAAAAAAATGGGTACAACAGACCGTATCCAGCTGAATGACAAATTCTCAGAATCAAACGAAGTTCAGGATTACATTTATCAGGAACGTGAGAATATGAAAGAAGAAGACAAACCTTTTATGACAGTATCACTGAAGGTTGATGCAAAGACAAAGATGGGTATTGTACAGGAGGTTAAACAAGCACTTCGTCAAGCATACGCTTTGAAAATTAACTATTCTGCTACACAGCGTCAGTAATAGTAAATTGATAAATAAAAAAAGAGTTACTCAATCGGGTAACTCTTTTTTTATGCTCTTATTGAAACTATTATACAGAATAGACTTTACTGTACATCTCTGATTTTATTGTATCAAAAACATCGTCTATTGCCCCATCGCCGGAATACATTATGTGCATAGGTATTGGAGTTCCACCAGCTCTGTATGGCGGCTGAACATACGGTCTGGTACAAACCTTAAATCCATTTCTCTCGTAAAATCCTATGCGTCGCTTACTCATTTCATCCTCCGGCAGTTCTACTTCAAGCACAATCCTCGCATCGCTGAAATCTCTTTGCAGAGCCTGCATTATAGCCTTTCCGTAACCTTTATTTCTTACATCAGGTGATGTAGCAAGATGCTCGACATAATAGAAGCCGTCAAGCTTCCAAAGTGTAATCAGACCGATATTAACCTCATCGTCAGTTATAAGATATGGTGTAAACGAAGGATTATTATCCGTATTGTATCTCTGCATATCGTCATCCCTCCTTTCCTCAACCGGAAAAGATTCATGCAACAAATTTTCAACAAACCCATATTGCGGGTCAGAAGTCTTAATAGGTAAAAATCTAATCATATATACTCAATTATTTGGTTATTTAGTATAAAAATCAATCAGACGCTGTAATGCCCTTTGACATACAGGACAGAAAGCTTTGGCTTCGTTTGTTCGCATCCTGCAATCAGGAGTAGGACGGTAAATTCCCTTCATACTGTAACCGGCACCTTCGTATGCTCCTACCTCTTCACAGGAATTATTATTTTCCTTAGTCACCTTTGTAGGAACAGACACTCCTTCTGGCATCATATCTTTCCACTTACTTTCAAAATCCGTCATTGTAGTGATGTTCTGTTCCCATGGCTCAACATCATACGGGTACAGAGGACTTGGCGCTTCCGTATATGCATATTCATCGGCTAAACCTCCGAAACTATGTCCGAACTCATGCACTACGACAGGTTCAAACATAGAATGATGGGCAGTAGTCAAAGTAAAAGAATTGTATATGCCACCTCCACCGTAAGTATCAGTATTGGCAAGAATTATGATATGCTCGTACGGAATACCGGCAAGCAAATCATGGATATCATTCACACTACTTGAAGTCAGATACCTGTCAGAATAGAAAGTGTCAAAATGCGAACTGACAGCTGTCGATTTCCATTCATTCTTTCTCGGGATACTTACACCACTGTCTGCAGACTCGGAAGCGACGGCCAGTACATTAAAATGATGCTTGTTTTCCTTGAAAGGAGAATGTGTGAAAATAGCGTCACAGGCTTTCTGCGCATCACGATAGAATATATCCATTTCAGATTCGGTATATCCTTCAGCCATTATAACTACATCGATGCACTTGTCAGGCGAGCCATTCTTCATCAGATATTTATAAGGAGTTACATTCTTAACACCTGTACTTCTAATCAATATATCATCCGGATTGACAGTATGAGTGAAAGAAGCCGATATCTCCTGTCGTGCATTAAACAAATCGACCGTAACCAATGCTTCCTTTTTCGGGAAAGGCATCAGAAATGTATTCTCATATCCTTTGCTAAGTGTTGTCGATTCAGCCTCCCCCAGCCATTCCTGAAAAAGACTTGAAAATGAATTTTTATAAATCACAACTCCCGTTTCCTTATCCCTCATGGTTATCTGGCCGTTTCCGGCCAAAGGCAATTCATCGAGATGCTTTCTTCTGCCGGCCCAACCATCGAAACTCTTTAACTCGTCCAATACAACATATTGATTTTTTTTATCACCCGTGAATAAATAGTCAACTCTAAGTGTTTTATCTATAAAAAAGTTCTCAAACTCCTGAGAATTAACAGAAGAACACAGCGTGCATCCTAAGAAAAATGATAAAAAAGCTTTTGTCATAATAATTAAAATGTGGTTTTGTGTATAATATATATAAAAAAATAAACTATCTGTCACAAAGATAATTAAATATAAAACAATTATACGAACTTTATTAATATAGTTTGAATAAAAATACTACCTTTGTATAAATTAAAATTTTTAGTAATGGCACATCATCAGTTGGACAGTTTGGATGAAAAGATTCTGCAAATGATAGCAGAAAACGCACGTATTCCTTTTTTGGAAGTTGCAAGAGCTTGTAATGTTTCCGGTGCTGCAATACACCAGAGAATTCAGAAGCTCACATATCTTGGTATTTTGAAAGGGTCTGAATTTATAATTGACCCGGAGAAAATCGGTTATGAAACTTGTGCTTACATAGGATTATATCTTAAAGATCCTGCACAGTTTGACACAGTAACAGAAGAACTGAAAAAGATTCCGGAAGTAGTGGAATGTCATTTCACTACAGGACAGTATGATATGTTTATAAAAATCTACGCCAAGAACAATCATCACCTCCTGAGCATCATTCATGACAAACTACAGCCACTCGGATTGTCCCGTTCGGAAACAATTATATCATTCCATGAGGCAATCAAACGCCAGATGCCTATAATTGATCTGGCGAATGATGATGAATAAAATTATTTCTTGCGTTCATAATCACAAAAACTATATGAGTAGAGATGCTTTTCATCAGTTGAATGGCATTCTCTACTTTTTTCTTCCCATACGTCAAGCGATATTTCCGGGAAGAAAGCATCAGCGTCCTTTCCGCAATCGTCTATCTCTGTGATATATAGACGGTCGGCAACAGACATAGCTTCCTTATACAGACTTGCACCGCCAATAATGAACACCTCAACCTCATCTTTGCATGCTTCCAATGCCTCTTCAAGGCTATGGAAACACTCAGCTCCGGGGAATGTTATATCCTGACTGCTCAGAACTATATTCCTTCTGTTTGGCAAGGCACCCTTAGGCAGAGATTCAAAGGTCTTGCGTCCCATGATTATGGTATGGCCTGTAGTCAGAGTCTTGAATCTTTTCAGGTCGTTGGGAAGCCAGTACAGGAGCTCGTTCTTATATCCTATACCGTTATTCTTGTTTATAGCTACTATAATCGAAATCATAAAAATCAGTCCGTTAATAATTATACAGAAACCTTACCGGCAATGTGTGGCCACGGGTCATAATTCTCAAGCTGGAAATCCTCGTACTTGAAACTGAAAATATCCTTAACGTCAGGATTGATTTTCATCACAGGAAGCGGACGCGGAGTCCTTGAAAGCTGCAAATCAACCTGTTCCAAATGGTTCAGATAGATATGAGCATCACCTATAGTATGAATGAAATCGCCCGCCTTCAGTCCTGTCACCTGTGCCATCATCTGAAGCAGAAGAGCGTACGAAGCTATATTGAACGGCACCCCGAGGAATGTATCGGCACTTCTCTGATACATCTGCAGGCTCAAACGTCCGTCAGCCACGTAGAACTGGAAGAACATGTGGCATGGAGGCAGATTCATGTTTCCGAGGTCGGCCACATTCCATGCATTAACGATGATACGTCTTGAGTCCGGATTATTCTTTATCATATCCACAGCTTCCGATATCTGGTCGATAAACTTACCGTCGTAAGTAGGCCACGAACGCCACTGATAGCCATAGATATGTCCTAAGTTGCCATCCTCGTCAGCCCATTCATTCCAGATTCTCACACCGTTTTCCTGAAGATACTTCACGTTTGTGTCACCTTTCAGGAACCAGAGGAGTTCGTGGATTATAGATTTAAGATGAAGTTTCTTTGTTGTTACGAGTGGGAAACCCTCTTCGAGATTGAAACGCATCTGATGTCCGAACACGCTGATAGTACCCGTTCCGGTACGGTCGTCTTTCCTTACGCCTTCGGTCTTTATGCGTTGAAGTAAGTCTAAATATTGCTTCATGAGTTTATGAGTTTTATTTGATGGCAAAGTTAATCAAAAAATATTATGAAAAAACATTACCTTTGCAGATATTAATATATACAGAAGAATATGAATTTCCCCGTTTCATTTATATCACGAACAGCAGCCCTGATGGGCGAGGAAAACTGCAATGCCCTTTGCGAGGCGATGCAGAACGACACTCCTGTGAGCATACGAATCAATGGAGCAAAGACCGGACTTGTGCCTGACGGTGCCAAACTTATCCCCTGGACAACAGACGGATATTACCTGTCCGTACGCCCCACATTCACGTTCGACCCACTTTTCCATGCCGGAAGCTACTATGTTCAGGAAGCATCGTCCATGTTTCTCGAGAGAGCCTTGCGCCGGTATGTAGAATCGCCGGTTATAGCCCTCGACCTCTGCGCCGCTCCCGGAGGAAAGTCCACCCTACTCCGCTCCACTCTCCCCGAAGGAAGTCTGCTCATAGCCAACGAAGTGATGCGCACCCGCTCGCAGATACTTGCCGAGAACATAGTGAAATGGGGAAATCCCGAAGTGATAGTAACCAACAACGACCCTTCGGACTTCACACCGCTTGAATCCCTTTTCGATGTGATTCTGACTGACGTACCATGCTCCGGCGAAGGAATGTTCCGAAAAGACGAAGTGGCTGTAGAAGAATGGAGCCCTGCCAACGTAGGACTATGCTGGGAACGCCAGCGCAGAATACTCCGAGACATATGGCCTTGCCTGAAACCAGGAGGACTGCTGATTTACAGCACATGCACATTCAACCGTGAAGAAAACGAAGACAATGTAGCCTGGATAGCAAGCGAACTTGGAGCAGAAGTACTTCCAGTAGAAACAAACGAGGAATGGAACATTACAGGAAACCTTGCCGGATATGACTTCCCGGTCTATCGCTTCCTGCCACACAGGACCATAGGCGAAGGCCTCTTCATGGCTGTACTCCGCAAGAACGGTACACCGGACGAAGACTACGACACTCTGTCAGACTACAGTTCAAGAAAGAGCAGCAAGAAAAACAACAAGAAGCAGGACAAAAGACAGAACACCCTGACCGTAACCAATGAAATAAAATCATGGATATGCGACAGCGAAGATTTTGAGTTCTCCATCGACGGAACTACAGCAGTGGCAAAATCACAAAGACTGAACAAGCTGGAAAACCTTCTGAAAGACAAGGGTAACGGCATCCGCATACTTCATCGCGGAATAACCCTTGCCGAGAACAAAGGCAAAGACTGGCAGCCTCATCACTCGCTCGCCATGAGTACAAGCCTCAACAGAGAGAGTTTCCCACAGGCAGAGCTGAGTTATGAACAGGCAATAGCATACCTCAGGAAAGAAGCCGTCACACTCGATGCTTCAATACCCAAAGGATATGTACTCGTGACATACCGCAACACACCTTTAGGCTTCGTGAAGAACATAGGAAACCGCGCGAACAATCTCTATCCACAGGAATGGAGAATCCGCAGCGGATATATGCCCGACGAGGTCAGAACGGTTTTCTGAAACCGCAACCGTTCTTCCACTCCGAACAACCGTATGCAGTTTTACCCTTTATGATGGTACCCTTACCGCATAAAGGGCAAACCTTGCCAACTATATCATCGGCAAACAATTCCGCTCCGGAAGTATTGTTTTCCGTCTTTACAGGCGACTTGCCTTGTGCAGCAGAAACGCTGCTGCCGGTTTTCGCTTCAACCTTCTCTGTTTTCGGAACTGCTTTCTTGCGTGGTGCCGATTTCGCAGCCGCATCTTTCCCTGCAGAACCTCTCTTCGCAGCAGCCTTCACATCCTCCTCCGAAGTAACAGTCACACGTCGGTTGCTCGTATCCCTTATCACACTGTACACTATCTCCGTAACCATCTGCTTCAGCTCGCTGATGAATGTAGCCGCATCATAGCTTCTCTTCTCTATCTCGCGGAGCTTCTTTTCCCAGATACCCGTCAGCTCGGCAGATTTCAGCAGTTCCTCATGAATAAGCTGTATCAGTTCCACACCCGTAGGAGTAGCTATAAGATTCTTCTTCTCCTTGCGGATATATCTTCTTTTGAACAATGTCTCAATTATGGCGGCTCGCGTAGAAGGACGGCCAATACCGTTTTCCTTCATCGCATCACGCAGTTCGTCGTTTTCCACCAACTTACCTGCTGTTTCCATAGCCCTGAGCAGAGTAGCCTCAGTATATGGACGCGGCGGCTGAGTCCACTTCTCGAAAAGCGAAGGATAGTGCGGTCCGCTCTCCCCTTTCGTAAACGCAGGCAAAGTCTTCTCCTCGTCATTCTCCTTCGTATCATCCTGCTGTTCCTTTGCGAACACCACTCTCCATCCCTGTTCAAGGATTTGCTTTCCCGTCACCTTGAATTCTATAGAATCCGCCTCCCCTATCACTGTAGTGGTAGAGAACTTACAGTCCGGATAGAACACGGCTATGAAACGCCTTGCTATAAGGTCGTAAACCGTTTTCTCCATATTCGTAAGCTCACGCGGCTGCACACCCGTAGGAATAATGGCATGGTGGTCCGTAACCTTAGAATTATCGAACACCTTTTTCGATTTTATAAGCGGTTTGCCCGCCAGAGGAGCCGTATATACGGCATAATCCTTCAGTCCCTCAAGAATCTTCGGACACTTTGGATATATATCGTCACTCAGGAAAGTAGTATCCACACGCGGATAAGTAGCCACCTTCTTTTCGTAAAGCGACTGGATAAGTTGCAAAGTCATGTCGGCAGAATAACCGAACTTTTTGTTACACTCTACCTGAAGCGAAGTAAGGTCGAAAAGCCTTGGCGGTGCCTCAGTACCTTTCTTCGATGAAATATCGGTAATAGTAAACGGAACGTTCTTTATGCGTTCCAGCAATTGTTCGCCAGTAGCCTGGTCCGTGATAGGCGGAATACCTCTGTTGGTATCTTCTTTAGCGGGAGCTTTCTTTTTCAGCTGCGGATTTTCCTTTTCTGCGGCAGCCTCCTCAGCCAGTTCCTCATCACTCTTGCGCACTATGGCAGAGAACACAGTATCCCTGTACGAAGTTTTCAGTTCCCAATACTGCTTAGGTACGAAGTTCTCTATCTCCTGCTGTCTTTTAACGATAAGAGCCAACGTCGGAGTCTGTACACGCCCGATGGACAACACCTGCTTGTTCTGTCCGTATTTCAGAGTATAAAGTCGTGTTGCATTCATACCGAGTGTCCAGTCACCTATCGCACGGCTGAGTCCCGCCTCATACAATGGCTGGAATTCCGACTGGTCCTTCAAGTTTGCAAATCCCTCTCTGATAGCCTCTTCCGTAAGTGACGAAATCCACAGACGTTTCACCGGGCATTTGGCTCCGGCTTTCTGCATCACCCATCGCTGTATCAGTTCACCTTCCTGTCCGGCATCACCGCAGTTTATAATCATGTCCGCCTTCTGCATCAACGATTCTATTATCTTGAACTGCTTTTCTATACCGGAGTCGTTTATCAGCTTAATCCCGAAGCGCGGCGGTATCATCGGCAGACTTGCCAATGACCACGATTTCCACTGCGGAGTATATTCGTGCGGCTCTTTCAGCGTACACAGGTGTCCGAATGTCCATGTCACCTGATATCCGTTTCCTTCTATGAAACCATCCTTCTTGTTGTGTGCGCCAAGCACTTCCGCTATATCTCTTGCCACACTGGGCTTTTCGGCTATGCAAACTATCATTCTCTGTCAGTATAAGCTTATAAAATCGTTAATGTCATGCAATTTTCGTGATTTTTTCCGATATAACCAAATAAATATTGGATTTATGGGGATTATAGTGAGGATTGACAAGAATTTGCATTAAATATTAAAATTGAAAAATCCAAAGAAATAAATCGGCTGATTTTTAAATTTTCCCCAATACAAGATTTGAGATAAATTAATTACAATATTAGTAAATCTTAATTACATTGTTATCAAAAAATAAAGCCAATACAGCAATGTGCAAAAGATAAATATTTTATCAGACAAAAATAATTCTTATTATCAAAATAAAAAATAAAAGGTCAGACTCATTTGCATTTCGTCTGACCTTATCTAATTATCCTATAACTTTAAATTTTAAAACTCTACCATAAGCTGTGGTTATTATCACTGTCCCACTACAAGGTTCATTTAAATAATATTTAGAAATATTTATTCCATCTGTGGGACCATTCGTTTTAGATGATATATAATTAAAAGCTATATTATTGTGAACTAAGCCTTCAATTTTACATTCAAAAGCAACAATATCATTAAAATCCTTAAAATAAATATTACCATCATTTAAATTATTGATAATGAAATGCATTTCATTATCAATAATTTGAAATCTTTTATCTTCAGGATCCAATTTTATTTCAACATCTTTACCATAAAATGGTGTCAAATATTTTACATTAGCACCTATTATGCCACCATATGTACTGGTAATATAATCAGACACATAAAGGCTGTAATATTTGTTTACTGGCTCATCCACTAATCCCCTATAATTTATAACATATCCATTTCCAGGTTCTACAGCAATTTTATCACTCCAACCTTTTTCAGGAATACCTGTTATATTCCCTAGACCATTTACCTTACCGACACATGTAAAAGAACAGTTATAATAACGAGGAGAAAAATTATTATCTTGTCCTATATAGAAACAGTTATCGATAAATGTTGCATCACCTTTATCTCCATTTCTCATTGAAACACTGATTGTTCCATCTGGATCAGGAACATTCCCTTTAATAACTGATTCACCATCTGAACCAACCTCATCTTTACCACACGAATGCAATAAGCACACCGTAAAAAGAATTAAATACAGTTTGTTGCTAATGTCCGTAAACTTTCTCATAACCAATAAATTTTAATCTTTGCCGAACTTCCCAAGCAAAAAGTTAAAACTAATTTAAATGTAACTATATAAAAGAAAAGACGTGGAAGCTCTCTTATTGTTACCCGTTTCACTGCTTGAGGCCTTCGCATTGCCCATCCCATCAAAACGAGCAACGCAGAAGTCCACGTCTATATATAGCCTATTACTTGCCATTACTGAAATAGCAAGCACGGACATATACGAAATGAACATCTACCGTTGCTTTGTCTTTGACGGGATTTGAAGTTTGCGAAGTTTCAAGCAGTCAAAACAAAACGTTCAGTAAACGCCTTATACTTTATATATAATCTCCCATTAAAGAGAGATTAGTACAAAGATACAGATTCCTTTTTTATAAAACTAATATAATGACATATTTTTCATAAAAACCAATAAACATATAAAAAAATCAACAGCATTAAATATATTATTTATCTATAGCATGCATAATCCTATCAAGCATCGAAACAGCATATATAGGACAAATTCTGACATGCCTCAACTCATTGGTCTCATTGTCATTATAATCAAACTTGCCAAAGTTCTCCATCGAACATCGTACGGCATAATGCAACTTTTTGTCTCTCATAAATCCCCAAAGACTCTTCATGCCTCCCTGTCTGTCCGCCTTTACCTCTATAGGGACAACCACCTGAAGATGATTCGATATGTAATCAACTTCAGCCTGAGAATTCTTGGAATGCCTTACCCAATAATAAAGTTCATGTCTGACATTCGGACTCATGTAGTGGAGCATTTCCAAACCAACGATATGCTCAGCCATAGGACCTTTGTTTGCAAGCTCGTCTGCACTACCCGTAAGAATCTGCGTAGTAATGTCCGATATGTCACCTAATGACATGTTCAGAAGTCTGAGCAACAATCCCGTATCAAGAAGCAGAAGCTTCATATAAGAACTGTCAGTCTCACTTCCCAAAGGCAATCCGTTAGCATCCGTATGAGTGACGGGATGCAGGATTCCGGCAAGAATCAACAGTTCCACAGCCTTCTTTATTTCATGCGTTTTATAGTCCGAGCCTACCCTTGAATACACAAATTTCCTTGTCGCCTGCACAGCAGCACTTCTAAGAGTAAGACGTAGAATTACAGGATCAACGTTTTTCTTGTACTTCGGAAAATCATCACCATACGCCACAAGTATGTCATCCTGTATTTCCTGACATTTAAGGAAATCATGAGTTTCCACCCACGTTTTCACAGCTTCAGGCATACCTCCTACCAGCATATATATACGAAGCTGTTCCACGAGCTTGTTATGCAAAGCCTCCGGCAAAGGTCTTTCTATAGAAGCCTGATTGCGTGCTTCCAGCAGAAGGTTCTGCCCGTTGGCCAAAAGAAACTCATCGAATGTCATCGGATACATGAACATGGAATGTATTCTTCCTACCCCGAAAGTTGGAAGTTCATTAAGTGCAAATTCCAGAAGAGAACCGGCTGCAATGACATGCAGTTCCGGCAAATCTTCCTTAAAAAATCTCAATGCCATTACCGCATTCGGACATTCCTGTATCTCATCAAGAAAAAACAATGTTTTCCCGGGCTGAATAGAAACGCCATAAATAGCCGATATTTGTGTTATGATACGTTTCACGTCCAAATCCTCATTGAAAAGAGCCTTATATTGAGGCAGCTTTTCAAAATTTATTTCCACATAACTTTCAAACCGCCTTGAAAGCTCCTTCACAGCCGTAGATTTACCCACCTGCCTTGCCCCACGCAGAAGAAGAGGCTTGCGGTTTTCTCCGGTTGCCCAATCGGACAAATATCTGTCTATAATCCTACTACAATACATACTTCATAACTCTTTGATTTACACCAACAAAGATACATAAATTAAAAAATCCAAACAAATAATACACCTAAAAATTAAATTTTCCAAGGAAATAATCAGGCCAAAAATTGAAAAATCCAAAGAAATAAATCGGCTGATTTTTAAATTTTCCAAAGAAATAATGGATTTGTCTGTAGCAGATATCAAAAGAATCAAAGCAGGAAACAAGGCTTTTTTATAATTTTCGACTATGCTTATTTTGGTGCTGACGATGGTCGGCAGCATTGCCCACTATAGTCGGCAGCATTGCTGACGATAGTCGGCAGCTCTGCCCACTATAGTCGGCACCAAAAAATGTGCCGTCATTTTCAGTCTTTTTTGTCTGCTTGTTCGAAATCCATTCAAATACTGTTAGAATACCGTTTAAATGGTATTTAAATATAACAAAGCACATATTGCCCCTTCGCAGTGTGAAAGACGTGAAAGTGATTTGTACTATAATCTGAAATAATCTTACATTTAATTATTTTTCATTTTGGAATAAAAAGAGTATTTTTGTTGATGATAGAAACTTGATGTAACTACCAAGTAATAATTATGGGAACAAATTTCTTTACGAACGAAAAAGAAAATACTCTCCTTGAAAAGATAGAAGGAGTTTTCAAATATAAGAAAGTGCATTTTTTCGATGCACTTGTGGGATATTTCAGGGCTTCAGGATATTTCAGAATCCGGAAGTTCATCCAGCAAACACCCCATATTAGAATCTTAGTAGGTATTAATATAGACAAACTTACTTACCAAGCAAACCAGCAAGGATTACTTTTCAACCCTAACAGCGAACAGTCGCAAGAAGAATTCTTCAACGATGTAAAGAAAAATATCCAGGAGGCTAAGTATGACAAGGAAGTTGAAGAAGGAATGTATCAGTTCATAGAAGATATAATGTCCGGCAGAATAGAAATACGCATACACCCCAAGCAAAACATACATGCAAAAATCTATATCTTCCGCGAAGAAGAATATCATCCACATGGCTATGGTTCAGTAATAACCGGTTCAAGCAATCTCACAGAAGCGGGATTGGAAAAGAATTTCGAATTCAATGTAGAGTTGAGATACGATGATGACATACTTTATGCCACAGAAACATTTGAAAGGCTATGGGCTGAATCTGTTGAAATTGACACCAGTCATATTGAAAAAATCAAGACAGGCTCATATCTTAACCCCTACTTTACTCCATACGACGTTTATCTGAAATTCCTTTTGGAATACTTCGGCAAGAGTATAGATTTCGACCCTAATTCAGTATCAGACTTACCGAAAGGATATAAAAAACTGTCATACCAAATTGATGCCGTGAATGACGGATATTCAAAAATGATGAAACACAACGGTTTTTTCCTTTCCGATGTCGTCGGATTGGGTAAAACCATTGTGTCCGCACTTATAGCAAAGAGGTTTTTCTTTAATAACGGATTTCCTGCCCACCGTTCGCATACATTGATAATAGTTCCGCCAGCCCTAAAAGACGGATGGGAAAGGACTATGGAAGAGTTTAAGCTTGACAACTATACAATTGTCACCAATGGCAGCCTTCATAAGCTGAAAGACCCTGCCATATACGACCTCATAATAGTGGACGAAGCACATAAATTCAGAAGTGATACAGCATCCATGTATAATGAGTTGCAAAAGCTTTGCAAAACAAAAACCGTTTACGACGACGGAACGCTTCATGACAAAAAGGTAATACTTGTTTCAGCCACTCCACTTAACAATCGTCCGGAGGATATAGCCAATCTGGTATATTTGTTTCAGGATTCCAAAGACAGCACTTTGGAAGAGGGAAACTTGCAACGTTTTTTCCGTGAGCAGATTGATAAATACAAGAAATTAAAAGATAAAAAGAATATAGAACATATTTCCAAAGAAATAAAGGCTATTTACGAAAAAATCCGAATCAAGGTTGTTGAGCCATTGACAGTCAGACGTACACGCACAGACCTGATGGAGAACGAAGCATACCGTAAAGATTTGGAAAAACAGAAAGTACATTTTCCTGATGTAAAGCCTCCTCATAAGATTTACTATCAGTTGGATGCTGAATTAGAAGCATTGTATGATAAAACAATCAAATATTTAGGTGGTAAAGAAGGTAATGTATTGAAATATTATCGTTATCAGGCCATTAAATATTTGGTTCCGAAAAAGAAAGCCAAGTATAAAAAAGCTGATATGATATCTATTCAATTGGCAGGTATTATGAAAACATTGCTGGTCAAACGAATAGACAGTAGTTTCTATGCTTTCAAACAATCCTTAAAGAGATACTGTCAGGCAAACAGGGTTATGCTTGATATGTTCGATAAAGGAGTGATATATATAGCACCAAATCTGAATGTGAACGAACTTCTGATAGAGGGTAAGGAAGAAGAGTTGATTAGGCAGATAGAAGAAGCTAAAAAAACTGACCCTACAATAGAAATCTGCACTCCTGATGATTTCATTTCAGGTTTCAGAGAAGGCTTGGAGCACGACGGAGAAATATTGCAGGAACTTGTCGATGAATGGGATAAGATAACTTATGACCCGAAACTCGATGTTTTCATAAACGAATATCTTAAAAACAAGCTGTTCGACAAGTCTATAAACCATGAAGGTAAACTTGTAATATTCTCCGAAAGCAAAGAAACAACCAAATATTTGTCCGATACATTAAAAGCACACGGATTCGACCGCATACTGACAGTGCAAAGCGACAACAGGAACGACAAAATGCCGGTACTTGAGGCAAATTTCGATGCCAACTACAAAGGAGAGAAAAAGAACGATTATAACATAGTAATCTCTACCGAAGTATTGGCCGAAGGAGTAAATCTGCACAGGGCAAATGTTATTGTCAACTACGACACACCTTGGAACTCCACCAGACTGATGCAGCGAATAGGCCGTGTAAACCGTATCGGAAGTACGGCAAACGAAGTACATATATTCAATTTCTTCCCGACTTCAAAAGTCAACAACGACATAGAACTGGAAAAGAAAGCCAAAATGAAACTGTTTGCCTTTCATGCCGCTTTGGGTGAAGACAGTCAAATCTATTCCACAGACGAAAATCCGGAAAGTTTCGGACTGTTCGACAAAAGTGTTGATGAAGAAAGAGACGAAAAGCTTCGTTATCTGATGTGGCTCAGAAAGATGAAAGAAGAAAATCCGGATTATATAAAGAAAATAAGCAAAATGCCTTTAAAAGCACGTGTAGGAAGAAGAAACGACCTCATGCCAATGAGTACCATTACTTTTATCCGCAACAAGCGCAGAGATGCCTTTAGCCTCATCCGTGAAGACGGAAGCCTTGAAGAGCTGACTTTCATTGAAGCAGCAAAAGCATTTGAAGCAAAAACGGAAGAAATGTCTATTCCTCTGCATGACAGGCATCATGAGCAAGTGGCAAAAGCTATAGAAGCATTTTCCGCAGATGAAGAAGCATCCAAGGCTACTACAAAAAAGGTAAACCTTAGTCAGGGACCCAACGAGAAAAAAGCAATTGCATATCTGGATGCTTTTATCACGGCACCCAATATCACTGACGAGGAAGTATCATTAATAAAGAAAGCCAAATGTGCTATAACAACAGGCAAATTCCAACAGTTGCAAAGAGATATAAATAAGCTACAGAATGCGACAAAGAAGAATCCGGTAAAATTGGTGATACTTATAGAACAGTTAATGAAAATAATAACCTCATATCCGCTTGAACATATTGAGTCTGAATATACACGGTCTCAACCAATTAAAAGCGAAAAGAGGGTTAAAGACGAAATACCGGAAATAATTATTTCCGAGAGTTTTTCAATATAAAATTAAAATAACATACAGATACGATGAATAAAGCAACACTTAAATACTCAAGTTTCGGATTTAGATATTAAGAAGTGAATTTGCACAAAAAAAGGCTTT
>UQTJ01000040.1 GCA_900544075.1 uncultured Bacteroides sp.
TTTTACATACCATAAAATCAGTAAAAATTAGAAGTTCTCCGTCTCTTACAAGGAGTTGATTTAATATACTAATAAATTCTCATAAGATTTTTATTTCAATTCTTTTATAATTAACAAATTTGCTTGATCTACTATTGACGAATCAAGTGAGGAAAGATATATTCTAGTTGTTGCTTCCGAATCATGCCCCATTCCTTCACTGATAACAGAAATTGGTATATTCTTGCTTTTAGCGATACTCGCCCATGAATGACGTGCCACATAAGTTGATAGGGGAATCGGTAAACAGATTATTTTAGCAATTTCTTTCAATTTATTATTAACCATGCGAAGCGCATTCTCATATTGCTTTCTTTCATTTTGATTCATATCTTTGATTACCGGTAACAAATAAGAACTGTTGGAAAGATCATACTTGTCCAAAATTTCTTGCATACATTCTTCCCATTTGACACATATCTGCTGACCTGTTTTATTACGACGATATGTCAATATACCGTTAACTAGATTTTTCTTTTTCAGATAAGCCATATCAATGAATGCCATTCCGCGCGTATAAAATGAAAAAAGAAACATATCACGAGCAAAATCCAAAGTTGAATTCATCGGCAAATCAAGTTCTTTAATTTGTTTTATATGATTTAACGATATTGCCCTTTTTACCGTCTTATCAATTCCTGTATATACATACTTAAACGGAAATCTCTGTGAAATTAATTCCTTTTCAACAGCCCGATTATAAACTGCTCTCAAAATCCTCATATAAAACGAACTAGTATTTCTTGAAATTCCTTTTTTTTTAAATAAACTTCATACATTTGCATCAAATCAGAAGTAATTTCATACAACAAAAGATCTTTATTTTCTCTAAATTGCATAAAACTCTTAAGCGTAGTTTGATATGTTTCTGATGTCCGATACTTTCCCATTTGTCTTAATGTGACTATTATTTCCTGCATAAAATTGAGAAACGACTGTTTTGCTATATTATTTTTAAAAGATGAGACAATATCATCAGCGGTATATAATATTCTTTGACTTTCCTGTTGCATGATTATCATATTTAACCGTTTCAGCTCCCATTCCATACGTTCCTTAATAAAAAGAAGCAAATCACTCCTTTCAGAATCATCAATTATAACATCTCCTACTTCATCATTCCATTCATTTGGCAATATCCTATAATCAGTATTTATCTGACGGATTACACGATTTTGTATAATTTGATAATAAATAACACCTTTTTTCCCTTCTATTGTAGAAGGTCTAAATTTTACTCTTACGCTTGCCATATCAGTATTTTTTATATTCTTTATTTAATTTACAATCTTTGGGAATAGCTTTTTATTACCATACAAAAAAACTAACAGAAACTTAGAAAAGTAACAAAATAACTTATAATTTATGTAAGATTACCGAAAAGATTAAATCAGCTAAACAATACACAAACATTATTTTATTATAAATAATTCATACATTATGACACAAAAAGCACAAAAATCATAACATCAACTTTTATATTTTCAAAGAATATAGGATGAAATGCAAATACTTCATTCTCTTATAATTCATTATATATCAACTTAATATCGGACATATGTTAAATCAATACAAAATATTAACTATTTTGTACACCAAAAAATCAGAAATTAACGCACAAAATAACGGTTCATTTAAGGAAAAACGTTTCGTTATTTTATAAAAACGACGAAGCATTTTTCACAGGTAAAATATTAATCTATATTTATACATACGATATGCATATGTGCTTCTATCTCACAGAGAATATGATACATATCAAAAAGCACAGAAAGAAGCGGATATTACTACAATAAGGCATAATACTATTCATTTTCATTTCAATGTAAAAACAATACCAAGAAACTAATATCATTTTAATCTAATACAAGAGTCCAAAACACATCCAGATTAATATTTTCTTGATTATCCATCAAACCATCGGCAATTTTCACAATCTCAAGCATGCAGATTTATCAGAA
Organism: uncultured Bacteroides sp.; assembly: GCA_900544075.1. Taxonomy (GTDB): domain Bacteria; phylum Bacteroidota; class Bacteroidia; order Bacteroidales; family Bacteroidaceae; genus Phocaeicola. The sequence goes on from UQTJ01000040.1 coordinate 2,001, forward strand.
TGTCAAATTGACAAAATAATAATCAGCCTACTGATTAACATTCAAACTTAATTCTATAAATTTGTACTTGATAAGATTTTTAAGACCATGAAAATAATCCTTGCCACAGATTCATTCAAAGGCTGCATGACATCGGAAGAAATTGAAAATGCCATATGTTCGTTATCGTCAGGAAAAATTGAATTCCATAAAATCCCGATGTCGGACGGAGGAGAAGGAATGCTTGAAACATTCATTGCCGCCATGAACGGAGAAATAGTGGAAACAACGGTTCACGACCCTCTGATGCGGCCTATAACCGCTAAATACGGCATAACCACCGACGGTACGGCGATAATAGAAACCGCCAAGGCATGCGGACTTACATTGATGTCCCCCGAAGAACGAAACCCTATGACGGCAACAACTTACGGCGTAGGCGAACTGATAATACATGCGCTGCACAGCGGATGCAGGAATTTCATCATAGGGCTTGGAGGAAGCGGTACAAGCGACTCCGGAACGGGAATGCTTAAAGCTATTTTGGAAAATTATCCTTCTGAAAAGGATATCAAAAATGTTATAGAAAAAGAAATGAGTCACTGCCGGTTTACTCTCGCCAGCGATGTGAGAAATCCACTGTACGGCGCCAACGGTGCGGCTTATACCTTTGCACCCCAAAAAGGCGCGACACGGGAGATAGTCATCGAATTGGACAAACGGGCACGGAAATTTGCGGAGAAATCAGCAGTCATAATGGGGAAAGACACGTCCAACTTTCCCGGAGCAGGAGCTGCCGGAGGCCTTGGATATGCATTCCTGCAATATTTCAACGCAACTTTCCAATCAGGTGCAGACCTGCTGCTGGACCTCACGAACTTTGAAGGTCTGCTAGACGGAGCCGACCTTGTTATCACCGGTGAAGGTCATGCCGACAACCAGACTCTGATGGGCAAACTTCCGGAGCGTGTACTCCGACGCACATTGACGCACAATATTCCGGTATGGCTGATTGCCGGACGGGCAAGTCATTGTGAAGAACTGCGTTCTGCCGGATTTACCGAAGTATTTAGCATTACACCGGACTGTATGCCGACAGAAGAGGCTGTAAAACCTGAAAATGCAAGAGCCAATATCAGGAAATGGGTGGAAACTTACCTGTCAAAACCGGTTGTTTAACCAAAAGGTTACTCCTCCTTTTTGACACGGAAAATCCTGAAACCCAGCGCGGCAACAAGAATACTCATCAGCGGGCTTATATAATTGAAAAACGCATATGGCAGATATGCCAGAGTAGGAACTCCCAGAATTGTGGACTGCGTCATACCGCAAGTGTTCCATGGCACAAGTACAGATGTCACAGTCACAGCATCTTCTGTAGTACGGCTTAGCAGACGGCCTTCATATCCGTTGTCCTTGTATATATCCCTGAACATGTTTCCTACAAGGATAATAGAGATATACTGGTCCGCTGTGGCCAGATTGAGGAATATTCCGGAACCTACAGTTGAGGCTACCATTCCGGTAAGTCTGCGTGTAAATCTTACGAATACCTTCGTTATGCTTGCCAACATACCGCATGCAGTCATAGCCCCACCAAGACACATGGCGCAGATAATCAGCCATATTGTATTCATCATACCTCCCATTCCTCTGGTGGCAATCAGTTCTGTCAGCTGAGAAGTTTCTGCCTGCAAACTGGATGACGTAAACAGTGTCTGCAATGTAGTCTTGAATACAGACTGTGCATCGCTGCTGCCCCCGGCCAGTTCTATGACATTGTCCATCTGGAATATCAGCATAAACACAACAGCCATCGCAGCCGAAACAAACAACGTTATGATGGAAGGCACTTTCTTTGCTATCAGAATACCGGTCACTACAGGTACCGTAAGCAGCCATACTGAAATATTGAATCTATTGGCCAGCCCGTTTGCCACCTCTGCCATTTCCGCCGTACTTCCTGCCTCATGATTAAATCCTGCTACAAGGAAAATTGTCAGTGCTATCAATATTGATGGAACTGTAGTAATCATCAGATATCTGATATGCGTGAAGAGCGGAGTATCAGTCACCGACGATGCAAGAATGGTAGTGTCGGACAATGGTGAAACCTTATCGCCGAAATAGGCTCCGGAAATAATTGCACCGGCTATCCATCCTTCATCAAAGCCTTGCGCCTTGCCTATACCCATCAGGGCTATTCCTATGGTAGCGATAGTGGTCCACGAACTTCCCGTCATGACGGACACTATGGCGCAAATCACACAGCATGATGCAAGGAAAAGATTCGGATGTATCAACTGTACACCGTAATAAATCAGAGTCGGCACTACCCCGCTGAGCATCCACACAGCCGACAGGGCACCTATTATCAGCAATATTATTATAGCCGAGCTGACTCCGGCAATGTTATTCACAATAGCATGCTCTATGTCTTTCCATTTTATTCCATAGCCAATCATTCCTATAGCCGCACTGACGGCCGTCGCTATCAGCAGACAAACCTGACTGGCTCCGGACAGAGCATCAGAACCGAAACTTCCGATAGTAAGATACAGCAACACCACCAATATCACTATCGGTAAAATAGAAAAAAATGGGGAGGGATAATTAGTTATTTTTTTCATCCTCAAAACAATCTTAAATTTGAAATCCGCTGCAAAGTTCATAATATTTTCTCTTAATCGGATAAAACAGGTGTCCATATTCCGTTTTTTTTGCAAAATTTCTGAAATATCAGAAGCTTTTGTAGGTGTAATACATATGATATTTGTATTTTTGTACTGATTTATACGCCAAATGAGAACGTTCACGCTAATCAAACATACACTAAGAACCATCATTATACTCCTGATGGTCATTTATTTCGGGCTGATAGCTTTGCTGAATATTCCGTACATACAGCAAGGTATCAGTTCGATTGCTGTACGTGAGCTGTCAAAGGTTCTGAAGACTGAAGTGAAAATCGGGAACATAGATTTGGGGCTGCTGAACAGAATCATAATAGACGACCTCGAGATTTCCGACAGACAAGGCAAACCGCTTGTCAATGTAGCAAGATTTTCAGCCAAATTCGATATCCAGGCAATACTCAGGGGGAAAATCAGAATCAACAGTATCCAGCTTTTCGGTTCAAACGTCAATCTGGCTAAGGAAAACAAGGAATCCGACCTGAACATAAAATTCATAACAGACCTGCTGAAAAGCAAGGATGACAACAAGGAGCAGAAAGTTCTCGACCTGCGAATCAACTCCATTCTGATAAGAAGAAGCAATTTCAAGCTTGATGTGCTGTCGGAAAAAGAAACCGAAGGAAAGTTCAATCCGTCGCATATCGCGGTCAGAAACATATCTGCCAACATATCTCTGAAAGCCCTGTCAGAGGATTCTCTTAACATCCACGTCAAGCGTCTAAGCATGATAGAGAAGTCCGGACTTGCTCTCAGAAAACTGTCATTAAAAGCCATCGGCAATAAGAAAAACCTGCGTATTGAGGAGTTTGAACTGCTGCTGCCTCAAAGCAATGTACGCATAGACAGCCTTGTGGCCGATTTTGACAATCTTCTGAAAATCAAGAGAGTCTCGGATGTAGACTATCATTGCGGTCTGTCGGCAAGCATTGTGCCTTCGGACATCAGTGCACTGGTACCGGCTCTGAAACATTTCAGCGATACCGTAAACGTGAAATCCACACTTGCCAACGACGGTAACACCCACTATGTGAATGATTTAAGGATTTATTCAAACGATAGAAGTGTAAATCTGGATTTCGGTGGGAACCTTATATTGGCAAACGACACTGCCGACACATATTTCAACCTTGACATAAAAAGAGTAGAAGTACGCGAAGACGGTGCACAATGGATTTTCAGAAACATAAACGGCAACGATAATCTGCCGGATATAGTGCAGGACATAGCTACTGCAAGCATCTATGGTAATGTGAAAGGTACGGCCAACAAGATTGAAAACAAGCTGACGATATATACGCCACTCGGCAACATCCAGTCACAATTCCAGATGAACAGAGATACTGTCAACAACAAAAGATTTTATTCGGGCAGATTCTATTCGGAAAATCTCAATCTCGGAAAACTGACTCAGAAGGAGGACATGCTCGGAAAAGCATCTTTCAATATCACACTGAACGGACTTACCTACAAGAACAACAAGCCAGAATCGCATGTAAAAGGGGAAATCAAGTCCTTGGATGTCAAGGGATATACATATAGAAATATAATGCTCGACGGAAGATATACTCCGGGGGGATTCAACGGACATATATCAGTGAATGATGATAATCTGAAACTGAACATCGACGGAAAATTCTCAACAGCAGAAGAGATTCCTGTGTTCAATCTGTCAGCAAGACTGAAGGATTTCCGTCCGGAGAAGCTGAAACTGACAGACAAGTATGTAAATACTACATATTCATTGAATCTTTTGGCAGATTTCAAGGGTAAGACTTTTGACGATATAGAAGGAAATATCAGTATCGACAGCCTGAACTGTGCATCCGAAGAAAAGGAAAACTGTTACTTCCTACCCTATTTCAGACTTTCGGCCAACGAGAAAGACAATGGTAAAACCATCCGTATAAAATCAGACTTCATAAATGGAGAGATAAACGGAAATTATTCATATAAGACTATTCCGGCAAGCGTAATCAAGGTTGCCCACAGGTATATTCCGTCGTTTTTCGATGAGAGCAACAAGATTATAAAGCAGAAGACGGACAACAATTTCACTCTCCGTTTCACTATTGACAACTCGAATTTCTTCAATAAGGTTCTGAAACTTCCGGTAGAACTGAATATGCCGGCTACACTGAACGGATATATAGACGACAGCAAAACAAAGGTGTATATTAATGCCAATATCCCGGAAATAATATACAACAACAAGAAATACGAGTCGACTACGCTGCTGTTTGAAAACCCAGAGGAAGACTTGCATTGCCACGTGAGGTCTAACCTGTTAATGAAAAAAGGGGCTATGGTAAACGTCAGTCTTAATGCCAAAGCATACAATGACACTCTCGCAACCAATGTTTTTTGGGGAAACAACACGAGTGTGACATACAGCGGCAAAGTATCTGCAAATACCATTTTCTCAAAAAATGCCGATAATGGCAGACTGCATACTGAGATAGAATTAAATCCGAGCCAGGTTGTGCTTAGCGATACTATCTGGAACGTGCATAAATCGAATATCAGCATTGACAAAGACAGCATAGACATCTCAAACTTCCTGTTCGAGCACGGCAGACAGTATGTAAAAATCAACGGTCGCATAGGCAAGTCTGAATCAGACTCATGCGTAATCAATCTGCAGAACGTAAACCTCCTGTACATTATGGACATGATACAGTTCAATGCCGTTAAATTCGAGGGAAACGTCAGCGGAAAAGCTCTCGCATCGAACGTGCTGAGCAAGCCTTTGCTGGATGCCAGACTTAAAGTGAACAATTTCTCCCTCAATGAAGCACTGTTAGGTGAGGCCGACATAAAGGGCGGTTTCGACAATGAAAAGGGAAGAATACTGCTCGATGCCAATATCAGAAAAGCAGACGGAGTGTTCACAGGAGTAAAAGGCTACATATCTCCAAAAGAGAAAGGACTTGACCTGAACATCAATGCCGGAGGTACGGACATGGCCTTCCTGCAGCACTTCATCAAAGATATCTTCAGCGATGTGGAAGGAAAAGCTTATGGACATGTAAGGCTGTTCGGTCCGTTCAAGGAGCTTGACCTCGAAGGAAGAGCCAAGGCGGAAGTGGGAATGAAAGTAAACGTTCTGAACAGTTTCTTCAGAGCCAAAGCTGATTCTGTCATCATCAATTCAGGAGAATTTATCTTCAATGATGTACAGCTGACCGACAATGAAGGAAACACAGGAACCGCAAACGGATATCTGAAGCACAAGAAACTGAAAGAGCTGAGCTACATGTTCCAGTTCGACACCAATAATATGATGGTTTTCAGTTCCGACAAGGAAAGTCCGGATTTTCCTTTCTACGGAAAGATATATGCATCAGGAAAGACTAATCTGCGCGGGAATGAAGCCACCGGACTGGTAGTAGACGGAAACGTAAGAGCTGAAAACAATACTTCATTCGTTTACGTTCTTGGCACTGCGACAGAGGCCATAAGCAACAAATTCATCACATTCGTAGACAAGACTCCGAAAAGAAGACAAGAGGATGTAAAGACTGATTTATACCACTATCTGAACGAGCAAAATACAATAGAGGAAGAAAAAGCTCCGGCAGACATAAGGATAAACCTGCAGATAGAGCCTTCTCCGCAGGCAGACATGAGAATTATCATGGACCCGGCATCGGGCGATTATATAGCAGCCAAGGGTACGGGAAGTCTGCGAATAAACTTCTTCAACAAGGGTAACTTCCAGATATTCGGTAATTACAATATCTCCGAAGGTATCTACAAGCTGAGTATGCAGAATATAATCAGGAAAGACTTCGTCCTCAGACAGGGCGGCAGCGTATCGTTCAACGGCGACCCTAAGGCTGCCAATCTGAATGTACAGGCTGTCTACACAGTGCCTTCCGCATCACTAAATGACCTTATAGCCGATGCGACTTCCACAAGGGGTAACATCAGAGTGAACTGTATAGTAAACCTTTCCGGTCTGCTCACCTCCCCTAACCTGAGTTTCGACATTGAGCTTCCTACCGTTAACGAGGAAGACAGGCAGTTGGTGAAGAGCCTTACAAGCACTCCGGAGCAGATGACTACACAGATAATCTACCTGCTTGGAGTCGGCAAGTTCTACACTTACGACTATGCGGCACAGAGCGGACAGTCGGATGCCACAAGCTCGCTTGCATTCAGCACACTGTCCGGCCAGCTGAACAATATGCTTTCGCAGGTTATCGACAGTCAGAACTGGAACGTAGGAACAAACCTCACCACAGGTCAGAACGGATGGACAGACGTAGAGGCGGAAGCAATCCTGAGCGGAAGGCTGCTGAACAACCGACTTATAATAAACGGTAACTTCGGATATAAGGAAAATACGCTCAGAAATACTAACTTTGTGGGCGATTTCGAGGCTATTTGGCTGTTGACAAAGAACGGGGATTTCCGAATAAGAGGATATAACCAGACGAACGACAGATATTTCACCAAATCAACGCTCACTACTCAGGGTGTCGGACTTATCTACAAGAAAGACTTCACCCGATGGGACGAGCTGATAGACTGGGTTAGCAATTTCCGTTCGTACAGAAAGAAGAAACTGTCAGAAAACAAAAAGTAAACACATAAATCAAGATAGAAGAATGAACACCAATCTTTTACTCCCAGCAGAATGGGACAAACAGAGTTATATACAATTGACATGGCCGCATATAGATACTGACTGGGCCTACATGTTAGACGAAGTAGAAGAATGTTTCGTAAACTTAGCTACTGAGATAGCTTTAAGACAGCCTTTGCTGTTAGTGGCTCCTGAGTTTCCGGAAGCGCTGAATAACTTCCCATACAAGGAAAACATCACATTCTTCCAGTGTAAGACCAACGATACATGGGCCAGGGACCATGCTTTCATAACACTGAAGGACAAGCATGGCGACCCTCAACTGTTAGACTTCTGCTTCAACGGCTGGGGAATGAAATTCGCATCGGACAAGGACAATCTGATAAACAGCAAGCTGTTCGGCAAATCTCTACTAAACGGTGACTATATCAACAAGCGCGATTTCGTTCTCGAAGGTGGCTCTATAGAAAGCGACGGCAAAGGTACAATGCTCACTACATCGCTCTGTCTGCTCGCTCCCAACAGAAACGATACCAAATCACGCCATGAAATCGAGGAGTATCTGAAAGAGACATTCAATCTTCAGCAGGTTCTATGGCTCGATTACGGTTATCTGGCCGGCGACGACACAGACAGCCACGTAGATACTCTTGCCAGACTGTGTCCGGACGATACTATCGCATACGTTAAATGCAGCGACACGAACGACGAACATTACAGCGCTTTGCTCGCAATGGAGAAGCAGTTGGAGTCATTCACCACTCTCGACGGAAAGCCTTACAGACTGCTACCGCTCCCTATGCCGGAAGCTATCTATGACGAGGACGGCTACAGACTGCCTGCAACATATGCCAACTTCCTGATTATGAACGAGACTGTGCTCTACCCTACATACGCACAGCCTGAAAATGACAAGGAAGCGGCAAGAGTATTGTCGGAAGCATTCCCGGGCAGAGAAATCGTTGGTGTGGACTGCAGGGCACTTATCAAGCAGCACGGTTCACTCCACTGTGTGACAATGCAGTATCCAGAATCAGTATTCAAAGGTAAATAATATAAACATAAAACAAACATAATTCAATATGAACAGAATAATAAGAGTAGGTATCGTCCAGCAGTCTTGCACAGGAGATATCAAATATAACTTGGAAAAACTTCACAGAAACATAGCATCTCTGGCTAAAGCCGGAGCACAGTTGGTGGTACTGCAGGAATTGCACAATTCCCTGTATTTCTGCCAGACAGAAGATACACGTCTTTTCGACCTTGCAGAACCTATTCCAGGCCCTTCTACAGGTTTCTACAGTGAGATAGCTGCCGCATACGGTATAGTTCTCGTAACATCACTTTTCGAGCGCCGTGCAGCCGGACTGTATCACAACACAGCTGTGGTATTCGAAAAAGACGGTAGCATAGCAGGCAAATACCGCAAGATGCACATTCCTGACGACCCTGCATATTACGAAAAGTTCTATTTCACTCCGGGCGATATAGGCTTCGAGCCGATACAGACTTCTGTAGGAAAACTCGGAGTACAGGTGTGCTGGGACCAGTGGTATCCGGAAGGAGCACGTCTGATGGCACTCAAGGGAGCAGAACTTCTTATCTACCCTACAGCTATCGGATGGGAAAGCACTGATACTCAGGAAGAGAAACTCCGTCAGCTTGGTGCATGGGTAACAGTTCAGAGAGGTCATGCCGTAGCCAACGGATTGCCTGTCATTGCAGTGAACCGCGTAGGACACGAGCCTGACCCGTCTGGTCAGACCAACGGAATCCAGTTCTGGGGAAACAGTTTCGTAGCAGGTCCGCAGGGAGAAATTATAGCTCAGGCTGACAATATGAAGGAAGAAAACATCATCGTGGACATCGACATGAACAGAAGCGAAAATGTACGCCGCTGGTGGCCATTCCTCAGGGACCGCAGAATAGATGAGTTTGGAGAACTTACAAAACGATTCAGAGACTGATAAATATTTACATGACATGGGTAAACTTGCACTTAAAATCTATAAAGCATTGTATGGTTTGGACATCGAAGCCCAAAACACTGAACTGACAAGGCTCAGACTTGAGAATAAAAGATTGTCCGAACTGTTGAGAAGTACATCGAGGGAATACAACTCCCTTAACGAGAAATACAAAAAGAATAAAGAAAGTATAAACAGTGAATATGGGGTTGTATCCGACGAGCTACAGAAACTCAAAGAGAAGTACGAGACCATAGTCATGGAAAAAGAGGCCTTAGAGAAATCGGCAAAGGAGGACTCTGAAAAGTTTAAGGAGGAAATGAACAGAATTTCCCTGGAATCTGAGAAGATGACCGGGGAAATTGCAAGTCTGCAGAAAGTCATCGAAGGACTTAATGCAGAGAAAGAAGCTCTTGAAAATGAGAAGGAAACTCTTGGCTTAGAAAAAGAAAAACTTGCCAAGGAATTAGAGACTCTATGTAGCGACAAGTCAAGTATCAGCAAGGAACTTGAAACACTTAAGGAACAGCACCTTGCTGAGAAAGAAGGACTTAACAATGAGTATGGATTGGTAGCAGATGAATTGAAATCACTCAAGGAAAAATACGAATCCATAGTAAAGGAGAAAGAAAGTCTTGAAAGCTCAGCCAAGGAAAATTCTGAAAAGCTTAAGGAAGAAACCACTAAAATCTCTTTGGAATCTGAAAAGATGACAGGAGAGATAGAAAATCTGCAAAAGGTTATCGAAGGACTTAAAACAGAGATAAATGGACTAAATTCCGAAATTGCAGGCCTGAACACACAGGTTGAAACCCTTTCAAAAGACAAAGAAGCTCTAAGCAAGGAGAACGAAGCTCTTAACAAAGAGAAGGATGTCGTCGGTAAAGAAAAAGAAGCCTTAGACAAAGAGGTAGAGATTCTTAATAATGAGAAGAATACACTAAATAACGATAAGCTAACTCTCGATAAAGAGCTTGAAACTCTCAGAAAAGAACTGGAATCGCTTAAGGAGAATCATCAGACTGAAAAAGATAATATCGGCAAGGAGTTAAAGTCTGCCAATGAGCTTCATGCGACAGAGAAAGACAGCCTCAAAAAGGAGATTGAAAGTCTTAATAAGGAAGTTGAAGGCCTCAACAAAGAATTATCATCTGTTAAAGAACAGTATATCAAGGAGAAAGAAGAAAATTCAGTTCTTTCAGAAAGGGTCAAGGCTTTGGAAAACGAAATAGAAAGCATCAGCCTGAATGCTGAAGAAAAAACTACAGAAGAAGTTCCTACAATAATCGAGGAAGAAACACCGGCTACAGAAACTGCGGTAGACGAAAAAGCATCCGAAAGCAATGACGACGAGGAAACTATTAAAGAGAATATGCAAAAAGAGATTATCTCTTTAACTCAGAAATACGACTATATCCGCGTCACAACTACTGTAGGAAACCAGTACATCTATCTGTCAAAACATTTCCAGCTCAGGACCGGTCTGTTCGACTGGGGAATAGAAGGAAAGGAAATCATCACTGACGAAACTCTTTATCTGGAAAATTCCACTGTAGCAAAAATGGAAGGTCTGGACAGTCCGTACGATGGCGAGGAAATAATATGCAATTTCGATGACGAAGACTCCGCATCTGCCGTTGCAGACTCTTTGCTTATGGCTATCTGTACTTACCAGCCTATACAGGTAAATTATCATGACAAGAACGGACGTACAACACAGAAAAATCTGTATCACATCACCTTCAAGCCTCTGGCAAACAAGTTCAGTCTGCCATACAAGAATCTTTTCAGAGATATGCTTGACGATAAGATAGATGCCGAACAGCTGTCTGCATTATGTCCGCATAATCCGGAGCCAAGAAACTTTGCGATTCAGCAGATTCAGACTCTCCGCCGTTTCAATGCTTTCTTCACCACGAAAGAAGGTATAGAAACCCTGAAGGAAGGTATAAAATTAGCTCAGGATGCTGAGCAGACAGAGCTGGCAGAGGTGTTGATGAGTAAGATTCAGAGCTGATATTGTTGTTCAGAATATGTTCACTGGGCGTTCAGAAACCGTTCAGTGAACATATAATGAACACAGTATGAACGACTTTTATTAGCTATAAAATATTATGCTGCGTAAACATTATGTTTGCGGTGCATAATAAATCCACGAGTCATTCGGAATTAGCGGATGGCTCGTTTTTTATTTATGCAAGAAATATTTATATACCATATTTTTAGGGATGCATGTATTATGATAAAAAACATTGTTTGAAATTTTGTATTATGCAGCGCAATCATTATGTTTGTGATGCATAATAAATTATAGATATGAAATTCGTTGATAGAATAGATGAAGCTACACGACTGAAAGATTCTCTCGTCAAAGAAAAATCCTCATTAGTAGTAATTTACGGTCGTAGACGACTTGGCAAGTCAACTCTTATCAAAAGAGTATTGTCGGATACTGATGTTTATTTCCTTGCAGACCGTTCAGAAAGCCAGTATCAGAGAACATTGCTTGCAAAAGTGATAGCACAAATATTTCCGGATTTTGATAAATTGACATATCCGGATTGGGAATCAATGTTTCGTGCTATAAATTATCGGACAGACAAACGTTTTACTTTATGTTTGGATGAATTTCCATACCTTGTGGAACAATCTCCGGAAATGCCATCTGTCTTACAGAAACTTATTGATGAAAAGCAGCTGAAATATAACATTGTACTTTGCGGTTCATCACAAAATATGATGTATGGATTATTTCTTGATTCTACAGCACCTCTCTATGGTCGTACTGATGAAATAATGCGACTCACATCCATACGTTTGCCTTACATTCAAGAGGCACTGAACCTCAATGCGATTAATGCCATTGAAGAGTATGCCGTATGGGGTGGTGTACCACGCTATTGGGAACTCAGGGAAAACAGGAGTTCATTTGAAGATGCTATGTGGCATAATATTCTATCTATAAATGGAGCTCTATATGAGGAACCTGTAAAACTGTTCCAGGACGATGTAAAAGATATAGTCAAGACATCTACTATAATGTCTTATATTGGTACTGGCTCAAACAGGCTTTCTGAGATTGCAGCACGATGCAATGAGCCGGCAACCAATCTGTCGCGTCCATTGAAGAAACTCATTGACCTTGGTTTCCTGGAGAAAGAAGTGCCATTCGGTGTGGACGAGAAAAACACGAAAAAAAGTCTTTACAAAATTGCTGATCCGTTCATGGCATACTATTATCAGTTTGTTGTTCCAAATCGTTCGTTCATCGAACTTGGCCGACATTTGCCAATTAAACAGGCTTTGAGTGCTCATTTCTCGGAATATGTTAGCATGCAATGGGAAAAGTTGTGTCGTGATGCTGTAACAGGCAACCTGATTAATGGAATTGTTTACGGCAAGGCAAATCGTTGGTGGGGTTCAGTCATCAACGAAGATAAAAAACCTGAACAGATTGAGATTGATGTAATGGCTGAATCGCTTGATAAAAAATATCTGTTAGTAGGTGAATGCAAATGGACCACACAAGAAAACGGTAAACAATTAACAGCAAAACTCCTACGCAAAGCCAATCTATTGCCTTTTGCCTCAAATTATACGATTGTGACGGTGTTATTCCTTAAAAACGCTCCTAAAGATGATGAAGGGAATGCGATGTTGGCAGAGGATGTTATTGGGTTATTGAAGTAAGTTTAAAACAAAATAAGCAGTAACTTTATAACGAACAGAGATAATTTTTATCAATATTATAAACAATAAAATGATGGTTTATGATTACTTCAACTATGACATTAGAAGAGATTGCTAAAGAACTTCTAATAGATTTCCGAGAGGTATATGATAGATGGAATAAATTTGGAGGCAAATTTAGGCGAATGTCTTTGAATCAGATTAGATTCCCATGGTTTTGGAATAATACTATCAAAACCAAAAGATTTAATAACTGGAATATTATATTCAGTGCATGGTCTAAAAAGGAAACAAAAATTGTAGACCCTATTTTTGTTGTATCTTTTCATTATAATGGAGGTACATGGACGGCTTCTATATTAAAGGACCTTGTATTATTTTTTCCTTTACATTTTTTTGAAAGATACAAAGAAAGATTTCTGAAATTTAACTTGGAAGATTTACAAATATCTAATAAAGATATCAGAGATGTTTTTTACGCTTTAAATAATCGTATTTTTCTATATAAAAGAGAAAGAGAAGATTCTATAAGGGGATTTTGTTATAACGGTATGATTCTTGGTGACTGGATAGGTGAAAATTGTGGTATAGTGAAAACTTTTATCTCTATTGAAGAGATGAAAGTAAATCAATTTGCTGAATACTTTGATTGCCTTAAAAACAGGCTTATTCTTGATATGTATAGATGTAGGAAAGGGATAGAAATGATGTATAATTCCGAATTAGTTGATTGTATTCCTGATACATATTTTGAATATGAGGAAATGAACAAATTTTTATGGAATTTGGAAAACCGTCTTTTGACTGTCACCCACAGAAAGTGTATTGATTATTATTCTAAACATAAAATTGAAGTGGATAAGTGCACTCATATGCTGAACGTAATAATGGATAATCAATAGTGCAAGTCCATATATGAGTATAAATGAATATGTTTTGGAAACATATTTAAAACTTTTTACAAAGTGAGTACTATATTTACTAATGAATGAAATGTCAGTGAACTTGGAATGAACAGATAATATTTACCAAGTATCCACCGACAGTTCATGATGAATGAAAAAATGTAAATTACTCTCTTAAATTTGCAAAAGGTAATTTCCCTTCATGTGATTCTTTAAATTCTAAAATAAGACGAAATTCTTCATCTCTCGGAAGAGTATCAACCTCTGTTTCTTTCCAACAGAAACAGAGGTCGGAAGAATCTTTCAGTTGCCAAATATATCTGCCTCCCCAATGTCCTACGTCCTTACCATTACCAAAGTCAAGATATTGTTTTATTCTTTTGTTTAGTCTGTTTTTTGAACTTCCTCCACCGGCTTTACCAATATAAAGTATTTCTGTATTTTCAACCCATTTAATTTTAAGTGTATTTAAATCTACATTAGGGTTTCGTCCTTTAAAATGCCCTCCTGTTCCTTTTTCAATAAAAACAGGTTTATCCGTATTATTTCTTACTACAGCGTAAACTCCATTGACATTTGGTATTGCAGAAATGTCCAATAATAGTTCTTTTACAGGAATAAATCCTTTGAAACCGAGGTTTTCTAAATCTTTTTTCGTATTCATAGTTATCTTTTATTATAAAAATGTTCTTCTATATATTTTATGGCATATTTGGCATTGTCTCTCTCTACCTGTGTAGCATACGGATTGTTTAAAGTATTTATCAGTGTTATGCGTATGCTTTCAATCTCTTGCGGCGTTTTTCCTTTAAATTCGTTTTCCAGCAATTTGTCTACTTCTTTCAGTCTTTTTTTTCTTCCTAAAGCAAGATAAATCAGGTAAGGAATAAGTATCAATAACAGCCATGGAGCTATACTTCCTATTATAATGATAATTATAATCATTAATAATGTTCCGAGTAATGATTGAATGCTTTCCATATTATGAATTTCGTTTTAATGCTTCTGTATATATATCTTTTATTCTCTGTCTTAATGATTCCGGTTTTATTACCTTGAGTGAATTACTCCGAGAGAGAAGTTCCATTACGAAATCATTTGTCACCTTCAGTCTGAGTCCGATTCTTATTGTATTTTCATTTTCGTGAATAATTGTTTGTGAATGATGAATCGGCAATGTCTTGAGAAAAGCTCCATCCAATGTACTGTATTCCAACTCTATATCTTCTACAGGCATATCCGTCTGGCTCCATATTCCATAACAGTCCTTAAACAATTCATCGACTTTGATTTCTTCTCTTTTAAACTTACTGTTCTTTTTTAAGGTTAGATTTTGCATCCTTTCTACTCCAAATGATTTAAGGACATCTCCATCATACCCGATGACGTACCATCTTTGGTTTGATTCTTTCAAGAAATACGGTCTAATACATTTATGAATAACTTTATTGTTATGCCTTACCAATATATAATCAAATTCTATATGTATAGATTCTTTTATTGCATAAATAAGTTCTGGCAAGAAATTATTATCAAGAGGCCTATGGTGTTCAGCAAGGATATATTTGTTGTTTCCTGTATCAGCATTAAGTGCGCAAAGCATATCAAAGTCGTTAAGAAGAGTATCATAATAACTGTATGGATCAGTATATTCTTCATTAATATAATGTCCGACTCCTTTTTTATATGCTATTTCTATACCAAAAGTTTCTTTTATTAATATAAAATCACGTTGTAAAGTTCTTTGTGATATATCATCGTATTCACCACGAATTCTCATTTCTCCGTTAACATAGTCCAATAATTCATCGGAAGTAATAGTTCCACTTCTTTTGAGTTTTCTTATTATAAGCAAAAGCCTTGTTATTACACTGAATTTTTTCATGTCTTTTTATTCGTTTTTTGCAAAGATATGCTGAAAGAGCGACAAAACTTGTCGTTTATATGGATTTATAATAAAAAATTATCTAATATGTATATCTTCCAAACAATACGTATTAACATAAATGTACACTATAATTCACGGAAATAAGAATAAATTTTACTTAAAGGATAACTTATCCGAATTAACATCTGAATATTTTGCAAATAGAATACTTTCAGCCACAAATTTATCCCCAAAACATGCACAGCCTTCTAAAAAAAATTATAATTTTGCAGTATGAAAGAGCTATCAAGACATATAGAAGTACTTTTATTGGAAAATGACTGTGTAATTGTTCCCGGTTTGGGAGGTTTCATAGCACACAATAAAGCAGCAGAGTTCAAGGATTCTGCAAACATTTTCTGTCCACCGCTGAGAACTATCGGCTTCAATCCTCAGCTTACTATAAACGACGGTTTACTGGCACAATCATACATGCAATCATATGATACAGACTTTCCTGATGCAAGCAGAAAGATTGAAAGTGTCGTATCGCAAATCAAAGATTCTTTATACAAGAACGGACAGGCGGAGTTAGATAACATAGGAACCCTGTATTACACTATGGCCGGAACATATGGTTTTGAACCATATGGAAATGCTTTCTTCAGTCCAAGCCTGTACGGATTGGGCAGTTTCTCAATATCTCCACTCTCGGAACTGGCATCTGCAAAAGAGTCTGCCGCCGAACAGCGCATCGTAATCGAAACTGTGCCATCTTCTGTGGAAAGTCCGAAAGAAAAGAACAAACAGCAGCATATCATCAAGCGTATGGCGGAACATGCCATAGGAATTGCAGCAGCCATAATTCTGTTCTTTGTACTCTCTGTTCCGGTAGAGAATACTTATCTTGACAATTCAAGCTATGCTTCATTAGGGGCTGAAACAATGCTGGATGCTATCAGAAGCAAATCGCTTGCAACAAGTTCTCCTGACAAAGCTGATAATGCAGAAGATATGCAACAGACTGCTACAGCCGGCAGACGCAATAACGTAAATACCTTGCGTCCTGTTGCGGTTAAGACTGTAAAGGTTGAGAAACCGGCCAAAACCGAAAAGGCAGAGCCGGTAGCTGCGAAGAAAGAAATGACTGCTGAAGCCGTAAAAGAAAAACCTAAGGCTACAGTTAAGGAAGAAGCCAAAGAAGTTCAGAAGAGCAATACTGCCGGCGATAAAGGGCTGTTCATCATAGTAGCAAGTCTGCAGACTATGCAGGATGCCGAAAAAGAACTTGCCAAGTTCAAGAAACAGGGATATAATGATGCTAAGATTCTTACGTCAGACAACCGTTTCCGTATTGCCCTGTACAGCTATACTGACAAATCGCAGGCATACAATAAGATAAATGAACTGAGAAAAGAAGAACAGTTCAAGACTGCGTGGTTACTTAACAAATCCAAATAATCAATTTTTATTAAGGAATGAAGAGAGTAAGATGTCCTAAATGCGACAATTACATCCAGTTTGATGAAACCAAGTATGAAGAAGGACAGTCACTGGTTTTCATCTGTCCAGAGTGTAAAAAACAGTTCAGCATACGTTTGGGACGTACCAAACTTAATGCGGCTACACGTCGGGAAGAAATCATAGACGAAAAAGAAGGTACAAAAGACTATGGCAATGTAGTGGTTATAGAAAACACATTTGCCTACAAGCAGGTTATACCTCTGCATGAGGGCGACAACGTAATAGGACGCAGATGCAAGGGAACTGACGTGGATATAGCCATTGAGACCAACGACCCGAGTATGGACCGCAGACATTGTATCATCAATGTAAAGAAGAACAAGCAAGGAAAAATAGTATATACATTAAGGGATAACGACAGTATAACAGGGACATTTCATATGAATGAAATCTTAGGTCCAAAAGAAAAAGTTGTAATAGAAGAAGGAAGTATTTTCACTTTAGGTGCTACTACTCTTATTCTGCGCGGTGCGGAAGAAAACAAAGAATAACGTAATTATATTTATCAACTAACAGTCACACTACTTTTTTACTTATGGCATTTACTAACAACGTAATGATTGTGAGACACAAACTGCTTGAAAATCTTGTAGCTTTGTGGAAGGAGAAACAGCTAATTGAAAAGATTGACCGTATTCCATTGGAATTCAGTCCACGACGTTCTCAGCCTGTAGGACGCTGCTGTATTCACAAAGAACGTGCGGTAACAAAATACAAGTCACTCCCTCTTCTGGGATGGGATATGTCTGACGAAACAGACGAGCTTACTCCGCTTTCAGAATATGCCCGCAAGGCTCTTGAAAGACACGGAAAAATCAAGGAAAACATTCTTTGCGTGATAGACGAGGCATGTTCTTCATGCGTACAGGTAAACTATGAGGTAAGTAACCTGTGTAGAGGTTGTGTGGCAAGAAGCTGCTACATGAACTGCCCTAAAGGTGCCGTACACTTTGACAAGAAAACAGGTCAGGCTCATATCGACCACGATACTTGTATCAGCTGCGGTATCTGCCACAAGAGCTGTCCTTACCATGCTATCGTATATATTCCTGTTCCATGTGAGGAAGCATGTCCGGTAAAAGCTATCAGCAAGGACGAACACAATATAGAACACATAGACGAAAGCAAATGTATCTACTGCGGAAAGTGTCTTAACGCATGTCCTTTCGGTGCCATATTCGAAATATCCCAGGTATTCGACGTACTTGAAGATATACGTGCAGGAAAACAGGTTATCGCCATCCCTGCCCCATCTATACTCGGACAGTTCGATGCAAGCATAGAAGAAGTTTACGGAGCTTTGAAGCAGATTGGCTTTGCCGATGTTATAGAAGTTGCCGAAGGAGCTATGCAGACTACAAGCAACGAGGCGCACGAGCTTCTTGAAAAGATTGCTGAAGGACAGAAGTTTATGACTACTTCTTGCTGTCCGTCATATATAGAACTCGTGAACAAGCATATACCTGCTATGAAACCATACGTTTCTACAACAGGTTCGCCAATGTACTATGCCTCACGTATTGCTAAGAAGAAATATCCTGATGCTAAAGTGGTATTCATAGGCCCATGTATCGCAAAGAGAAAGGAAGCTCAGCGCGATGAATGTGTGGACTTTGTTCTTACTTTCGAGGAAATCAGCTCAGTTATCAAGGGTATGGGAATCAACCTGAAGGAAGTTTCTCCATACAAAGTAGCTAAAGAATCTGTATGCGAAGCTCACGGATTCGCTCAGGCAGGCGGTGTGGCAGGAGCTGTCAAGGCTTACCTGGGTGAAAAGGCGAATGGCATTAAGATTATGCAGGTTTCGGACTTCAACAAGAAGAATATCGGTGTCCTCAGAGCATATGCCAAGACTGGCAAGGTAGACGCACAGTTCATCGAAATGATGGCTTGTCCTGAAGGTTGTATCACTGGTCCAAGTTCATTCAACGACCCTCTTTCAGGCAAAAGACAGCTTAATCAGGATTTGATTAAACGTCCTCTGAAATACGAGAACTACAAGGAAGAAGAATAAATAAAGATTTTTCATATCACATATATATGAGAAAACTTATAGAGCGACTTCATCGGGAGAAAAGACTTTCTTCCGATGAATTTCGTATATTATTGGATGAGTGTGATGACGAAAGTCTTGAACTGATAAACAGCATTGCACGCTCCGAAACACAAAAAGTGTTCGGTAACAGGATTTTCGTGCGCGGACTTATAGAGGTAGGGAACTGCTGCCATAACGACTGCCTGTACTGCGGAATACGCCGTAGCAACAGAAACGTGGAGAGATATCGTCTTGACAAGGAAACTATCCTGCAATGCTGCGATGAAGGTTACAGACTGGGATTCCGTACTTTTGTCCTTCAGGGTGGCGAAGACAACTATATGACCGACGAAAGAATAGCGGACATAGTATCGTCCATACGCCGGAAATATCCGGATGCAGCCATAACACTGTCATTGGGAGAAAAGTCATACGAAGCATACAAGATGTTCTATGAAGCCGGAGCCAACAGATATCTGCTCCGTCATGAAACCCACAATCCATATCATTACTCATTGCTGCATCCCGAAACGATGTTACTGCAAAACAGACTGCAATGCCTTACAAACCTGAAGGAGATAGGCTATCAGACAGGTACAGGCATAATGGTTGGCAGTCCGGGACAGACCACAGACAACATCATCGAAGATATCCTGTTCATCGGTGAGTTCAAACCACAGATGATAGGAATAGGTCCTTTCATTCCGCATCGTGACACTCCGTTTGCCGATAAAAGCGCAGGCAGCATACGCACTACCCTACTCCTGTTGTCAATATTCAGACTTATGCACCCTCACGCACTCATACCGTCTACCACAGCATTGGCTTCACTTGCTCCCGACGGACGCGAAAGAGGAATACTGGCAGGTGCAAATGTAGTGATGCCAAATCTCTCTCCTCCACAGGAAAGAAGCAAGTATTCGCTGTACAACAATAAGGCATCAATGGGTGCCGAAGCAGCAGAAGGTCTGGCTTTTCTTGAACAAAAGCTCAGCGCCATTGGTTATACTATTGACTACGGTCGAGGAGATTATGTAGAATAAGAGAAGTTAATTCTTTAACTTCCATAACTCCTTTAACTCTTATAACTTCTAAAAAATATAATTATGTACAGAGCCGATTCAAAAAAGGCTGAAGAATTTATCAGCCATGATGAAATTCTTGACACACTGAAATATGCGGAAGAGAACGCCGGAAACAGAGAACTCATATCATCCATTATAGAAAAAGCAAGAGCTTGCAAAGGTATCAGTCACCGCGAAGCCGCACTGCTGCTTGAATGTAACGACCCGGAACTGCTGGAAGAAATCTTCAGTCTGGCAAAGGAAATCAAACAGAAGTTCTACGGCAACAGAATAGTGATGTTCGCACCGCTGTATCTTTCAAACTATTGCGTAAACAGCTGTGTGTATTGCCCTTACCATATCAAGAACAAGACTATAGCCCGCAAGAAACTAAGTCAGGAAGATATAGAACGCGAAGTCATAGCACTTCAGGATATGGGACACAAGCGTCTGGCACTTGAAGCCGGCGAGGACCCGTTGCACAATCCCATAGAGTATATCCTTGAGTCCATAAAGACTATATACGGAATAAAGCATAAGAACGGAGCCATACGCCGTGTGAACGTGAATATCGCCGCCACAACAGTGGAGAACTACAGAAAGCTTCACGAAGCAGGTATAGGTACATACATACTTTTCCAGGAAACATATCATAAGGAGAATTATGAGAAACTTCATCCGCGCGGTCCTAAGAGCAATTACGCTTACCACACAGAGGCAATGGACAGAGCGATGGAAGGCGGAATAGACGATGTTGGACTCGGCGTTCTGTTCGGCCTGAATACATATAAGTACGATTTCACCGGACTGCTGATGCACGCTGAACACCTGGAAGCCACTTACGGAGTAGGACCTCACACAATAAGCGTACCTCGAATCTGCTCTGCCGACGATATAAATGCAGCAGATTTTGAGAATGCAATCTCCGACGAGATATTCCAGAAGATTGTAGCCATCATCCGTATAGCTGTGCCATACACGGGAATGATTATCTCTACACGCGAATCGCAGAAATCGCGCGAAAAGGTTCTTGAACTCGGTATCTCACAGATAAGCGGCGGCTCGCGTACAAGCGTAGGCGGATATGCCGTAGAGGAAACACCAGAAGAAAACTCCTCACAGTTCGATATCAGCGACAACCGTACATTGGATGAGATAGTGTCATGGCTGCTGAAACTCGGCTATATCCCAAGCTTCTGTACTGCATGTTATCGCGAAGGACGTACGGGCGACCGCTTCATGTCATTGGTAAAAACAGGACAGATAGCAAACTGCTGCTCGCCAAACGCGCTTATGACTTTGCAGGAATATTTGGAGGATTATGCCTCACCAGAAACCAAGGCACTCGGAACCAAGATGATACGTGAACAGATGGAAAAGATTCCAAATCCGGCAATAAAAAGACGTGCAATAGAAAATCTGAAATACATCGCCGAAGGAAAACGCGATTTCAGATTCTGATAATATAACTACAGTTTTAATAGCCATAATGATATGTCATTGCAAGATACTCCAAGATCAAACCGCACACATATAGCACTGTTCGGAAAAAGAAACAGTGGAAAATCGTCATTGATAAATGCCATCACAGGACAGGAAGTTTCAGTAGTTTCGGACGTAGCCGGAACTACAACCGACCCTGTGTATAAATCGATGGAAATACACGGCATCGGTCCGTGTGTATTTATAGATACAGCCGGATTCGATGATGAAGGAGAGCTTGGAAATCTGAGAGTAAAACAGACATTAAAGGCTACAGAGCGTACTGACATAGCTATTATGGTCTGTACAGACTGCAATATAGAAGAAGAACTGAGATGGCAGAAAGTGCTCACCGCAAAGAATACACCGGTGATATGGGTACTCAACAAGGCAGACATTCTGGACAACAAGACAGAAACAGCCCTTGCCATAGAGAAGAGATGCGGTTCCAAGCCTGTCATAGCCAGTACAGTGACAAAGGAAGGCATCGACAAGATAAGAAAAGCGCTGATAGAAAACCAGCCGGACAACTCTTCCGACAATAGTATAATAGGAAATCTTGCCGGAGAAAACGACACCGTACTGTTAGTCATGCCGCAGGACATTCAGGCTCCTAAAGGCAGACTAATCCTGCCTCAGGTTCAGACCTTGCGCGAACTTCTCGACAAGAAGTGCCTTGTAATGAGCTGCACCACAGACAAGCTGGAAGCAATGCTCAAAGCAATGGCAAACCCTCCGAAACTGATTATCACAGACTCGCAGGTGTTCAAGACCGTTTTCGAACTGAAGCCAAAGGAAAGCATACTGACATCGTTCTCCGTACTCTTTGCCAAGCACAAGGGCGATATAGACTACTTTGTGGAAGGCGCACGTACGATAGGCAAACTGAACAACAATTCCAAAGTCCTAATAGCCGAAGCATGCACCCATGCCCCACTCACCGAAGATATTGGCCGAGAGAAAATCCCTGCCATGCTCCGAAAAAGATTTGGCAATGACATACAGATAGATATGGTTTCAGGACACGACTTTCCGGAAAATCTTGAAGGCTACGACCTTGTTATCCATTGCGGGGCCTGCATGTTCAACAGGAAATTCATGATGAACCGCGTGGCAAAAGCCAAGGAACAGAACATTCCTATGACCAATTACGGAGTGACTATAGCTTATATTCAGGGGATACTTGATTATATTGAGTATTAAAATCCGGAATATCGTATTAATCAAATGCAAAAGTCAGTTTTTTAAAAACCAATTATTATGTATTAGCCCTGATTTTTGTATTGTTTTTTTACTTTAATGGAGGCTATATCGCAAATATAGTGTATATAATCGAAAACAGATACTATCATCTAATAATTATATAATAAATGGACACATATTTTCTACGACTTAAACAATATGTATGAATTGCACATATATTACAAAAGCATATAAAGGTAGCCAAAACGGACCACCCTATATGCTTATAATAGGTAATATTTATGAAATTGATGTTATTCTTACATACGGCTCTTCTGGCTGTCGCCGGCACCGGTACCCTTGTACTTGCTCTTGGCTGTATTGAATTTATAGCGGACTGTTACCGCAAACTCCTGTCTGTCCCATACACTTTTTTGAAACAGATAATAGTCACCGCTATACATGCTATAGCTTATCCTGTTTGTTTTGAAGATGTCATTTCCCCTAAGTTTCACGCTAAGAGCATCATCAAGGAAACTCTTTCTGACTGACACATTCACATAGCCGTTCGGTTTTTCAGAATAAATATTCTGCGTAGCGCCGGCACTCTGTATGTATGAATCAAGACCAATCATAAGACCAAGAGGCAGTTCCCATGTATTGCTGAATGAAGCGATAAACAAAGGATGGTCCAATGACTTTGTTTCCTTAAAATAATCCACACTAAGCCACTGTTTCTGCATACCTACACTCATCATAGGCGACCAGCACCCGATTTTAGGAGAGGCAGACAGAAATGCTGTAAACATAGGAATGGATTTATCCCAATTTCGCTTACTTAGCATAGTTAGTGAAGCATCTTCATTCACCAGCTCTCCCCAATTGAGAATCCAGTCCTTTGTCTGAGAGTAGGACAATGACATCTGAAGGAATCTCCATGCACCGGAAAGAGTCAGGTCATGTATGATTGTAGGGCGAAGAGTTGGATTACCTTTCTGGAGAGTAAATCGGTCAGAATAGAATACATTGTTACTCAACTCGCTGTAAGTAGGTCTTTGAGTTTTTGCCGTATAGCTCAACTGTGTCTGTACTTTACCTAATTGTGTTGAGAATGAGATATTCGGGAAAAAGTTATCGAATGTACGGCTCTGCTCGTCAATATGCTTTCCGTCTTCATAATAGTCAAACTTTACAT
>UQTJ01000041.1 GCA_900544075.1 uncultured Bacteroides sp.
ATTTAGAAGTCTCAAATGTTCCATTTTTAATATCAATGACAATCATATTACCTTCAATAGTTCCATTAGTATAAGAATAATCGAAAACATTATAACTGTCAGAATATATAGCCAAACGCGTACCAGAAACTGCAGGTTTCTCACTAAACTCAACAATCAGATAATTTGAAACTGTCAAGTCTATCGGTGTCTCAAACTTCCATCCACCAATTCCATTAGTTTTCGTTGTCAATTCACCAGTTTCAACATTCCACGAAGTTTCGCTAGGGTTAGGATCAGATTCCAAATCAGCATCAAGTTTAGTAAGATCAAAATGATTATTCGATGCAGGGACAGAAGCATTAGGATCTTCCGGTTTCTGATTTGCAAGTATATCAAGCATTGTCTGCGCATAGTGACGGCCTAATTCACGATAACCTTCTGAAGAAAAATGCAGATATCTGTTTTTACCATCTTCGCCTGGGTCATTCTCAACTACTGTGCAACCTTCGGAAGAAACTACATAAGTATTCGGTACAAGTTCTTTTATTTTTGGCAACTCCGAATTCCTGTCTTTTCCTAGTCCTTGATTATCATCATTCAACAATTCACCAACCAGTAAAGGAGTATTCTCAGACTTAAGAGAAAGATCAGAAATCAAATCCTTATATATTTCTGCAACATCTTGTCTCCATTCAAGTCCGCATCCATCAGTTTCTCCCTGATGCATCAATATACCTTTTATCACACCTTGTTTCTGAGCAATTCTGGCCATATCTACAAGTGTTCCATAAGGATATCCATCATAAATATCCATAAGAGATCTTTGCCAATCATCAGTTCCGGTATAATATTCATTATACTTTGTTTTATGAAAAGCCTTTATACCAGCTCCGCCTATTGCCACTACTATCACTCCCACCTTAATATCTGGATTAGTCTTGCTAAGTTCCTCCACCATCGTACGTCCGAAATAATCCGCAGGACACAAACCTGTATTAGAACGGCACAATGGCGGTACTGCTGTATACCAATGTCCCACTTCCCTTTGTACACCATTCCAACTGCCTGAAACTGCTGCCATAACCTGGAACCGTTCGTCCTCTGTTTTATCTTTATCCTCTATACCATTGTAAGTACCATCAAGTGAGGCAAAGCCTTCCATGTTTGACTGTCCGAAACAAAGGTAAATCTGGAAGTTAGGATCAACTCCTTCTACTGTTCCGTCACCACCGGCATCAGAATCGTCGTCCGTACCGTCGGTCTCACCCGAAGAAGGAGGAGCATTCTTAATGAAATCAGGATCGTCATTACACCCTGCAGCCGGCAGCATCATTGCTACGGCAAAAAAGAAATAAATCAATCGTTTCATAATATCATTGTTTTTTTAAAGTTTTTTGTATTCAAAATAATCTATATCAACGTAACCACCGGAACTCTGTGTAGCATAATTGAATATACCAAATCTGTAACCGGTGAAATGCATCAAAGTATATATCAGAGTAGTTTCACTGCCTATCCTGTTCCATTTATAACCATCCAGACTGTAATAGAATATAGCCTTGGACGAAACAAAATCGCAGTCAGCCTTTAAATAGACAACGTCTTGCGTGAGTTCCACTGTATCGTCCATGTCTTCCCTGACATTAGTCTCTTTTCCACCTACTATTTCCTGGTTATATCTGGACATAGACAACTTGTATTTACCGTTTTCTTTGACCACTTCAACCAATCCACCATAAAATCCGAATACCGACAGTCCGGCACGGTCGCCATCTTTCATGTTACTAACGTCAATAGAAATCCATCCGCTGCATTTGTCACCTATAGTACGCTGCGTCAGGGTGTTACGGGCATGGAATATATCATCAGCATCAGCCATCACACGTCCTGTCTTCAGACGCATATATCCCGGCCTTTCCGTAAGCGACCACAGGCTATTGTCCGGATTATGGTTCCACTGCCATGTAAGTCCGAGTTTCTCACTGTCGAAATCGTCATTCACCAGCACCTCACTTCTTGGGAAAAGGTTTCCTGTATTCACTGGCACTTCCATCTCCCTCGGAACATCACCATTCTCATCGCCCATTACTGGCCATCCATCGTTCCACGTGCATGGTACAAGGTAAGGGCAACGTCCCAAAGGCCACATGTCCTGGAAGAAATACCCGTACCACTTCCCGTCCGGAGTATCTATTATTCCTCCCTGGGCAATGCCGGAATCGTCAAGGACAACCCTTTGTGAATAATTTCCAGTCAGGCTATTGGATTTCAGGCAAAGTACCTTACGGATACCGCCTGGCCTGTACATGAAGAAAGCGTAATACTTGCCGTCCACCTTGAAGAACTGGCAGCCCTCACACTGTACTCCCTGCTCTATATTCATGTTCAACCTTCCAAAATTTCTGGTTTTTATAGCCAAATCTTTGTCCAGTTCTATTATTTCTCCATCAAAAGTTATTATAAACGGAGTTCCGTCGTCCTCGAAAAACAACGAAGAATCGTGCAGGATTTCATCAAACTTCTGCGCCAACTGCCATTTGCCTGCAGGGTCCTGTGTCTTATATATATAAGTATGATTGAAACTTCCGAAACCGGTAGCAAACATCACATAGAACCATCCGTCGTGGTAACGGATAGACGAAGCCCACTGTCCTTTGGCATAAATATCGCTTTCACCATCTCCATTCTGTTCCAGATTATTGGCTTCCGACTCGTCAAGGCTATCGAATACATAGCCTATGATTTTCCAGCTTACCAAATCCTTGGAATGCATGATTGGCGCGCCAGGCATGAAATACATGGTGGTACTCACCATATAATAATCTTCGCCGACACGTGTGATACAGATATCAGGCACATCAGAGTTTATCACAGGATTGGTGAAATAAACCTTTCTTTCCTGTTCCTCTCCGCTGACTTCATCCTGACTGCCTCCGGGCTGTTCAGCAGGATTGTTTTCCTGTTCAGGCTCTGTAGCAGGTGAATCAGAACAAGCATACAGCGCAGATACCAAAACGGCTATTAAAACATATAAACGGATTTTCATGATATAAGCAATTTAGGATAGTTTGCGGATGCTTGATGCATCCGCAAACTTTTAATTAATGATATTTTACATTAATTTGATCTATTAGAAGATGCTGTCGGATCTGTATCAGAGAGATAAACTTCATCAACAATTATGCTAAATCCTGTATTTACTGTAAAGTGCTGTAAGCCAATTGTCTTTATAGATGTTAAATCCATTGCCACATTCTGATCATCATCCATTGTATTTGTTTCTGTTACATCTGACAATTTTACCACTAAGTAATAATAATCTCCAACCATAACAGGAGCCTCAGAACGATAACAAGGCCCATAAATATTGCCATTTCCTAACAATAAACGAATAGCATCAGAATTTCCACTTGTTCCAGCCTTATATTTTGCAACAAGATAATTATTACCGCTTATTGATATGCCATTATCATAAGTCCAACCAGAAACAGAGTAGCCATTATTAATTGTCAACTCTTTCGTAGTATAATTAAATTCATTAGAAGTATCTCCTAAATTAGGTTTAAAATATCCTCCTACGATAGGGAAAAAATCATTTTCACCAACATTCACAACAGCAATTGATTGTTCAAATTTATATCCTTGAAATTCTACTGTAATGGTACTTGTCCCTTCACTCAGTCCTTTAATCTCACCTGGCAAGAATCTTACGACATCTGTATTAGAACTACGATATTCAGCTTCGTATGTGACATCCCTAGTAACACCATCTATAGTGGCAATAGCTTTAATATTCATTGTCTGTCCATTGGCTATTGATGATGCGAAGCCTGTAATCTCAAGATTAGAAACACTGCCTGGATATTCATCGGCAAATCTAACATCTTTAATTTTAAATTCGCTATTAGCAGTTCCCCAATCAATATTGAAAGCAACAGCAGAAACAGAAGACGGATTAACCTTTTGGCCTAACTTACTTGACCATGCAGGCCAATTAATCATCATATTATCAAGGTCTATAATTACTTCCTTATTTCCAACAAAATATGTTTTGCTTGCGTGTCCTATCTCATTCTCAACAACAACACCTATCCTACTATCTGTTAATTTTTCTTCTAATTCTATTATAAGATATTGATATTCTGAAAAATCCTGAGGAGTATCCCAAGTCCATCCTGCACCTGCTGGTGATTGTAAATTTACAGCTTTCGTTGTAGCATTAAATGTATTTCCAGAATCGGTATTATTATTGATATTAACAGCTACTTTAAACCCTTCTTCAGTTAATGGGAAGAAATCACTTGGTGATGGTTTATGTGCCTTAATATTAGTTATTGTTACTTCTTTTTCTTTATCTACAGGACCAAACTTTATGGTAAGATTCGTTGTAGCGTCATCAACTTCTGACCATATTTCACCGGCAGCTACATTAAAATCGTTACTATTAGAAAGAGAATATATAGCACCTGAAGTTGCATCTATCTCTTGACCATTGCTAAGTTTTGCTTTTACAGTAAAACTAGTCTTACTATTTAATGGTATCTGCATATCATTACTTAGGCCTTCTACTGAAATTTCATCAACAATAACATCATCTCCATAAGGCCAATCGTTAGTAACAAATACTCGATCAATCTTAATAGTTGACGTTACCATTGCACCTTGGAAACCAACGACACTTATTCTATCCATTTCTATTTCACCCCAATTTGTACGTGTGTTTGCCTTAAGGCCTGTCAAAGCTATAACATACCTTGTATCTGTATCTGATGGTTTCAATCTTAAATTATATGAAGGAGAATTCCAAACTTTTTTAGATATTGAGAAATCTGCATCTGCTGATACCGGTTCTTTTAAATCAAGAACCATATATTTATATTTTGAAAGGTCAAATACAGTATTTACATCATCATCTCCCCAACCATATATTTCAGTTCCGGTAATAGTCAATGTATTGGTTTCAGCAGAAAATAAAGAATTTTCGCCAGCAAGTCGTTTGAACGAACTATCAAGCAAAAATGCCAAATCGGTAACAGTAACATTTATTTCTATAGTCTTATCATTATATGTGACCTTAAGCACACCTGTACCTTCCTTCTTAACTTCAAAAGCTCCAGTTTCAGATACTGTAAATATGTCAGGTTTAGAACTTTCATATTTAACTCCAGCCAATACTCTTTCCTTTCCGCTGTCGTAAACACCGGTAGTTACGATATAGAAGTTGCTGCCTTGAGTTGATACAGTCATGCTGTAATTACCATTTTCATCTTTTGTAGCGCCACTAACCTTAATATCAACAAGATTACCATAATCCTCGGCAGAAACACCGGCATATTCCTGATACCAATGGTAAATAGGCCATGGACATGCTTCAGGGTCATTGAGGAATGTATATTCGCCTTCAACTCCCGGAACATCAACAAACTCTGCCATATATTCCTGTCCGGTAAATAAAAGCCAACTTACATTGCCAGAATTATCAGTAATAAGTTTGAAGTTTGCTCCAAAACCTGCTCCTCCGGCTTCACCCGTTGTAGCCTTGCCCCATGAAGCATTGTACTTCTTAGGAGCCCAGTCCATTTCAGTAACCATTATAGGATGAGTTTCAGCCACAGGTCCTACCTGATTATCCCAACCATTCTGGAACGATACATATCCACCATTGTTACCAACTCCACCATCTTCATTCTCACCATCACTTCCATACCAGCCGGGATAAACATGGATTGCAAATCCGTAATTATTTACCGGGTCATTAATAGGATGCTCAACATAACCTGCATATTGAGACTGATAACCCAAACCTGGAATCCACAAAATATTATCACATCCATTCTCACGGATTGTATCAACTATCTTCTGGAAATACATAGACAATTGTGTAAATGCCGCATCCTTATTTGCATTTACATCAAGCACACTTCCATCTTCCGGATCTAATATTCTGACCGGTTCGTTTGCTAATTCAAACATCACATAAGGATTATTTTTAAGTGTAGGGTGTTCAGTTACGATATCCCATATCTTAACCAAATATTCCTGATATTTGTCTCCTACCTTTATTTCCTCAGGACATACCCCTGGTGGACGCATAACTACATAGAACCCTCTGGATATGGCAAACTCCGCCATAGGAACAAACACGATGTCCAGGTATTTTCTAAATCTTTCTTCGTTATAAAACATATGTGCCTCAGCCTCTGAAGATGCGCCTGGAGAGCTCCAGTATGGGTCCATGTGCTGGCGGATGAAATTCACTTCCCATCCTGCTGCAAGAACACGGTCTGTCATAAGCTGGTTATAACGCAGGCAGGCATCAACATCGTAGTTACCCCAAGCGTTGTTATTGAAGAAAGGGCTGTACGTCTGGGCAAAACCATGCAAGTTTACTGTTTGGCCATCGGCATCCACCAAATAACGGCCATCCACGTGGAGCTGCTTCAGTTCCGGCCTTTCGCCCACTTCCGGTGTCTCTACGACAGGTTCCGGCAATTGCGGAGCCATATCGTCCTTACAAGATACCAGGAACGCTATTCCGAATATCCAAAATATAAGTTTATTAAAAATCTTCATAAGTTTCAGTTTTTCATTTATTAGTGTAAATATTTATTTATACCAGGACTATCCGGATAAGCTCCGGGAATAGTCCTTATGGATAAAGCCAAACGATGTCAGGGTTGCAATTCAGGAGTAAATGTTTCCATCACAACACCTCTGTTGCGTACAACAAGAGTATCGTAGGTAGTACATTTTACGAGGTCTTCAATCGTAGCCTCATATTCCAGGTAAATCACATCCCTGTCCTCATTACCCCAACTGTTTTTGTCACCCTTCGACACAAACTTTCCTGTTCCTGTAATATCACAATTTGGAGTATCGGTAGAAACTGTACAATTATTGTCATCGTCGAATGTAAGGATAACGTTGTAATAATGATATTGCTTTGATTCATCCTCAACATAAAGTCTGTATGTAACCTCTTTCATGGACTTAGTTTCAAGTTTCATGACCTCATCTTCTTCAACATACTTTTCATGACGAACAATTTCCTTGCTGAGAGAAAGGTGTCCGGGCATTCCTTCTATAACATCCTTTCCACGACGCAAATAACTTGCATGCCAAGGATTTATGTATTTTATACAATAGAGGATATAATTCTTCGGCGTAATATCCCAATGGTCGGAATTGTAAACATTAGGTTCATCAACCAAAGGTTTTCCTGATAAGATAGTATCAGCTCCAACGAAATCCGTCAAGCGCAATGGTATGACATAGGTATTCTTTATGGCATCTGCATCATTGAAGAAATCATCTGTAAGCTGCACTTCCACTCCGCCACTGAGTTTCCCTGCCGGTATCACCATCTCACTGTTCGACGACAAGGTGTAATAGTTTTGTGGCATAGCTTTTACCGGATTGTTGGTACCGGTAAAAACGATATTGTCGCACAAAGTCTCGTCAACCTCAAAATAAACAGTGATATCATCAGGATTGGTGTATCCTCCACCAGTGGTGGCCATGATTTTACACTTGTGCTGGTTGTCGAGAGTGTTGTCGGTGCTTGGGTCTTCACCCAATGTTATAGTACGCACAGGATATTGGTATGCGAAATACACGCTTCTGGTCCCGTAGTCGTCAAAATGCCAGTCGCCGTTATGGCATGAGGCCAACGCCAACAACATCATTGATGTAAGATATATTTTTTTCATTATAATATCATTTATAGTTTAATTAAATGGTTACCAACCAAAGTTCTGTTTCAATTCGCTCCATTTCAATGTTTCGGCATACGGTATAGGACCGTAATACATGTGTTCCTTGTAATTTCTGTTTTCCACATCGAATGGTTCGTAAGATGTACCACCTGCCTTGTTTATTCCTCTTGCTGTCTCTGTGAGTTTTTCAATATCCACTTTCCAGCGACGCAAGTCCCAAAAACGGAAACCTTCGAAACACAGCTCCAGACGGCGTTCGTTGCGTATAAGTTCGCGCATCTTCATCGGATCCTTCGCACATTCGTCAAGATATAGATCTGCAGCGCCATTTGGGCAAATTCCTGCTCTCTCCCTTATTTTCTTAATAATTTCATATGCAGTGTATTTACATCCCTCTGCTTTCCCTTTAGGTCCGTAAGCCTCATTGGCAGCCTCAGCGTATGTAAGGAACATTTCCGTGTATCTGATGTGCGGTATGATATGCCTTTCAGCTGTAGTTGCTGTAGGGTCAAGGTTTATTGACTCTATAAGCAGCTTACGCATGTAGTATCCTGTACGGGTTGAGGTCTCTGTCTGGTTCACTCCATCGTTAGTGGAATATCCGACAGTAGTTATTGTTTCCTGCTGGTCTCCTGTACCTGGTCCAAGTTTGCTTTCATTATACACTATGAATTTTGCAAGTCGCGGATCTCTTCCCGTATATGGGTCAGAAGCCTTGTATCCTGAATTTACCTCATCTGTAATAGGATAGCCGTTTGCCATTGGGAATGCGTCCACCAGATTCTGTGTAGGGTTTATCCTTCCGTTACCAAACAATGTAGGTGGATAATTGTCTTTTTCAAGATTGTTGTCCGTACCTCCTACACTGTTACGCCAAAGAATCTCAGCCGAGTTGTCACCGTTTGATGATGTAGGTCTAGAATACCATTGAAGTCCGTTGACATCAAACTGGACATCATCCCTGTCTATCACCTTTGCTGCCATGGCAGCTGCTGTTTGCCATTTTGTAACGTCTTCGCCTATGTTGTATGCCGGACTTGCAGCAAGCAATGCAGTCTTGGCACGCATAGCCTCAACAATTCTCTTAGTGATACGCTGACGTGAGTTTACACCGAATACCCTGTTATAGTTTTCCTTGCTTATACCTTCATATTTTTCCGGTACTTCGGCATCTGTAGAGATATCGGTGAAATCAAGGGGTAAAAGTTTCTCCGCCTCATCGAAATCCAAGTTAATCTGCTCAATGCAGGCATCGAATGACTCTCGTGGAAGATTATAATTGTCTTCAGCACCAAGTGAGTTTCTTAGAATAGGTACACCCATAATCTGTCCGCCTTCAGTTATACTGCCGGCATGAGCCCTAAGCAAGTAATACATGAACAGTCCGCGCAAAGCATAAGCTTCTCCTTTGGTACGGTCATTGAACATTCTTTTCAAATCCTCGTCCGTAGACCAGTTTACCTTGTCGGCTTCTTCCAGCATGATATTCATATACTGGATTCCTGCCATACAATTTGTCCACGCATCAACAGGATTTACAATTGCAC
Source organism: uncultured Bacteroides sp. (assembly GCA_900544075.1). Taxonomy (GTDB): domain Bacteria; phylum Bacteroidota; class Bacteroidia; order Bacteroidales; family Bacteroidaceae; genus Phocaeicola. Next base: position 9,245 of record UQTJ01000041.1, read on the forward strand.
TCCATGTACCGGTTGCCATCTTGCGGTAACTGTTATTTACGTCGTTGCTGACAGCATCGTCTGTAGCCACATCGTTAAAAGACCAACTGTTGGTCGGTATGCGGGTATATCCGTTAAGAAGTATTCCCAAGGCAAAATTAGCCTCTTCATACATAACGTCCCTATCACGATAGTTCTCAACGGCAGGTTCAAACATATCCTCACATCCGGAGAATGTCACCGCTGCCATCGTTAATAATATTATCTTTTTTATCTTCATAGTTTCCTTTTTTTATCAGAAAGAAGCTTTAACACCTAAATTAAACAATCTGCACTGTGGAGTACCGCCCACCGTCATTTCCATCAACTTGCGTTCTTTAGATATGGTAAGAAGGTTTTCGCCACTGACATATACTCCCAATTCACGAACAAATGATTTCTTAAGCATCTGCAATGGGAAATCGTATGTCAACTGTACTTTGGCCAAATCAAATCTATTTGCCTTATACAACCAGAAATCAGAGTTTCTGAAATTATTGTCACCGTTCAATGTTGTCAGTCTTGGATAAGTGGCTGTAGAAGCTGTTTCAGGAGTCCAGCGATTTAATACGACCTCTGAATACTTACGGTCTCCATAAACCCAGTAATAACTGCTGCTCTTTATGCCATATGTGCCAACATTTCCAGTACCGCGTGCAAACAGTGTGAAGTTCCTCCATTTGGCTGTCAAATTAATACCGAATGCAAACGGCGCACCCGACCATCCTGCATTTCCAAGGTAAATTTCATCCTTGTCATCTATCACGCCATCATGATTCTGGTCAACATATTTTATATCACCAGGCTTAACCTCACCATAAGATGATGTAGCACCATAATTGGCTATGTCTTCCTCGCTCTCATAGAAGCCTGCGCTTTCAAGTCCCCATAGGCTGTCTATAGGTTTTCCTACCCTGTTGCGGTAAGTATCTTCATATAACTCGTCGCGCTTTATAGCCTCTGTAGTGAGATAGTTGCCTGTCAAGCCTAACGCAAGATCGAACTCGCCGAACTTCTTATTGAAGTTTACTGCGAAATCAACACCCATTCGACGGTCGATGTTGTAATTAACATAAGGGATGAACGAACTGTTTGGCCAGCCAGTAGAGAACCATACCGGATATACCGTACTTGGCTGTACCGGCATTCCTTCCATACGATTTATATAAAAGTTGGCATTCATTGTCACGAAACGCTTGAACAATGAAGCTTCAAAGCCAACATTTACTTCCTTGCGTTTCACAAAGCCCAAATCCGGATTTTCACCTCTGCGTGAGTCGGTACTCTGGATTTTGGACGCATCGTCTTTCCACGCATACCATGCACCCTCTGTCTGAGTGTAATATCCTTTATACATATAGAAAGATGTAAAATCCAAATCTGTATGTAATATTCCCGCAGATGCCGTAATTCTCAAATCATCAACTACTGGCGAGTCTTCCAAAAACTCTTCCTCACTCAGTCTCCATCCCAGAGATAATGTAGGTGAAAAAGCATTGCGCTTTCTTGGAGCCATTTTTGCCGAATGTACCAGGGCACTACTGAAATCAGCATAATATTTATGGTCGTAATTATAAGCCAACATTAATCCTAAATTGGCGTTAGAAGTCTTATGATATACGGCCGATTCAGTACGCTGGTGTGCTGCAGCCAACAACATAGCACTCAGATTATGTACGTCATCAACTGTTTTTACATAATTGAACTGTCCGGAAAATGCCTGTGTCTGCTGGTACCAGCTGTTACCAAGTTTCTGTGTTCCATCCTTACGGTCTTCTCCATACTGGGTAAGGCTGTTTATAACAGGGTTATTATCTTTCGTGTACCACGAAGGAGCATAAACCGCATACTCGTTGGTATAAGTTTCTGAATAAGACGAAGAATAATCAATAGCATACTGTGCCCTGAAAGATAAACCTTCAAGCAGTTTGTTGAGATTGAAATCCAAAGCAGCAGTCAGTTGGAACTGTCTGCTATTACTCTTGTTATATCCTCCGGCATACACATCGGCAATAGCGTTTGTCTGGTCTTGCTGTGTACCGCCGAGCAGGTACTTGCCGTCAATCAGGAAACTGCTGTTCTGTGCGGTGATGGCGAGTTCTTCATTTCCATCCTCAAACATGCTCACCGGTATAAGCGGTGTCACACGATTTGGACGCAATGTCGAAGCTGCTCCGTAAAAATCACCATTGGCAAAACGATTATTATTTACCACAACAGACGCATCAACAGAAGCCGATAGTATATCGTTGAACTTAAAATCTACATTTCCGCGCGCATTGAAACGCAATAGACTTTCATTCTTACCTTCACCAAAATTGAGCAAAGTATTCTGGTGTTCAACACCTATGTTAGTATAGAACTGAGCCTTATCATTACCACCTGAAAATTCAGCTGTAAGGTCTGACTTATTGTAAGCCTTTTTCAGATAATCGTCAGAGTAGAAATCAACATTCGGATATCTGTAAGGCTGGTCACCCTTGAACGACTGATAAATGGTATAGTCGTCATATAATTCAGTAAGGCCGTCATTTCTCAACGCTTCATTATACAACGTCATATACTCCCATGAACTCAGGTACTTAGGATAACTCTTCGGTACATAAAATCCGGTATTGGCACGCACGTTTATCTGACGGTCGTGTGCCTCTCCGCGCTTGGTAGTTATCATTACCACACCTTTTGCGCCACGGCTACCATACAAAGCTACAGCACCTACACCTTTCAGCACTGTTATCTGTTCTATTTCAGAAGGACGTATATCTGAACTGGCATCACGTGGTACTCCGTCTATCAAAACCAACGCTCCCTGTCCCCATACATTGCCGGTATATCCGCCAATATATGACTGAAGACCGTCAAGACTATAAGTTGTATAATCTTTTTTCATGAAATCCGGCAGATTTATATATGATACACCTCCCATAAGGTCACGTTTCTGGACTTTTCTGAATGCCACGTTCACCAGTTCATCATCTGCTATCGGATACATGACAATCTCTCCAGGTACATTCTCTGTTTTTACAACCATGTCTTTATATCCGGCTGCCTTTACAACGAAAGCTCCGGTTGGCGACACGTTAACGCTAAATGAACCGTCCTCGCCAGTAATGGCATAGGCCGACCTGTCATCACCGCTAACAACGGCACCGGCAACAGGTTTTCCGTCGGCAGTACGTACCACGGCCTCAACTTGTACCTTGGTATCACTCTGTGCTACTGCATGCAACGGAGAAAGCACCAGTCCCGCCAAAAAGAGTTTTGCTATTTGTTTATAATCCATAGTTTACACTTTTAAAGTTCTTCATTAATTTACCATCCAGGATTCTGATCGAATTCAAGATATATATTAGTATCGACACGTTTCAGAGGCATCCAGTAATGCTTAGGTTCAAGCTTTCTTTCCAATATCACCTCTTCCTCAAGGTTTCCTATTTCGTTTGTAGTCGGGTCATTGGCATAAGTATTTCCAATGCGTGTGAAGTTATGCCTTGTCTTAAGCGTATAAGGATATTCCGTAAGTAATAGCCAACGGCGAAGATCATTAAATCTATGTCCCTCGAACGCCAATTCTACGGCACGCTCACGACGTACTTCTTTCATGAATTCCTCTGTAGAACCAAGGAACCTCGTATCTACTCCTTCTACACGAGCACGCTCCCTCACTTTATCTACAGCATCAACCGCAGTCAAATCCATATTCACTGATTCAGAATCCGGACTGCCATAACCATTTGCAACAGCTTCAGCATACATCAGGTAAACATCAGCCAAACGCATATAGCTTATTGATACAATATGAGTCTTGTTATGTCCCCAATCATCATTATTGATATTATAAGGATGTGGCAAGAATTTGTAAAGCAGATATCCTGTACGGCTTCCGCTATCATCATTCATATAGCTTCCTCCGGTATATAGGTTGGCATATCTGTGTGCTTCACGAGTTGAAGTTGGTCCTTGTATGCATTTCACTCCGTCATATACTATGTCATGGTAAAAACGTGGGTCACGATTTTTCCAAGGATGAGTAGGGTCAAAATCATTTCCAGGGAAATAGCCATCATTTGGTCCTGCCCCGTCTTCCTTAATAGGCAGACCATTTTGCATACCATAATAATTCACATAATTTGCCGTAGGGCTGAAACAGTTGCTGCTACCGTCCTGCAGCACTCCAGCAGGATACTGCAAGACCATTCCCCAACGTGTCGCACTGCTATCATAGCACGGAGCCTGGAATATTGCTTCAGTTCCACCGGGAAGCAAGTCACTTCCGTATGTATAGAATATTGAGGAATATCCACCATTTTCATCAGCGCTGTAGAAATCAACAAGTGAATAGTTTGCATCACCACCGTTTTCTTTACAATTCATCAACAATTCGCCAAATGCCTCAGCTGCTTTCTTACAATATTCAGCATTATATTCTCTACTACCTGTTGACTCGTAGTTCATAAGCGGACTTCCAGCCCAAAGATAGTTCTTACCCAAATATCCCAACGCCATGATTTTATTAATGCGCTGCCTGTTCTTTCCATATGTAGCCAATCCGGCATCAGTAGTATCCCAATCCAATGGTAACAAATCTGCCGCATGTCTAAAATCATAAGCTGCCTTATCTGCTGTCTGCTGATAACTGAGACGTGGTAATTTATACGATTCACCGTTTGCTTCCAATACGTGATCGATATAAGGCAATCCACCAAAATACTGCATCAACATGAAATGGAACCATCCACGGAAGAAATAAAGCTGTCCTTCTATCAAATCTTTTTCTTCCTGTGTGGCATCTACCAACTTATCGAGGTTAGCTATACCGAGATTAGCTTTACGGATACCATACCACATTAGAGGCCACATGCGCTTCTGCATACGGTCATCGTTGGTGGTAGTACCAGTACCATCCATCCAGTTGGCTCCCCAACCGTCGTATTCCTTCTGCCATCCCCAGAAATCGCCATTATCTACCTTATATCCCATAAACCATGTAGAGCCGGCTACAATGATTTCGTCTTCACCCCAATTGAAGTCCGACTGCCAGTAGTTTCCATGGAAAAGTGGTATGCAATAATACAGTTCCTCGGTAAATCCTTGGAAATTACGGAAATTCTTGAATGCATCTTCCGCATTCACGATGCTATCCTCGTCCCTGTCAAGGTAATCCTGGCATGAATACATGCCCAAAGACGCCAACAACATTCCGCCTATTACTATATATTTATGATATTTATTCATACGCTTTATTATTAAATTATCCTTAAAATGCACGATACACACATCTTATAAACTTATCTTCAATCCTAAATTGTATCTTTTCACTGTAGGATAAGCACCCTGAGAAGCCCAACCTGTTCCGGCTGTATTTGATTCACGGTCGTCAGGCATCTTGGTCCAAAGCCACAAGTTATTACCGTTCAAGTAAAGCCTCAAAGACTCTATACCCAGTTTCTTAACCCAAGGCTGAGTGAAAGTATATGCTATTTCCGCATTCTTAAGACGAACATAAGATCCATCGTACATATATCTTGTACCAGGTGCTGAATCAGCTTTCTTAGAGTTCCAACGTGGGAGCGGACTGTCTGCATCCATATCATACTTACTCCAATATGTACCTTCATCATAAACATTGTCAAGTTTTCCGGACAATGAGGTGAATACTACCTGACGGGTAACATTATTTACGCCATAGAACTGTAGGAATGCGCTGAAACCTTTCCATTCAAAACCAACAGTGGCATTATAAGTATTCTGAGGGTTACCGGAAAAGCCATAAGGCACACTGTCATCATTGTCAACAACTCCATCGCCATTGAAATCGACAATCTGATAGTCTCCTGGTAATTTCTGCAAGTCATTAGTATTCATCTGAGTGCTGGCATAAATGTCATCCCAGGAATTGATGTATCCATGATCAATGTAGGAATATGCCTGTCCAATCTGTTTTCCCTCTCCTTTCTGATAGTCAGGTAACAAAGGAGCGTCATCCTGTTCAAGAATTTTTTCCTTGGCATGTGTCATATTTCCGTCAGCCCATAGACGTAACCCATTTCCAAACAGATAGTTGAATTTCAAAGATATTTCATAACCCTTTGAACGTACCCTACCAAGATTTGCCCATGGCGGAGTCAAGCCGAAGAATGACGGGATGGCTCTGTTTGAACCGTTAACGAGGATATCAGTGCGATAGTTGTTGAATATATCCACCGAACCTGAAACTATTCCTCCGAAGAAAGAAAAGTCTGCACCATAGTTTGCTTTTTGGGCTGTTTCCCAATGAATGTCAGGATTGCCCACTGAACTTTGGCGATACCATGTATATGGGCTACGATCAGAAGCATAATTACCAAGCTTAGCTGTGTTTCCATAGGCCCACTGTTGCATATACAACCAACGTTCACCGATATTATCATCACCTATTTTACCGTATGAAGCACGCAGTTTCAACATATCAAGTATTTTGTTCTCACGAAGGAAAGTCATAAAATTTTCTTCACTAATCATCCATCCTATGGCACCTGAAGGGAAGAAGGCAAAACGGTTTTCAGAAGAAAATTTCTCAGAACCGTTATATGCTCCATTCGCCTCGATAAAATAACGCTGCTTATAATTATATGTGGCACGGAAGGCCCAGTCCTCACGATAATTAGGAACCATACTACCTGTAGCATTACGTTCACGGCTAAACAGTCCCATAGCAGAAACATCATGATCGCCAAACTTACGCGCATAGTTCAACTGTATCTGATAATACAATCTGCGTTCTGTTGCATCATTATTCATTTCACCAGCCTGCGATGTCCACTTCACACTTTCCTGAAATTCAAACTGTGTATTACTGTCGGTAACCTGCTTATAACTGGCATTACCAGTTTCAGGATCTATCCATTTATTCTGAGAGTTGTTGTACATATCGCTTACTCCACGTTTTCTTTCTACGAAAACATTATCAAGTGAAAACATTGCTCTTGCACTCAAGCCTTTTGTCAACATACTCAAGTCTTGTTCCAATGTAAAGTCTGTGTTTATACGTGTTGTCGTTCTCTGCTCAAGACCTCCTAAAGCCAAAGATTGAACTGAATTGGCTGCACCAACTTCGTCACGTGGATAATATCCCCATGTCCCATCTGAATAAATAGGCATCATCGCATCAGGCGGGGTGCTGTAGGCAGACTGCCAATATCCATAGCTACTATCAGCAAAATCCCAAGGCATTTTCCTAACTCCATGCGAACCGGCGAGGTTGACCTTCAACAATGTCGATTTAGTCAAACTGAAATCAAGATTGCTTCGTGCATTAATCCTGTTATAACCAAATCCCGAATTATATCCACGATTATTATCGTATTCCCTAAACAAGTCTCCTTCATTCAGAAAATCGATAGATGTAAAATATTTTACAAATGAAGTACCTCCGGAAATATTCACATTCGCATTGTACGACATTGAATAATCCTTGAACAATGCGTCAACCCAGTCAACATTAGGATAGCGTTCGTACTCTTCCAAGGATGACGGATTACGATATTTATCCAACTCGCCATAAGGAGTATAGTAATTCCATGATTCAGGTGACAGTCCCAATTCATTCACAATAGCCATATTCCTTATACGCAAAGCATCATAAGAATCATATTTATTAGGCAAACGTGAAGGAACCTTGGCTGTAGCATTAAAATCAATATCTATCACCGCCTTACCTTCTTGTCCGCGTTTGGTTGTAACAAGAATTACACCATTAGCACCTTTTACTCCGAACACGGCTGTAGCAGAAGCATCTTTAAGCACTGATATGTTTTCCACTGAAGACATATCAACAGAGCTAAGTGGACGTTCAACACCATCTACCAATATAAGAGGTGCGCTATTGTTCCATGAAGTCTGTCCACGAAGAATTATTTCAGGATCTTCGTCACCAGGCATACCTGAACTCTGTTTCGTTACTACGCCAGGCAAATTTCCAGTAAGTGCAGCGCCGACACTCGATACACCTCCGGCACGTTCAAGCACCTTACCTGAAGTCTGTGAAATAGAACCTACCACAGAAGCCTTTTTCTGTTGTCCGTATCCGACGACTACGACTTCTTCCAGCATTTCAGAATCTTCACGCAATATAACTACCACCATATTGCGTCCATTTACCTTTACGTCCTGCGGAGTCATACCCAAATATGAGACTGTAAGCACTGCATTCTTATCAGGTACTTCCAGTGTAAAGTTACCATCAAAATCTGCCACAGTTCCAACGGTACTTTTACTCTTTAGTACAACAGCAGCACCAATCAAAGGCTCATTATTTGCATCAAGAACTTTTCCTTTTACAACAAAGTTTTGCGCCATCAATGAAATGTTGCCAAACAATAATAGAAAAAAGAAAACTTTGATTTGAGTAAGACAATGTCTTTTCTCATAGAAAAAGCATTTCTCAAAAATCTTTTGTCTTATGTTTTTCATCATACTAATAATTAAAAAATAAAAAATTAAATAGTCACTCTGTAGATTATTAATTTCTACTATCCACTACCATTAATTACATCCATAAGCATTTTCATTTAAGATTACACATTTACGTTTCATTTAACACATAGCAAAATTACTCTTTTATCTCATAATATCATATATGAAACATTACCAATTACCTATAGCTATTATTACACATGTATCATATATGTTACACAAATTGTTCCCAATGTTACATTTGCATCTTTTCAAGTGTAAAAAACACATTTATCAACAATAAATAATCCAAGAAACACTATGTTAATAAAGTACCGTTGGTACTGTAAATTTTAACTAAAAACACAATGATGTATTTAAACCTTCTTTCCGATGAGAAGTAAAAACTACCCCCCTCTAAAAACAAACTCCCCCCTCAAATATTGACCATCACAATAAATTTACTACATTTGCCAATAAATAAATTTTAGAGTTTATAAAATGGCACAAAACTCACGTCAAATACAGTCGCAGGCTCAGCAGCAGGTGCAGACACTTTCACCGCAGCAGGTGTTGCTGGTGAAACTTTTGGAACTGCCAACAGTGGAGTTGGAAGAAAGAGTACATGCCGAAATTCTTGACAATCCGGCATTGGAAGAAGGTAGAGACCCTTCGGAGATAGCAGAAGACCAGGCTAACGAATATCCGACAGACCCGGATGCTGACCCTGACACCAATTATAATGAAGATGTATCTTTAGGCGATTACCGCACTGAGGACGATATTCCCGACTACAAATTGCAGGAGAACAACCGTTCAAGAGGAGAAACTCCAGAAGAGATTCCTCTTTCGGACAATGTTTCATTCTACGAGACACTGAAGGAGCAACTGGATATGCAGGAACTTACCGAGGAGCAGAAAATGCTTGGGGAATATATAATAGGTTCATTAGACGACGACGGACTTCTGAGAAAAAACACTGAATCGATAATGGATGAGCTTGCCATATATCAGGGAATATACACAACAGAAGAGGAACTGGAACATATCATTTCGATAATACAGGACTTCGATCCTGCAGGTATAGGCGCAAGAAGTCTTCAGGAGTGTCTTCTGCTTCAGATAAAAAGGAAAGAAGACTCGCCATTGAAGAAAATAGAATATGACATCATCGACCAGTTCTGTGACGAGTTCACCAAGAAGAATAAGGAGAAGATAATACAGAAACTCGATATCACTGAAGATGAGTATAACGCTGCAGTTGCGGAACTTGTCAAGCTGAATCCGCGACCGGGCAGTTCTATGGGAGAAGCCATGGGAAAGAATCTGCATCACATCATCCCTGACTTTATTGTGGAAACGGAAGACGATGGCAATATAATCTTGAGCCTCAACAACAGAAATGTTCCGGAACTAAGACTGAGCCGCACTTTCACCGATATGCTGGAAGAACAGACCAAAAACAAGGCCAACCAGAGTAAGGAGGCAAAAGATGCATTCATGTTCCTGAAACAGAAAGTCGACGCAGCCCAGGGATTCATCAACGCTGTGAAACAAAGACAGAACACACTGCTCAGTACAATGCAGGCCATAATAGACCTTCAGCGTCCGTTCTTTACTGATGGGGATGAAACTCTGCTGAAACCGATGATACTGAAAGATGTGGCCGAAAGAGCAAAGCTTGACATATCAACTGTTTCCAGAGTGAGCAACAGCAAGTATGTGCAAACCAACTTCGGCATTTTCCCTCTGAAGTTTTTCTTCAGCGACGGATATACCACTGAAAGCGGTGAGGAACTATCTGTAAGAGAAATCAAACGCATTCTGAAAGAGTTGGTTGACAATGAAAGCAAGGAGAAACCTCTCACAGACGACGAACTGGCTGACGCACTGAAAGAAAAGGGATATCCTATAGCAAGACGTACTGTAGCCAAATACCGCACACAACTGAACATACCTGTAGCAAGATTAAGAAGGTAAATCATGGAAGAAAACAATATTCCCAACGAACTGACATATCACGACCCCGTTCCTCTCACAGAGGAAGAAAGGAAGGACCCGCTATATATAACATCATATATAGTATCGGCCATATTCACCCCTTTCATGGTTCCGTTTGTGGCATTCCTCATGATATTCATATTCACTTATCTCAGTATAATGCCATTGTCGTACAAGTTTTCAATACTTGCTCTTGTGTATTGCTTCACAATACTGTTTCCGATGTTGGGCATATACATTTTCCAGAAGATAAACGGTTGGGGAATAAAGGAACTCGGACATAGAGAGAAGAGATTCATTCCGTACGGACTTACCATACTGAGTTATGTAGGCGGACTTATCACGATGTATCGCATCCACACCCCAAGGTATATGAGCGGCATCATATTGGCCGTACTGATATGTATGGTGCTGTGTACTATTGTCAATCTCAAGCTGAAGGTAAGTACCCACGCCGCAAGCAGCGGACTGATGGTAGGCGGACTGCTGTCATACAGTTTTCTGTTTCAGTTCAACCCTGTCTGGTGGCTTGCGGGATTTATTCTACTGGCCGGAATGCTCTGTACGGCCCGCATTATTGTTCGCCAACATACATTAACAGAGGTTTTCGGAGGATTTGTCCTCGGATTATTTTGTGGTGTCACAGGAATTTTGTTTATTTGAAAAGATATACTAACCTTGTAAATTTTAAAACCATGAATTTTCCAACTAACGTAAAGTACACTAACGAACACGAATGGGTTCGTATTGAAGGAGATGAAGCCTATGTAGGTATAACAGACTATGCACAATCACAACTTGGTGACATAATTTTCGTAGATATCCCTACTGAAGGAGAAACACTGGAAAAAGGAGAAACTTTCGGAAGTATAGAAGTGGTAAAGACTGTTTCAGACCTGTTCTTGCCTATAGGAGGAGAAATACTGGAAGTCAATCCTGCACTTGAAGAAAATCCTGAATTGGTAAACAAAGACCCTTATGGCGAAGGATGGATTGTGAAAATCAAGCCTACCGACGCTTCTGAAGCAGACGACTTATTGGATGCCGAAGCATATAAACAGTTGATAAACGAATAATAAAACTCAAAAACAAACAAATATAAACTATAAGAAGAGAAAAGAATGAAACCAATTGTAAGTATCATCATGGGTAGCACTTCTGACCTGCCGGTTATGGAGAAAGCTGCCAAACTGCTTGACGAAATGCAGGTTCCTTTCGAGATTAACGCACTTTCAGCACACCGCACACCGGCCGAAGTTGAAGCATTTGCAAAAGGTGCTGCCGACAGAGGACTGAAAGTTATAATCGCTGCTGCCGGTATGGCTGCCGCACTTCCCGGAGTTATTGCTGCCAACACTACACTTCCTGTAATCGGAGTACCTATCAAGGGTTCTGTACTCGACGGTGTAGACGCTCTTTACTCTATCATACAGATGCCTCCCGGAATACCTGTAGCAACAGTAGCCATCAATGGAGCAATGAACGCTGCAATCTTAGCAGTTCAGATGATAGCACTCTCTGACGAGGAATTGGCAAAGAAGTTTGCAGCTTACAAGGAAGGCCTGAAAAACAAGATTGTAAAGGCTAACGAAGAACTCAAAGAAGTTAAATACGCATACAAGACTAATTAAATGGATTACTTCAACTATTCACGCCGAAAGGCAAACGAAGTATATGTTGGCGCCACTCCTATGGGTGGCGCTAATCCTATACGCATACAGAGCATGACGAACACCGTAACGATGGACACCGAGGCATGTGTGGAACAGGCCAAACGTATCATCGATGCAGGTGGAGAATATGTACGCCTCACCACTCAGGGTGTGCGCGAGGCTGAGAACATGAAGAATATCAACATCGGACTGCGCTCGCAAGGTTACAACACTCCTCTCGTAGCCGATGTTCACTTCAATCCCAACGTAGCCGATGTAGCCGCACTATATGCCGAAAAGGTACGAATCAATCCGGGCAACTATGTAGACCCTGCACGTACTTTCAAAAGTCTGGAATATACCGACGAGGAATATGCACAGGAGATACAGAAGATACGCGAGCGTTTCGTTAAGTTCCTGAATATCTGCAAAGAGAACCATACTGCAATCCGTATCGGAGTGAACCACGGCTCATTGTCGGACCGTATCATGTCACGCTATGGCGATACTCCGGAAGGTATGGTGGAATCGTGCATGGAGTTCTTGCGTATCTGCGTGGAAGAGAACTTCAGCAATGTAGTAATCTCCATCAAGGCTTCGAACACAGTAGTAATGGTAAAGACTGTCAGACTGCTTGCCGAACAGATGGAAAAGGAAGGCATGGCATTCCCTCTGCATCTTGGGGTGACTGAAGCCGGCGACGGTGAGGACGGACGTATCAAATCGGCTCTCGGTATTGGCGCACTCCTTGCCGACGGTCTTGGAGATACGATACGTGTATCACTCAGTGAGGCTCCTGAGGCAGAAATTCCAGTGGCCCGCAAGCTGGTGGACTATATAATCAAGCGCGAGAATCATCCTTACATTCCGGGAGCAGAAGCAGATGATTTCTGTTATACAAACCCTTCAAGACGCAAGACTCAGGCTGTTGGCAATATCGGAGGTGACAACCTTCCGGTAGTGGTTTCAGTACGCCTGAACGGCAACATGGATGTAAACGAGCAGTTCAAGCCGGATTATGTCTACTGCGGACAGAACCTTCCTGAGAACAGAAGAAAGGACATCGGATATATAGTAGACGCTAATGTATGGAACGGAGAGGAAGGCACTTATCCGGCATTCAACACACAGCAAATTATCGGTCTGCACCAGATACAGTCGGATGTGAAATTCCTGTTTACCACATACATGGGCCTCAACGAAGAGGTAACAGCATGTCTGCGTCTGCATCCTGAAGTAGTGATTATCGCACAGAGCAATCATCCGAACAGACTTGGAGAATACCGTGGCCTCGTTCACCAGCTTACAAGACAAGGTCTGAGCAACCCTGTGATATTCTTCCATATGTACGAGGAAAGTTCCGTAGAGGATTTGCAGATAAAATCAGCAGCCGATATGGGAGCATTGATTTTCGACGGACTGACTGACGGCATCCTCCTGTACAACAATTCTTCGGCCATTGCTGATACAAAGCTCGATGAAACGGCATTCGGCATATTGCAGGCAGGCAGAGTCCGTACTTCAAAGACTGAATATATATCGTGTCCGGGTTGCGGAAGAACTCTGTACGACCTCGAATCGACAATAGCACGTATCAAGGCCGCTACATCATATCTGAAAGGTCTGAAGATAGGTATTATGGGATGTATAGTAAACGGTCCGGGCGAAATGGCGGATGCCGACTATGGCTATGTGGGTGCCGGACGCGGCAAAATCAGTCTGTACAAGCGTAAGGAATGTATTGAAAAGAATATTCCGGAAGAACAGGCTGTAGAAAAACTGATAGAACTGATAAAGGCTAACGGAGATTTCCACGAGAAATAAAGCCTACAAGGACTGATATTTTAAAAGGACAAAAGGAAAGTTATGACAATTCCTTCTGTCCTTTTTATTTATGTTTCGTCATCAGATAAGAAACGCTCCGTTTCAGAAACCGTAACACGTTCGTGTAACGGGCGGAACACGTAGGTGTCACGCGCGTAACACGAACGTGTTCCACCCGCGTCACGTACGTGTTACGCTTTCTGCATCAAAGAATTTCTGTAAAGTTACTTCGATTTAGTTTCTTCTGCGACAGAGAGTATCTTCGAATACTCTGCTTTGTTCTGAAGAACCTTTACAGCGTTTTCCAGGTCGGCATCGTCTTTCAGACGCTCCATTGCCGCACCGCGCTGATAGAAATATCTTGTAATGATTTCCTGCGACAGATATTCGCTTATCTGTTTCTTGAATGTTTCAAGGTCGCGGTCAAGGTTATGGTTCAGTTTCTTTTCCAAAGCTGCAAACTCTTCTTTTGCTCCATCCATATAGCCCTCAAACTCAGCCATTTCCTTCAATGATTTCAGCATCTTCTCGCTCTGGCGGTCGTAAGTGAAACCACGCGATTTCACTAATGTCTTGAATGCTTCGTAATCATCATCCGTCAGTTTGAAATCTGCCACTGATGCAGGTGCCTGATGCGTCCAGCAATACTGTGTGGCATAATCGAATATTATATCTTCATTCATCAGATAGAAGATGATGTTCGGGAATTTCGGAGCTTTCACCTCGATGTCCGGACGTATTCCTCCTCCGTCGCGCACCTCACGGCCTATGGCTGTATGGAATACGTTTGTAAGACTGTCCGGTGTACGTGCCACAGAACCGTCGGCATTCTTCTTCGAATAGTCTATGGCCTGGATACATCTTCCGCTTGGGATATAGTATTTTGAAGTAGTCACCTTCAGAGTTCCGTTGTATGGCAGCGGACGTGTGGTCTGTACAAGTCCTTTTCCGTATGTACGGCTTCCCACTATCACAGCACGGTCGAGGTCCTGAAGCGAACCGCTCAGAATTTCGGAAGCTGAAGCAGAAGCTCCGTTCACCAGTACCACAAGAGGAATTTCCGTATCTACCGGTTCGAAACGTGTCTTGAATGAATTCTCAGCCTGTTTGATTTTACCTTTTGTATAAACCACTTCCTGACCTTTAGGAACAAACAGCCCTACAATATCGACAGCCTCAGACAGAGAACCTCCGCCATTGTCGCGCAGGTCGATGATAAGAGATTTGGCACCTTTCTGTTTCAGTTCAATAAACGATTTCTTGAAATCCTTCGAACAGTTGTCGGTAAATCCCTGAAGAGCGATATATCCTATACTGTCGCGCACCATTCCGTAATACGGCACAGGATTGGTACGGATGCTCTTTCTCGTGATTTTAAATTCCATTTCAGTACTGTCATTCTGCATCGGACGAAGAACTTTCAGCACGAACGATGTACCCGGCTCACCACGCAAGGCATCGCTCACCTTGCTTGAAAACTCCTGTGGCTTAAGGTCGCCGCGGAGCATTTCCTTTCCTCCCACCTCAAGGATGATATCTCCGGCCTTCACTCCGGCTTCGGCAGCAGGCATTCCTTCAGTAGGCTCTACCACTACTATACGGTCGTTGGCCTCATAATATCTGATTGCGGCACCTATACCACCATACTTACCTGTAATCATTTCCTTAAGACTGCTGACTTCCTCCTCGGGATAATATTCTGTATATGGGTCGGTAAGAGCCAACATACCGTTCACACCGTTCTGTATCATCTTTTCCACATCAATGGTATCGACGTAGAACATATCGAGTTCCTTAAATATAGAGTTGAACAAATCAAGATTCTTGGCAATCTTGAAATTACGGTCGTCACCCTTAAAACTTAACAGCCCCAATCCCACGAGTACTGCAAACGCTGCAATGAGAGTTCTTTTAGTGTTCATATCTTTAAAAAATTTACATTCGTAATATTAAATAATGTGTCCCCAAATATGGATTGCAAAGAAAAGCATTATTCTGTTTCAAACAACAGAAATGCTCTATTATTTAACTTAATTTCGTCAAGGAAAGGAAGATACACATTGCCTGGATACTACAAAAAGCAAGCTAAAATGTGAAGATGAAAATATTTTTATTATTTTTTCGCTTAAAGTATTGCACAATTCAAAACAAGGTAGTATCTTTGCACCGCAATCGAGAAAACAACCTTCTTCAGTAGCTCAGTCGGTTAGAGCATCTGACTGTTAATCAGAGGGTCGTTG
>UQTJ01000042.1 GCA_900544075.1 uncultured Bacteroides sp.
TTCAATACGGAATGAAACAACAGAGGCTATCTCAAGTTCATTTTGAGACAGCCTCTTCCCAGGCACGCAAAAAACGGCAATATATTGCCGTTCGAGGGGGAGCAAAAGGTGGAGATAAGATGGGGGGGGTAACTATATTTTTATTAATATAATCCCCCAACGGGTTAATTATATTTTATTATTCTTACCCTTATTAATTTCAACATACTTACTTGGTGACATTCCATAAAGTTCTTTAAATGCATTGGAAAAATATGTTGCATTATTAAATCCAACCAATAAAGCTATTTCAGAAACATTATAATTTTTATCTGACATTAATAAAGCTTCTGCTTGTTTCAAGCGTATATTCCTTATGAAGTCCCTTGTAGATTGATTAGTCAATTCTTTCAACTTTCTATAAAGATGCACTCGGCTTATACCTACCTCAGCAGCTATCATTTCAACATTTAATTCAGGATTACTTATATTATTATTTATAGCCTTCATTATTTTCTTCATCAATTTATCATCTGAAGACTCTGGTTTTATGTAAACAATATTGGAATCTTGTTCCTGGTTACCACTAAAATTATTTTTTAGAACTTCTCGATTCCTTAATAAATTATCTATCGTTATTTTTACCATATCAATATTGAAAGGTTTTGTTAAATAGGCATCTGCTCCAAAAGACAATCCTTCCATATTGTCACTTTCACTATTCTTTGCAGTCAACAAAACAACAGGAATATGGTTTATTTTAATATTTTGTTTGATTTTCCTCAATAAAGTCAATCCATCAACTTCAGGCATCATCACATCAGACAGAATTAAATCAGGAGCATTAGACGCAAGTATCTGTAATGCTTCTTTACCATTTCTGCATTGAACCACACGATACGAACTATCCAGTTCTGAAACCAGATAGTTTCTTATTTCCTCGTCATCCTCAACTATTAAAAGTGTATGTTTCTTTCTTATTGTTTTTTTTGTATTATCTTCTTCAGCAGTCTTTTCTTCTATCATAAAAGTTTTTTCATACACTTCTGTTCTCTGCCGTAAATATTCAGATTTATTATCTATTATTTCCTGTTCATACAAATGCCCTTTACCCAAAGGTATTCTAATTGTAAAACTACACCCAGGCTTACTTATATTATTTTTTGCAGAAATCACACCATGATGTAATTTAACAAGTGACATTGTCAAATGCAATCCTATCCCTGTCCCCAACTTATAAGAACTGTCATCTGAAATCTGGTAAAATCTTTCAAAAATATGTTCTATTTCATTCTCATTAATACCTGTTCCATTATCCTCTACTATAATTTCTATATAATTATTTAATGGATATTCTTCATTCTCATCAGTTCCTGTCTTTATATATATATTTATTTCTCCATTATCAGACACATGTTTAAATGAATTAGACAACAAATTTAATATAACTTTATCAAAGTTATTAGGATCTACCCAAGCATTGACTATTTCCTTTTCAGACAAAACATTTACTTTTATTCCTTTACAATCTGCCTGATAAGAGAAAACATCAATAATATCCTTTATAAAACTTACCAAATCCACTTCTGCAAACTTTAGTTTCATTTGTTGCTTATCTATTTTTCTGGTATCCATCAACTGATTAATTAGAGTCAAAATTCGTTCGGCATTTCTCTCGATAAGAGAATAACTCTTTTGCCTTTCAACATTTCTATCCGAAGAAATAAGTTTATGCAACGGACTGATAATTAAAGACATTGGAGTCCTAATTTCATGAGAAATATTGATAAAGAACTGTAATTTTGCTTCATTTGCTTCCTCTTGCAATTTATGTTTTATCATTTCCTGTTTAACCATATATCTCATTCTAACCTGATATAATATAAATAAGAAGAGACAAATAGTAATCATACAATACGCAGTTTTAGCCCACCAAGAGGCATACCATGCCGGATGAATTGTTATTTTTAATGTTGCTGAAGACTGACTGGAGGTTTTATCCCTTACAGTAAATATATGCTTTCCAGTAGAAAGATTACTAAAAGAAACACTCGACATCCCTTGTTTCAAGCTATTCCAAATTCCACCATCCATAGAAAATTCCAAAGTTGGTGTTATTCCAAAATTGTCATCTGCAAATTCAATAGTAAAAGAATTGTCCAGATAGGAAAGATTTACATTGGAGTTGGTTATCAGCTCCTGACTTAATACACGATACTTTCCAGACATAGTTGTTCCGTTTACAGGTTTACCATGCAAATAAAGACCTGTAATACGAATATTGTAATCATAAGGTTCTACCTTTATCTCTTTAGGATTAAAATATACAATTCCACTTGTTCCACCCCAATATAGCATTCCATTTTTATCTTTATAAAATGCGTTTTTTGAGAATTCATTGTTATAAAGCCCATCAGAAGTCCTAAAAGGAGTAAATGTTTCTGTATGTAAATCGAATTTGGCAAGTCCAAGATTGGTACTTACCCACATATTACCTGAAGAATCATAGGTAATAGAAGCAATATTATTACTTGGGAGCCCATCTTCCACATTATATGACATAAGCATTTTAGAAAGATCAGGAGTAAATACTTTAATACCATCAATTGTACCTATCCATATACGACCAACACTATCTTGACATATAGATGTTATTGTATTTCCCCTAAGCACAAAAGAAGAATCTATATAAGAGGCCGAATTTAAATCCAAACACTTTATCCCATCAACGGTTCCTATATACAAAAGTCCTAATGAACTGCAATAAAGGCTATTAATCCATAGATTGACATTATTATTTAGATCAAGTTCAGAATCACCAACACTAAAAACATCATGAGCCATATTGGGGTTATTCAAATCTATATAATAAAGCCCCATTCCCATTGTACCGACCCATAGTCTTCCATTCATATCTTCAGTAAGAGCATAAATTTTATCAGCTTTTTCATATTTACTATTGGGAAATGATATTTTCTTAAATAAACGTTTCTTTGTATCAAGTATTGAAAGTCCATCAAGATATGAACCTATCCATATTCTATCATACGTGTCACGTAACATACACATAACAGTATGCGGAGCACCCTGATACTGTTTACGTGGAGTTAAATGAAAGAGTTTTTTATAATTATCATCTAAAACATAAATACCATCGTTATCAGTACCAACAAGGAAATGTCCCTGAGAATCACGACATATACCTGTTACACACTTATCGCCAATACTGTTGTTCAATGTCGAGCGACAGCCAATATAACCAAACTTATTAATATTTGCAGGAATAAAGACAACACCTTTTTGGAATACACCAATCCAAAGATTATCATGTTTGTCAACCACAATAGAATGGACCTTTGCTTCTGAAAGATTGATATCACTGACAAAAAATTCCGCTTTTCCAGTATCACCTGTTTTAATATCATAATATGCAATTCCATCGCCATCAGTACCCAAAAGCATACAACTACCACGTTGCACTATAGAAGTTACGGGATAACGTGTATCATATATCTTTTTAAAACTACCATCACTACTATACCCATAAACTCCATTACCAACTGAAGATATGTAAATTCTCCCATCAGAATCTGCCACACACAGATTAATACTATTTATAGAATCACGGCCAATATTAGTATAACGATATTCAACCCCATCACGAGATACACATATCAAACCATCAAATTCTGTAGCAATCCATAAGTTTCCACTATTATCTTCTAACAAACTATTAATATTATATCCATTATATTTCTCATTTAAATTACGCACTGAAAATTCTCCATTCCTATTTATCTTTAAAATCTTTATTCCATAACCGCTTGTTCCCAACAACAACGTACCATCATTACGCTTTAGGATACATTTATTATTGTAATCGTTTCCAGAAAAGAGTAATGAATGAAATTTATCAGTAGAATAATCATATGCCTGAAGTCCATTTGTAGAAAGAATAAAAAGTTTATCTTCATACTCATATACTGAATAAACGTTATTACATAACAAAGAGGTTGAATCATTCTTTATTGATTTATAATTTATAAACTTAACCCCATCATATCTGTTCAATCCATATCCTGTAGATATCCATATATCACCACGCTTATCCTGATATAAATTATTAATCAAACTGCTGGATAATCCTGTTTCAATAGTAAATAGCCTACTATACTGAGCATTAGCATTTCCTATCACTACCCAACATACACAAATTAATAAATACAATATAGACTTCATGTTTACAAATTATCTTAATACTTATAACTCTTATCTATGCAAAGATACATTTTTATTTTACCGTTATAAAAGCCAATCTACAAAATATTCGCAATCTTCAAGCATAAAAATCCCCTACTATGCTCAAATAATGCTTAAACAATCTCTCCTATGCATAGCAGAGGAATATTAATTATATATTATAAATTATAATTTCACTTTTATTTTTTTACCTGAATAAACTACAGTTTTTACATTGTCATCGGCAGTACGCAGTATAAACTTACGTTCTTTAATCATTCCAGGATAATCTCCTTTTCTTGATGAAATGGAAAGAGTTCGGTTTTTGTCACTCCAAGTGAAAGCGATTTCAGAATAAGCGCCATTCTCGTAATTATAATTATCGAATTCATCTTCATAAAGTGTGAAGCTGCCGTCTGCTCCCGGATAAATACGTATCTCAAGCTCAGTCCAGTCTTTTTCTGAAGTATATTGCACTTCCGGCCCCATTGGAACGATACTTCCGGAACGTACAAACAAAGGAATAGTATTAAGAGATGTGGTTAACTCTATATCCTGCCCTCCTTCAAAACATTTGTTATTCCAAAAATTATACCATTTTGTCCCATCAGGCAAATACACTTTAGTCTGTTTTTCACTTGTAAAGTCAGTAGCAGACACAACTGAAGTTATTTCTGTTTTACTACTGCTTCCCCATCCGTCATTCTCCTTCAATTCTTTCTGTATAAGTTCCGGTGTATATTGTGCATTCACAACGGGAGCCACAAGGAAAGCATCACCAAACATAAACTCATCAGCAATGTTCCATGTACGTCTGTCCGAAGCAAAATCCATAACCAGTGCACGCATGAATGTTGAACGGTTATGAGATACATCCCATGAAGTAGAGTATATATAAGGCAATAAAGAATAACGAAGTTTCACTGCATCCACCAAAGCATCATATACAGGTTCACCTTCTTTTCCATAAAGATAAAACTCACGAGGAACATCTGTTCCATGACTGCGCATCATCGGACAGAACACTCCAAACTGTAACCAACGTACATACAGTTCCTGATACATTGGATTATGAACAGCATCGCCAGTACCCCACGCACTATTATATGATCCGGCGAAAAATCCACCCAAATCAGAGTTCCAGTGCGGCATACCGGTTAGTGAGAAATTCAAGCCTGCAGGTATCTGACGGCGGAAAGAATCCCATGATGACTGTACATCGCCCGACCAAACATTAGAACCGTAACGTTGTTGTCCCAGGAAACCGGAACGTGTTAGAATTATAACACGTTTGTCAGATGTTGTAGCACGCTGATGATCATAAACGCCCCCAACCGTCATCAATGGATAGGCATTACGAACACTGCGGTAAGAACCAAGGTATGTTTGGCGGTCAAAGTCACTATCTTTCCAATCAAAATGGTCAGGTTCTGTAGAATCCATCCACCAACCGTCCATACCCAAACTGAATACACCTTTGTTCAGATAATTCCAATAAATATAGCGTGCTTCAGGACTATAGGCATCATATACACGTACTCCCGAAGGATAATCCATATTCGGTGGCCAACCTTCCACTCCTGATTGTGGCCATGTCTGCATATCAAAAAGCAGTCCTTTCTTGTCCAGTTCACGATAAGGACGGGTGGCTGGACCAAATGATGACCATATTGATATCATCATACGCGCATTCATTCCATGTATACTGTCTATCATGGCCTGAGGATTGCTGAATGTAGGATTCTGAAAATCCATTGCATTCCACAAGTAGTTATGTCCCCAGTATTGCCAGTCCTGAATTATACAGTCCAATGGTATACCAAGTTCTCTATACTTACGGACTACACCTACTGTTTCATCCTGGCTCTTGTATCTTTCCTTACTTTGCATAAAGCCATAACTCCACAATGGCATCATAGGAACATCACCTGTCAATGAACGTACCTCTGATATTACACCGTCTGCATTTCCGCCATACATGAAATAGTAGTCTATACAATCGCCGACTTCAGAAGAGAATGAAGTTTCATTTTTATCATCGGAATAAGTAGTTACGGAATAGTTATCCCAAAACAGGCCATATCCTTTAGTTGATTGAATAAATGGAGAAACATCTTCTACGTTTCCTTGCATAAGGGCTTTCTTCATTCCGCGTTGCATCATCTGTCCATTCTGAAGCTGACCAAGACCATAAAGTCCTTCATCGTCATCAGTATCGAAACCTTGATAGACATGCCATGTATCATGTCCGGCATCATTAAATGCAGTAAAAGGCATATTGTTTTCTGTTTCTGAAAGCAGAGTATTACCTTCTGCCGAAACAAAAGAAACTATACCGGTAGAAATATTTACATTAACAGTCAATTCCTTACCTTTCAATGTTATCAGATTTCCATCCGAAACTGATACTTTATATTCAACTTTCTGAGGTTCGGACACCACAGAAAGGCTTTTCTTCTGCAATGAATTCTGAGCACTTGTTTTTATCACACGAACTGTACGTGGAGTAAACCACTGTACTTCAATACCAACATTGCCTTTCTCTGTTTCTGTTTTTATTCCATACTGTGTTCTCTGAAAACTCTGCCCCAAGGCAAAAGCCGGTAGCAGACAGAAAAAGAATATTAATTTACCTGCCATATTAGATTTTAATTAAATTATTTTTTTACTTACCTGTAAATTTCCAGCTGTCAAGCATAAACAGATTGCATTTCTGATTCTTTGACCCACGGAAAACAAAATACAAATCATGTACTCCTTTAACAGACTTCACTTTCGTTGTAAAAGTTTCAAGTTGTGTCTTGGTGTTACTTATATTAACTGTTCCTATACACTGTCCTTCGTGTGTATCGAGTCTGATTTCTATACTTCCTCCATAGAGATGACATGAAGCAGAAACTTCGAAAGATGATGCACCGTTACCAAAATCCACTCCACTGACTTTTATATACTCTCCTTCATCTATATCTGTAACAAGTTGATTCCAATGATCTGCAGCCCATGGATTTTTCTGTGTTGTTTTTAATCCGTATCCCCATGACATCGTTTCAGCCTCAACTTTACGATAAGGATTGAAGTTTTCCACCTGACGCAATGTGCATTCGTGGAAATAAGGTAATTCCTGAATAGTACCGTCAGGATTGTATGTCATTTCGGCAAGTGATACAGAACGGCGTTCTGCATGACGGCTGGTCTGAAGACGGAATATATCATAGTTCTGACCAAAACAATATGACCGTCCTTTATAATCAATTATTCCAGGGTGATTACCTCTTGTACGTACTGTATGATCCATTATGTGTCCCTTATATTCCCACGGTCCGGTAGGACTGTCACTCATGGCATATCCTATACCTTCCGGACAACATGTAGAAGCGAAAGCCAGATAATAGTGTCCATTACGCTTATAGAACCAAGGTCCTTCCTGATAATCTTCTATATGTGGCATCTTAACGATATTTCCCGAATATGAAATCATATCCTCATTCAGTTTTACCATATAGATATTTGGATTTCCCCAATACATATATGCTTGACCATCATCATCAACAAAGACAGTCGGGTCTATATCATCCCAATGTTCTTTCTGCCAAATCAAAGGCTTGCCTATAGGATCTTTGAAAGGACCATATGGAGAATCTGCCACCAGCACACCTATACCGTGGCCATGAATAGGACAATACATATACCACTTACCGTTTCTGCCAACAACACATGCAGCCCAAGCGCCATTATCACCTTTATACCACTCAAAATTTTTAAGTGAGGCCACAGCCCCTCTGTCCTGCCAGTTCACCATATCTGTAGACGTGTAAAGCAGCCAATCCTTCATTTTGAATCCTTCTGCATCATCCTCATCGTGCGAAGTATACAGAAACACAGTATCATTATACAACATCGGAGCCGGATCGGCAGTATACTTTGTCTGTATTATCGGCATATTCAATTTCACATCATCGGCAATCTGAGCAGCCAATCCTGAAAATGCCATAAGGCATATGGCAGGAATAATAGTTTTTGTCTTCATATTAATTATTTTTTACGGTTAATACTTCTATATACATCAGACATATGTTTTAAAGCCCTAACAAGAGATGGTCGCCAGTAGTTCCAGTCATGCCCACCTCCATATATTCTCAATTGATAATTCACTTTTTTATCGCGAAATGCCTGTACCAATGCAATGTTAGCCTCATAAGTAAAATCCTTATCTCCACAATCAATAAACCAATCCACACCTTTCCATGCATCAACTCTTCCATCTGAAATTTCATTTACTGTTCGTATTGGATTATGGTCTTCAACCAATTGCTGTCTCCATTCCGCAGAAGGATCATCTTTAAGGAACTCCAAATATTGACGACGCAGATATCCGCTCATAGAGTATACAGACGAAAATTTATCAGGATGAGAGAGACCATACACTATTGATGCTCCTCCACCCATTGAATAACCGGCAATGAATCGGCTCTCTTTACGTGCATCAACATTATAGTTTTTTTCAATATATGGTATAAATTCAAGAAAAAAGAAATCTTCATATTTCCAATGAGAAGCATTAAACCAAATCATATTGTTCTTATTTCCTTCCGGACATACAATTATCATTTCCTCCATCTCTCCACAATTTATCAGACTATCTGCCACTACACGAAGATTACCATATGTCTCCCAATCCGTACACGAACAATTGCCTCCATGAAGCAAATAACACACGGGATATTTTTTATTCTTTTCTTTACCATAAGATTCCGGCAAATAGATGGAATATTCACGCGACGAGATTCCTTCAAGAAGTTTACATGGCATACTTGTATTCACAATTTTTCCATTAGAAAAAACTTCCCCCACCAACACGACAGAAAAGAGAAAGAATAATATTTTTTTATATCCAAGTATTGATTTCATTCTTTATACATTAAAACTTTACAACTGTTTTATATCCATCATATAATATTTCGCGTTCAGATATTCCATTTTTAGATATAAGGATCACTTTTATATTTCTCCCCTCTCTTCTATTACCAAACTTTCCACTTTTATCAAAAATGGTAAATACCCTTTTCTTGTTGTTCCACTTCATCTTTATCTCACTAAATAGTCCAGACTCATAATCATAGTTATTACCATTATCTTCATAAAGACAAAATTCGCCATCAGCGCCATTGAAGATACGTATTTCAAGATCTGTCCCTGACAATGATGAAGTAGTAGTAAGTTCAGGCGATAAAGGAATAATGCTACCTGCACACACAAAGGCTGGAATATTTTCTATTGAAACTCCCGTTTCATACCACCCATTATTGCTAGCATAACTATTGTCACGAAAATCATACCATCCACCTTCTGTTTCGGGTAAATAGACACTCATCTTGCTCATTGCGGGTTCCAAAACAGGAGCAACCAACAATGAACGACCGAACATATACTGATATTTCAATGACAGTGCAGTTTCATCTGTAACAAAATCCATCACCAAAGGCCGCATGATGGTTCCACCACGGAATGTTATATCTGCAGCACAAGAATAAATATAAGGGAGCAATGAATAACGTAACGAAAGAGCCTTACGGGATATTCGCATAACATCTTCACCATAATTCCAAAACTCTGTATTACTCATATATCCATGCACACGCATTAACGGCAGATAGACAGAAGTCTGCAACCATCTCAAAAATCTTTCATGATAGCTTTTATCTGTATATTGATTAGAAGGACGGAAAAATCCTCCTGCATCATATGTCCACCAAGGTAATCCACACACAGATATACCTAACCCGGCTACAATCTGACGTTTAAGGGTTTCCCAATCATTACCGACATCACCCGACCATGTGGCTACCCCATAACGTTGTATACCGGGGAAAGCACTTCTTGTAAAAAGCATCGCACGTTTATTGTCAATATCACGACGGAATCCTTCATAGACAGCCTTATTAACAATCAGCGGATAAGCATTTCTAAACATCTCTCCCGGATATTTTCCATCACAGACCTTACGATCCAAAAGGTCATCATTCTCCGGTTCAGTAGCATCCAGCCACAAAGCATCTATATTGTATCTGCCAACAAGACTATCGCGCATATTGGTCCAATAATAATCAGCTGCATTCTTATTGAAAAAATCTACCCATTGGGTACCGTTTATATAATAACCTTTTTGCGAGAAATCCTTACCTAGATATGAAGAGGGATCTATCTTTGACCATATTGACAGCATAAATTTCATATCCATTTTATGCAGGCTGTCAGTCATCTCTGCCGGAGAGGGATAAAACTCTTCATCGAAACACATCGCGTTCCATCCGTATTTACCCCAATACTGCCAATCTTGCACTATCATATCAACAGGTAAAGATTCTTTTCTAAAACGGTTTGCTACATCCAGCAGTTCTGATTGTGAATGAAAACGCTCGCGGCAATGTATATATCCCAATGCCCACAAAGGCATCATTGGTATGCCACCCGTTACTTCACGATAAGATGTTATAACTTCGTCAGGTGTACCAGCAAAAAAGGTATAATCAATACCATTTGATACAGGCGAGCTGAACACCGTTGTATTGTCTACTTTTCTGTAATATACTTTAGGTGAATCTTCCTTAGTCAGTTCTGAAACAAGTTTATGACGTCCTTCCGAGAGTTCCACTATCACAGATGTTGTTGGAGGAAGCCACAAATTATTCATATCAATCACAGTACTGCCATCTATTACAAGATTATGTTTGCGAGCCATCCTACTACCTACGTCAAGCATCAATGAATAGCGTCCAGATTCTTTAATATCCAATTCTGCCGTAAAAATATTACTTCGGCGAACCTCCGTAACACCACCGGTAGTAGAAGTTACATTTACTGTTGTTGTTTTTCCAGCAATATCACTTCGTGTCATTTCTACAAAATCATCACAAGGATTAAAGTCTGTAAGTCCATAGTTATTCCACATCAATCCATATTCCTTATTCGACATAATAAAAGGGATTGATATCTGTGTATTGACCTGTGTAAGTCTTCTGGTAAGTCCGCGCACATCAAGATTATTGTCCTGGAACTGCCCCAGTCCGTAAAGATGTTCGTCTGCCGGAGAATGAAAACCTTGCTTAGATATATAAGTATTTTCATTCTGTACCTGTGACGTCTCAATTATAGATTCACTTTCAGACAATAACAATTTTCCGCCAGGTGACAAGAAACTGATTTTTCCATCTACAATCTCTATTGTCATGTCATCCAATGTTATAATGTCTTTACCTGAAGCTTTTTTCACCTTATATTTCGGCAATTTACCATCAACATACACCATTTCTGGAAGACTGTAAACCTTTCCTGAACTTTTAATAATTCTCACCACATTATCTGCCAAAGGCATTACATAAATTGTATCTTTATTATCGCCATATGAAAAGACCAAATCTTCCTTTTTATTATTACAGTTAACGCATTCCGCTAAAACCGTATAATCATAAAAGAGTAAAATAAATGCAACTAAAAAAATCTTCATATATTTTTACAAAGTAATCTATTTTAAGGTTATTTTTACGTAAGGAATACGCTTTAAATTTATGGAAGGAATTCTCATTTAGAGAACTCCCACCAATCAAGATTAAATAATTTACAGCCTTTGCGGCCACGGAACACAAAATAGACATCATGCACTCCGGTAACAGCTGTTTTAACTTCACTATTAAAAGTTTTCCATTCTTCCCATCCACCTGTGGTCGGGATGTTGACTTCTGCAATCTTATTTCCTGCAATACTGTCTGTGCGTACTTCAATTGTACCTCCACGCAAAGCACTGGCTGCAGTTATACGGAAAGATTTTGGTCCTTTCTTACCGAAGTCCACTTCTCTTACCTTTATATAATCACCATTGTGGATTTCAGAAATATAAAGCCCTGTCTTTGCATTTGGTTCAGACTTTACTCCCTCCGAGTAAGCAATTGTTTCAGCTTCAACTCTTCTGTAAGGATTAAATGCAGAAACAGGTTTTACTCCTTCTTTAGTCGCATTTATAATAGGGAAAGTGCCGTCCGAATTATATTTGAATTCCTCGATAGCTACAGAACGTCCGAATCCACCTCCACCGGGCAATTTACCGGTATGATAGAAGAAATACGAATTACCCTTGTAATCGGCTACACCACAATGATTAGTAAAGGCCCCTGTGTCCTGAAGTGGCATAATCTCACCCATATATTTCCACGGTCCTTCAGGACTGTCACCCATAGAATATGCTATATGCTCAGGCACTCCACCCGCAGCATAGAGCAGATAGTATTTACCATTCCGCTTGTAGAACCAAGGTCCTTCTGTATATGTATCTTTATATTTCTGTCCCTTTATTCTCTTTTCAGGATTTGGTGCGCCAAAACTTTCAACTGTCTGTTCCAGTTTCTTTACATCCCCCTTAATCGACACCATGTCCTCATTTAGTTCTGCAAAATAAATATTCGGATTTCCCCAATAAAGATATGCCCTGTCATCATCATCAATAAACACAGTCGGGTCTATAAAATCCCAATTCCCATCATACAACGGTTTTCCTATGGCATCGCGGAAAGGTCCAGTAGGACTATCTCCCACAGCTACTCCTATTGCCATAGCATTACTTAGTTTTGAGTGCAGACACACATACCAATAGAACTTACCGTTGCGCTCTATACACTGTGCAGCCCAGGCTCTGTCATCTGCCCAACTGAATGATTCTATAGCAAGCGGAGAACCATGATCTGTCCAGTTCACCATATCTGTAGTAGAATACACTCGCCATTCCTGCATCCAGAAGAAATCTGCTTTATCTTCATCATGTCCTGTATACATATATAAAGTATCATTATGCACAAGTGGTGCCGGATCGGTTGTAAACCATGTTTGTACTACAGGATTCTGTGCTGCAGCACCAGATGCCAATGTTAAAGCCGCTAAAGCTAATATATTTTTCATTACTTCCATGATTATAATTTTTTAGTTATTACTAATCCTCCATTCTTTGGAATGGAAATCTTAAGTTCTTGTTTTTTATTTATTTTTATCTCCGAAGCTGTACCATTAAGTTTTGCATCATCTGAGTATAATGTTACAGTTTCGCCGGCATTGAAGAAAGCAGAAAGATTCAAATTCAGTTTCAGAGTCTTGTCCTGAGCATTCACCCCGGAAATAATCCATTTATCGCCATGCTTGCGAGCCATTACCACATATTTGCCAGGATAACCATCAATGAACTTAACATCATCCCAAGTTGTAGGAACCTTTTTCATGAAGTCCACAGCCCAATCCGGCGCATCTGTCAAATTATTAGGTGCCATCGCAAAATGCTGTACAGGACTTTGGAAAAGGACAGCCGTAGCCAGTGCAAAGACATCAGAAGTAACCCTACGACTGCCTCTTGGCTCATTGGCTGCACTATAATATTTGTTCAATGTACTTCCACCAAAATCCATACTACCCACAGTATTGCGTACAAACGGATGAATACATGCATTGAAAGCTTCAGCATCGCAACTGCCCTGTGAGAAATTCATATTCTCGCTGGCAAGAACAGCCTCACTGGCCGCATAGTTTGGATACATTCTTTCCCATCCTCTTGGAATTGTACAACCATGAAATATAACCAGCAATCCATAATCATTTGCATCAGCAAGTATATCTTCATAGAGTTTCATTGTCATTTGTTTGTCGCTACCTACGAAATCAACCTTAATACCCTTTATACCGATCTTCTGCATCCACTGCATTTCCTTTCTACGTTTTATAGTATTATCCATTTTGCCACGTGGTCCCTGAGGAGCATCATTCCAATAGCCGTTTGAGTTATACCACAAATAGAGACCTACATTCTTGGATTTTGCATAACGTGCAAGCTCCTCTACTTTCTCATATCCAACCTGTGTATCCCATAAGGCATCAACAAGAACAGTTCGATATCCCATATCTGCACAAAAATCAATATATCGTTTTTGGTCATTAAAAGTCATGCTGCCATCACCGGCTATAATCCAACTCCATGTACCGCAACCATACTCTGCCGTATAGTCCTTTGAAGCTTCATACAAAGGTTCTACAACATCAAATGGGACAGTAGTCTCAACTATTGGAGCAAGAGTACTTCCCACAGTTATAGTCCTCCAAGGTGTCTTTCCCGGAAGTGCCATTCCCGGAGTTGAAGTTCCGTTGCCGTTGAATTCTCCCGGATTAGGGAATCCTATTTTATATGTATTACCGTTACCACCCATCAAATGTGATGCGCAATAATAACTGTCTACCCCTGTTTCTGAAACCAGTATCCATCCTTTATCTGAATTACGGAACAGACACGGGAAAGTATATCCTTCGCCCCATCCGTTGCTTCCTGTAGCAGCATCCAGTGTATATGGAGTTTCATAACTTGGAGATGTTCTGGCAAAACCACCCATAGGTCCACTCTGAGGACAAAGGAAAGTTGTAGTTCCCTCAGGCATTGTAAATCCTGTAACCTCGTCTTCTACCACACAACATAGAGTATTGCCATCGGGATAAACCGTATATCGGAAAGCTACATCATTGTTTGAAACACTGAACTCCACATCGAACACCGTCTTACCATCTTTCATAAATGGTATAACAGCCTTACAAGCACTATATTCAACATTGCTTTTCTTTATATTAGGAAGACTATACTCGCTTTCTACGTTAGCAGTTTTAAAGCCTTCTCCCATAAACAGTCCTGTAGTAAAATCGCCAATATTTGTCTTCATTCCAAGAGCAGACGCAGCAACAAACAATTCATTATCATATGTCACACTATAAGTAGCTTTACCGTCTGAGTCCGAAACTACTACAACCAATTTTCCGTCAGGACTGGTTATTTTTCTTTCTGCAGCATTTACGCACATTCCCATGCATATAAGCCAGCAGAACAACAAATGTTTTCTCATAATCTTCAATATTTTAAGTTTACAATAATTATATATAATACCTACCTATTAAAAACCAAACATATAACTGTTATCATTATCAATGCGATTATCTTATTCGTTTGTAATCAAAGAAATCAACATCCACATACCCTCCTTGTGATTTGGTAGCATAATTGAATATGGCATATTTTGTACCCATAAAAAATCTTCTGTAGTCGAATACCATCCTGAAGTCATTACCTATCTTTTTCCAATTCTTATTGTCATAACTATAATAGAAAGAAGCTACATCCTTATTCAACCGGAAATCACCATCAATACGCAAATACACACAATATGATTCAAGTTCAACCTTCTCAATTATTTTTCTATCAATACCGGTCACTTCTTTCTTCTCATCACTCAGACTAACGACTTCCGATTTCATGGTAAGATATTTTTTATCACCTTCGCATGACAAAGCAAGAATTCCAGCATCACCATTAAATGCGCTAAAACCGGCAACATCGCCATCCTTCATAGCTGAAATATCAAAAGAAACGACAGCTTCACAACGCGGACCTTCCATACGCTGAGTCAAAGTATTTGGAGCAATGAATAAATTATCAACAACTCTTGCGGTCTTCAGTCGGAGATAACCTGGTCTTTCTTTCAAACTCCAACAAGAATCCACAGGATTATGATTCCATTGCCAGTTCAGTTTAAGTCTGCTTTCATTAAAACTGTCACTCACCACCAGTCCTTCTGACTGATATCCTAATACTGGCTTTTTCATTACTTCCGGCACACGACCGTTTTCATCTCCGAGCATTGGCCATCCGTCAACCCAACGGCAAGGCATCACCGTAAGTACACGGCCCACACCACCTCTATCCTGGAAAATAACTCCGTACCAATTACCATTACCATCGTCTACTATAGTACCTTGAGCCACATATGGAAATCCTCCAAGGGCATCCTCCAGTATAACACGTTTTTCATAAGGTCCGGCTATATTGTCGGCTCTATAACAAACCTGACGACGTTTGCCTCCTACCGGCCATGAAATCATTATCAGATAATATTTTCCATCGTGTTTTATCACCCTGCTACCTTCAAGAAGCCCGTTTTCTTCACTATCACGTTCAAATACTTTTGTATCAAGCCCTCCTTCAAGTACTCCTGTCAAATCCGGCTTCAGTTCACGCAACTGCCCTGTTCCGTAAAATACATACGTTCTACCATCATCATCAAAAAACAACGATGCATCATGAAAGTGTGGAGTGCGGGCCAGCAATGTCCATTTTCCTGCAGGATCATCCGTTGTATATACATATCCCCTATAAGGAGTATCATTAGGAGAGAAATAAGCATAAAACTTACCATTATTATATTTAAGAGAAGTAGCCCACTGTCCTCTACCATAAACAGTTCCGTCATTCAAATCATAAGAAGACTTATCATCAAGTTTGTCGTACAAATAATTAATAATCTTCCAATTAACCAAATCCTTAGAATGCATAATTGGTGCCCCTGGCATGAGATGCATAGTTGTGCTTACCATATAATAATCATCGCCTACACGAATTACGTCAGGATCAGGAACATCCGCCCACAGAACAGGATTTGTAAAAGTACCGTCACCATTATCACTTGACTGTGCACCGACGTTACCGACAGACAAGCTACCAAGAGCCAAAACAAAAGAAAATAAAAGACTTTTTTTCATGGTTTTTATTGTCATTAGTGTTTATTTATTAAGAATCACATAATCTTTACCGGCTATAGTTTCTATATCATATTCATATACCTGACTTAAATCAGGTTTTTCCGGCAAATCAAGTTCGTCAGATATCAAAGGTTGCAATATCTTCGCTGAAGAATATAGAATATTCGGACATTCTCCTTTTGCCTTTTTCAGGCCTTTACATTTGAGTGGCACATAACTTCTTAATCTTAAAGTTCCTCCTATGCGTGAATGAGCAACAATTTTCTTAGGAACTCCTTCTTTCCACTCTATGTCAACAACAAATCCCCCTCTTGCAACAAGTCCTGTAACCTTACCTTCCTTCCATTGTTCAGGAAGAGAAGGCAATATATGGACTGCGCCATCATGACTTTGCAACAACATTTCAGCTATCCCTGCCGTAAATCCAAAATTTCCGTCAATCTGAAATGGAGGATGAGCATCCAGCATATTTGGATAAGTGCGTCCTTCCGGATAATCCTTAACAACTTCATCACCAGGTAATATTTTCAACATGTTCTTTATTATTCTGTAAGCATGATTGCCGTCAAACATTCTTGCCCAAAAATTAATTTTCCATCCGATACTCCAACCGGTTGCCATATCACCTCTTTGCAACAAAGTATTTTTTGCAGCTTGAAATAACAATGGATTTGAATATGGGGAAATTTGGTTACTCGGATATAATCCATATAAATGAGATATATGTCTGTGTTTGTCATTGGGGTTATCCAAATCCTCCATCCATTCCTGCAACTGATTATACCTGCCAATTCTCATTGGAGGCAATCTTGTGACCATACTTTTTAATGAATCAATATACCTATCACTTTCTCCCAATATTTCTGCAGCCAATCTTGTATTTTCCAACACATCAAAAGCAAGCTGATTGTCCATTGTACATCCTGCAGTTATTGACACACCATTAGGACCATGCTCCGGAGAAACAGATGGAGCAGTGACCATCCATCCATAGCTTGGATGTTTAACCAGAAAAGACATAATAAAATCAGCTGCACCTTTCATTACCGGATAATAATTGCGTAAAAAATCTTTATCACCTGTAAACAGATAATGTTGCCATAAATGCTGTATTAACCAGGCACCTCCGTTTGGCCACAAACCGGCATCGGCAAAATCTACAGGACCAGCAATTCTCCATATATCAGTATTATGATGCGCAACCCAACCTTCTGCACCATACAATGTACGTGCAGTTTTTTTACCTGTTACCGATAAGTCTTTTATCATCTCAAAAAGAGGAATATGCGTTTCGGACAAATTTGTCACCTCGGCCGGCCAATAATTCATCTCCGTATTTATATTTATAGTATATTTACTATCCCAAGGAGCATACAAATCCTTGTTCCAAATTCCCTGCAGATTGGCTGGCTGACTTCCAGGCTGTGATGAAGAAATAAGCAGATATCTTCCATATTGGAACAATAGAACCGGCAATGTAGGATCATCTTTCTCTGCGAACTCCCTAAGACGTACATCTGTTTCTTTAAAAGCCTGTGCTGATTCAGGCATAGTCAATGATACCCTGTCAAACTGTTTCTTATAGTTGCCAACATGTTCTTCACACAACTTCTTATATCCCTTTGATACAGCCTCATCCAGAAAGGATACAACTTTTTGCAATGCATTACCGCTAACATTGTTATAATCAACAAAGTTTGTTGCTGCAGAAATATAAACAGTAGCATACGATGCATTTCTTATTCCGAGTTTTCCTCCTTCCGACAGAAGTGTCCCATCTGTATCTGCACGAACAGCAATTATTGCATTCAAAGCAGACTTCACACCTTCATGCTCCACACCTTCGCATTTGACAATTAAATCACTACCTTTATTCTCTATGGAAACTGCTAACGGACATGAGTAAGACAAATCGAAATCCTGTATTTTACCTTTATCAGAATTCATGTTTATCACAATAACATTTCCGGAGAAAGAAGAAAAAACAGTACGTGTATATTTTACTCCATTACTAATATATTCTGTCGTAGCAATAGCATTACCTAAATTAAGTTCCCTATAATATTCATCTACCACTCCAGTATTAATAAAATCTAAAAACACACTTCCCAAAGTAAGATAACGCATACCGTGATTCCCGGTAAAAAATTTTTCATCCAGGATTTTTCTCGCTTCAGCATTTCGACCTTCAAAGATATATTCCCTGACGCTTTCCAAATACGCATCAGCTCCAACTCTATCATTATTATAAGGAGAGCCGGACCAAAAAGTTTCTTCGTTTATCTGAATCTCTTCACGTGTAGTACCACCATAAACCATACCGCCTATATGTGAGTTCCCAACAGGTAAAGCTTCCCACCAATTTTTCGCAGGAGCCGAATACCATAATCTCAAATTCTCTGCATCAAGACTATTTACACAACACAATAATATAAACAATAAGAATAATCTCATATATAAAAAATTATGATTTTAATTATTAAACCCCCTTGAGACAAAAGGTAAACACATATACAATGCAGAATGCCAGTACTCCCAGTCATGTCCGCCATCCCTGACCCTGAATTGAGAATTTATCCCTGATTTACGCAAAGCACGAAAAAACTCTATATTTCTGTCAAGCAGGAAATCATCATCACCACAATCAATAAACCAGTTTACTTTCCGCAGTTCAACTTTTATTTTATCATTTGAATCTTCTACAAACTTAATACAACTTCGCTCCTTTACAGCTCTTGTTAAAATTGCAAGTTTATCATCAGAATTCTCATATCGGGCAGCTCCAACTTCCGGTATATCCATAAGCGCACTCATAGCATAAACAGAAGAAAACATATCCGGATGCCACAACCCATATGCAGTGGCTCCACCTCCTCCCATGGACAAACCGGCCACGGCTCTATTCTCCTTATTACCTATAATATTATATCTATTTTCTATATAAGGGAGAAATTCTTCAAAAAAGAATGTTTCATATTTCCATCCCGGCATATCGAAATATCCATTCCACACACCCTTATAGATATCTCCTCCCGCATCAGGCATTACTATAATCATTTCGTCAGCTTCGCCTGAATACACCAATCTGTCGGCCACGTCCTGGACATGTCCACGCCATACCCAGTCGCGATCAGTCTGCGACATTCCATGCAACAAATACAGCACGGGGTACTTTTTGCCTTCATCATAAGAAGGAGGCAAATAAACCGAGTAGTTTCTTGAAGCATTAAGAATACTACTGAAAATTGAATCACTTACAACCTTACTACGCGAAAACAGTTGTAATGGAATTAGAATAAGAAAAATAAAAACAAAATGTTTGTCCATAGTTACCAAATTTTCTATGATGCAAAATTATTATCATATAAAGTGAATATCAAGTTTCAATGTTACAAGTATCATTGTGTATGTTACACCAATCCGGAAAAAACATTTCCATAGAGTACAAATATATTATACCTACATTACACACCAACGCATATATCACTGATTTAAAGCGCATTATATCTATTGTATAAAAATATAATTATTACATATCCGAAGTAACACACGCTAAAACATCCGTAACATTCTGCGATAATATTCAGAAAGTATTATAATATATTTGCCTACGAAAAGATTACACAATAACTTCATTACACATTTAACAAAAATCAATTAATCAAACCAATGAAAAATCAAATCAAATTATTAGCAATCGGTACAATGGGAATGATATTCTCATCATGTACAGATGGAGGTTTTAAACCGACACCCGGGACACCGGTATTCAGGGATTTCATTTACACTGGATGCGATGCCGTATATAATAACAATCCTTTAAATGAAGGCGAATTCTACAGTCCTATTTTGCAGGGATGTTATCCTGACCCGAGCATCTGTCGTAAAGGAGAAGATTACTATCTGGTATGCTCTTCATTTGCAATCAATCCCGGAGTTCCTATTTTCCATTCAAAAGACCTTGTAAACTGGAAACAAATAGGCCATGTTTTAGACCGTCCGTCACAACTGAAAGTAGAAGACACCGGAATCAGTGCCGGCATTTATGCTCCTACCATAAGATACAATCCTGCCAATGAAACTTTTTATATGATTACTACTCAATTTGCAGGAGGTATAGGAAACATGGTTGTAAAAACCAAAGATCCGACGCAGGGTTGGAGCGATCCTATAAAACTCAACTTCGAAGGTATAGACCCTGATATTTTCTTCGATGACAATGGCAAAGCTTACATAGCACACAATGATGCACCGGAAAAAGCTCTATACGAAGGACACAGAGTAATAAAAGTCTGGGAATATGATACCGAAAAGGATCAGGTTATACCAGGAACAGCAAAAGTTGTAGTAAACGGAGGTGTAGATATTTCAAAGAAACCTATATGGATTGAAGCTCCTCACTTGTACAAAAAAGACGGTAAATACTATCTGATGTGTGCAGAAGGAGGTACGGGAGGATGGCACAGCGAAGTAATATTCATTTCCGACAGTCCGAAGGGTCCATTCAAGCCTGCTCCGGAAAATCCGATTCTTTCTCAAAGACATCTGCCGGCTGACAGACCTGAAAAGGTAGATTGGGCCGGTCATGCCGATTTGGTAGAAGGACCTGACGGTAAATATTACGGTGTATTCCTGGCAATAAGACCAAACGAAAGCAATATGGTAAATACAGGACGCGAAACATTTATCCTACCTGTAGACTGGAGTGGAACATTCCCTGTATTTGAGGGAGGACTTGAACCGCTTAAAGTCAAACTGAATACACCTGCAGGCGTAAAGAATATGACAGGGAAAGACGGATATTTCCCTAACGGTAACTTTACTTTTAACGAAACATTCACATCTACCCCGCTTGACTTCCGATGGGTAGGAGTAAGAGGTGCCAGAGAAGGATTTACCTCAATCACTGCTGAAGGATTGAATATCGCACCTTACGAAACAAATATCAAGGCTAAAGTTCCTACCTCTACATTATTCTATCGTCAGCAGCATATTAACTTCACTGCAACTACAACCCTTTCATACATTCCACGTTCAGAAAAGGACCTTGCAGGTATAACATGCTATCAAAGTGAATCATTCAACTATGTATTCGGTATAACCAAAAAGGCGGAAGACAACTACCTGGTTCTACAACGTACTGAGAAAGGCAACTCAACAACAGTGGCCAGTGTAAAAGTTGAAGATACTACTCCGGTCAAACTACAAGTTAAGGCTGAAGGCAATAATTACACATTCAGTTATGCTACAGATAAAGATGAATTCAAGAATTTAGGAGAAACTGTTTCAGGAGATATCTTATCTACGAATGTAGCAGGAGGATTTACCGGAGCTATGATTGGTCTTTATGCTACGAGTGGTAATGATACAACTATACAATAATAATTAGCTAATAAACCATCAAAAGGAGGGTATAAGGTAAAAACTTTATACTCTTCTTTTCATATTAACCTATTAATACATGAACATTACAAGATTATTTTTTGCTTCCATGATGATGATTGCTGCTGCAATGAATGCAGAAACTATATCATCACCCAATAAAAGAATCAACGTAGAGATAAAAAATGACTTAGAAGGATATCGTTCCGGAATAAAAATAAGCTATAATAACAAGATTTTGCCAACATATGTAAAAATCGGTCTTAAAACAGAAAACAGCTCGTTTTTTGACAGTCTGACAATTACTCCCATAGGAAAATCAAGACTCATAAAAGAAAAATATGAGATGATTACCGGAAAACGCAGGTTTTGCAATAATTCAGCAACAGAGCAAATATTAGAAATTAAAAACAACAAAAAACAATCTATAAACCTTATTATCCGGGTTTACAATGACGGTATAGCATTTAGATATGCTGCAAAAGGACAAAATTCAATTAATAAGGAACATACAACATTCCACATTCCAGAAGGACAGACAAGATGGATGCAAACCTATGCTCCTGACAGTTATGAAAGATTTTTTCCAAAATCAACCTCAGGAACAAATTCGGAGACACATAAATGGGGATTCCCATCATTAATTGAAAATCCTGATTCTGTATTTGTACTGATTACTGAATCAGAAATAACAAGAGGAAACTGTGCCGCATATTTGAGCAATGACCAAAAAGCAGAAGAATTTACCATAACTTATCCTGACAATAAACTGGAGTACCATGGTGAATGGACATCACCATGGCGAATGATGATAATAGGTAAACTACAGGACATAGTAGAATCAACTCTTGTAACCGATGTCGCATCACCGTCAAAGCTGAAAAACACAAGGTGGATAAAACCAGGTATCTCATCTTGGGTATATTGGGCATACAATCACGGCACAAAGGATTACCAACTGCTGAAGAAATATGTTGACCTGGCTGAAAAAATGAACTGGGAATATACACTTATAGACTGGGAATGGGATGCAATGGAAAATGGCGGAGACATAGAAGACATAACAAAATACGCCAACAGTAAAGGAGTAAAACCTTTAATGTGGTATAATTCAAGTACTAACTGGATAGGCGAAAGTGCTCCAACCCCACTCTACAGACTGAACACAAAAGAAAGTCGAAAGAAAGAGTTCGAATGGCTGAACAGTATAGGGGTAAAAGGAGTAAAAATAGATTTCTTTCCCGGAGATATGTCTTCTATAATGAATCTGTGTATAGACATTCTGGAAGATGCTGCCGATTATAACCTTCTGGTAAACTTTCATGGCGCTACAATTCCCCGCGGATGGCAACGGACATATCCTAATCTTGTATCGATAGAAGGTGTTTACGGAGCAGAATGGTACAACAACGGTCCTACTATGACAGATATGGCTGCGTCACACAACGCAACCCTTCCTTTTACAAGAAATGTAGTAGGCCCGATGGACTATACTCCCGGAACCTTTTCAAACTCACAACATCCACATATTACAAGTTACGCACACGAACTTGCTCTTACGGCATTATTCGAATCAGGCATCCAGCATATGCCGGACAGACCGGAATCGTATTATTCACTGCCCAAAGAGGTTAAAGAATTTTTAAGTCACTTACCTGCAGCATGGGATGATACAAAACTGCTGTCAGGATATCCGGGAACAGACATTGTTCTGGCACGCAGGAAAGGCAGACGCTGGTACATATCAGGAATAAACGGGACTAACGAGAAACGGGACATCTGTTTCACATTGGAACGCCTTGGCTTAAAAGGCAGCTGCAAGTGTTCAATCATTAAAGACGGGAACAATGACAAGGACTTCAGCACGTCTGAAGTAAATATAAATACCAAAGGGACGGTAAACATTTCATGCCTGCCTATGGGCGGCTTCGTAATTGTTACAGAATAGTCCTGAAAATGCTTCGTCATTCCATCTGAAAAAAGAACATATATCAAAACTCATTTTTTAATAAAAAATTGAGCGTCATAAAAAATAAAGAAATGGTCATATCATTACTCAGGAATGAGATTGATACGACCATTTTTGTTTTATATTATAACTTTGTATAGAGAACTTCTGAGTTTCTAAAATTCCTCTTTAGTAATACTAAGTAAACAATTGCATATTAAGGTTCATATGAGTCTGTCACATAAATACTTTCTATCTTCACTATATTATTTTCAACATTACTTTGAAGACCCAACATTTGTATGTTTTTGAGATCTAAAATTCCTTTTGAACTGTCATAGAACCTAAATGTCTCATATCCACCATCCTTTTGTATATCAAATACTATCACATCTGAAGAATTATTGCTTTGCGTATATGAATGCTCAAATACACTTTGTGAACTTGAAAACAAAGCCAATGAAACGTTATTTACAGGCACTTCTTTTAATTTAACTATCAAGAATTTATATTTAGTCAAATCAATAGGTGTATCAAATTTCCATCCACCAATACCGTTAGCTTTAGTTATTAGTTCATTACTTTCAGGATTCCATGAAGTACCAGTTGGATTAGAATCAAGTTCCAAATCTGCATCAAGTTTAGAAAGGT
This sequence comes from uncultured Bacteroides sp., assembly GCA_900544075.1. GTDB lineage: Bacteria > Bacteroidota > Bacteroidia > Bacteroidales > Bacteroidaceae > Phocaeicola. The sequence goes on from UQTJ01000042.1 coordinate 24,806, forward strand.
CAAAACAGTCGTTAGATACAGGAACGGATGTACCTTGTTCCGGCTCATCAGGTATTTCCGGTTTCTTATCATCTAAATAAACACGTTTAATCTTTACTGAACCACCGCCTCCTGTCTGGATACCGAGCATCTTTATATTCTTTAAATCTAAAGTTTTCTTTTCAGTAACACCATATTTAGAAGTCTCAAATGTTCCAT
>UQTJ01000043.1 GCA_900544075.1 uncultured Bacteroides sp.
GAGCATTAGCCTTCCAAGCTGAGGGTCGCGGGTTTGAGCCCCGTCTTCCGCTCTTCTAAGAGTCCTCTTTGTAGGACTCTTTTTTTTATGCATAATTTTAAAGTCCAAATATTGACATTTGATAAACTCTTAGTGAACGGTAAATGAACTCTTAGTGAACGATGAATGAACTGTCTTTTCCCGGATTTTTTTAGGTCTGTAATAACTAATTATTAAGATGTTCGCTGCTTGTTCATTAAGTGTTTATATGGTGTTCACCACACGTTCGTTGAAAACTTTATTTTGTTATTAAACGGCTTTAAAATAGCTTTTAAATGCCATTTAAATACTGTTTAAGCATGTCGAAATATAATGTGTAACAAGACAAAAATAAAGAAGCACCGGCACACCTGTCAGATAAGACAGGTACACCGATGCTTCAAAATACACCTTTTATAACCTTTTATTACTTATTTCTTGCTTCTGCTATATAGCCGAGAGCTTCAGCACATTTATCAGTTACATAAGCCCAGTCTTCTGCTGCAACTTTGTCTTTTGGGAACAACTTAGAACCCATACCTACGCAGAATACACCAGCCTTAATCCATGCAGTAAGGTTTTCCTTAGATGGTTCAACACCACCAGTTACCATAAGCTTAGACCATGGCATTGGAGCCATCATACCCTTAACGAAGTTAGGACCGTAAACATCACCTGGGAATACCTTGCACAAGTCGCAACCAAGTTCCTGAGCGAAACCAACTTCAGATACTGTACCACATCCTGGAGTATAAGCTACAAGACGACGGTTACATACCTTAGCAATTTCAGGGTTAAACAATGGGCCTACTACGAAACAAGCACCAAGCTGAATGTAAAGAGCTGCAGTAGCAGGGTCAACGATAGAACCTACACCCATTGCCATTTCAGGACATTCTTTAGCTGCATATTTTACAACTTCTGCGAAAACTTCGTGAGCAAAGTCACCACGGTTAGTAAATTCGAATGCACGAACACCACCGTCATAGCAAGCCTTTACAACTTTTTTTGCTACTTCTGCATCTTTGTGATAGAATACAGGAACCATACCGGTAGAACCAATCTTGTTCAATACCGCAACTTTATCGAATTTTGCCATTTTGAATATACTTTTTAAAGTTGATTTGAATATTAACGCTGTACACGACCGCTTGCATCACCACCTGCAAGAGCTTCAACTTCTTCAGCTGAAACAAGGTTGAAGTCGCCGTTGATAGTATGCTTCAATGCAGAAGCTGCAACTGCGAATTCAAGAGCTGCACCCTGGTTAGGTTTAGTAAGCAATCCGTGGATAATACCACCAGAGAATGAGTCACCACCACCTACACGGTCGATGATAGGATCGATGTCGTAACGTTTTGAAGTATAGAATTCTTCACCGTTGTAAATCATAGCTTTCCAACCGTTGTGAGTTGCAGAGAATGATTCACGAAGAGTAGAGATTACATATTTGAATCCGAATTCCTTAGCCATTGCAGTGAAGATACCTTTGTAGCCTTCAGCATCTGTCTTACCGCCTTCTACGTCAGCGTCTGGTTTGAAACCAAGGCAAAGTTCAGCATCTTCTTCGTTACCGATACATACGTCAACATATTGCATCAAAGGACGCATGATAGACTGAGCTTTTTCTTTAGTCCAAAGTTTTTTACGGAAGTTAAGGTCTACAGAAACTGTTACACCGTGACGTTTAGCAGCCTCGCAAGCAAGTTTTGTAAGTTCTGCAGCCTTGTCAGAGATAGCAGGAGTGATACCTGACCAGTGGAACCAGTCAGCACCTTCCATGATAGCATCAAAATCGAAATCACATGGATCAGCTTCAGCTATTGCTGAGTGAGCACGGTCATATATAACTTTACTTGGACGCATAGAAGCACCAGTCTCAAGATAGTAGATACCTACACGGTCGCCACCACGAGCGATGTAATCAGTCTTAACACCATATTTGCGAAGAGCGTTTACAGCAGACTGTCCGATTTCATGCTTAGGAAGCTTAGTTACGAAATAAGCATCGTGTCCGTAGTTGGCACAGCTTACAGCTACGTTAGCCTCACCACCACCATAAACTACATCAAAAGAATCAGACTGAACGAAACGAGTATTACCCGGAGTGGATAATCTCAACATAATTTCTCCAAGTGTAACAATTTTTGCCATAATAAATATTTTTATTGAAATAGGTTTATTAATTTCCTTTTATTACCAACAATCTTTTATACACGGTTGATATTGATTAAGAAATCATCCGTGTGCGCACACAAAGGTACAACATATTTTCATAATACCAAAAAAAGTTGTAGTTTTGTATCGAAAATTTTTTATTTCTGTTATAATCATTCCGCAGTATATATATAATAAGGTGTAATATGAGAGAAAACAAGTCTGAAAGAATTCGTATTAAAGACATTGCATTGAAGGCAGGAGTGTCAGTGGGTACAGTGGATAGGGTAATTCATGGCAGGTCGGGAGTGTCTGAATCAAGCAAGAAAAAAGTTGAGGAAATATTGAAGCAGATGAATTATCAGCCAAACATGTATGCCAGTGCACTTGCTTCGAACAAGAAATATAATTTTGCATGTCTTCTCCCATTGCACACTCAGGAAGACTATTGGATGGATATAGAGGCCGGTATGAAACATGCTGTAGGTATGTATAAGGACTTCAATATCAGACTTAATATTTCGTATTATGACCAATATGAATCAGGCTCTTTTGCGGAAAAAGGTAAAAAATTGATTGATACAATGCCTGATGGAGTGATTATGGCTCCGGGTTCTGAGGATGAAACAAGGTCGACGGTGATGCAATTAAAAGAGAAGAATATTCCTTTTATCTTTATCGATTCAAATATCAAGTCACTTAATCCGTTGAGTTTCTATGGTCAGAGTTCACACAGCAGCGGATATTTTGCGGCAAGAATCCTGAGTCTTATGGCTGAACATAACGAGCCTGTAGTTATCTTCCGTTTGATTTACGATGGAAGGTTAGGTTCTAACCAGCAGAGAAACCGTGAGGAGGGTTTCCGTGAATACATACAAAACGACTGTCCGGGCATAAAGCTTTATGAACTGAATTTTTATGTGAAGAATCCGGAAAATAACGATAAGATTATGGAGGATTTCTTTTTGGCTCATCCGGAGGTTAATTGTGGAATAACATTCAACTCGAAGGCGTATATTATAGGTGAATATATGCAAAAGACAAACCGTAAAGGCTTTAAGATGATGGGATATGACCTTTTGAGACGTAATGTGAAATGTCTGAAGGCGGGAACAATTGATTTCATTATAGCACAGCAGCCTACAGAGCAGGGACAGAGTTGTATAGAATGTTTGTTTGAGTACCTCATTCTTAAAAAAGAAGTCAAGGCTTATAACTATATGCCGATAACTCTTATTTCGAAAGAGAATATAGATTTCTACCTTGATGCTCATGTAAGGACTAATAATATTTAAATAGATAATGAATCTGAATAAACTTACGCCTATTGTGAACAAGCCGAGTGGTATGGCGCTGATGCCTTTGCTCGTATTTCTGTGCTTGTACCTGGTTACTTCTATAATAGTAAACGATTTCTATAAGGTGCCTATAACAGTGGCATTCCTTGTGGCATCTGTTTATGCTGTGGCTACTACAAAAGGGCTTAGCCTGAATGACAGGATAATACAGTATTCGAGCGGTGCTGCCAACAAGAATATCATGATGATGATATGGATATTTGTTCTTGCGGGAGCTTTTGCACAATCGGCTAAAGCCATGGGGGCGATAGATGCTACGGTAAATCTTACATTGCATTTGCTTCCGGACAGTCTGTTGCTGGCAGGTGTGTTTCTTGCTTCTTGCTTTATTTCCCTGTCTATAGGTACTTCCGTAGGGACGATAGTTGCTCTTGTGCCGGTGGCTGTCGGTATAGCCTCCAAAACTGATGTAGGCATACCTTTTATGACGGCATTGGTCATAGGAGGTGCTTTTTTCGGTGATAATCTCTCATTTATTTCCGATACTACAATTGCTGCAACAAGAACCCAGGGATGTCAGATGAGGGATAAGTTCAAGATGAATATGCTTATTGCTCTTCCTGCTGCAATAGTTGTGTTTGTTTATTACATCTTTTATGGAAGTAATGTCGAGATACTCGCACCTGAATCAAACATAGAATGGGGTAAGGTAATACCGTATATTATAGTGCTCGTAACAGCCGTGGCAGGTGTCAATGTTATGCTTGTTCTTCTGCTCGGACTTATTTCTACAGGAGTGATAGGTATGGCATATGGGGCATTCGATTTCTTTGGATGGTTTGGTGCGATGGGAGAGGGTATAACCGGAATGGGTGAACTTATCATAATTACTCTCATGGCAGGAGGTATGTTGGAGTTAATTCGCTTTAATGGAGGAGTTGACTATATACTTCATAAACTGACCAAGAAAGTTAGCGGAAAGCGTGGAGCGGAGTTCAGTATAGCGGCATTGGTGAGTCTGGCAAATGTATGTACCGCCAATAACACTATTGCTATAATAACGGTAGGATCTTTGGCATCCGAAATAGCAGATGAATACAGAATAGACAAAAGAAGAAGTGCAAGTATACTTGATATTTTCTCCTGTGTGGTACAGGGAATTATACCTTATGGTGCACAAATGTTGATTGCAGCAGAGTTGGCTCGTGTTTCTCCTCTTAATATAATCGGATACTTGTATTATCCTATGGTGTTATGCATATTTGCCATATTGAGTATTATATTTAGGATTCCTAAGTCTGTGTAACGAAAAACGGGTGAAATCACATTATTTTGTGTATTATCTGGAATAAACTGAAAAAAGAAATATGAAATACTTGTATAATTAAAAAATAACATCTACCTTTGCACCGCAATTAAGGATGGTTCCGTAGCTCAGCTGGATAGAGCAACGCCCTTCTAAGGCGTGGGTCCTGCGTTCGAATCGCAGCGGAATCACTTAATTCAAGAATATAATTTAAGGATGGTTCCGTAGCTCAGCTGGATAGAGCAACGCCCTTCTAAGGCGTGGGTCCTGCGTTCGAATCGCAGCGGAATCACAGAAAAGAGGAAATCAAGAGATTAATCATTTTGGTTTCCTCTTTTTTGTTTTCATATTCAAAATGATTTTGGTTTATGGATCCTTTATTTTTAGGGCGTAAAAAAAAGGTGTAAATCACGCAAATGTCTGATTTACACCTTTTTCAGCGGAGAGAGAGGGATTCGAACCCCCGGTACCTCGCAGTACAACGGTTTTCAAGACCGCCGCAATCGACCACTCTGCCACCTCTCCAGAACTCCTTCCGAAGTGCTTTATTTCTCAAAAGCGATGCAAAAGTATCGCTTTTTTTTGAATGTGCAAACTTTTATAAGAAAAAAATAATGTATAGGCCATAAAAAATATAATTCAAGGCCGTAAAATGTAATTTGAACGCTCAAAATCTATATATACAATCTATTTTTATAAAAACAAAGATTGTATTTATATAAACATAATCTGTATATACATAAATACAACTTGTATTTATAGAATATGTATAGATGTTTTATATAATTCGAACTGTTTATGATGCTTTTTTTAATATTCAATGAACTTTTAATATTCTACCCTTAAAGTTGAATTATATAAAATGCGTATCTTTGTCGAAAAATATAAACTCATTATTATTTTATTGTAACAAATGACAAAGAGATTATTTTTCTGTTGGCTGCTGACAGCCATATTGGCAATGCCTGTATTGGCACAAATTCAGGAACCTGTAAAGTTTAATAGTGAACTGAAAAGAATTTCAGAAACTGAAGCTGAAATAGTTTTCAATGCTGTCATAGATAAAGGATGGCATGTCTATTCTACAGAATTGGGTGATGATGGACCTATTTCTGCAACATTTAATGTTGATAATATATCAGGAGCCGAAGTTGATGGAAAGCTACTTCCGCAAGGTAATGAGATAGAGGAAATGGATCCTATATTCGAAATGAAGGTCCGTTTTTTTGAGAGTAAAGCCACTTTTGTACAGAAAATAAAAATTACTGATGAGAAATTCAATATTAAGGGATATTTGGAATATGGTGCTTGTAATGACGAGAACTGTCTTCCTCCTACAAGTGTAGATTTTGAATTCAGCGGAACTGCCAATGCAGCTTCTATATCAGCAGGAAATGATAATAAGACAGTTGAGGATAATGCTCCATCTGCAATAGCTCTCACTCCTTTGAAAATTGGAGCAACTGATAAGATAGACTACTGGAAACCGGTGATAAACGAATTAAACAGCTTCGGTGAACATGCCGGTGAAGAATCAATGTCTTGGATTTACATATTCCTTACAGGTCTGGCCGGCGGACTTTTAGCATTATTCACTCCTTGTGTATGGCCTATAATACCAATGACGGTAAGTTTCTTCCTTAAACGTACAAAAGACAAGAAGAAAGGTATCAGGGATGCATGGACCTACGGAGCTTCTATTGTTGTAATTTATCTCACGCTTGGTCTTGCCATTACACTTGTTTTTGGAGCAAGCGCTCTTAATGCGTTGTCTACAAACGCTGTGTTCAATATCCTGTTCTGTCTGATGCTTCTTGTTTTTGCAGCATCGTTCTTCGGGGCATTCGAGATTACACTTCCTTCAAAGTGGAGTAACGCTGTAGACAGCAAGGCTGAACAGACTACCGGACTTTTGAGTATTTTCCTGATGGCGTTTACACTTTCGCTTGTGTCATTCTCGTGCACCGGTCCTATTATAGGTTTCCTGTTGGTGGAAGTATCTACTACAGGCAGTGTTGTCGCACCTGCCATAGGAATGTTGGGCTTTGCCATTGCACTGGCTTTGCCATTCACACTTTTTGCCCTTTTCCCGTCATGGCTGAAATCTATGCCGAAATCAGGTGGATGGATGAATGTGATAAAAGTCACATTAGGTTTCCTTGAGCTTGCTTTTGCCTTGAAATTCCTTTCTGTGGCCGATCTTGCTTATGGCTGGAGAATACTTGACCGTGAGACTTTCCTTGCATTGTGGATAGTCATATTTGCACTTCTTGGAATGTATCTTTTGGGTAAAATCAAATTCCCTCATGATGATGATGGGCAGAAGGTTAGTGTGCCAAGATTTTTCCTGGCATTGATATCATTGTCATTTGCTGTATATATGGTTCCGGGTCTTTGGGGAGCGCCTCTTAAGGCCGTAAGTGCTTTTGCACCGCCAATGCAGACTCAGGATTTTAACTTATACAAGAACGAGGTACATGCCAAGTTTACTGATTATGAGGCAGGTATGGAATATGCACGCGCGAACAACAAGCCTGTTATGCTTGACTTTACAGGATACGGATGTGTGAACTGCCGAAAGATGGAACTTGCTGTATGGACAGACCAGAATGTAAGCAAACTGCTGACAGAGGATTATGTATTGATAACTCTCTACGTTGACGATAAGACAAAACTGGCTGAACCTATCAAGGTTACTGAAAACGGAAAGGAACGCACCTTGCGCACTGTAGGTGACAAATGGAGTTATCTGCAACGCTCTAAGTTCGGGGCAAATGCACAGCCTTTCTATGTATTGGTAGACAATGAGGGTATGCCGCTCAATAAATCATACTCTTATGATGAAGATATTAAATTGTATATAGATTTTCTGGAAACAGGATTGAAGAACTACAAAAAATAAAGACAGTAAAAAAATGATTTCGAAATCAGAGAGAGAGCAAATCATTGCCCTTATTAAAAGAGAAGTAGTACCGGCTATAGGATGTACAGAGCCTATAGCGGTATCTCTTTGTGTGGCTAAAGCTACTGAAATATTGGGAACAAGACCGGAAAAGATTTCAGTACTCCTTAGTGCAAATATACTTAAGAATGCTATGGGAGTGGGAATTCCCGGCACGGGTATGATAGGTTTGCCCATCGCAATAGCTTTGGGAGCGATTGTGGGAAAATCAGAGTACCAGCTTGAGGTATTGAAAGATTTGACACCGGAGTCAGTCGAAGAAGGTAAAAGAATGATAGACTCACAGGCTATAGATATTAGCCTGAAATATGGTATAGAAGAAAAACTATACATAGAGGTGAAATGTTCGGCTGGAAATGATGAGGCTACGTCTATAATTAGCGGTGGACATACACACTTTGTATATATCAGTCGCAACAATGATATCGTATTGAATGAAAAGGCATCTGAAGAGGGTGATGTTCAGGAAGAAGAACTTGAGCTTAACTTACAGAAAGTTTACGACTTTGCCACAACATCTCCTTTGGAAGAAATATCATTTATACTCGAATCGAAGCGATTGAATAAGTCGGCTGCAGAACGCTCTCTTAATGGGCATTACGGTCATGAATTGGGCAAAACACTGATGGGAGCTAAAAACGAGAAAGATATTATGGGCAATAACACATTCACCCATATACTCTCTTATACGTCAGCTGCCTGTGATGCGCGTATGGCCGGTGCTATGATACCTGTCATGAGTAATTCCGGAAGTGGAAATCAGGGTATAGCGGCAACTCTTCCTGTAGTGGTCTATGCAGAAGACAATAACAAGTCGGAAGAAGAACTCATTCGCGCACTTACCTTAAGCCATCTCACAGTGATTTATATCAAGCAAAGCCTTGGCCGTCTGTCTGCACTGTGCGGATGTGTCGTTGCTGCTACCGGAGGCAGCTGCGGTATAACTTACCTGATGGGAGGAACGTATCAGAATGTTGTATATGCTGTGCAGAATATGATTGCAAACCTGACGGGAATGATTTGTGACGGTGCGAAACCAAGCTGTGCCTTAAAGGTGACAAGTGGGGTATCGACAGCAGTTTTCTCTGCAATAATGGCAATGGAGCAAAAATGCGTTACGTCGGTAGAAGGTATTATAGAGGATAATGTGGATTTGAGTATCAGAAATCTTACAAGAATAGGCTCTGTGGGAATGAACGAAACAGACAAGGTGGTTCTTGACATTATGACTCACAAATCTTGCGAATATTAAAACATTACTTATTTATATAAACACAAACACAAAATAGACACATAATGCTTCCATCTGACGAATACTATATCCAAAAACTGATAGACGAGGGAGAACACGTCCATCAGGATTTTAAATTCGCTATTTCGGATGCAAGAAAGATAGCCAAAAGTATATCTGCCTTCTCCAATACGGGAGGCGGAAGGCTTTTGGTCGGAGTAAAGGATAATGGCAAAATAGCCGGGGTACGCTCTGAAGAGGAAATATACATGATAGAGGCTGCAGCTAAAATGTATTGTATTCCGGAAGTTAGTATTTCCAACAAAATATATAGGGTTCAGGGAAAGGATGTTCTCGAAGTAACTATAGAAGAGAGTGAGAACAAGCCTGTTTGTGCGGTTGATGTGAACAATAAGGCATGGGCATACGTTAGAATAAATGATGAAAACATTCTGGCCGATACGGTTTGCCTGAATATGTGGAAGCATAACAAGCAGGAAGAAAAAGTCGTGGTGACATACTCGGAGCGGGAAAAACACTTGCTGGATATACTCGACAAATATGGCGAACTGACATTGAACAGGTGCAGCAAGTTGTCAAACATTCCCAGAATAACGACAAGCCGCCTTTTGGCAGATTTTATCAGGTTCAATTTAGTGGAACAGATTTTCAGGGAACATACTTTTTATTTCAGATTAAAAGAAGATATATCATTATAACGGTTATAACATATTACAGGCATATTTATTGATAATGGATTTTATTACGGAGTTTATAAATCAGGCTAATTATATTTTGTGGACGTATGTGCTGGTAGCCATGTTATTGGGCTGTGCACTGTGGTTCAGTTTCAAAACCAGATTTGTGCAGTTCAGGATGATAGGAGAGATGGTCAGGCTGCTTGGAGATTCAACTGCAAAGATTGACGGGCATGAAAAGCACATATCTTCGTTTCAGGCCTTTACCATTTCCTTGGCCAGCCGCGTAGGTACAGGTAACCTGGCAGGAGTAGCCACGGCAATAACCGTCGGCGGTCCTGGTGCGATATTCTGGATGTGGGTAATAGCTCTTTTAGGGGCGAGCAGTGCGTTTGTTGAGTCCACGCTTGCCCAGTTGTTCAAGATAAGAAGTAAACATTCCTATATTGGAGGTCCGGCTTATTATATGGAAAAAGGACTGAAAAAGAGATGGATGGGTATAATCTTTGCGGTACTGATAACTGTTACATTTGGTTTTGCATTCAATTCCGTTCAGAGCAATACTATTTGTGCCGCATTCGACAGTGCTTTTAATATTCCTCCCGTATATATGGGTGTCGGAATAACTGTTCTTACTATAGTTATCATATTCGGCGGAGTACATTGGATAGCAAATGTAAGCAGCATTCTTGTGCCGGTTATGGCATTGGGCTATATAGTACTGGCATTATATATTGTTTTCAGCAATCTCACACATTTGCCTGATGTAATCTCTTTGATATTGAAGAATGCTTTCGGAGTGGAACAGGCTATAGGTGGAGGTGTTGGTGCAGCTCTTATGCAGGGAATAAAGCGAGGTCTGTTCAGCAATGAGGCAGGTATGGGTTCTGCCCCTAACGCAGCTGCTACAGCGCATGTTACACATCCTGCAAAACAAGGTTTCATTCAGGCGTTGGGAGTATTTACAGATACATTATTGATATGTACCTGTACAGCCTTCATAATACTTTTCAGTGGTGAAGGACTTGATGGTGGACTGGACGGAATACAGCTTACTCAGGCTGCATTAAACAGTCAGATAGGAAATATAGGCAGTACTTACATTGCAGTGGCAATATTGTTCTTTGCATATAGCAGTATTCTCGGCAATTATTACTATGGAGAAGCCAATCTTCGTTTTATAACCAAAAACCGGAATGTGATAATAATCTATCGGATATTGGTAGGATGGATGGTCCTTTTCGGTTCAATGGCAAGCCTGAAACTTGTCTGGAGTCTTGCAGACGTAACCATGGCACTGATGGCTATATGTAATCTTATAGCGATAATAATGCTTGGAAAATATGCATTCATACTTCTTGATGACTATCTGATGCAGAAGAAAAAAGGAATAGAAAGTCCTGTCTTCACAAAAGAAAAGATGAAGGATATAGAGAATGAGATAAGTTGTTGGTAACATTTTATTATATACAAATATAAATTTCAATCAATATATTTTAGTATATTTGCACCCATAAAGAATAAATAATATTTCAAACATGAGTATATTTTCAAAACTATTCGGAAAGAAAAATGCTGAAAATGCTGAGGAGCCTGTCAGAGTAGGCGGAATGGAAGACTTTATGAGCCTTATACGTGTTTACTATCAGGCTGTAATGGCTTCACAAATGGGTATAAGCAATATCAATTTTTTGCCTGATTTGGCTGTCTTTAAACGTACACTCAAAGTTCCTACACAAAACAATAAATTAGGAATAGCAGAAAAATCACGCTGTAAGAAAATGCTTGTTGACATTTACGGATTGAATGACAGTTTCTTCAAGGAAATAGATGCTTCTATAAAGAAAAACTGTAAGAATGTAAATGATATAAAATCATATCTGTTTATGTTCCAGGGATTCAGTCAGGATCTTATGATGGTTATCGGAAATCTGATGCAGTGGAAATTCCGTATGCCAAGCCTTCTGAAAAAGATGCTTCGCAATATGACAGAAAAGGCTATAAACGATATCCTGACAAAGACAGACTGGAAAGACGACGGAGTGCGTAAAACCTGCAATAATATCCGTCAGTATAAGCACGCTTTGGGATATTCACAGGAATGGATGAACGATTATGTCTATAATATCGTTCTCTTGGCTAAAAAGGAGCCAAAACCAAAAGCCTGAACAGTATAAACCTATTTTAATGGCGGAGTTGGTATATTATATATCAATCCCGCCTTTATTTTGTATGTTCCATTATGAATAATATTAAAGATATAGAACAACATCCTTTAGAACCATTTCTACCTTGTAATGCCTCGCTTTTAATGTTAGGAAGCTTTCCTCCGCAGCGAAAAAGATGGAGTATGGATTTCTTTTATCCAAACTTGCAGAACGATATGTGGAGAATATTCGGATATATTTTTTTCAATGATAAAGAGTATTTCCTTACTGACAGCAAGAAAGCGTTTGATAAAGCCAAACTTGAAACTTTTCTTACGCAGAAAGGCATAGCACTGTATGATACGGCATCTGCTGTAATCAGACTGCAGGATAATGCATCTGATAAATTCCTTGAAGTAGTTGAATCCACTAACATAGAATTACTGTTAAAGCAGATACCTGACTGTAAGGCGATAATCACTACAGGGCAGAAGGCTACAGATGTATTGTGTGAATATTTCTCAGTAAAACAACCGGCCATTGGGGATAAAACAGAAATATCATTTCAGGACAGAACGCTTTTTCTCTACAGAATGCCTTCGTCAAGTAGGGCATACCCTCTAAAGTTGGAAAAAAAATCAGAACTATATGCTCAGGCTTTCAGAGATTTAAATATTTTGTATTGAATAAAACCGATATTTATTTCATAAAAGCCTTGTAAATATAAAAAAAAGTACTACCTTTGCATTCGCAAACACGGGAATAGCTCAGTTGGTAGAGCATCGGTCTCCAAAACCGAGTGTCGGGAGTTCGAGCCTCTCTTCCCGTGCAGAAGTAAAAAGCTGTAACTCAATAAGTTGCGGCTTTTGCTGTTTTAGAGGTCGGACAAATGTCGGACACAAATTTTCTGAATGTCAAACCGTATTACGCTTTCGAACTCGAAAAACGTAATAAAAAAATGTTTTCATCAAGAAAGAAAAGCGCATCGATTTTTAGCATTATTTCGTACACTGAACCAAAACTTCACACTGGTAAAACATGGTATATTGACTTCAAGTCATACGATCCTGTCGAGCAAAAAATGAAAAGAAAGAAGTATATGCTCGATGGAATTCCTAAGGTTACCGACCGTCGTCGCCGTGCAAACGAAATCATCACTAACCTCAATATAAAGCTCCGCTCCGGCTGGAACCCGTGGGCTGATGTCGAGAACTCCAGACAGTACACACCGTATATAGATATTATGCGTAGGTATCATATATATCTAGAAAAACTGTATGCTGCAGGAACAATAAAAGAGAACACTATCAAGGATTATGAGAAACGTCTGAGGGTATTCGAGGAATACACATCTAAACGTATTCCGGCAATAGTCTATGCCTACCAGATAGACCAATCTTTCATCTCCGATTTTCTTGACTATGTGCTGTTAGACCGTGATTCATCAGCCAGGACACGGAATAACTATCGTACATGGCTATCATCAGTCTGCAACTGGATGATGGAAAAGCAGTACCTGGTCAAGAATCCGGTTGAGAATATCCGTATGCTGCAGGAAGATGAGAAGAAACGCTCTGCCCTATCGTCTGCAGATATACAGAAACTAAAGAAATATCTCAAGAAAGAGAACCCATACTTCCTGTTCTTATGCCAGTTCGCATATTATACCTTCATACGACCTGACGAAATAACCAACATAAAACTTTCTGATATCTATCTGAAGGAACAGAAGGTCTTCATCGCCTCGAGCATAAGTAAGAACCGCAAGGATGGAATGGTAGGTCTTAATGACAAGCTCATTAAAACGATGCTTGACCTTGAAATTTTTAAAAATCCGGGTGATTATTATCTGTTCGGGAAAGGATTCAAGCCATCAAAGGAAAAAGTTACCACAAAGGTTTACAGGAATTACTTTAACAAGGTGCGTGAGAAACTGAAATTCCCAGACTCTTACCAATTCTATTCGCTGAAAGATTCCGGAATACGTGATTTGGCAAATGCTGAAGGTATCGTCATCGCGCGTGATCAGGCTCGCCATGCTGATGTTTCTACTACAAATAAATATCTCAAAGGTACCAACATGACTGTTCATGAAGAAACAAAGCATTTCGAAGGCGAGTTCTGAAAAAATGTGGTACTGCGTTTCCCAACGGGGTACCACAAATAAAATAAATCAAAATGAATGAAAATTATTCTGCCAAATAAAACACACCCTCTGCTATTTTATCCATACCTTCAGGAGTGATTTTATAGCGTATTTCTTTGCAATAGTATCTCTTGTTTTTTATTACAAAAATCCTATTAAGTTCATATATCTTGTTGGTGATAAACTTGAATTTATATTCTACAGATGTGTCTATATTACGTTTGTTTTCATATATTCTTTTAAACAAACCATTATTACCATGTAGGGATAACGTATAATCAGGTAGCTTATTAATTATACCAACAAAATAATCACTATACTCATTAATGAAATAATTGTCCGGAGAAGAATTAGGATAACCCTTTGCAGATTCAATTACGTTACCATACGTATCGTAAGTCTTTACCTTTTGCAAGCCATAATATATTGCTACATACAGTCTTTCAGGAATAACATTCTTTGTTTCAACATTTCCATTAATCAAATCAATCAAAGTAATGTCTTTGTCTGTAGTATCGTATGAAGTAACTTGTTTGACGGCCGAACATTGGTATCTACTACCACTATCATAATCCCAGACATAAACAATACCACTATCAGCTGGTACTATTGAAAACGATGTTTGATTATCGCTATCCTTATCACCAACATCCTTAAATCTATCAACTATCCTAAAAGAATTAAATAAACTCCCAGTATTAGGATTCTGGATTTTTACAACAACAAGGTCTATACCATACATATAAGAATATACAAGATAGCGTTGCTTATATAATTCTTCTAATTCTTCACCATCCATATCTTCACTTGAAGGTATGTAGTAATCTTCAACAGATTCCCTTATACCATCTTTGAGTTTTAAATAGTTATAGGCTTCTGCACTTGGTAGATCATAAGATACATATTTATAAGTGAATGAATAATTAGTATCCGTATCGTATGTTTTCTCTAAGGAATCAACAACTTCATCAATATATATATCATCAGTATTTTTAAAGTAATTGTTTATATCATATATCGAATAATTGGCAGTTCTCTTATCAACCTCAATTATACAGTTCATAAACAATTCTATTTGCTCGATAAACTCATTCACAGTCCAGTCAGGAAGAACCTCTTGTGCCTGTAAGTTCTCTCTTGAATTCACAATAAAAACCCGTTGCCATAACTCGTTGTTCTCAAGTTCGTTTAAACTTTTGGTCAATCCTAATTTAGATAACAAGTTCTCTACAATGTATAAAAGATAATATTGCGGAATTAATTTTGAACCCTCTGCAAAGTCCGGTTGTGCTTCTCCTCTCATTTCAACACGATTCACGTCTGTACTTATAGAATAGTTATCGTGACGGACAACTGGAGTGTAAACAGCATTATAATTACTAAATGTACCTAATAGTGAATTGGCTGCCATTGTTTTATCATAATTGACACTGTCTAAAACGATATCCCTTATCTTTTGATTGCCATCGTAATTCAGCTGTGAATTACCGGCAACAATTTGAATTTTTGCCGTATCATCATCTATTGATAACACTACTTCTATCCCTGTAATCAGTTCATACGCACCTGCAGCAATAACAGCCTTACGGTTATTTATCTTAGTAGTAACATCAGAACGCTGTATATTCTTATATATCCGCCTGTTCTGAGGAACTTTCAAATCAATGTCAATATCGTAAGTATATTCACCCGTACGAGTGAAATAAGGATTCTCCGTAATAAGTTCGAGCTCGAACTGTTCCGGAAGAACTACTTCCTGGCCATCTATGAATAATCGTGTCATAATCTTATTCTCCTTGATGCGTTATTCTTCATTTTAGTTACAAGATCCTGGGCTTCGTTGATACCCATTTTGCCTGTCGCTTTAGTATAAGTATATATCGGTTCGTTTAATCGCTTGTTGAGCGCACCCATAACTTTTACAGCCTCGAGCATGACAGCAGATATACCGTTATCTGCAGGTGCAGCCTGCTGGTAATAGGTATTGTTTGTTGTCGAGCTGACACCGGAAAGAACTGCCGAAACATCTTTGGCAGTCAAGCTGCCAATGGTGTTATTCTTTTGTGCGCGGTCAATCAAGTCAAGTACCGGGCGAACAGAAGGGTTGCTGACTGCATAGCGGTTGGCAACGAACTCTCCGGCATGTACGATACCTTTAGGTTCATCGTGCTTGCCGTAACCGGTATAACCGCCATCCTCGAATCCGTTGATAACAGCCTTCGCTGTTTGGAATGCTGCTGTTATCAATGCTATTTCTGCGGCAGCTTTTGCTAAACCTAAAAATCCGAGAGTCGCAATATTTTTCATTTGAGTTTCTGCTATATACGCAATCATCATTTTCTGTAAGCTGTCAAGGATTATACCTAATGTAGCTTTCATGAAGTCACCCAGTGATGTTTCAGAATCAGTCAGCATTTCAGCAAATGCTTCACCAAACTGTTGTCCTATGCCTTGTGCGAATGAAAGCTGTTCTCTTATCTTAGCTTGATTCTCCTCATAATTTCTACGTGATTTTTCAAGACTATCTCTCTGGATTCTATCCATTATTTCAGCTTTCTTTTCTTCAGATATCTCTGTAGAAGAAAGCACCTGATTATAATATTCATTTTGAATATTGAGCAGCTGCTGATGATACTCTCTCTCTGATGACAGACCAGCATAATGATTTTGCGCTGCAGCATCAAGCTTGAGTTGTGCTTCTTTCTCAAGCTTTGTGAAGGCAAGTTCTGAGTTCTCTTCCTTCTCCTGTTCATCAAGTTGCTTACACTGTTCTTTATATTGAATCTGCATCTCGAGCAGCTTATCCTGAATCTGTCTTCGTTTCTCAGGCTCCAGCCCAACAATCTCAAGCATCTTCTCGAGATGCTGACGCTCGAGGTCTTCAGACAATGCCTGGTAATCTTTTTCAGTCATTGTATCTGAATTGAGATATGACTTTTTGAGCTGGGATAACTCTTCATAATATCTTTCGGTTTCTGCTTTGGTTGCAATTTCAACAGCAGAAGGTTTGTCTTTTGAGGTTTCAGTAATAACAGTGTTGGTCTTAACATTTTTATTTGGCGTAATAACAACTTCAGGCAATTCATTTAATGCCTTTTTATTCTCTTTGGTTTTTACTATCAAAGCCCCAAATTTATTTTCTATTTCAGAGATACGTTCATAATCATCTTTTACAATAGCCACATAATCTCTAATAGCTTCTTTCGCGTCAGATAAGTCATATAGTTCAAGTGATTTCCCATATTTCTTATACAAAGAATTTGATATAGCATTAGTTATCTGTTTCTCTGTATAACCCTTTTTGACCATATTATCTACATATCCTATAATTACATTCCTAATATTATCAGTTGTTGATGATGTCAGTTTACGAGATAATACACTTTGAAACTCAGACATAGCATCAGCTCTATCCTCAAGAGATTCATTAGTTATTTCTGATTTTTTCTTTTCAATTTCTTCTAAAGCCAACTTATTTTGTATCGCAACAGAAACCTCTTTATATGCTTTTGCAACATCAAGAACTGAAGCCTTTTCAGATAACAAATTTCCTAAATAACTACCGTATTTATCATTAAATTCCTTTATAAGTTCAACTCTACGCTGACTTCCTTCGTTTGTATTTCTGATTGCATCGTAAAGTTTATAAAGTTCAGTTTGCTGCTGTGTATTATTTCTTGAGAAATCTTTAAAAGCCTTATCAGCATCACTCGTATATGTCACCAATTTATATATGCCAAAACCCAAAGCTGTGACTGCCGTTAATATAGCAGCAAACGGATTCAGTTTTAAAGTAGAAAAAAACAACTTTAAGGCTGCTATCGAAAGCTTTATTGAAGTGTTAAGGTTTGACATTCTCGAAGTGAGCAAAAACATAGCAGCAGCTTGCAAATATGAAGCTGAAGTTACAGCCTTAGTCCAAAGGACTTTAGCTTTATCTACTACAACACTCGCAGATTTAGCTACTTTAAGTCTTTCTTCCCATAATGTTGCCAATTTAAGTCCTGCTGTATATGTACCTAAACTACCAACTATAAGAATAATAAGATCCTTATATTTGATAAACCAATCAATAAGAGAAGGTAATACTGTAATAATCTTTGTTGTAAGACTACTCAATGTCATTATTGAAGGATTCAATCTTTCTGCCAGTTCTATACCTGCTTCTTTAATAGCATTTTTATGCTGTTCGAGTTTTGCTCGGTTTGTATCAGAGTTAATAGCAGCCTGTTCTACTGCGATGTTAGTATTTGTAACAGCCTGAGTATATCTATCTACAGCATCAACATTTTGTATCAAAATGGATGCTGCAGTATAGGCTTCTTCACCGAACATTTTCTGTATGTCACCTGCAGTCATGCCTTTTTTATTCAAGTTCTCGAGTGCAGTCTGGAGCCCGACAACTTTAGGATTTGTTTCATCAGGACCTGTTTGTAATACCAGGAAGAATTTTCTCAAAGCAGTACCAGCTACTTCCGCTTCCACACCTTTTTCGGCAAGAGTCTGAATGGTACCCTGAAGCTGTTCGATGCTGACTCCAGCTGAAGCTGCAGCTACACCTGCATTCTTGATTGTGGCCGCCTGTGCAGAAACATCAGCCGCACCCTCTTTTGAGCCTGCAGCAAGGACATTCACGTACTTAGCCGCCTGATCAGCAGACTCACCATACATATTCAGTGAAATGGTAGTTGCTGTAACAGCATCCTTCAGGTCAATTTTTGCAGCTGCAGCCAATCGCATGGCTTCAACCGTTACTGCATTAAGAGCTTCTTTGTTACCAAGAAGTTCCGGCTTCTTTGAACCAATAAGCATATAAGCCTGAAGGATTTCGTCAGATGACTGACGAATACGAAGGCCTGACTCTTCCATCGAAGTAGAAAGAATCTCTGCTTGGCGTGTCAGCCATTGGATAGAATCGTCATCAAGACCGGTAAGAGCTTTCAGTTCTGCCTGGGCTTCTTCTTTATCATCACGGTTACTGCGTAACTTATTAATCGTAAACGACACACCGGTCAATGCTGCAGCACCAGTCGCAATCATACCGCCCCATTTGGTGATACCATTGTTCATGCGTTCAAGCCATGAAGTAGTTTCCATGGTTTCCATCTTGATTTTCTGGAGTTCAGCAGTAACAAGTTTGGCTTGCTGCTGGTACATCTTCCACTCTGCAGAACCTCTCTTTATGTATCCACTGTTCAGCTGCTTATTGATAGCTGTCAGTGTAGCACGAAGTTCTTTAGGTGTCGCCTTGTCGAGATTATTCATAACCTCGGTCAAGGCTGTAGTATCTTTTTTGAGTGTCTTTATCTGAGCTTCAGTTTTACGAAGTTCGGAAGTCACCTGCTTAATTTTGGATTTATCACCAGCATTGTAGGCTTCGGCCAGCTCTTTCTTTAGTCCTGAAGCAATGCTTTCAAGACTTTTAAGCTCCTGTTTGGCTTCTTCACCATTTACCTTAACCTCGACGGTAGCCGTTTCGTTAATAGCCATATCTTAGAATTTAATTATTGAACGTAATTTTAGGATGACAAAAGCTAAAATTGAGAGTAACACAATTATAGTGAAACCTATACAAAACCTCTCCCAGGCATTTCTTTTGCGTTCAACTTCAATATATTTAACTTCAGCTTTAATAATCGTACTGTCTTTGCCTTGAATATATACTGTATCTGAATGAACTTTGAAGTCAGCAAGAAGATTACCCATTGAATCCAACTGGAATTTAAGTTTTGCATTTTCAGACTGAGCCATATCGAACCATGACAGTAATACCTTACCATTTGAATCACACTCGAACAATGCTCTTATTGATGCTGAGTCTGAAGGTCTGAACACAGTAATCAACTTGTCATGCACGATGATCTGCGTATGACTGTCTGTTGATGTAAGGTGCTTCCCGGTCTTGCAACCGAGAAACACCGAACAACCAATAAACATCAAGAATATATAAATGAAAGCTCTCATAATAATTGCCAACCTGATTCGACATCTGCCATTACAGCCGGAACACCATTTTCGACTTGTGAAATAGCAGCTGCAAAAGCGCACATAGTATTCTTATCATCAATATCCGGAACAAAGGTTGAAGGAACCTGCATCTCTGTACATACTCTTTTGATGTAACCAGATGTGTTGTTTTCTGTTTCCGGTGCCCAACGATTTATAAAATCCGCTATCGTCTGGCAACCATGAATTTTACGGTAGTTCTGCAGCAGCTTGATTAAAGCTCTGTAACCATAAGCAATCGTTTCAAACTCTTCGAATGAATTGTCATTCTTAGCCGATTCATCTACTTCACCTTGCCAGTCTGTACGCTGGCTGTTTCTGATGTTACCCGGATTGTTATTTCGTAATCCTCTTGGTAGTTTTGTCATAATCTGATTGTTTTATTGTTTATCATTAACAAGAATTTGGTTTGTGCGTGGTGGTAATCTTTTACCACAGTCATCTCGTAAGCATTTCTGATATTCCAGTTTAAGTTTCTCAATCTCCAATGCAGTGTTTTTCTCCATCAGCTCACGAATTTGTTTTCTGTCTTCATTCTTCTCCAGATAAAGCTGGTCAATCTTAGCATCGAGGTCAATAACTTTTTTTTCTTTCTTCTCGTAAAGTTCTTTCCATTCTGCAGCATAAGAAGTTATGTTGTCTGTTTCCACTTTCCTTGCTGCAAGTTCTTCTTTACGAGCTTGTGCTTCTTCTTTACTTGCAGTCGCTTCTTCCTTACGTTTACGAGAATCATAGAATAAGAAAATACTTATAAGTGGTAGCAGTATCGAAGAAACAATACCGCTAATAATCTCAATTATAGGTTTAATAAAGTCCATATCCAGAGTAAAAGAGTTAGAATGCCTGGAACAAGAATACCGGCAAGAACATCAAGCCAATCCCATTTGCTACCTGATGTCTTTTGTATGTATTCAACAGAACACATGGCAACGAACACACAAACCAATCCGGTAAATGCAGATTGTAGCATCGTCATACTCGTAAGAATCAATGTGCAAATAATCCATAAAACAAATATCACGATACCTGCCTTTAAATGTTTTGGACGGTTACTAACCTTCAGCCATCCAAATAAATTAAAAACACTATTCATACTTAATATAGTTTGATATTCAAATGTATTAAGCAGGAATAGTGTTGTAAAAAGACAAAGCCCAAACTTATGTTATAGCTTCAATATTCAAATTAGATTTTAGTTTACTTGACCATTTTAAATGTACATATACTGTAAATAGATATACCATGATTAAAAAAAATCATATACCTAAAAACCTTTATATATATAGCTACACTATTATTAAACAAAGCAGTATAGAATAAGTCATTAAATATTGATGGCGTTATTACATTATTTACCTGCAATGTAAATAGTTCATAATATCTTTGGCATATAAAAACAAATCATATTCAGCCTAATAAGCTGAATATGAAGAATTAAAATATTTTATAATTTAATTAAAAAAAACAAGTATATGAATAAATTTATTTTTAAACTGATTAGACTCTTAGTAGAGCTGATTGGTATTATTTTAGAATTTGCTGATATTATTGCAAATAATCTAAAAGATTTATTTTAAGATAATGGGAGGTGATAACCTCCCATTTCTTTTTCTAAATACCAATTTAAGTAGATTGTTTTTTTAATATCACGATACATAGAAAAGATACTCTCTTAAGACTGTTGCATAAACCGTTATCATCACAATTATCTCAGCATAGAAAACCGGTTTTGTACTGACTAGTCTATCATAAAAGCTCTGTTTCGGATTGGATTTGTTAAAATTGAAAATTATCCACATAACATATACAATCCACCAGGTTAATGCCCATGGTAAATTACAACCTACCCAACACTGAGAAAATATCAGCAACATACCAGAACCGATATAATGAGCTATTTGTTCGGATTTTTCTCCATAAATGAAATTTGGTGATAAACCAACGATAGCCATTCCGGCAACACTCAAAAAGATTAGGAACTGGTTGTTCTCAAGACTGTATTCTAATGCAACAGGTAATAACGTAATGGTTGTAAACAGCATTACGAATGTAAACCATTTTTTATGGTTAATTCTATAATATGTTTCACTTATGGAATACGGTATTCCGGATTTAATTGAAACGATAGCCGTATATATGGCTATTGTCATGAACGAGATTAATATTAATGTTGTCATATTATTTTTATTTAAGTTTATTCTAAATCAACCAAGCTCCCTATTGAGTCAGTTTTTTCAATTAGAGATTTGCAAGAAATCTTGCTACAATATATGTATATACGTTTTTATGCCATTCTGTTATTGGGTGCAACCCATCCCCATCGTTAGTAAACTGCCTAAATGTATATTTTTTCTTAAATTCATCATTCATTACATAAAATGGTGCGATTTCAAACAAATCTAAAAATGGAATACCATACTTATGACAATAGTATTTGATTTTTTCTACTAAATCGTATAAACTGAAACCTGCTTTATTTTTTTCCATGCAGTTAATAATACCTTTACCTGCCACAGTCGTATAACAATACAATGGAGTAATAACTGCTATTTTAGATGTACTTCCGAACTTTTCAATAGCTTTTTTAAATGTAGCATCTATTGCGCCACAAAGATTGTTTGTTGTTGCTTTAGGGTCGCTTTCATCGAATATCTCTTCACCTATTTCTCCTAATACATAATCTCCTGTACTATTTATATAATCATTAACTCCACTACTGATTATTACATAGTCAAAATCAGTTTCTACAACATTAGTCATTCTCTGATAATAAGTACCGTCATTTTTACTATTATCAGCTAAATAACCTGTACCCCATTTCGCTTGATTGTTAAAAATACAACCAAAAATCTGCTCTAAAAAGTATGGGTATTTTTTAATTGAAGGTATCCCAACTTCTGTACTTGTCATATCAGAAATAGAATCGGCAAATAACAATATTTTTTTAAATAGTAATGGCGTAGGTGACAATCTTGCGTCTTGATACATTTCACTAATACCATAGTATTCAATAATGGACTCGAACGATGTGTCAGAATTTAACGATGTGCCAGAAAAAAGAACTCTTATATTTATGGCATCAATAGGAGCAGTTATGAATATATCTTCATTGTAAGGATTATTACTCAATATAATTTGATTGCCGCCTGTTGTTTTTGCCATTGTTGCTCCTACACCGTCAGAAATTACCGCTTCACTATCAACATTACATCTAATTCTAAATCTATCCCCCTTTTTTATTTCTAATGTCCATATATGTTCTTTAGTAGTATCTATTACACTATTAAGTACAGTCTGTTTCGGCAATATAAATCCCAAACTTTTTAAACCATCGTCTGTATCATTAAACCTTTTATCTATCTCTTCAAACTTTGAATTTACAACTGATTTTATATCAATAATTAATTTGAATGTTTCTCCAACTGTCGCATTTGCAACCACCATACGCAAATAATCAGTTTCTTTATTTGCAATTATTTTACTGTTATCTTTGAAATTAAATTGTACTGATTGCGTTGTTCCATCTTTATAGTATATCAATAACGAAGTTTTTGCATTTTCGGGTAAGGTCAAGCCATCTTTTAATTCACATGATATTGATAGTTCATTACCTGCTATGGCATTAAATGGTATATTAACAAAATCACTTGAACCAATTGCAACATCCCATTCATTTATTATTTGGGTATCCGCAAATATTTGATGTCCTTCGATTTTTTCTGTTCTTATAATAGGATTATATTTTTTATATGCTTTTGGTAAACTATTACCTTCGCAAAACATTGCTTCTTCTTTTTTAGCTAAAATTCCTGTCATTTGTACAAATGCTGCTTCCTCTGGAGAATCAATCCAAATACTTGCACTTGCCGTAAAAGTTGAAATAATTTCTTTCTTATTATTTAGCCAAATTGCTATTGCTCCACCTGTCATGAAATTCTGAGAGTATCTTGTATTTTCTTTTACAGGTATTAAAGCTGACACGAATGATGAAGAACTGACGTTAAAACTACCGTCAGTTCTCAACGCGATTCCTTCTGTTATTGTATTCAAGTCTAATAAATTCTCTCCCTGAGTAGCGTATTCATCTATGAACATTTTGGAGTCTAAACCCTTTTTTAAATCTTCCTCTGATACCACTCTAATCCAATTAGACGTTATTTTCCAAAACGAATCATTGGCATTAGTATACTCAAGTTTCGGATTTAGATTTCATGCCGTTTGAGCGTATGCTCTGAGCGCTGC